>NZ_JBXAPS010000041.1:0-538 GCF_058806435.1 Leifsonia sp. GW821-FHT13C09 | reverse complement strand
GTCTCCCGGTCCAGCTTTCCTTCGCGCTTCAATTCGGTGATCGCTGCACCATAGCTCGGCGCTTTGTCGGTATTGAGCGTGGCAGGCTTTTCCCAGTGCTTCAGGCCTCGCAGGGCCTTGCCCAGGAACCGCTTCGCTGCCTTGGCGCTGCGGGTCGGCGACAGGTAGAAATCGATCGTGTCGCCCCGCTTGTCGACTGCCCGGTACAGGTAGGTCCACTTGCCCCGCACCTTGACGTAGGTTTCATCCAGGCGCCAGCTCGGATCAAAGCCACGCCGCCAGAACCAGCGCAGCCGCTTCTCCATCTCCGGGGCGTAGCACTGGACCCAGCGATAGATCGTCGTATGGTCGACCGAAATGCCGCGTTCCGCCAGCATTTCCTCAAGGTCGCGATAGCTGATCGGATAGCGACAATACCAGCGCACCGCCCACAGGATCACATCACCCTGGAAATGGCGCCACTTGAAATCCGTCATCGTTCCGTCCGTCCAATCTCCGCCAAGCATGCTCAAGCTTCACGATTTTTGCAACAGAGCCC
>NZ_JBXAPS010000040.1:0-570 GCF_058806435.1 Leifsonia sp. GW821-FHT13C09 | reverse complement strand
GCGGGCGGCGTCTTTCTTCGGGGCGGAGCTCGACCGCCACTACCGGAAGTAGTCGTCTTCATCGACGCGAACAAGGACGACCTGGTCGACGGTCGCCGGCTCGGAGTCGAGCTCATCTGCAGACTGCTGCAGGTGGCTCCGAGCAGCTACTACGCAGCCAAGACCCGCGCCCCGTCCGCCCGCGCGCTGCGGGACGAGGAACTGATCCCGCAGCTGGTCGAGATCTGGGAAGCCAACTATCGCGTCTACGGCGTCCGCAAGCTCTGGAAGGCCGCCCGTCGTGCGGGCATCATGATCGGCCGGGACCAGACCGCGAGGTTGATGCGTGTCGCGGGGATTGAGGGCGCGCGGAGGTCGAAGCGGGTCAAGACCACACGACCGGATCCTTGGTCGGCGCGGCACCCGGACCTGGTGAAACGGGAGTTCACCGCGACCGGCCCGAATCGGCTCTGGGTCACGGATCTGACGTTCGTGCCGACGTGGGCGGGTGTCGCGTATGTGTGCTTCATCGTCGACGTGTTCTCTCGGATGATCGTGGGGTGGCGGGTCGCGTCGCATATGCGCACCGAG
>NZ_JBXAPS010000039.1:0-589 GCF_058806435.1 Leifsonia sp. GW821-FHT13C09 | reverse complement strand
CCTCGAAGGAAGATCCCGGTGGCCACGCTGACGTTTACTGGCCGGGATCGTTACACCACTCTACGGGGCACTACTCGTGTCAACGCCGACGACATGGTCATAACGATCAGCCACGGAACTCAATCCGATGGTCCCCTTCCATTCAACGAACAATGCAATTCGTCGGTCTGGTGAGGTTTCGAGGCAGAACTCTAATGAGTCACACGAGCCGGTTCCCCGGCCGCGGACGACCTTCTATCAAGCCATCGGAACAGACCGACCGACGCCCAGCTCGACGCGCGGGCAGATCGATCGAAAGGCGCCGACCGGGCCATTTTTGTTTTGAGTCACGCAACGTCGAACCGGCCGTCAGTCTGCCAGTCAGTCCCAGACCAACCAGTCTCATTAGAGTTTTTGTTTGCCTTCCGGCGGAGAGATCAAGAGCGAGTGGGAGGGGCGCAGTGCCGGGACCGTGGAATACCGGAACGGAGCGAAGCGGAGCGAGGATATGCCGCGAAAGCCCGGCACGGAGAAGTAGTGCCCCGTAGAGTGGTGTAACGAACCCCGAGTAACAACGGCCCCACTGAAAGAACAGCGTGGCCACCGGGGA
>NZ_JBXAPS010000038.1:0-985 GCF_058806435.1 Leifsonia sp. GW821-FHT13C09 | reverse complement strand
ATCACAACGAAAACTAGCCCCCACATCCCTGAAGGATCACGAAACGGTTACACCACTCCACGGGACTTGACCAGACCAATTTGATACCGACCCATAGAAGGGTCGATCGACAGGGGAGTGATCAGGGTGTGGGTGTTCATCATCGATACGAGGAACATGGCTCCGGAACTGCAGGGCGGGATGATCGGCGTGGCCGGGTCCGCGAACCCGAGCGCGGCGGAGAAACGGGAGTGTGTGGAGACAGTGAGCGGATGGGCGGCTGACGGATGGGCGATCGCCGCTGATCCGCATACCGTGATCGGTCGTTTGGCGGCGATGACGGCGGAGACGGCGTGCGTCCCGTTCGTGTCCTTCGACCGGGTCATCCAGCAGAGCGAGGGGCCGGCGATCGCGCCGCTGCTGCGGGCGCTGCGTTCGCCGGTGCGCGGCATGAGCTGATTCCGTGGGACACGAGGATGCGGGTCTCGCCGGAGCGGGATCGCCATCCTCCACGTCCCTTAGTCTTCGGAGGCGGGTTCTGCCGCGTCCGTGACCCCGGCGTTGTCGTCTGCGGTGCTCTCGCCCATGACGATTCGTTCGACGTCGCTGAGGCTGTACCCCCAGGCGGCGAGCTGGCTGAAGTAGTCAGCGTCGGTGGGGGAGGGGGCGCGCCAGATCTGTTCGCTGGTGACGGACTCGCAGGCTCCGAGCACGACCGCCAACGCGACGTACAGCGCCTTGCCCGGCGTCTGCTCAACGAGCGCGGCGAGATTGTCTGCTTCGAAGTAGCCGGGGCGGTCGAGCCCGAGCAGCTGGTGGGCGAGATCACTTCCCTCCCGGGTGGCGGCGCTGATCGCTTGCCGGTGGATCGTGAGTGCCCGCGCGATCACCACCGCGGTGTCCTTTGGCAGGGCCTTTCGGGACAGCATCGTGGTGAGCCTTATCTGCACTTGAACCGATCGTCCAGCCCCCGCCATTTGTTCGGTCACTCAAGGTGACGACGGTT
>NZ_JBXAPS010000037.1:0-1060 GCF_058806435.1 Leifsonia sp. GW821-FHT13C09 | reverse complement strand
TGTACTGACCTCGACCGTTGTTGATTCGGTCGATGGGGGCGTGGCCTGCGATGCCGAGGTGGGCTCTGTCTAGGTTGTAGTAGTCGAGCCAGGCTGGCAAGGCTGCTGCGCGTTCGGTGTTCGAGGCCCAGGGGCGGGCGTAGGCCCACTCGGTCGCGAGGGTGCGGTTCAGCCGCTCGACCTTCCCATTCGTCCACGGGCAGTGCGGCTTGATGAACTTCTGTTGGATGCCGTGGGCATTGATCACTGTGCGGAACGCGGTCGAGTTGCGGTAGGCGAAGGCGTTGTCGCTGATGACGCGTTCGACCCTGACCCCGACGGTGGCGTAGAACCCGATCGCGCGTTCCAGGACGCCTGCGGCAGTGGTGCCCTTCTCGTCGCCGTGGATCTCGGCGTAGGCGAGGCGGGAGTGGTCGTCGATGACAGTGTGGATGTAGTCATAGCCCAGGCCCCGTTTCCGGTTCGGGCGTCCGCCGCGACCATGAAGACGCCACCCGCCGCCATCGGGGATGCGGCCGAGCTTCTTCACATCCACGTGGATCAGGGAGCCCGGATGATCGTGCTCGTAACGGGCCGCCGAACGGCGGGTCGCGCGAATCACCGCGCCGGTGACCGGGTCCAGCTCACGCAGCGACGGCATCCGGTGACGCCGCAACACGCGCCCCACCGTCGAGGGCTGCAAGCCGAGCTTCCCCGCGATGAACACCGGTCCGCGACGACTCAATTCCCGCATGATCCGCACCCGCGTCTCCACGCACGCCGGCGTCTGGTTCGGATGCGAGCGGGCCACGCTCGAACGGTCCACCAGCCCGGCCTGACCCTCTTCCCGGAACCGGCGCCACCACCGCCACGCAGTCGTGCGCGAGATCCCCATCTCCGCCGCGACATGCGCGACCGCGCGCCCCGACCCGATGCGCTGAACCATGATCAACCTGCCGGCCGGAGTCAGCCGGGCGTTAGCGTGGGACATGAGAGACCTCCGTGGACTCGAGGGAACCTAGACAGCTCCAACTCGACTACGGAGGTCTCTCCTACGTCAACAACGATCCGGGTCAGTACA
>NZ_JBXAPS010000036.1:0-1385 GCF_058806435.1 Leifsonia sp. GW821-FHT13C09 | reverse complement strand
TGTGAAGAATTGTCATGGGGCTGCGACGGTTTCGGTCTGACTCAGGCCAAGAATTGACCATGGTGTCCTTCGTTCGATTTGTCGACCGGGGCCGCTGCAGTCTCAAGGAGCGCGCCGGCCGACCGGATCTGACCTGATAGGAGCTTGGACTAGAAGCCCCATCACAGTTCTGTCGACCCGCCCGACCGGCTCGCCCCGTCCGTTCAACGAGCGCGCACGGAAGGAGCACCTCCAGCATGACAATTGAATTGACCGATGTCACGGTCATCGGCGGAGTCGACACCCACAAGCACACCCACTACGCAGCAGCGATCGACGACCACGGTCGGCTGCTCGGCCACCACGAGTTCCCCGCCACCGGACCCGGCTACGACGCTCTTCGGTCCTGGATGCGCAGCTACGGCAGCCTGACCTCCATCGGAGTGGAAAGCACCGGCTCGTTCGGCGCCGCGCTCGCCCGCGAACTGACGCGAAGCGGTGAACACGTCATCGAGGTGAACCGCCCGAATCGGATGGCAAGGCGCATGGACGGCAAGTCCGATCGCCTGGACGCGGAGCAGATCGCCCGCGCGGTGCTCGGCGAGACCTCCACCGCTGTCCCCAAGAGCAAGTCCGGCGCGATCGAGGTGATCCGCACCCTGCGGGTCGCGCGCTCTGGCGCGGTCAAAGCACGCACCCAGGCTTTCAACGCCCTGTTCGGCGTGATGATCGGCGCACCCTCGCAGCTGCGCGACGAGCTCGTCGATCTGACCAAGCGCACACTGGTGAACCGATGCCTCCACCTACGACCGGAGACCGAGAATCTGCTCTCACTAGCGTCGGATCCCGCTCGTCTGCACCTGGCCGGCACGAAGCTCGCCCTCCGCGACCTCGCACGACGCTGGAAGACCCTCGACGACGAAGCCAAACGGCTCAGCACACAGATCACAGACCTCGTCAACGCAACAGCTCCCGACCTGGTCGCCTTACACGGAGTCGGTGTCGAAGTCGCCGCCCAGTTCTTAGTCACCGTCGGCGACAACGCCAACCGCATCAAGAACGAGGCAGCCTTCGCCAAGCTTTGCGGCGTTGCTCCGCAGCCCGCCTCCAGCGGCCGAACCACCGGACGACACCGGCTCTCCCGCAGCGGAGACCGCGCCGCGAACAGCGCCCTCTACATCGTCGCGATCGTCCGAATGCGTCGACACGAACCCACGCTCGCCTACGTCGAACGCCGCAGCTCCGAGGGCCGCACCAAGCGCGAAATCATCCGCTGCCTCAAGAGATACATCGCTCGAGAGATCTACGCCAACCTGCCCCAAATCAGCACTTGACGAACATAGGAGCATCGAACGCTTCCACCAGACCCTGTTCCGCTACCTCGACAAGCAGCCCATCGCCGCCAC
>NZ_JBXAPS010000035.1:0-1405 GCF_058806435.1 Leifsonia sp. GW821-FHT13C09 | reverse complement strand
GGTGGCGTCCCGTTGAGTGGTGGAGTTTCTCGACACCGTGCGGGATCAGCTGTTGGTGATTATGCCGCAGTGAGTTCGGGGATTGCCACCTCCTCGGGTTGAACGTCCAGCAGCTTCATGGAGTGCTCGCTGAAGTAGCGGCGGTCGGCGCCGTCCCACTCGTCGTGCTGCTCGATCAGGACGTGCCCGGCCAGACGCAGCAGGGCGGCCGGGTTGGGGAAGGTGCCGACGACGTCGGTGCGGCGTTTGATCTCCTTGTTGACCCGCTCCAACGGGTTCGTGGACCAGATCTGCCGCCAATGCGCGGTCGGGAACCCGGTGAAGGCGAGCAGGTCATCACGGGCGTCCTCGAGCATGTCCGCGACCTTCGGATGGGACCGGGCCAGCATCTGGGTGACCTCGCCGAACTGCGCGGTGACGTGTTCAGTGTCGGGTTGGGCGAAGATCGTGCGGATGATCGAGGCAACCATCGGCCCGGCGGTCTTCGGGACGTTGGCGAGGACGTTGCGCATGAAGTGGACGCGGCAGCGTTGCCAGGCTGCGCCGGCGAACACGGTGGCGATGGCGGCGATCAAACCGGTGTGAGCGTCGGAGATCACCAGCTTCACCCCGTCGAGTCCGCGCGCTTTCAATGAGCGCAGGAACGTGGTCCAGAACGGTTGCGACTCGGTCTCGCCGACCTCGAAGCCGAGGACTTCACGGCGGCCGTCGGCGGCGACACCGACCGCGACCACGACGGCTTGGGAGACCACTCGTCGGCCGACGCGGGCCTTGCAGTAGGTGGCGTCCAGGAACACATACGGGTAGGTCGTCTCCGCCAGCGGCCGGTCCCGGAACGCGGCGACGTCCTCGTCCAGGTTGGCGCAGATCCGGGACACCTCGGACTTGGAGATCCCGGTGCCGGCGCCGAGCGCCTTCACCAGATCATCGACCTTCCGGGTTGAGACACCGTGAACATAGGCCTCCATCACCACCGCGAACAACGCTTGGTCGACCCGGCGGCGCCGCTCCAGCAGCGACGGGAAGAAGCTGCCCTGCCGCAGCTTGGGGATCTTCAACTCCAGCTCGCCGGCGGTCGTGGTCAACGCCCGCGGTCGGGTCCCGTTGCGCTGGGCCACCCGATCCGGGTTGCGTTCGAACGGGGCTGCGCCGATGAACGCGGCCGCTTCCGCGTCGATCAACTCCTGATAGAGCGTCTCGGTCGCGACCCGGATCCGATCGGTCACATCGGTGAGTTTGAGTTCCCCGAGCAGCTCGAGGAGGGCAGACTGGTCAAGAGCCATCGTGCGTTTGTGTCCTTTCGTGAGATTCCTAGACAGTTCTCACTGACCATCGCACGATGGCTCGCCACGTCAACGACGTGACACTCAAGCCCAAGAACTACACCACCCCAAGGGACGCCACC
>NZ_JBXAPS010000034.1:0-1426 GCF_058806435.1 Leifsonia sp. GW821-FHT13C09 | reverse complement strand
AGTAGTGCCCCGTAGAGTGGTGTAACGAACCCCGAGTAACAACGGCCCCACTGAAAGAACAGCGTGGCCACCGGGGACACCTTCGAGAAGCCTTCTAACTCTCACTCGAAAGGGCATCACACCGATGACCACTCCTTCTATTGTCGACCCTGCTGCTGTTCTCACCCAAGCCCTGGGCGACGCTTCGCCAGATCTGATGCGCACCCTGCTGCACACCATGATCAACACGCTCCTTTCCGCCGAGGCCGACGCGGTCTGCGGCGCCGAGTACGGCACCCCTTCACCAGACCGCACGAACTCCCGCAACGGGTACCGGGCCCGCGAGCTCGATACCCGCGTCGGCACGATCGATGTGCAGATCCCGAAACTACGGCAGGGCAGCTACTTCCCTGACTGGCTCCTCGAACGACGCAAACGGTCCGAGTCAGCGATGATCACCGTCGTCGCTGACGCCTACCTCGCGGGCGTCTCCACGAGACGCATGGACAAACTCGTGAAAACGCTCGGCATTCACTCACTGTCGAAATCGCAGGTCTCTCGCATGGCCACTGATCTCGACGAACACGTCACCGAGTTCCGCACCCGACCGCTCAGCGATGCCGGCCCGTTCACGTTCGTCGCGTGTGACGCCCTCACCATGAAAGTACGTGAGGGCGGGCGAGTGATCAACACGGTCGTGCTCGTCGCGACCGGCGTCAACGCCGATGGGCATCGTGAAGTGCTCGGCATGCAGGTCGCGACGAGCGAGACCGGGGCGGCGTGGAACATGTTCTTCGCGGACCTCGTCGCGAGAGGACTGACCGGAGTGCAGCTCATCACGTCAGACGCACACGCTGGCCTGGTCGAGGCCATGCGGGCCAACTTTCCCGGCACCAGTTGGCAGCGTTGCCGCACCCACTACGCCGCGAACCTCATGTCGGCCTGCCCGAAGCAGATGTGGCCTGCCGTGAAAGCAATGCTGCATTCCGTCTATGACCAGCCCGACGTTGCAGCTGTCGAGGCACAGTTCGACCGGCTCCTGGACTACGTCGGCGAGAAACTGCCTGGCGTGCACGATCATCTCGATGCTGCCCGTGCCGATATCCTCGCATTCACGGCGTTCCCGAAAGATGTGTGGCAGCAGATCTGGTCGAACAACCCCAACGAACGTCTCAACAAAGAAATCAGACGTCGCACTGACGTTGTCGGTATTTTCCCGAATCGAGACGCGATCACCCGGCTCGTTGGAGCGGTCCTGGCAGAGCAATCTGACGAGTGGGCGGAGGGCCGCCGATACCTCGGACTCGAGGTGTTGGCTCGTTGCAGGGTTCGCCTCATCACGGACAACGTTGCTGAGGAGGTGGCTGTGGAACTACCCCTCACGTTGACTGCGTAGCCAAGCTCATTCTCGAAGAATGTTCGTTACACCACTCCACGGGACTTGACC
>NZ_JBXAPS010000033.1:0-1449 GCF_058806435.1 Leifsonia sp. GW821-FHT13C09 | reverse complement strand
AGTAGTGCCCCGTAGAGTGGTGTAACGATCCCGGCCAGTAAACGTCAGCGTGGCCACCGGGATCTTCCTTCGAGGAAACTCTCACATCCCACTCGAAAGGCGTCACACCGATGACCACTCCCTCTATTGTCGACCCTGCCACCGTCCTCACCAACGCGCTGGGCGACGCATCACCGGATCTGATGCGCACCCTGCTGCAAACCATGATCAACACCCTCCTCTCAGCCGAAGCAGATGCGATCTGCGGCGCCGAGTACGGGAAGCCCTCTGCTGACCGAGTGAATTCCCGCAACGGATACCGCACCCGTGAACTCGATACGCGTGTCGGAACCATAGACGTCGCGATCCCGAAGCTCCGCTCCGGCACGTACTTCCCCGAGTGGCTCCTCGAACGTCGCAAACGCTCAGAAGCGGCGATGATCACCGTCGTCGCTGACGCCTACCTCGCTGGCGTCTCAACGAGGCGGATGGACAAACTCGTGAAGACCCTTGGCATCCATTCCCTGTCGAAGTCGCAGGTCTCCCGAATGGCCGCCGATATGGACGAGCATGTGCGTGAGTTTCGCACGAGGCCGTTAGGTGAGGCCGGCCCGTTCACGTTCGTCGCGTGCGACGCACTCACGATGAAAGTGCGTGAGGGCGGGCGGGTGATCAACACCATGGTGCTCGTCGCGACCGGGGTGAACGCTGACGGGCATCGGGAAGTCCTGGGCATGCAAGTGGCGACCGCGGAGACCACGATGGCGTGGAACGGGTTCTTCGCAGACCTTGTCGCGCGCGGCCTCACCGGGGTGAAACTCATCACCTCTGACGCGCACGCTGGCCTCGTTGAAGCGATGCGCGCGAACTTCCCTGGGACGTCGTGGCAACGGTGTCGCACGCACTACGCTGCGAACCTGATGTCAGTGACCCCGAAGAGCATGTGGCCGGCGGTGAAAGCGATGCTGCATTCCGTGTACGACCAACCCGACCAGAAAAGTGTTGAGGCCCAATTCGACCGGCTCCTGGACTACGTCGAGGACAAACTCCCCGAAGTGCACGACCACCTCGATGCTGCCCGGGCTGACATTCTCGCGTTCACCACGTTCCCGAAAGATGTGTGGCAGCAGATCTGGTCGAATAACCCGAACGAGCGCCTGAACCGTGAGATCCGCCGCAGGACCGATGTGGTGGGGATCTTCCCGAACCGGGCCGCGATCACCCGCCTCGTCGGGGCCGTTCTTGCGGAGCAGTCTGACGAATGGGCCGAGGGTCGTCGTTACCTCGGTCTTGACGTTCTCGCGAGGTGCCGCCTCACGCTCGTGGGTACCGACACTATCGGCCAGCACCATGAGCTCCCCGAGCTCGGGGCCGCAGCATGAGCGCCCCCACTCCTGGGCTGTACTCCGACACCGTGAGTGAGCTCGTCGCGAGCATCTGCAATCACAACGAAAACTAGCCCCCACATCC
>NZ_JBXAPS010000032.1:0-2123 GCF_058806435.1 Leifsonia sp. GW821-FHT13C09 | reverse complement strand
TTTCGCAGCAGCCGCCTGATCGGCGCAGAGCGACAGCCTACCTCTGACTGCCGCCAATCTTTGCAACAGAGCCCCGCAACCGATACGATGGCCTCGATCTCTTCGATGAGCGCCCGGGGGCCAAGTACTGGTACACCGGTGGCTTCAGCATTCCCGGCCTCGCCGCGGGGATCATCGGCGGCGCAGCCGCCTCCTTCTTCCTCACCACCGACTTCTGGAGCGGCGCGATCGCCGAGGCCATGGGCTACATCGATCTCTCCGCTCCCGTTGCGATGATCGTCAGCGGCGGACTGTACTACCTCTTCACCCGCCGCGGCCACACCTTCGGAGACGCTCGATGAACACGCCCACCACCGGCTCGCACCCCGCCCGATACCCCGACGCCGCCGCGGGTGAACCGACGCTCGACAGCTGGCAGGAGCCCCCGCACAACCGCTGGGCCTTCGCTCACCTCGGCGAGATGGTGCCCTCGGCAGCGGTCTCGCGGCGCCCGGTGAACGCGCCCGGTCATGCCCTCGCGCGGCTCGGCGCGATCGCGGCGCAGCTTCCCGACCTCGAACAGCGCCTCGAACAGACCTACACCGACGCCTTCCTCGTGCTGCGCGGAACGGAGGTCGTGGCCGAGTACTACCGCGCCGGCTTCGCGCCCGACGACCGTCACCTGCTGATGAGCGTCTCGAAGTCGCTGTGCGGCACGGTCGTCGGAGCACTGGTCGACGAGGGGCGCATCGATCCCGCGCAGCCCGTCACCGAGTATGTACCCGAGCTCGCCGGCTCCGTCTACGACGGGCCCTCCGTGCTGCAGGTGCTCGACATGCAGATCTCGATCGACTACAACGAGGACTACGTCGATCCCGCATCCGAGGTGCAGACCCACGGTCGCTCGGCCGGCTGGCGCACGCGCCGCCACGGCGACCCGGCCGACACCTACGAGTTCCTCACCACCCTCCGCGGCGACGGCAGCACCGGCGAGTTCCAGTACTGCTCGGCGAACACCGACGTACTCGCCTGGATCGTCGAACGGGTCACCGGTCTGCGCTACGTCGAAGCGCTCTCCACGTACCTGTGGGCGAAGCTCGACGCCGACCGCGACGCTACCATCACCGTCGACACGACGGGTTTCGGCTTCGCGCACGGCGGCGTCTCCTGCACGGCGCGGGATCTCGCGCGCGTGGGGCGCATGATGCTCGACGGCGGCGTCGCCCCCGGTGGCCGCGTGGTCTCCGAGGACTGGGTGCGTCGCGTACTCGCCGGCGGATCGCACGAGGCGATGACCGACAAGGGCTTCACGAACACCTTCCCCGACGGCAGCTACACCCGCCAGTGGTGGTGCACGGGCAACGAGCGCGGCAACGTGAGCGGCATCGGCATCCACGGGCAGAATCTGTGGCTCGACCCGCTCACCGACTCCGTGATCGTCAAGCTGTCGTCGTGGCCCGATCCCGACACCGAGCACTGGCACCGGCTGCAGAACGGGATCCTGCTCGACGTCAGCCGCGCGCTCGACGCAGTGTAGCCACGGTCGCTCCGCTCGCGGCGGGCCTCCCCCGCCGGTTGAGCGAGGAGCGCAGCGACGAGTCGAAACCCGACCGCCCCGGGTTTCGACTCGCTCCGCTCGCTCAACCAGCGGGGGCCCGCTCAACCGGCGGGGCCGCCCGGCTCGCCCGGGCCGACTGAATCGCACCGGGTCGCGGGCGCTACTCCCCCAGCCGGTTCTTGCTGCGCATGGCCCGCTCGGCCTCGCGCTTGTCCTGCCGTTCGCGCAGCGTCTGCCGCTTGTCGTATTCCTTCTTGCCCTTCGCGAGGGCGATCTCGACCTTCGCGCGGCCGTCCAGGAAGTACAGGCGCAGCGGCACGATCGTCATGCCGCCCTCGCGGGTCTTCTGGTAGAGCTTGTCGATCTGCTGGCGATGCAGCAGCAGCTTGCGCTTGCGGCGCGGCGCGTGGTTCGTCCACGACCCGTTGAGGTACTCGGGGATGTACGCCGCGTCGAGCCAGGCCTCGCCGCGCTCGATGAACACGTATCCGTCGACGAGCGACGCGCGCCCCATGCGCAGCGACTTCACCTCGCTGCCCGTGAGCACCAGGCCCGCCTCGTAGGTGTCGAGGATGTGGTACTCGTG
>NZ_JBXAPS010000031.1:0-2251 GCF_058806435.1 Leifsonia sp. GW821-FHT13C09 | reverse complement strand
ATCATCGGCCTTGTTTGGTTCGGGAGGTTGGTCTTTATGGCTAGACGTTTCCCTCGGGAGTTCCGTGTTCGTGCGATTGAGTTAGTCCGGATCAGTGACCGCCCGTTGTCGCAGGTCGCCCGCGAGCTCGGCGTCTCCAACAGCGCGCTCTCGAGATGGGTGGCGGAGGACGACTTCGCCAAAGCCGAGGCGGAGAAGGCCTCCGGAGTGGTGCCGGTCCTGGACGCGGATGAGCAGGCCGAGCTGGTGCGGTTGCGCAGAGAAGTGCGCCGCCTGGAGACGGAGAACGAGATCCTGAAACGCGCGGCAGCGTATTTCGCGAAGGAGAACGTGCTCCCAAAACATCTTTCCGACTGATCGAGCAGCTGACGACCGAGAACCCTCACCGGTTCAAAGTCGCGACGGTCAGCCGGCTGTTAGGGGTCTCCCGCTCCGGCTACTACACCTGGGCCAAGCACCACGTCTCCGCCCGCAAAGCGAGGGATGAGGAGATCGCGGCGGTGATCGGACGGCTCCGAGCGGAGAAGGGCGCGTTCTTCCACACCTATGGGTCGCCGCGGATGCACGCCGAGCTGCGGATGGGGCACGGCTTTGCGATCGGCCGGAAACGGGTGGAGCGGATCATGCGCGAGCGCGGCTGGGCCGGCGCCGTCAAACGCAAGTTCCGGTTCCGCACCAACCCGGCCACCAGCGAGGACAAGGTCAACCGCAACTTCCACGTCCCCGGCCCGAACCGGCTCTGGTTGGGCGACATCACCGAACACCACACCGCCGAAGGGAAGGTCTACTGCGCCGTCGTCCTCGACGCTTACAGTCGGCTCGCGATCGGCTGGTCGATCGGCTCTCGGATGACCGCAGACCTCGTCGTCGACGCGTTGCAGATGGCCCGCTGGCGCAGGTTCGGGGTCCGCGGGGCGATCATGCACTCCGACCACGGTTCCCAATACACCTCCTGGGCCTTCACCTCCCGCGTCCACGAAGCCGGCCTGATCGCCTCCATGGGCAGCGTCGGCGACTGCTACGACAACGCGATGATGGAATCCTTCTGGTCCGGCATGCAGATCGAGCTCCTCGACACCCAGCCCTGGCAGTCCAGGCGCCAGTTGGGGACGGCGATGTTTTCCTGGATCGAAGCCTGGTACAACCCCCGCCGCCGGCACTCCTCGTTGGGCTACCACTCCCCGGCGGACTACGAGAAAATCGACCCGACGACAGTCACCCTGGCTGCCTGAAACGACACATCAAACTGTCCGAGGAACCGGGGGAAGATCATCCTTACTTCCTCCTCCATTCCTTCCTTTCCCTGTCGCCTCCGTCTTGCTTTATCTCCCGCCAGCCGTCCACAGCGGGCATGAAAGAACCCCGGCCCATCTGGGGTCGGGGTTCAGCCGCTGCGCCTGAGCTATTCGTGCTGCTCGATGATCTCCGCGATCGTGTGCGCGGTCTTGAGCACGCGTGTCGCCGTGTCTCGGATGACGGAGGTGTCTTCGTTCGCCCATCCCGTGATGTAACCGATGCTGTACGAGCTGGTGTCGAATCCGGTCAGGCCGGCAACGATAAAGGCGACCGACTCGGCTTCGACTTCCATCCGCCCCCGGTGCGCGCGGTACTCGTCTACGTCATCGATATGGTGCAGCTCGATGTGCGCGGTCTCATGGATCAGGGTCTTGGCCGCTTGCTCGACTGCGAGGTTCTCGGCCAGGGTGACCCGGTGCGATCCGGGGTCGGTGTATCCGCTCGCACTCGCGAGCGGCGCCCGCTGGATGCTCCATCCGTGCGTCTCGAGGTGGGCCGACAGAGGAGTGATGACGCCGTGGTCATCTTCGCCGATCAGGCGGCGCGTCGGGTCCTCCGGCAGCGGCTCGGCTCCCTCGATCGGATCCGTTTGGGCAATGTCGAAAACCGACAGTGTGGGGAAGTATCGAGTTGTTCGCTCGTCGCTCTCGACTGTCTCTTCTGTGTCTCTGTCCCGGGTCGCTGTCTTCGTTTCGCGGTACCCGAAGATCTTGATCGACCTTTCACCCTTGCGCACCTGGCGTCCCTTGATCTGCCATTGCCGGAATCCGGCGACCATGGTCGCGTCCGGGTTCTGGGACAGGATCAACAGCACATTGTTCAGGCTGTAGTTGTGGAAAGAGCGGGCGAACTCTAGAAATGCCCGCCACTGTCCGCTGCCGGCTAGCTGTACTGACCCGGATCGTTGTTGACGTAGGAGAGACCTCCGTAGTCGAGTTGGAGCTGTCTAGGTTCC
>NZ_JBXAPS010000030.1:0-2376 GCF_058806435.1 Leifsonia sp. GW821-FHT13C09 | reverse complement strand
CTGCAATCACAACGAAAACTAGCCCCCACATCCTTGAAGGATCACGAAACGGTTACACCACTCCACGGGACTTGACCCGCCGGAGCTGTCGCGGTAGGTTATTGTCCACGCGGCTTAGACCAGCAGAAGGAGCGCGACAGTGAGCAAGGTGGACCTTTGGCAGGATGCGACGGCCCAGGCCGAACTCGTGCGCTCGGGAGAGATAAGCCGGACCGAACTGCTGGAGGCGACGATCGCTCATGTCCAAGCTGTGAACCCAGAGATCAATGCCGTCATCATCCCGCTCTTTGAGAAGGCGCGGCGTGAGAGCGAGTTGGCCTCCGGGCCCTTCGCTGGCGTGCCCTATCTTCTGAAGGACCTCACCGTCGTGAGCCAAGGCGATATCAACACGTCCAGCATCAAAGGCATGAAAGAGTCCGGCTACAGAGCCGACCACGATGCCTATTTCGTGCAGCGGATGCGCGCGGCGGGGTTCGTTTTGCTCGGCAAAACGAATACACCGGAGATGGGCAACCAGATAACGACGGAGCCCGAAGCGTGGGGCGCCACTCGGAACCCTTGGAACCTCGGACGGTCGGTTGGCGGATCCAGCGGCGGCTCAGGGGCTGCGGTAGCCGCGGCTCTGTCACCGGTTGCGCACGGCAATGACGCGGCAGGTTCCGTGCGCATACCTGCCAGCGTCTGCGGCGTCGTCGGCCTCAAGCCGACGCGTGGGCGGATATCCCCAGGCCCCTTGGTCACTGATTCAGACAACGTCGCAGGAACCGCCCATGAAGGCCTCTTTGCGCGAAGCGTGCGGGACATCGCGGCGTTACTGGACGTCGTCAGCGGCCATCGGCCGGGCGACACGTTCTGCGCACCGACAGCGTCACGGCCCTACGCCCAGGGCATAAGCGAGAATCCGGGCAGTCTCCGCGTGGGGGTCCTGACCCACAACCCCGTTGGCGACTTCGCTCTGGATCCGGAATGCGCCGCGGCGGCACGGGGCGCCGCTGCGGCGCTTGCCGCGCTCGGCCATGACGTGAACGACGCCTACCCAGAGGCGCTCGGCGATCGGTCCTTCCTCAAGGACCTCTCGCCGATCACCGACGTCGTGATCGCGCGAGAGATCGAACGCAACGGAGAACTGATCGGCCGGCCGCTGACGGAGGATGACGTTGAGTGGACCAGTTGGGAAATGGTCAAACGCGCAGACCAAGTCACGGGGCGCGCCTTCGCCGCGTGCGTGGACGAGCTTCGATACTACGCTGGGAAGGTGGAGCGTTGGTGGGAGGCGGGTTGGGACCTCCTGATCTTGCCGACTGTAACGCGTCAGACGCCGGAAATTGGGGAACTCATGCTCGCCAAGGGAACCGACTTGGAAGGGCGTCAGTCCGCCTTTATCTCGGGCAGTCTGCGGATGCTGGCCTTCACCGTTCCCTTCAACGTTTCGGGGCAGCCGGCTATCTCCCTCCCCATCGGCATGTCTAGCGATGGGATGCCGATTGGGGTGCAGATCGTCGCGGCCTATGGACGCGAGGACCTCCTCCTTCAGGTGGCCGCGCAGTTGGAAGGGGCGCTGCCATGGGTCGCTCGGCGGCCCCAATTGCTGAACCCGTCGCGGAAGATCCCAGCGGCCTGATGCTTGCGGGAGATGGGGTCCGGCCGACAGATACGGGCCGGGCCCAGGTTTCGTCCCCAACTGGCACCCCACACCGCCTTAGTGAAGGTCCGCCTCGGGGACGCCCCACAGCCGGATTGAGGCCACTCTTTTCTGTGCTGGAACCCCGGCCTGTCGTCGCCTGCTTGTGAGCTCGCACCACGGTCGAGCTTAGCATCAGGTACTGAGTGTCTCAATCCTTCGTCAGTTCGTCGATCAGACGCTCCCACACCCGGCCGCCGCCCACCGACTGAAGAGCTTGCCGTATTCCACTTGCCGTACCGCTCGAGCATGCGCCGGCCAGATCGAGCCGGTCGTGGGGCTCTTCCAGTCGACGGCAGGCAAGAGGGGGCTGGCGCGCATGGTGCCCCAGGGTTCAGCCGATCCCACGCTTCGGGGCCTCCCGGCTCCATCCTTTCTCCGTGCCGTGGGCGTTGCGGGGCCTGCTCGCTCGAAGGGGTCGGTCGAGCCCTGGGCTCGGCCGAGGGGGAGCATTGTATGGGGGAATTCCTGGTCAAGGTCCGACACCTGCCGGGCCGATCAGCGATCACAGGATCGGGCACGTCGCCGATCGCCTTCGTTCCGGGGTGTCCTTCTGGGACGCCGACCTCCAGCGCACCCGCGCCTACGACGATGAGGTCTACGAAATGCTGCGGAAGTAGTAGTGCCCCGTAGAGTGGTGTAACGATCCCGGCCAGTAAACGTCAGCGTGGCCACCGGGATCTTCCTTCGAGGAA
>NZ_JBXAPS010000029.1:0-2820 GCF_058806435.1 Leifsonia sp. GW821-FHT13C09 | reverse complement strand
TTGAAATCCGTCATCGTTCCGTCCGTCCAATCTCCGCCAAGCATGCTCAAGCTTCACGATTTTTGCAACAGAGCCCCCGCGTCCTCGATGACGCGACGGCGCTGCACGCTGTACTGAGGCGTACGGCCGGTGCGCAGTTCGGGAGGTATGTCGGCGTCGACGTACCCATGCTCGGCCAGCTCGCGGCCTGGCATGAGCGCGTCGTCGACGGGACGCACTACAACGGCGAGGACGGGCGCGGCGACGGCGCAACTGGCACCGTCACCACGGCGGCAGAGCTGCACCGTGCCGCCGCAGCGTTCGATGCCGCCTCGGCCGCGCTGCGCGAAGCGCACGCAGCCAACGGCGTCGTGCGCTGGTACGACGATCCCCAGTGAGTCACGACGTGGACGGCCCGGATGCCGACACCGAGGAGCGCACCCGCATCGGGCAGGTGCTCGATGCAGCTCTGCCGCCGACGAGCGCCGACCGATAACGATCGTTTTCGGTGTGCAGCTCGGCGACGTCGCGGCGCTGCATGACACGCCGAACAGCGGCGCACCGAAACCCCCAACCGAAACTGAAACGCACCGATACTGAGCGCGTACCGTTTATGGCATGGCCGAAGTATTTGGGTACGCGCGAGTCTCGCGCAAAGAGCAAGATCCGGGCGCGCAGGAAGCCGAGCTGCGCGCGGCCGGCTGCAGTCGCGTGTTCGTCGACCACGGCGAATCGAGCCGCATCGCCGATCGCCCCGAGTGGCGCAAGCTCATCGACGTAGCTGCGCGCTCCGGCGACACGATCAAGGTCCGCAAGCTCGATCGACTTGCCGGCAGTGAGCGCCTGATGATCGAGGTGCTGTCCGAGCTGAACGACCGCGGCCTGAACATCGTAAGTCTCACAGAGCCCGCCATCGACACCACTACACCGATGGGGAAGGCGCTCTATGGCATCGTCGTGGTCTTCGCGCAGCTCCGCGTCGACACGATCAGAGAGAACACGCGCCTTGGATTGGAGCACGCCAGGAGCCAGGGAAGGGTCGGCGGCCGCCCAACCGTGATGACGGCCGAGCGGATCGCCGCGGCCGAGAAGATGCGCGCAGAGAACCAGAGCTACGCCCACATCGGGCGTGTGCTCGGAGTCGGCGCATCGAGCGTCATGCGCGCGCTCACAAAGTAGCAGTATAACTATGGTTATATTTGCGATAGACTTGAAGCGGAGGTGGAGACTATGACGATTACCGAGATCCCCGTCGAGGCGGTCGCTGCACGGAAGGCGCAGCACTTGCGAAACATCGGAGAGCTGGACTACCGGCGCAGTCTGCTGCGGCTGAAACAGCGTGGATTGCGTCAGAAGGCGATCGCCGATCTGGTGAAGGTCTCGCAGCCGAACGTGCAGAAGGTATTGCAGAGGGCCGCCACAATCCCGATGCCTCGTGAAGGTTTCTCTGGCGCAGATCCCTACGAGATTTGCGAGCGATACGCAGCCGGCCTGATCGACCGCGCGCAGCTTGTCGATGAGCTGACGCGCTGGGAGTATGTGCCGCGGGCTCAGACCAATGATGCGTTCGACGATCTGCTGATGGACGTTGCGGGCTCGGTCGATGACCTGGACCGCGCGCTGAGCCGTGGGCTGATCGACGATGAGCTGTACGACGAGATTGGCGATCGCATCGATGCACGGATGACGGCGGCGTGACCCCAGAGGAGCAGCGGCATATCGAGGTTGTCCAAGCGCTCTCTACTGCCGGCGGCCCACTCGACAAAGACGGCCCACACGCGACTACCAGAAACCCTGCTTGGTATCGCTCCAACGGGTCACGTAGAGCGGTACGACGGGCGACGCACGAGCGCATTAAGGCCGCGGTAGTGAGCCAGTCGCCGAACGCGAAAGATGAAGGTCGAGCACTTGTGCTGGCCGGCCCGCCAGGAGCCGGGAAAGGGCGAGTCGCCGATACCGTGCTCGGCGCGGATCGAGACCACTACGTGAATATTGACGCGGACGAGTTCAAGAAGCTGTTGCTGCGCGAAGCGATGGCAGATGGCAGCTATGAGGAATGGATCAAACCGCCAGAGGTGCGCGACTTAGAGGCGCAGGGGGAGCGGTTCTATCCACTTGAACTTGCCTCACTCGTGCATGAAGAATCGTCGATGCTTGCACGCGCGCTGCGCACAGAGATGATCGACCAGGGAACGAACATCATCGTCGACACGGTACTGAGCGACCCAGACAAAGCAGTGGAGCTTGGGGCGTATCTTGCGGACGCTGGCTACCAGGTAACGGTCGTCGACGTCGAGGTGCCGTTCGAGGTATCGCAGGATCGAATCGTGCAGCGCTGGCAGCACGCGATGCAGGAAGCCGAGGCAGGCAAAGCAGACGCACTCGGCGGACGATGGGTGCCAAGCGCATACGCTCGGCCGCTGTTCGACACCGAGCATGGGCGCTCGAAGTCACAGGACGCGGCAGCCCAGCTCGCGCAGTCATGTCCACGAGTGATCCGCTACGAGCGCCACTACACTAGTACCGAGGAGCACCGAGCATCGTTGGTTGAGGGGCGCGAAGCCCAGCCCACTCGTGAGGTCGCGCAGGTGCGGTCGAAGCCCGGCGGAAAGCTCGAAGCAGAGCAGTCGGTGAGCAGACTATCCGCGGCAAGTTTCAGTACCGATAGATCCGCACCGCGCAACGCAGACGCGCAAGTGAAGCGGCCAGGTTCGCGTTCTGGTCAAGTCCCGTGGAGTGGTGTAACCGTTTCGTGATCCTTCAAGGATGTGGGGGCTAGTTTTCGTTGTGATTGCAGATGCTCGCGACGAGCTCACTCACGGTGTCGGAGTACAGCCCAGG
>NZ_JBXAPS010000028.1:0-5679 GCF_058806435.1 Leifsonia sp. GW821-FHT13C09 | reverse complement strand
GAGGGAACCTAGACAGCTCCAACTCGACTACGGAGGTCTCTCCTACGTCAACAACGATCCGGGTCAGTACAGCTAGCGCCGGCGAGTGAGCCGCGTGGATCAGCCCTGACGGGGCCGACTTTCGTCGTTGCTGCCGTCCTCGAGCACCATCCCGATGGAGGTCGCACAGGCGTCCCCGTGCCAGGCTTCGACGCCTTCGCGCAGAGCGAAGACCGCGATCACGATTCCAGCGATCGGATCGGCCCACCACCACCCGAACACGCTATTCAGGAGAAGGCCGATCAGTACGGCTGCTGAGAGGTAGGTGCAGATCAGGGTCTGCTTCGAGTCGGCTACCGCTGTCGCCGATCCGAGCTCGCGTCCGGCTCGGCGCTCGGCGTAGGACAGGAATGGCATGACGATCACGCTCAGCGCGGTGAGCGCGATCCCGACGGGTGAGTGCTGGACCTCGACGCGGGCGACCAACGTCAGGCCAGAGCTGACGGTGACGTACGCGGCCAGAGCGAAGAACGCGACTGCGATCACTCGGAGGGTGGGTTTCTCCCACCGCTCTGGATCACGTCGCGTGAACTGCCAGGCGACAGCTGCGGCGGAGAGGACCTCGATGGTCGAGTCCAGCCCGAATGCGACGAGAGCCGCGGACGATGCGACACTGCCGGCCGCGATGGCCACGATGGCCTCGATGAGGTTGTAGCCGATAGTGGCGGCGACGATCAAGCGGATGCGCCGCTGAAGGATCCCGGAGCGCTCGTGCGTGGTGGATGCGGTCATGCGCAGCGGCACTCCTCGCCTGCGCAGCACCCCGGCTCGACAAACAGTGTGACGCGCAGCAGCTCATCCAGCGCGGGCGCAATGTGCCCGTCGGCCAGTCGGTACCAGGTCCGGCGACCCTCCGGGATCGCTTCGACCAGGCCGCACCCGCGCAGGCAGGCGAGTTGGTTCGACATCACCTGGCGGGAGACGCCGAGGGCGTTGGCGAGGTCGGATGGAAAGGCTGGCGCCTCGCGCAGAGCGAGCAGGATGCCGACGCGCGTGGGGTCGGACAGCGCGTGGCCGAAGCGGGCCAGGGCGGCGGTGTGCGTGATGGTGGCCGCAGGGGCGATGTTCGTCATGGATCTCTCAGTGGGTGAGGACGAGGGCTTCGATCTGCTCCGGCGTTCCCGTGACGACGAGCCGAAGGTCGTTGTTGTCGGTCTCCACGGACCAGGTGACGAACGAGCAGCACGAGTGTTCAGCCGCGACGAGCTCGCTGAGTTCTGCGAGCGATTCGTCGGTGCGGGCGTAGTGCACGACTAAGCGGTCATCCGAACTCATGCGACGCAAGGCGTACCGGTCGTCGAATCGATGCCAGCGCTCAACCTGGGCCCGGCCGGTATCGGGCGAAAGCGTACATGCGATCGGAATCGAGTCGAGGGGGCCAAGGTGGGACATATCGTGATGATACAGCGTTCGCTGTATCAAAGTGTCCGTCTGTGCGAAAACGCGACAGCCGATCTCGCGGTATATAAGCCGGTCGCGGGCGTCGGAGATCGACTGGATGATCCGCCGTGCGATACGTCTCGGGGAGGGACGGGAGGAGGAGCCGCCTCCGGCGGCGCTGCTCCGAGAGCTTTGTGTGTCTTTCCGCCGCCCGATCGTAGCTCGTTCCCGGCGCTTCCGTGCCGGGCTTTCGCGGCATATCCTCACTCGCTGCGCTCCCTCCGGTATTCCACGGTCCCGGCACTCCGCCCCTTCCACTCGCCACTGATCTCCCCGCCGGAAAGGCAAACAAAACTCTAATGAAACCGGTCGGTCTGGGACTGGCTGGCAGACTGGCGTCCGGCTCGGCGTCGCGTGACTCAAAACAAAAATGGCCCCGCGGGTGCCTTTCGATCGATCTGTCCGCCCGCTGAGCTGGACGTCGGTTTGCCTGTTCCGATGGCTTGATAGAAGGTCGTCCACGCGCCGGGATCCGGCCCGTGTGACTCGTAAGAGTTCCGCCTCGAAACGTCTCCAGACCGACGAATCGCATTGTTCGTTGAATGGGAGGGGACCTCCGGAGTGAGCTCAATAGCTGATCACTATGACCACGTCGTCGGCGTCGACACACACGCCAGAACACACACTTATGCCGTGCTCGAGGCGGGAACCGGTCGGCTCCTGGACTCGGCGACCTTCCCAACGACCGCGAACGGACTCAGTCGCGCACTCGCGTGGGTGCACTACCGCGCTGATGGCCGTGTTCTTGTCGCGATCGAAGGCGCGAGTTCATATGGCTCGAATCTGAGGCGAGCGCTGATCGGTGCCAGCGTCGACGTCTGCGACGTTCGGCCGCCGAAACGCTCGGCCCGCGCAGGGCGGGGTAAGTCGGATGAGATCGATGCCGTTGCCGCGGCGCGAACGGCCCTGGCGTCGGAGGTCGAGCGGCTGACGACTCCACGGTCAGACGGGTTGCGCGCGGCGCTGCGAGTGTTGCTTGTTGCCCGTCAAGCGATGGATAGCCGGCGAACCGCGGAGCGCAATGCGCTGACCGCGCTGCTGCGCAGTTTCGAACTCGGCGTCGACGCCCGCCGGCCGCTGACGGACAGCCAGGTTCGCTCGATCGCAGGGTGGCGGCTCCGTCCCGCCGACGACGCGGCGATGACCACCATCCGTCAGGAAGCGCGCCGGCTCGCGAACTCGGTTCTGGCATTGTCCGCTCAGCTCGAAGCGAACCACGCCGGACTTGCCGACCATGTCGATGAACTCGCGCCGGGCCTGCGCGACGTTCTGGGGGTCGGGGCAGTCACCGGCGCCATCCTGATCAGCGCGTTCTCACATAAGGGCCGAGTGCGCAGCGAAGCCGCATTCGCCGCCCTTGCTGGTGCGTCCCCGTTGCCGGCGTCCAGCGGCAACACGACCCGGCACCGGCTCAACCGTCACGGCGACAGGCAGCTGAACCGAGCACTGGATGTCATCGCCCGGGTCAGGATCAGCTGCGACCCGGACACTCGCCAGTATCTGGAGCGCCGGCTCGCAGAGGGCAAGAGCAAACGCGAGATCCGTCGGAGCCTGAAACGCTATATCGCCCGGCAACTCTTCCGGCAGCTGAACGCGGTCATGGCCTAAGACCCGCGCAGGCCAAGGTGAACGTATCGGCGACGGTTGCGCCGGGCGCTATTCGCGAAAGATGTGGATGGCTTCACGTGCGGCGTAGAAGACGATGACGAGGCCCGCGAGTGGGTCGGCCCACCACCAGCCGAGGGTGTAGTCCAGCAGGATCCCCAGCAGCACACTGGTGGCAAGGATGCTGTCGATGAGCGTGACCCGGCCCTCAGTGAGCAGCACCGGGTTGTCCAGGCGTTTGCCGACGACCCATTTGCCCCAGGCAAGGGCGAACATGACCAGCGCGGTGAGCGCCGTCCAGCCGATCCCGCCGATCAGCGGGGTTGCGCGGTGGCCGAGGATGAGGACGACGGCGGCTTGAATCAGGAGGTAGCTGGCCAGCAGGATGAACGCCCACCCGATCAGGCGGAGAGCGACGCGTTGCCTGGCCTGATTGGTGTCGGTGAGCTCCCAGATCACGACGGTGCTGGCGCCGATCTCGATCAGACTGTCCAAACCGAACCCAAGCAGGGCGACCGACGCCGACTGGAAGGCCAAGATCGCCAGCAGGATCACGCCGACAACGTTCCAGCTGAGGGTGATGACCTCCAACGCGATTCCGGAGCGTCGCAGTCTGAGGGTGAGGTCGGTCACCACTTGACGGTATCCGATGCCGTGTCGGGGCGGGATGAAACAATGCTCAGGTGCCCGACCCGTCGAACAGCTCCCAACCCAACCCGGCGGCAGTGAGCGCGCCCAGGTGGAGTCAGCGGCGCCGGATCCTGATCGTCCTCGCCCTAAACCTTGCCCTGATCATCGGACTGGTGGTCGCGGGCCTGCTCTCACACTCGGTCAGCGTGCTCGCCGCCGCCGGCGACACTGTCGCCGACTGCTTCGCCCTCGTCCTCGGCCTGATCGCGATAGCCCTCCGCGACCGCGACCCCGACCATCCGCACGCGCAACGCCCGATCGCGATCGCCGCATTGGTCAACGCGGTGCTGCTGCTCGCGGTGACCGTGACGGTAAGCTTCGAGGCGATCTCCCGGCTGCAGGAGGGCTCGCCACCGGTGGAGGGTCTGCCGATGGTCATCGTCAGCGTGATCACGATGATCGTCATGCTCGTCGGTGCGTTCGTCCTGGGCCGGTCCGCCGCTGGGGAGGACCTGCATATGCGCTCGGTCCTCATCGACGCTCTAGCCGATGCCGCCGCTGCGGCGGCGATCGCGATTGCCGGCATCATCATCCTGCTCACGAACGGGCTCTACTGGCTCGACCCGGTCCTCGCGCTCGGAGTCTCGGTCCTCATCGCCGTTGCCGCCATCCAGCTCATCGTCAAAGCCGTCGCAGCCTTGCGGGGCAAGGACGTCGACTTCGACGACGACTGAGAAACCGTGGCTCCAGGGCGACACGATGCACCAGGGGTCGGAGTGGAGCCGCACGGAGGCGGCGCTCTGATTGTCGGGCGGAACGCCTGCGGCGTGCTGTTCCCCAGGTTTTCTTTCCGATCCGGCAGCCGATCATAGCGAGCTGCATCAGCTCCGTTCCCTCCGGTCGCTTTTTGCAGACTCCACTCGCTTCGCTCCCTGCGCTTAGCAACCGCTCCCTCCGGGCACTGCGCTGCCTCCGCCCGCTCTCGATCTTTGTGCCGGAACGGCAAGAAAAACGATCAGGAGCAGGACAGCACAAACGCCCTCACCTGGTCAGTCCGCCCGGCAGACCAATTTGACACCGACCCATAGAAGGGTCGATCAACAGGGGAGTGATCAGGATGCGGGTATTCACCATCGATACGAGCAACATGGGTCCGGAACTGCAAGGCGGGCTGATCGGGGTGGTCGGCTCGACCAGCCCCTCGGCGGAGGAGAAGCGGGAGTGTGTGGAGACGGTGAGTCGGTACGCGGTCGATGGATGGGCGATCGCCGCCGATCCCTTCACGCCGATTGGCCGGCTGGCGGCGTTGACGGCGGAGACGGCGTGTGTGCCGTTCGTGGCCTTCAACCGGGTAGCCCAGCGCGGAGGTCCTGTCGTTGGACCGGCATTGGTGTCGGTGGCGACTCGCGAACTGTCGTGACCTCTCAACGAGAAGCGGGCCTGGTGTGCAGGCCCGCTTCCGTTCCCGCGTGATCAGTCGCCTGCGCCAGGGTCCGTGCTGACCTCACCCGCGTATTCTGCCGCCTGAGTGGCCTCGCCTGCTGTCACGATCTGCTCGACGTCGCTGAGGCTGTAGCCCCACGCCGCGAGCTGGGTGAAGTAGTCCGTGTCGGTGGAGGAGGGGTAGCGCCAGGTCTGCTTGCTGGTGACGGCTTCGCACGCCCCGAGGACGACCGCCAGCGCCACATGCTGCGCTTTGGTCGGGGTCTGCTCGACCAGCGCGGCAAGCTTGTCGTCCCCGAAATAGCCGGATGGCTCCAGGCTGAGCAGCTGGTGGGCGAGCTGGTTGCCTTCACGGGTGGCGGTGCTGATCGCCTGCCGGTGGATGGTCAGAACCTTGGCGATTACGACCGCCGCGTCTTTGGGAAGGGTGTTGCGGGACAGGAGCGTGGTGAGCCTTATCTGCACTTGAACCGATCGTCCAGCCCCCGCCATTTGTTCGGTCACTCAAGGTGACGACGGTTC
>NZ_JBXAPS010000027.1:0-5855 GCF_058806435.1 Leifsonia sp. GW821-FHT13C09 | reverse complement strand
ATTTCGCAGCAGCCGCCTGATCGGCGCAGAGCGACAGCCTACCTCTGACTGCCGCCAATCTTTGCAACAGAGCCCCGACGACTCCGACATCGACGATGACGACACGGTGCGCTCCGGCGGGCCGCAGGCGCGCCGGATCCCGAGCTTCCTCGATCCGGATCGCCCGATGGATCCCGTGCGCATGTCCGAGACCGGCAGCCTGGCGGAGCACCTCGGGTTGCGCCGGAAGAACGACGACCAGACGGATGTGGGGCCGGTGCGATGAGGGCGGGACTGGTGCTCGGCGAGGTCTGGAACGGCCTGCGCCGCAATATGTCGGTGGTCATCTCCGTGGTGCTGGTGACCTTCGTGTCGCTCACCTTCGTGGGGGCGGCGATCCTGATGCAGCTGCAGATCCAGCAGATGAAGACGTTCTGGTACGACCGCGCGCAGGTGGCCGTCTACCTCTGCACGGACTACGACCAGAGTTCGACCTGCGCCGGCGAGGACGCGGGCGAGGACGAGATCGCGGCCGTCGAGGAGGCGCTGCAGTCGGACACGCTGCGCCCCTACGTCGACGACTTCTTCTTCGTGACGCACGAGCAGGCCTACAAGGAGTTCGTGCAGCAGTTCGAGGGCAACCCGATCGTCGACATCACGAAGCCGGAGCAGCTCAACCAGACCTTCTGGATCAAGCTCAAGGATCCCTCGCGCTCCGACATCATCACGGAGACGTTCTCGGGCATCCCCGGCGTGCAGAGCGTCTCGGACCAGCGCAGCCTGCTCGATCGGATCTTCCTGTTCCTGGGGGTGGCGAGCTACACGGCGATCGTCATCGCGGGGCTCATGCTGGTGGCGGCCATGCTGCTGATCTCGACCACGATCAGGCTCTCGGCGTTCTCGCGCCGGCGGGAGATCGGGATCATGCGCCTCGTGGGCGCGTCGAACCGGTTCATCCAGACCCCCTTCATATTGGAGGGCATCATCGCCGCGCTCTTCGGCGCCGTGCTCGCGAGCGCCGCGTCGGTGGCGATCGTGCGCTTCTTCGTGCAGGGATTCCTCGCCCGGGAGGTGCCGTTCACGAGTTACATCACGGTGGAGCAGGCGCTCGTGGTGCCGCCGATCCTCGTGCTGGTGGGAGTGGTGCTCTCGGCGATCGCGGCGAAGATCGCGATCACCAGATACCTGCGGGTGTAGCGCAGAGCGTCCCCGGGGCGGGCCGCGGATCCGGATCTCGGGGCCGGGGCTCGTCGAAACCGAGCCCATCGTGCGAGCCCGAGCCCTCCCGCGCCGATAATCCGTGCGGGTTGGAGCAATCGGCTCGGTTCGGGCGCCTCGAGGCCGGGCGGCTCGGCGTGGCGGGCGGAACGGCGGCGGTGTGCGATAAGCTGGTTCTTCGCGCGTGAGCGCGGACCCCGAACCACCCCGGCCGCAGGAAGGATGTGACATGAGCCCGAAGGAGACCGGCGAGAAGCTGATCGCCTCCAACAAGAAGGCCCGGCACGAGTACCACATCCTCGACACCTACGAGGCGGGCCTGGTGCTCACGGGCAGCGAGGTGAAGTCGCTGCGCATGGGACGCGCGTCGCTCGTCGACGGATACGTGTTCATCGAGCGCGGCGAGGCCTGGCTCGACGCCGCCTACATCCCCGAGTACCTCAACGGCTCGTGGACGAACCACGCGCCGCGCCGCAAGCGCAAGCTGCTGCTGCACCGCCAGCAGATCGACAAGCTCTACCAGAAGACCCGCGAGGGCGGCATGACGATCGTGCCGCTGCGCCTGTACTTCCTCGACGGCCGCGCGAAGGTCGAGATCGCCCTCGCGAAGGGCAAGAAGGAGTACGACAAGCGCCAGACCATGCGCGAGCGGCAGGACAAGCGCGAGGCCGAACGGGCGATGCGCACCCGCAACCGGATGGGGGAGTAGGCGCTCCCTCGGGTGTCCCCGCGTCGCGGGCGGATCCTGCGACGCGCCTGACGCGGTGGCGCCACCGCGTCAGGCAGTCGCAGGATCCACCGGCGCGGTGCCGACGCCGGTCACGCCGCCTACACCGCGTCGAGGGCACGGCTGACGTCGAGCAGGATCCCGCTCTGCAGCCCGTGCCAGTGCCGGGTGTCGGGATCGGGCCACGACGAGAGCTTGACGATCACGGAGTCGGTGCGCGGATCGAGCCAGAGGTTCTGGCCGTGGATGCCGATGCCGCTCACGTTGCCGCGCTCGTTGCCCGTGCACCACCACTGGCGCGTGTAGCTGCCCTCGGGGAATGCGGAGGTGAAACCCTCGTCGGTCATGGCTTCGCGGGAGCCGCCGGCCAGCACGCTTTCCACCCAGCCCTGCGATACGACCCGTCCGCCGGGAGCGACGCCGCCGTCGAGCATCATGCGGCCCACGCGTGCGAGATCCCGCGCGGTGCAGGAGACGCCCCCGTTCGCGAAGCCGAAGCCGGTCTGGTCGACCGTGATGGTCGCATCCCGATCGGCGTCGAGCTTCGCCCACAGGTACGTGGAGAGCGCTTCGACGTAGCGCAGACCGGTGACCCGCTCGACGATCCAGGCGAGCACGTCGGTGTTCGCCGAGCAGTACTGGAACTCGCCGGTGCCGCCGTCGCCGCGGAGGGTGGTGAGGAACTCGTAGGTGTCGGCGGGGTCCCCGTCTCGCCGCGTGCGCCAGCCGGCGGAGCGATCGTGGGTCTGCACCTCCGAGGCCGGATCGACGTAGTCCTCGTTGTAGTCGATCGAGATCTGCATGTCGAGCACCTGCAGCACGGAGGGCCCGTCGTAGACGGAGCCCGCGAGCTCGGGTACATACTCGGTGACGGGCTGCGCGGGATCGATGCGCCCCTCGTCGATCAGCGCGCCGACGACCGTGCCGCACAGCGACTTCGAGACGCTCATCAGCAGGTGACGGTCGTCGGGTGCGAAACCCGCCCGGTAGTACTCGGCGAGGACCTCGGAGCCGCGCAGCACGAGGAATGCGTCGGTGCAGGTCTCCTCGAGCCGCTGCTCGAGATCGGGGAGCCGCGTCGCGAGCGCGTCGAGCCGCACGACGGGCTCCGCGGGCGTCGCCGGGTCGCGCCGGGAGACCGCCGCCGTGGGCAGCAGCTCGCCCAGGCGGGCGAAGGCCCAGCGGTTGTGCGGGGCCTCCTGCCAGCTGTCGAGTGTCGGCTCCCCGGCCGCGGCTCCGGGATACCTGGCGGGGTGCTGGCCGGTGGAACGTGCGTTCATCGAGTGTCTCCGAAGGTGTAGCCGCGGCGGGTGAAGAGATAGTAGAGGCCACCGCTGACGATCATCGCGACGGGGGCGGAGAGATCGATGTAGCCCATGGCCTCGGCGACCGCGCCGCTCCAGAAATCGGTGGTGAGGAAGAAGGAGGCGGCAGCGCCGCCGATGATCCCCGCGGCGAGGCCGGGAATGCTGAAGCCGCCGGTGTACCAGTACTTCGCCCCCCGGCGCTCGTCGAAGAGATCGAGGCCATCGTATCGGTTGCGGCGCAGCCAGATGTCCATGCAGTAGACGGTGATGCCCGGAGCCGAGATGAGGATCAGCACCTGCAGCATGATGTTCACCGCGTCGAGCAGGCTGGTCGACATGACCAGGTAGATGGTGAAGAAGGTGCCGAGCACGCCGATGATGATGGCCGAGGGGATGCGCCGGATCGGGATGCCGATCGACTGGAACGCCATGCTGGCGGTGTAGGTGGTCATGCCGTCGACCGCGTCGCGGATCCCCTCCCCGAAGCGGCTCCCGATCTCGGCGCCCCGGCTTCCCGGATCCGTGCCCGTCACCGTCGCGGTGATGATCTCCACAGCGTTCCTCTCCTGTTCCGGGGCCGGGCCCCTACTTGCCGGCCTCGAGGACGGCGTCCCACATCACCTCGGAGGCGATCGCGCCGAGCGCGGTCGCGTTCACCGACAGCCGCCCGCGCGACGACCCCGGGGTCGTCGGCAGATCGATCTCGTCGGTGGTGACGGCGAAGAGCGTGTCGCCGTCCATGTCGGTGTGGAACGGCTGGATGCCGCGGTGCATCGAACTGTGCACCTGCTTGGCGAACTGGTTCAGCTCGACGGGGCTCATCCGCACGTTCGTGACGATCGCGCTGATCGTGGTGTTGCCGGCCTCGGTGACGGGCGGGACCTGCTCGGCGAACGCCTCCTGGTAGTCGAACACCGGGTGGCGCCGGACCCCGGTCTGCGCGTCGTAGTTGCCGCGCACCACCGTGCCCGCGCGGTCCACGATCACACCGACCGGGTTCGGCACGACGACGGCGAGGATGCGCACGTCGCCGAGACGACGGAACGCCGCGCCCTGCCCGGTGATCTCGGTGCGGTCCCAGTCCACCTTGCCCGCGGACGCGCTCATGCCCGCGCCCGCCCGCCCCTGCGGGAACTCACCGGGAACGGCGAATTCGAGCGCCGCGCGGCCGAGCGCCTTGTCGGGGTAGACCGCGGTGGAGCGCGCCGAGAAGTCGTAGATGACCGCCGACGACACCAGCTGGAGCTCGGCGAAGCCGGTGCGATGCTCGAGGCGTTCCAGGAGCGCGTCGCTCACCCCGGCGCCCGCCTCGAGCCCGTAGCCGGCTCCGCCGGCCAGGCAGATGGCGTGGTTGAAGTCGTAGCCGCCGGAGAGCCCCACCGCCCCGCCCCGCGCGTCCACCGCGGTGCGGGCGCCGGCGGGGATGTGGATCACGGTCGCACCGGTGGGCCCCTCCTCGTAGTGCGCCGCGCCGATGCTGACCCCGGGGAAGTCGAACCGCAGCATCTCGCGGCCCGTGCTCCTGACCGGCGCGAGATCGAAGGCGTCGTTGCCCGGACCCCCGAAGACCGGAGGGCCGGCCAGCCGGGGTGCGGGATCGACGGCGATCCCGCCGTCGATGTCGGTGAGTGCGTGGACCGGTGTCGTATTCATAGGGCCTCCAAGAGTGTCTGCGAGTAGGGATGCCGGGGGTTCCGGAAGAACTCGTCGGTCGCGGCGGTCTCGACGAGATCTCCCCGGAACAGCACGGCGACGCGATCGGCGACGCGCTGCACCGCGCCGAGATCGTGCGAGATGAAGAGGGCGCCGAAGCGGTGCTCCGCCTGCAGTTCGCGGATGAGCGCGAGGATCTGCATCTGCACGGCGACGTCGAGCGCGCTCACGGCCTCGTCGAAGACGATGAAGCGCGGCTCGGTCACGAGCGCCCGGGCCACCGAGACGCGCTGGCGCTGTCCTCCGGAGAGCTCGTGGGGGTAGCGCTCGGCGAAGGCGGGGTTCAGCCCCACCTGCTCGAGCATCTCCGTCACGCGCTGCCGCTGCTCGGAGCGGCCGAGGTCGCGTCGCGCCACGGTGAGCGGTTCGCGCACCGACTCCCCGACCTTGCGCCGGGGGTTGAGCGACCAGTGCGGATGCTGCAGCACCGCCTGCAGCTTGCCGGCGTTGGCCCTGCGCGACCGGGTGAAGGGGCTCCCGAGCAGCAGCACCTCGCCGGAGTCGGGCCGCTTGAGGCCCAGGGCGACCGAGGCGGTCGTGGTCTTGCCCGATCCGGACTCGCCCACCAGCCCCAGGGTCTCGCCCGGGGCGACCTCGAGCGTCACCGCGTTCATGGCGCGGACGGTCCGCCGCTTCGCTCCCGCCCCGCTCGTGAACGCGACGCTGACATCGCGCAGCTCCAGCACGGGGGTCGTCTTCGCAGACATCATTCCGTCTCCTTCGCCGCGAGATCCGCGCGGCCGGGCATGGCCGCGACCAGCGTTCTCGTGTAGTCCGCCCGCGGCTCGTCGAGCACCCGCGCGGTCGGGCCCTCCTCGACGATACGCCCCTGGTGGGCTCTGTTGCAAAAATCGTGAAGCTTGAGCATGCTTGGCGGAGATTGGACGGACGGAACGATGACGGATTTCAAG
>NZ_JBXAPS010000026.1:0-5969 GCF_058806435.1 Leifsonia sp. GW821-FHT13C09 | reverse complement strand
GCTGTCCAGGGCGACCGCAACCTGCTGGTCGGAATCAAATAGCGCGAGTCTCCATCAGACCCAGGGCGCTTCACGATCGGAGCCGTCTCCGCGCTGGGCCAGCGGTCTCGGCCTTGCAGCGCGGCTGATCGGCGTCGAACGCTGAATTACGGTCTCGTGGCAGGAGACCTGGGAACCGGTCGGACCGGGCGTCTTCAAAGCGGCAGTCGCGTCACTGGGGGCGGCTGAGAGGGACCTTCTTCGCCGCACCGTTCCTTTGGATAGCACTACCGACGGGAGTGGCGCTCCACGTGGCGCGTATCACGGTGAGCGCGCCGCACGCGGATGGCGTCGATGAGAGCGAGGCTGCCCGTCAACACGAAAAGGGCAAGGGCGATGCTGAGGGGAATGATCGCATGGAGGTCCATGCTCACATGGTCCAGTCGATCGGAACAGCGGTCATCAGGCGTCGCCTCGTCTTTTCCACAGCGATCGGACTCCGAAACGGCCCGTCCCCTCGAGGGACTGAACCGGAATCGGTTCGGGATCCTCGGACTGCCATGAGACTTCCCGGATGCGAGGTTCGGCCGAGAGTTGGGTGACGGCGGAATCCAGCAGTGCCGACCCGTTTCCCTCGACCAGGATCTCGGCGTTGAGCCGTGACAGTTCGTGTCCCTTTTCGCTGCCCTCGAGGTGGCTGCTCATCGCTTGGACGATCACATCCGGCGCGGACAAGATCTCCGATAGTCTCGCACGCACCTCGGGCTCTTTCTCGTCTTCCACGAGCACTGTGATCACATATGCACCGATTGTGTCGGTTTTCGCGGCTGGCGCCCGGTCGACAAGCCGACCGAGAGGCCTCAAGAGCAGGTGGATCGAAAGCACGATACCTGTCGTAATGAGCGCCGGGACCACATGGCCGGCGGCGGCCTGGCAACCAACTGCGGCCGAGCACCATAGTGTCGCGGCAGTGTTGAGCCCCTGCACCGTAAATCCCTGCCGGAGGATCACCCCACCGCCGAGGAAGCCAACGCCGGAGACCACATACGCCGCGATCTGAAGAGGTGCTTGCGGGGTGCCGACTTGAATCCCGAACAAAACGAAGGACGCCGCACCAAGCGCGACCAGAGCCTGCGTTCTTAACCCTGCCGTACGGGAACGGTACTGGCGTTCCAGTCCGATAAGCATCCCGCAGCCCGCTGCCAACAGCAGCCGCAGGAGATAGTCGATATCGGTGAGGGTCATGACGGGACGCCCTTCTGCGCTCTGAGGTTAGCTTCGATGGTTAGCTGGTGTGGCGGCGTCGTTCCCGTTGCTGCCAGTCGTCGGGTATGGCCTCCTCGAGGGCGTCGTCGACGGTGATGATGCCGACGATCTCGTCCGCGTCATTGACCACGGGCAGACTCAGCAGGTTGTAGTCGGACATGAGGGTCACGACGGTCACGACGTCATCGGATGGGACCACGCTCACCGCCCCCGCTTCCGCAATATCCTTCAGCGACGACGTCGAATCCGCCTGCACCAAGGCGACGATGGTGACCGCGCCGCTCAGCTTCAGTCCGTCATCGGTCAGATACACGGTCGTCAGGGCCTGCGGTTGCTGGGTGCGAGCGGTCCGCACGGCGGCTAGAGCTTGCTCGACGGTCGCCGAGGCGGGAAGGGCGACGTATTCGATGCCCATCATCCCGCCCGCGCTGCGGCCCTGGTATCGCATCAGTCGCAGCACGTCCCGGCGCTGGGGCTCCGGCAGCGCGTCGACGACCGCCTGCCGCCGCTCCTGCGGGAGATCGAGCACCGCATCGACGACATCGTCCGCGTGCATCCGGCTGAGCACGGCCGCGATGTCGGCGGTGTCGCGGCTCTTGAGCACTTTCGCCTGCTCGTCGTCGTCGAGCTCCTCGATGACGTCGGCTTCGAGTTCCGGGTCTCCGTGCAGATGCTGGAACAGATCGTCGCGCTCGGGTTGCGTGGCGTCCTCGATCAGGTCCGCGATCTCTGCTGCCCGCAGTCCGTCGAACCTCTTCCAGCGGGCGCGGAGAGTCGCTGAGGGCGCGTGACCGATCAGGACGTCGAAGCCCTTCCAGTCGCGCAACGACGATTCCCCGGCCCGACGCCGTCCCAGCCAGTTCGGTGGCGTCACATCGAGCCCCGTCGCCGCCCACCCGGTCGGCGTGCGTTCCAGGCAGACGTCGTACGCGCGGACCAGGCGCGCGTTGCCCACGTCGACCAGCCGATGGCCGAGCACCGCCTCTTTCAGCAGTACCTCCCCCGGGCGGCGCTCGAACGGGCGAAGATCCAGGCGTGCGCTGCTGAGTACCGCGCCGTCGTCGGTGAGATCGCTCACGTCCGCGGCCGGGATGAACACGGAGGTCGATCCCACCCTCGCGACCAGCCCGGCGACCGAGGGATACCCCTCGAGGCCCAGCCGCACCACGATGTCCGAGAGTGCGCCGATGACGTTACCCCGTCCGTCTCTCACCGGCTTGCGGACGAGTCCGGACAGCATGCGGTGCTCGATGGTTGTCGATCCGTTCACAGCACTCAACTCCCTTCAGTTCCGATGGGATCGGTTCAGTGGCCCAGCGCCAGCTGCACCACGCGCACGATCACGAGGATCATAGCCAGCAGCAGATAGCCGCGCAGGACGGTCAAACCCAAGCGCCTCCCCGTGGACAGGCGCGGAGGGTTCAGCAGCGTCAGCGGTGGCATCCGCCACGCCGCGCGCTCGGCCCGCGACACACGCTCGGCCCGGGCGGCCGGGTGACGCAAGCGCCACACGGCGAACCCGGCTCCGACGGCGACCGACACGGCTGCTCCGACCACCAGGATGGTGATGATCTGGCCGCCCGAGACGCTCGGGAAGATCACGCTGACCGTGAGCACCAGCGACAGGATCACCAGGACCGCGATCACGGCCGAGGTGAAGACATTCAGCCACCGACCGTTCACCCACGGGCCGAGGACCTCTTTGTCGTTGCACAGCAGAAGGAGGAACACTGTCGCCGACGGCAGCAACACACCTGCCAGCACCTGCACGCCGACGGTGATCAGACCGAGCGGGCTTCCTGGCAGAACCACGATCACCGCGGCGACTACCAGCAGGCCGGCGAAAGTGGCGTAGAAGCCCTTCGCGTCCCGGATCTTGCGGTGCAAGGAATGCTTCAGCCCGAGCGTGTCGCCCAGCGCGTATGAGGTCGACAGCCCCACCGCCGCCGCTCCGATGATCGACGCGTCGATCAGCGCGACCGCGAACAGCATCCCCGCGATCCGGCCCACGTACTTCCCGAGGCCTTCCGCGACACCGAGCGCATCGGTGAAGTTGCCGAACTCCGGACGGCCGGCGAATACCGCGGCGGGCACGGACATCAGGATGGCGCCCCCGATCACGACGATCACGATCCCGATCCACACGTCGATCTTCTCGTACGACATGAACCGGGGTGTGATCCTCTTGTCGATGATGTAGGACTGCTGGAAGAACAACTGCCACGGGGCCACGGTGGTTCCCACGATGCCGATGATCAGCAGCACGACCGTGGACAGGTCGGCGCCCGCAGGAATCCCCGGCACCAGGAACCCGTGGGCGACCTCCGCGAACGACGGGTGGGCCATGATCGCGAGCGGGATGAGGATCAGCGACCCGAAGATCAAGAACATGCACAGTCGCTCGAACCTGCGGAACGAGCCCGTACTGGCCGCGGCGATGATCACAGCCGCCGCGATGATCACGCCCGGGACCTGGGGCAGCCCGAGGTAGCTCAGACCCAAGCTGATACCGATGAACTCGGTCACGATCGTCAGCGCGTTCAAGATGAACAGGTCGATCACACTGAACGCGCCCCAGAACTTTCCAAACCGTTCCAGGATCAGCCGGGCGTGACCCACACCGGTGACCGCGCCGAGCCTGAGCACCATCTCCTGGTTCACGTACAGCACCGGAACCAGCAGCAGAAGCGTCCACAACAACGACGTCCCGTAATTCTGGCCAGCCTGAGTGTAGGTGCCGAACGCGCCGGCATCGTTATCGCCGACCATCACGATCAGCCCCGGCCCGACAATAGCGAGCAGCGTCTTCAGCTTCGCCGACAGCTTCACCCGGGCCGCGTCATCCCCGACCGGGATCGTGCCGAAGGCGCCCTGGATATCGCCGACGTGCGCGGAATCCAACGCGGCGTGCTGCGAAGGGGTCTGCATAGAGGTCATGAGTCGTCGCTTTCGTGCCCGGCACCCGGGCGTGAGCAATCACCCTTCCGCCGCGTGCGCGACGAAAAGAAGAAGAAGAAGAAGAAGAAAAGAAGGGGCGCCCTAGCCCGACAGGCTAGAGACGAGCACTCTCCAGACGGAGCGCGAAGCGGAGGCGGGCCTTGTTAAACGCCTGATTATGATGGTCGTCCATCCCGTACCTCCCAGCTCGCGCACCCGAGCACCTCCAGGGACAGCCGCCAAGCGGCCTCGCCTCTCCACGTAAGACCTTTGGCACTCCGCGACGTCACCCGAACTCTCGGGAGCCAATCGGGGCGACCCCTTAATCCGGGGAAGCCTGTCCTGACCCGTGGCGTCTCTCGACATTTGGGGTCGCTGGCATCTGTTCGCGAAGGAGCCTCAGCTAACGATCGGCACCAACAGGCTGATTGTAAATACGAGAACCCAACCCACAGCAGCGGATTAAGCCCTCTTTCGCCCTTGCAGAAACAACCTTACATGCGCGCCTCCGGCGACGCCAGCAAGCCACGCCGAACCTAACCTGGCGCTTGGCGGAAAGATAATCGATTCGCGGTCGAGACCAGCCGCGCAAGCTGCTTCAGCTGCAGCTATCGACTGCCAACCGAAGCTGTCCGATCTGCGCAGTCGAGCGCCATTCCCGCCAAGAATTCGCACCGTCGCTCACGACTTGGCCCGGGATCGGGCCCACCGCGGCGATCGTCGTCAGGCCGTCGTCGGTCACCATGTGCTGCACCCCATCGGCCGGGGGTAGGGCAGACTCAGATCGTCCACGGACGCAGGATGCCGCAAAGTCGGCGACCACGCGGACTCACAGTCTCCAGGCGTTCCTCCGGGCTGAGGTAGACCTCGAGCGGAAACTGGACAATCAGTTAGTGCTTGGCCGGCCGAAGGCTGGGATCGGCAGGTCGACAGGGCCGCTTGGATTCATCCGACGGGCCTTCTCGCGTTTGAGTCGCAGATGATCGAGGGTTACTTCGAGGCCCTCGATCTCGCCCTGCCAGCCTTCGGCTTCTGCGCGCTCCCGCCGGGCGATGAGGTCTGATTCGAGGTCGTCGAGTCGGGCGATCATTTGTGGCTCGACGTGAAGCATTGGGCAGCGTACGCAGGCGTGTTCGTGGGCGCATGGTGTTCCGTAGGGCCGGCCGCAGGCTCCGAGCTCGACCTTGCGTCTGTCGAAGTGCTCCTCGAACTCCTGCCATTCGGAAACTGTTGTATCGCGGTACTCGTCCTGAGGCCGCAGTCGCCGGCGTCGGGTTAGGTGGAGCTGGTAGTGGCGGACCACGTCCTCGTCGAATACGGCGACATAGCCGCGTGTCGTTTGGAGGCTTGCGTGACCGAGGAGTGAAGCGCCCTGAGTTTGTTGGAGGCTCCTGACCTTGGAAACGAGGATGGGGTTATGCCGAAGGAACTGGCGTCGGGGAAGCCGACGACGCGTCGCTACTCGAGCGAGGAGAAGGCCGCCGCGGTGCGGATGGTGAGAACGCTGCGCGCCGAGCTCGGCGTCACGCAAGGAACGGTGCAGCGGGTCGCGACGCAGCTGGGTTACGGGGTCGAGTCGGTGCGGATGTGGGTCAAGCAGGCCGATATCGACGACGGCGTCACCCAGGGCGTGAGCAGCGCCGAAGCACAGCGGGTGCGGGAGCTTGAGCAGGAGAATCGGGAGCTTCGCCGGGCCAACGAGGTGCTGAAGCGGGCGGCGTCTTTCTTCGGGGCGGAGCTCGACCGCCACTACCGGAAGTAGTCGTCTTCATCGACGCGAACAAGGA
>NZ_JBXAPS010000025.1:0-7521 GCF_058806435.1 Leifsonia sp. GW821-FHT13C09 | reverse complement strand
CCATCGCACGATGGCTCGCCACGTCAACGACGTGACACTCAAGCCCAAGAACTACACCACCCCAAGGGACGCCACCTGCCTCAATAGCTCGGTAAAATTTCGTGAGTCAGAATATCGGTAACCGTCCGGGGTATCGACTTGGTGCCGTGCACGCGCAGTCGAATGTGTCGGCGGTGTGTCGGGGGAACGGCGATGCTGCGTAGGTAGACGCGCATCGTCGTTCCTGGCGGGGTAAGGGCGGGCTGAGAGCGGTGGTGGCGATTCTGCAGGGTCTTAAGCCCTACTCCGCATGTGCCGGTGGGGCGATGCTGTACGGAGTCGGCAGATCCTTCAAGATCCGGCACAGGATCGGGGGTCGGCGGCCGCCGACGCGACCTGGACCTGCGGTTGACGCGGTGTGGATGATCGCAAACGGCGGCCGGCTCGCGTCACTGCGACGGGGGGCCGCGTGACGCGAGCCATCTCGACTCCGGTGTCGGCTCAAGCGATTGGAGCCGGTAAGCGCACCGTCGATCCAGTACACGAATGCGCTTCTGACCGGGGTTTCCATCCTGGATGCGTGATCGTATCCTGAGCGGTGACGTAGGTGGACGCGACCGAGTCGTCTCGAGCCCGAACCCTCCGTGGAGAGTCGCCTCATGGGGCCCAGCCGTGCATGTGAACGGCAAGGCGGGGAAAAGTCATGCTGAGCAGGGTCGATGAATTCGAGGTGCAGCGCAGACGCTTCACCCTCTACGAAGGCGGATCCTTCATCCTGTTTGAGGAGGATGGCGGCGGGGCTGAGGGAGTCGGCACAATCGTTCGGTCGGACCCAGGGTTCGTTGTAACGGCCTGGTGGAAACCGGGCCTGACGATCGTCGCTTCCACACTTCCTGAAGCAGTCAACAAGCTTGTCGATATCGCCACGAATCAAAGCTGAGCGAATCGTCTCGGCACGCTCTGGACTACAGCGAGGCAGCCGCCCGCATACGCTGCAGGAAGAGCGGGGGGAGCTGATCACGCGATCGGTCGCTCCAGCGGTGGCCGAGCCGGCAAGTACTATGCCGCACCCTGCCTCGCCGCCACCCTCCAATGGCTCAGCACCGGCAATTCATGCATGCCCTACACGCCAAGAGGGCGGATGCGGCTGAAGCCTCTTCTCTAATTTCCGAGCAATTCTGCGCGCGCGGCCTCTGGATCTGCGAGGCCGATCACGATCCGGCTATAGAACTCCCCAGACAGATCGATCTGCAGCCCGCGGGGCGTATCGGAGTGAACCAGAGCAAGCGTGATCCCGCCGCCCTCGCCGTTCCGGAATGTGCCGACCGCGGTTGTCTTGGGTGTGTATCGTCCGGCGAGCTTGAAGTCGCGCCCCCATCCCTCGACCTGCTTGTGAATGTCGTCGAGTACCTCTAGCGAGGTGACGTGAGCAACCGGAAAGCGCGTCGAGTCAAGCAGCCCCTCAACCTTCTCGATGGTCGAGAGGGTGATGACAGCGTCAGGGCCTTCGCGAGTCAGCTGTGCCATGCCATCACACTAACGAAATGACTCGTTCCGGCGAACCACAACGTGCCGGGACGCGACGTTCGAATGAGGTGCTCACCGCACAGCGGGGGAGCGCACACAATCAAAGCGTGTGAGCGGCAAGGAAGTCGATGGTCGTAGCGAGCGCTTGTCGCGCCTCGGTTCGGCACAGGTGGAACTGGTATTCGTGCGGCAGCGCCGGTTCGTGCGAAGACGGCCAAAACAGTTGCGTCACGTCGACATTCATCGCCGCGAGGGCGGCAGACATCGGGACCGATTGGGTCCGGGTGAGTCCGTCGCCGTTGCCGCCGGAGATGTATGTGGGCGGGAAGTCCGGCGTGACATGCTGAATTGTCGACATCATCGTGCCCACGATTGTCCGCGACCACTCCTTTGTGCCGGAGTACGACCAGAGTGCGGTCTTGAAACCCCATGCCCTGATCCCTGTCAGATCGGCGAGCGCGTCGAGGTCGTAGACTCCGCAGTTCAGAATGACACCGGACAGTTGCGAGGCGCGGAGCGTCGGCGCGATTCCTAGGCGGCGCGAGTAGTCCGGGTTCGTCGTGAGAGTCGCCAACTGGCTGGCGAGCTGCGCACCGGCCGAGTCACCCGCGAGGAAGATCCGGGTCGGGTCGATACCCAGGCTCGCGGCGTTCCCGACGAGAAATGCGAGGGCATCGTTGAGCTGGCGCACCGCCGTCGGATAGGTTGCCTCGGGCCCAACGGTGTAATTCAGGCCGACCGTGGTGTAGCCGTGTTCCGCGAGGATGCGCAGGTATGGCTCGACGTCGGCAGCTGACCCGGAGATCCAGGCGCCGCCGTGGATCCAGACGACCGTCGGCAGCGGTGTGTTCGCGGTGTCCGGCCGGAACAGGTCGAACGTCGTGTCGGGCGAGCCGGCCGCATACCGAAGACCGGTCTGTGCGGAGATCCCGGACGTGGGCACGTATGGCTGCATCTGGGTCACCAGTGCGGCCGCGCCCCTGTCGAAGACCTTGCGAATGATCAGAGCGGACGGCCAGGGCGACCGCGAGACCAAGCCGGCGACGATGCGCGCACAGAGCAGAACCATGGATGAGCGGAAGAGGACCCGGCGGACCAAACCCGAGGTCGGCCGGCGTGGAGGATTGTCGGCGCGAGTGCGGCTCATGGACTCACCGTAGCGTCGCTCGGACCACATCCGTCGCTGGCGAGGGGCCTTCAGCGGTGGCGTCGGCTGGTCCACAAGAGGTAGCTGATGAGCGAGCCGATGGTGCTCAGACCTGCGGTCATCAGCGGGGTCACCCAGGACCGCCCCTTGCGCTCGCCGACGACGAGACCGCCGATTGCGTTGATGAGTGCGGCTACGACCATTCCGGCGACGAGTCGGTTGCCGATCCGCTCCGCACGCGCGACGAGGGGCTCCAACTCGGCGGCGCGTACATGGATCTGGATCCCGGACGCGTCCAGAGTCTCGACGATTCGACGCAGTCGTTGAGGAAGCTCGATGAAGAGCTCGGCCGCGTCGCCGGACGCGCGCAGAAGTCGCTGGGCGAGTGCGGTTGCGGAGACCCGGTCCTCCACAAGTCGCCGTGCGTACGGGGCGAGCACGTCGCCCAGCGCGAATTCGTTGTCCAGCTGGACGCCCAGGCCCTCGACCATGATCAGGACCTTGAACAGCAGGGCCATGTGGCGTGGGAGTTGGAGGTGATGCTCGCGCAGCAAGGTGAGCAACTGGCCGATGAGGCGGGTGAAGCGGACTTCGTTCAGTGGGCGGCCGGCGTACTGAGACACCCATCCGGCCAGGGACCGTTCGAGCCGTGGCCGGTCCTCGACCTCCGTGGTGACGGAGAGCGCGTACAGCGCGGAGGCAAGGAGCGAAGGACTCTCCCGCGTGAACCCGATCAGAAAATCGGCGAGTTCTTCCTTCAGTTGCTCATTCACCTCGCCCACCATGCCGAAGTCGATCAGCGCGATGCTGCCGTCTGGTGTGACGAACAGATTCCCCGGGTGCGGATCCGCATGGAAGAAGCCGTCGTGGAAGATCATCGTGAGCACCATGTCGGCACCGCGACGCGCGACGGCCCTGCGGTCAATGCCGGCCGCATCGAGGTGCTCCAGGTCGTTGACCTTGATACCCGTCATGCGTTCGAGAGTCAGCACGCGGGAGGTCGTCCTCTCCCAGATGACGCGCGGGATCAGCACGTGAGGGTCGGCGCTGAAGTTCGCAGCAAACCTCTCCGCATTCCGCCCTTCCTGCAGATAGTCCAGTTCGGCACGAAGGCTGATGGCGAAATCTTGCGCGATCCCCTCCAAGTCGTAGCCGCGAGCGGGCTCCCACCGGCGGCTCGCGTGCCGGGCGAAGCTCTGCACGATGTCCAAATCCTCCTCGACCTGGGCGACGACGCCCGGTCGACGCACCTTGACTACCACCGGTGTTCCGTCGTGCAGGTGCGCAGCGTGGGCCTGCCCGATCGAGGCGGACGCGAGGGGGACGAGGTCGAAGTCCGCGAACAGCTCCTCTACGTCGGCGCCGAGTTCTGCTCGGATCGTGTCGAGGATCTCCGTGGGTGGCACGGCGGGCGCCGCATCCTGAAGCTTCGAAAGCTCAGTGAGGTAGGGCGGCGGCAACAGGTCGGAGCGGGTCGAGAGGAGCTGGCCCAGCTTGATGAAGGTGGGCCCGAGGTCTTCCAGCGCCAGGCGTATGCGCACGGGTGTCGTCGTCTGGTCACGGCGGTCAGCGCCGGAGGCACGCCGGTTGCCGAACCAGCGGCCGACGCCCATGACTTCAGCGAGGAAGCCGAGACCGTGACGCGCGAGAACTTCACCGACCTGCTCGTATCGGCCCAAACGACTGCTCATCCGCTCATTCTCGGCGTGATCCCGGACCGGCGGGAAGCCCGACCAGGGCGTCGCCTTCCGGCGACGAGTCGGCCCGGCTCCGCGGGAGTCACCTGGCTGAGGTGCCGCGGGCCGCCGCGAACTGGGTCTCGGAGGTGGTCGAGTCAGTAGTGATGCTCTCGGACTGTCGGCGATGATGACGGTGCTCGGTGCTGGTGCTCGAACGTGCCGGACGGGGAGATCGTCTCTGGTGTAAGGGTGCTGCGCGACTGGGTGGGCCCCGTGGGGCTCGAACCCACGACCCGCGGATTAAAAGTCCGCTCGGGTCCCGCGCCAGGGGAGCTGCGGCTCTGAGAATCCGCGGAATTCCGCGCTTTTGGAACCCATTGAGATCACAATGACCCCAGGTGATCTCATACAGGTGTGGGCAAAGTGTGGGCACGGATCGCGAGTTGGCAGTGCGCCGCACCCGAGAATCGACGGCTCCGATGGCCGTGCGCCAGTCGTTCTCAGGCATTGACGGAGGGACGGCAGAGATCGGGAAGATCCGTCGCGCGAATGACTCGCTCGTCAGGTGCCAACGCATACGCTCTCAGCGATGACCATTCCAACGCGTGTGACATTGGGCCGGGCAGCCGCGAGGCGTCAACCTCGCGCCAAGACCGTCTGGCCAGTGCGGGTCACCACGGTTTGGGCTATCGGCGTCTGTTTCGCAGCAATCATGGCGGCAATCGCTTTGGATCAGTCGACCGCGGGCTCCGCGAAGCTCGTTTCCGGTCTGCAGCCCATTGCTTGGGGACTTTGCGCGCTAACCACAGCATGTGGGGTGTCGCTAGGAATTCTCTCGACCGCACCACTCGTACGGTTCAGTTGTTGGTTTGCGGGGTCGCTCATCGTCGCCTTCGTCATCCCGATGATCGCGGTCGTTGGCATGGCGGAGTCGCCGCAGCCAAACAGTGACATCGGCGCCGCCGTTGGCGCACTCGTTTTCGCTGCCCCGATCGCGGTCTTCACCGCCGCGTCCTCAGTCGCGTTCGGCATCGGCATTGGAGTAGGTCACGGGCTCGGGCTGAGCTATCGCGCCATCACTGGCTCCTCTGAGTGAACTTGTGAAACGCATCGTCGCTGAGTGTTGAGCCAATGCGTTCGGAAAGCGCCAGGAATGGAGCTCTCTGCCGATCAGCTGTCTCAGTAGTGGTAGCGAGCTTGCAGGACGATCACGTAGGCGTCGTCCACCAGGTAGACGAGACGGTTGGCTTCGTCGATGCGACGGGACCAGGCCCCAGCCAGCGCGTGTTTGAGAGGCTCCGGCTTGCCGACGCCCTCGAACGGGTCGTCACGCAGGATGTCTTCGATCAGGAGGTTGATCCGCTTGAGCGTTCGCCGATCCTGGCCCTGCCAGTACAGGTAGTCCTCCCAGCCACCGGCAGTCCAGGCGAGCTTGCGGTCACTCACTGGTCAGGTCGTGCTCGGTGATGTTTCCCGAGCGGGCGCTCTCGATGGCGTCGATGAGGCGACGAGTGTTCTTGGGGGAGCGCAGGAGGTAGGTGGTCTCGAGCAGCGCGTCGTACTCGTCCTTCGACATCAGCACGGCCGAGCCGCGCTTGGATGTGATCTCGATCTCGGTCTGGTCGAGGTTGACGCGTTCGATGAGGCCGAACAGGTCGCTGCGGGCCTCGCTTGCTGTGATGGCCATGACTCCTCCAAGTGGTACAAGATATCGTACCACTTGGGTGCGGGTTTGACGACGGGTCCGTGGGGGCGCGAGGTGTTTCCCCTCGCTAATGCGTGGCCAAGGCCCCCAACATCCAAAAGTCAGCGAACGCGACCCCAACGAGCCCCACCGTCTGAATAACGATCGAAACGATCATCGGCGCGAATCCGTGACCGCCTCGCCGACGGACCACAACAGTCCGTCCGATCGCATAGACCAACGAGCAGGCGTACATAAACACCCCGAGGATTGCCCACGCCCAGTGGAATGGCCGGTCATAACCGCGATGCTGAAGTGCCTTGCGGTCCAGGTAGGCAAACCAGACCGCTGACCCGCACGCCACGAACGGGAAGATGACGTTGCCGATGTACCACGGGTTGCCAAACAGAGCGGTCTCGCGTTCGAGCACGACCGACGTGCTGCCATTAGCTGCGGATTTGAACGCGGAAAGGAAGGCCTGCATCTGCGGCTGAACCTGGATCAAGGCGACGGCGGCGAACGCGAAAATCGCGGCCTGCGCAACCACTACGAGCCAGATCCACGCCGTGTTCGTCGGAGTACCGCTCGCCACGCGGGGGGCCGGTGTCGACACCGGTGGCGTCGGCACGGCATCGGTCCAGCGGTACCCGTCCCACCAACGGAGCACACCATGCGCGTCCGGATACCAGCCAGCGGGGGCGGTCACTCGCGGACCCCGTGCGATCGACGGAACATCATTCCAGACCTTGCCCCTTCGCTCGTCAGTCCATACGGATCATATGTGCGCAATGCGGACTGAGTACGACGGCGGACAGGCGGAGTGAAGTGTGTCGAAGGTCGTTCTTCGCCCGGCGGAGTGTTGGCTACTTATAGTCTCCGGCGGGTCAGGGCGAACGTTTGCTTAGGGCTTGGCGGGTGAGCCCGGTGCGGGACGCGAGCGAGTTCCAGCTTTCACCGGCCCTGCGCAGTTGCGCGATCAAAGTGTCGCGCTCGATCAGTGCCGCATCCTGTTCGCTGCGGAGTCGCTCGATGGTTAGTGACACATCCTGAAGCCTTTTGAGGGCGTCGACGCGCGTGCCCCACTTAGCTACCAGCTCCGACATCGCGTCGGCGGCGTGCCGCTCCGCGGCCTCCTGCTCGCGCTCTTGAGCATGTCGTGCAGCGGCGGCGTCGTGTGCTTGGCGCTGTCGTGCGTAGGACGCTTCGCGTCGGTTCCTCTTGCTCGAATTCCCTCGAGTTGCCATGCAACCCGGTTTACACGCGACCGCTGTCATTCACTGGGCTGCCGAAGGGCCCCACTTAAAGTGCCTGCGTGCATTCGCTTCTACCTCCTGTATTGGTTCATCCCTGCTCCTCTTTCGTTCTCCGCTTTGTCTATCTCGTTCGATCTCCATTGGCTCCTGCCTTTGGTTCCTCTCCTTTGGCTCTGGGTGGCGTCCCGTTGAGTGGTGGAGTTTCTCGACACCGTGCGGGATCAGCTGTTGGTGATTATGCCGCAGTGAGTT
>NZ_JBXAPS010000024.1:0-8479 GCF_058806435.1 Leifsonia sp. GW821-FHT13C09 | reverse complement strand
CCCCGGTGGCCACGCTGTTCTTTCAGTGGGGCCGTTGTTACTCGGGGTTCGTTACACCACTCTACGGGGCACTACTGTTTTCGATTGCGCAGGGCTGATTAGGATGGCGTAAACCTTGCTTCAATGTGCGGGGTAAATGCGGGGTTGACCCTCTCCACCTACTTGGATTCAGATGCGACCGAAGCCGGCACCGGCGCTTCGTCATCAGGCAGATTGTCCTGACCACTGATTCGCGTCTTGAAATAGTCCATCCACATCGGAAGAACTAGCTGACTGATGTATCACGTCGTTGCATTCGGGTTCATCGTCGGCGAGGTGATCCGTCGTACCACGCGTGAGACAGCGAGTGACCTGTTCCGGTCGATCCTTGCCGACCCGCTTGGGGTGAGTTGCTGGATCGGGCGCCCTTCAGCGCTGGATCCGCGAGTGCGGAGGCGTTCAGCCTGAGGCGATGCGCCGTGGGGGTTCTCGACCGATGCCGCGGAAGTCGGCAACCCGCGAAGACTGGGGATCCAGACGAGGACGCCGCAATACCTTGGCCTAGTCTCTTAGAGGCGTCCTCGCCTTTCTCGAGACAACTGAGGCCCGCCGCGCCGTCTTGTGCGCCTGATCGAACTGGCACAAGCCGATGTCGTCGGGAGAATCCGAATTACCGACGTCGAGCAGTCGCCACGCTTGGCGTCACGCACCCGCTATCGACCCTCGAAGAGTGCCGGCAGCCACCCCAAGCGTGGATCCTCTCGTGCTGGGTGCAGGTCGGTGCAGGTGTAGCCGACGGCGAGCCCCGTCGCCGGGTGGGCGAAGCCTTGGACGCCGCCTGCGCCCCCGTGGCCGAACCAGCCCCTCGGCCACGGCGGCGAGTCCAGCGGGTTCTCCACGGCGAACCCGAGTCCGTAGCATGCGCGCTTTATGGCTGCGGGCCAAACCGTAGGGAGCGTCTGAGTACGGTCTCGCATGGCATATCGGAGAGCCTCATCTGAGAACAAGCGGACACCCCCGACCTCGCCGATCGCCGCCGCATATTCGCGGGCGAGGGCTCGCGCCGACGCCACGCCGTTACTCCCGCCGAGCTCCGCACGGCGGCCGGCGGGTGTGTTGAGAAAGTCGATCACATCACGGAGTGCGTACGCACCAGCGCCGACCTCGTCTACGACGCGATCTCCAGTGGGGACAGGGGCGGTTGGGGTCTCGACGTTCTCGGGAAGATCCGGCCACGGCGTGCGGATGAGGACTCGGTCGTCGTACTCGGCAGGGAGCCCGATCCAGGAGTCGGCGCCCAGGGGACCCGAGATCCGTTCCCGAAACAGGTCGCCCGCGGTTCGACCCGTGGCCCGGCGGATGACCTCGCCGACGAGGAACCCGAACGCGACGGCGTGGTAGGACCAGCGGGTGCCCGACTTCCAGAGCGGCTCGGCGCGCTCGAAGGCATGGATGCATCGATCCCAATCGGCGAGCTCGACCGACTCGATCCCGCTGTCCGACGGCGTCATAGGTGTCCCCGTGGTATGCGTCAGAGCGTGCTCGAGCAGGGTGTCACGCTTGCCATTGGTCCCGTACTCGGGCCAGTAGTAGCTGATGGGTCGACTAGCGTCGAGCACGCCCTCATCGATGAGCATCAGCGCCGTCATCGCCAGTTCGCCCTTAGTCGACGACGCCAACCCCATGAGTGAGTCCGCCTGCACGAGGGCGCCCCGGGCATCGGCGCCACCCCAGAGGTCGACGACCACGGAGTCGCCCTCATAGACGCAGAGCTGCGCGCCACCCGGGATGTCGGCGTGACCGCGCTCGAATGCATCACGCACTCTATCGAAACCGGCGGCGACGGTGCCTCGAACGATCATGGCAACAAGGCTAACACGCCGACTCATCAATTGATCATCAGATCGCCTGGAAGAGTGCCCGTTTGAGCAGGCATTCTATACTTGCTTCGTGGATGTCCCAGGTCTTCTCCCACTGCTTGATCCGATCGACCAGCGTCTCCTCCGGTTGTTGCGCGCGGATGCCCGAATGTCGGTGCGCGGCCTCTCCAGAGAGATCGGCATGTCGGCGGGGGCGGTCGGTGAGCGACTGGAACGGCTAGAGTCACGAGGCGTCATCCTGGGTTACCGCGTCGACGTCGACCCGATCGCCATCGGGCTGGGCCTAGAGGTCCTCTTGGGCATTGAGCTCGAGCGCGGATCCAGCATGGCCAACGTCATCTCGTCGATCCAGGCCTTCCCGGAAGCGGTACATCTCGACCGGACCACCGGACGCTGGGATGCGATCGCACGGTTGGTGCTTCGAGATCAGGGCCACTTTGCCGAGGTGCTCGACCGACCGACATGGGCAGACCCGACCGTGCGGCGAGTGGAAACGCTCATCGTGATCGGCGATCGGCCTCGCTAAGCGGCACCCGCTGAAGTGGGCTGGAGGCGAAGCTGGCGAACTTGGCACAACACGGTGGACAATCGCAACCCTATCGATCCTGACGACCATCGGTCGCCGACTTATGCAATATCGGGCTCCCCAACTCTTGCCGCGGTCACCTAGCCGACAAACGACGTCTGACTGGGAGGAGATCGTAGATCGCAGCGCGAGCCTCGTCGTCCCGAGCGGCGTCACGGATGAGTTGGCGCTGCCGACCTTCGGGGGCCGACACGAAGGTCGTCGTACCGTTCGGAGGCGACCTCGACGCGTCCAGCATTTGAGAGCTCGAACGGACCTCCGGTAGAGCCCGCTGCCACCAGCACCGAGACGGGATGTCACGCCCCGATGGCAGCCGGCCACCGCACACCCGAGGTCTTGCCCTCGGAATCGCGGAACTGCAGGTGGTTTTCTGCGTAACACGTCGAGGACTCGGTCGCTGCCGTCCGCAGGGTCAAACTCGTCGGGGTCGAGGGGCAGGCTCGCTCCATTCTCGATGCCATTTACGACCATGTCCGTCGGCCATACGTCGAACAGCCTCCGAGCAGAGAACACGTCGGCCGCAACGGTTAAACTCGTCAAAATTGCCCGGGTCGCGCTCGTCGAAGGCGTCGAAGTGGCGGCCATGATCGAGAGCAGCCGCACCTTGCGTTCGACCAGGACTCGCCCCGTGAGTCCACCGTGAGTGTCGGGCGGCGCGTCTAACGAGAAGGCGCAGTGCCGACGAAGAGATCGTCGTAGGTCAGGGTCATCGGAGCGATGCCCTCGCGCTTGGCATATGGTGAAGTTCTCTGGTATCTGCTTTAGCCCCGACTGGACGCCTCCGCTCAGAGTTCCGCCCAAGTGGCACGTACCAACGGTGTTACTCGGTACGGGATAACTTCGCGCAGAAATAGGCTTGTCGACGTCCGAAGAATTCCAGGACACAGGCGCACATCCTCAGCGATTCGGTATAGATCATCCGGATCCCGGGCAACGACACGCAGGAGCAGATCGGTTGCACCCGCTGGCGCAAAACATTCCAGCACTTCGGGGACGCGTTCAAGCGCGGCAACCGCAGCATCGATCTGATGCTGATCAACCTCGACCTGAATCGAGGCAGCAACACCCCTTCCAAGTGCAACCGGGCGGATGCGGGTGCTGTTTGGACGAAGGGAGTTCATAACGCCGGAGCGTTCTATGCGGGAGTGGACCGTGCCCCGGGCTAGTCCGAGCTGCTGGGCGATTGCAGCGACGGGGCTCCTGGGGTCGGCATCGAGCGCGAGCAGGATACGCGCATCCGTAAGGTCAAGGATCGTCATAGTGATCAATATTGCCCCATCAATCGTCAGACATTGATCGGATCGTTCAACTTTGAAACCCGTTATTGACAGCACAGGGCGTCCCGAAGAGCATGTACCCGCAGTCGTCATGAGCGAGCGCATTGATGAAGTTCAGTCCACAAGACCGAATCGGGTGACCCATGAAGAACCTTCAGAGGCATTCCGCCATGCCGATCCACAAGTACCGGCCATTCCACGAGCAGATCCGTGTCGATCTGCCTGACCGCACCTGGCCGTCCAACCGCATCACGGTCGCGCCGCGCTGGTGCGCGGTCGACCTGCGCGACGGCAACCAGGCCCTCATCGACCCGATGAGCCCCGAGCGCAAGCGCATCATGTTCGACCTGCTGGTGCGTATGGGCTACAAGGAGATCGAGGTCGGCTTCCCGTCGGCCAGCCAGACCGACTTCGACTTCGTCCGCAGCCTGATCGAAGAGGGCGCCATCCCGGACGACGTCACCATCCAGGTCCTGACGCAGTCGCGCGAGCACCTGATCAAACGCACCTACGAGTCGCTGGTCGGCGCCAAGCAGGCCATCGTGCACCTGTACAACTCGACCAGCATCCTGCAGCGCGAGGTGGTGTTCCGCACCGACCAGGAGGGCATCATCGACATCGCCCTGTCCGGTGCGCGGCTCTGCAAGCAGTTCGAGTCGATGGTGCCCGGCACCGAGATCTACTACGAGTACTCGCCCGAGAGCTACACCGGCACGGAACTGGAGTTCGCCGCCGACATCTGCAACCAGGTGCTGGAGGTCTTCGAGCCCACCCCGGAGCGCAAGGTCATCATCAACCTCCCGGCGACCGTCGAGATGGCGACTCCGAACGTCTACGCCGACTCGATCGAGTGGATGTCGCGCCACCTGAACCACCGCGAGAACGTCATCCTGTCACTGCACCCGCACAACGACCGCGGCACCGCCGTGGCCGCGGCCGAACTGGGCTACATGGCTGGAGCGGACCGCATCGAGGGCTGCCTGTTCGGCAACGGCGAGCGCACCGGGAACGTCGACCTGGTGACGCTGGGCGTCAACCTGTTCACGCAGGGCATCGACCCGCAGATCGACTTCAGCGACATCGATCAGATCAAGCGGACCGTCGAGCACTGCAACCAGCTGCCGGTGGGCGAGCGCAGCCCGTGGGGCGGCGACCTGGTCTTCACCGCCTTCAGCGGCTCGCACCAGGACGCCATCAAGAAGGGCTTCGAGTCGATGGCCGCGCGAGCCGAGCGCGAAGGCGTCACGGTCGACGACCTGGTGTGGGCGGTGCCCTACCTGCCCGTCGACCCGAAGGATCTGGGGCGCAGCTACGAGGCGGTCATCCGGGTGAACTCGCAGTCCGGCAAGGGCGGCGTGGCCTACCTGCTGAAGACCGACCACGCGCTCGACCTGCCGCGCAAGCTGCAGATCGAGTTCTCCGGCGTCGTGCAGGCCAAGACCGACGCCGAGGGCGGCGAGGTGACGAGCGCCGAGATCTGGTCGATCTTCCAGGACGAATACCTGCCGGCCCCGGACACCGACCCCGACGCCAAATGGGGCCGCTTCGAGCTCCTCTCGCACTCTACTTCCGTCCAGGGAAGTGAGGATTTCCACATAGACCTGCGAACACGAGTGGGGGAAGTGGCGCAGCGCGTAACCGGTATTGGCCCAACAAAGGTCTTGGCGTGCTTAGACGCCGTTCGCAGCCTGGGCTTGAATTGCCGAGCGGTAGAGCAGGTGGAAGACGCGACTCAAGGATGGAGTCAGGTATACATAGCCTCCGCCGATCTAAGCAACACCCGGTGGGGAGTGGGTATCTCGGAAGATCTGGACACTGCACGACTTCGCGCACTCTTTTCGGCGTGCAACCGACTATGGCGCGACGAACATGACAATGGTGGATGACTTGCGAGCCATGACCAAGATCAACTTTGGCACCAGCGATTTCTAGCCGATGCGGAGGGCCGTACCTTCTGCTGAACCCCAACTGAGCACCCGGATGGCACCGGTGACCTCCTGCGCGAGGAGGCATCCGGCGATAATCTCCACGCTGAGAGGTCGTTGCGGGCATTCGCGGCTGTTTTGAGGCGCGGGTGCGCTCAGTGCATAGTAGGTCGATGATATCCCGGCCGCGGAGGGGTCGAGCGGATGAAGAACGATCCGACCACTCCACCGAGTGAGATGATCGCCGCCACAAGAAATGCCGCACGGGTGCCTCCCGTCGCCGCTGCCTCGATGGACACTCCGCCGGCCGCGAGAGCCGCTGATCTTACCGACATCACCGCGACGAGCAGTGCCGTGCTGGCCGCGCCGCCGATCTGCTGGAGCGTGCCGAGGATCGCGCTGCCGTGCGAGTGAGCTGCAGTTCGCCATCGTCAACGGCATCGCAAGGAGCGCCCGTGACAGCAGAACACGACGCATGACTCGCCTATCGAACGCGTCAACCACGCCCTCGAGCTAGTCCCCACCGGCATCCTCCTTTTCGGCGTCGGAAACTTCCACCGGTCCTGTCAAGGGATGTATCTCGACCGGCTGCTCTCAACCCGGCCACCTTCGAAGAGTCCCGGCAGTGGAGCATCTGAAAAATCGGATTACTCCCCTGCGACAAGCGAATGCGTGACGCCCTGAGGTCTCCGAGCTACAAATACGCACTCAGCGAACGGGACAGGCTTCCTCGAACGAGTCACCAACCCGTACTTGCGGGAGACCCTCGCGCGCCTGGCGATCCGTACCTCCGACCGCATCCCGAAAATCCTGATTCCGGCCGTTAGAGAGCGGCGCGCACTAGGAGCACCCATTCCGCTCAGCCCAGCCGTCGTCGCCGGCTGGGCTCGGTACGCGGAACTTACGTGCTCGGCGAGCCGCTGCCCTTCCAGGACCGTCAAGGAGAGCAGCGGTCCAAGCTGCCGCGGCCGAGGCTGCGGTCAACGCCGCCGGATTCCTGGACAACCGTGACTGGTGCGGCGTCCTTGGTAAGGATCTGGAGTTCGTCGACGAGTTCGCAGGCGCCTTGAGTGCTTTGCGGGACACGATCGACCCCAGTCCTGAGCAGACCCGCCTTTCCAGGCTCGACGTTCGCTGAGGCCACCATGACCGACGCCTCACCACTGCACGCCTCCAGCGGCAACAACGCCCGGCATCGCCTCAACCGCTCCGGCGACCGTCAGCTCAACCGGGCACTGGACATCGTCGCCCGCGTCCGGATCGCGAAAGATCCAGAGACCCGCGCCTATCGAGACCGGCGCCTGGCCGAGGGCCAATCGACCAGAGAGATCCGCCGCCAGCTCAAGCGTTATATCGCCCGGCAGATCTTCCGAAAACTCACCGCCACCATGACCGCGGCCTGAACCCGGATCCAGTGGGGCCGGCTGCTGCAGGCCACGAACACGGAGCCGCACGGATGCGGCACTGTCATCGCTGAACGGGACGCCTCTCGGCGTGCTGTCTTACCTGATGTTCTTCCCGATCCGGCAGCCGATCATAGCGAGCTACGTCAGCTCCGTTCCCTCGCGCGTTATTTGCAGACTCCACTCGCTGTGCTCCCTGCGCTTAGCAACCACTCGCTCCGGGCACTGCGCTGCCTCGGCCCGCTCTCGATCTTCGTGCCGGAACGGCAAGAAACACGAACGAGAGATTGACGAGAGCACATAGAAGGGTCGCCTTCGCTCCCTGCGGTATTCCACGACCCGGCACTGCGCACGGCTCCCGCTCACCCTCGCTCCCCTTGCCAGACAGGCGAACAAGGACAGTTGAAGGGATCAGGAAAACCATGAGCGAGAACACCACCGTGGCCGGGACCATCGAGCACAACGTGCGCCCCTCCGCACCGATCACCCCCGCATTCGTGCAGTCCATCAAGGAGAACGGGGTCCTCACCCCGTCCTCGGACACCGCAGCGACGACGGAACCGTCACCGTCCGCGCCGGACAGCGCCGCGTCTACGCCGCCCGCGAGGCCGGACTGGCCACGATTCCCGTCTACCTCGTGCAGGCCGACGAGGTGACGGCGGAGCGGATCGTGCAGCAGATGGTCGAGAACGACCAGCGCGAAGCCCTCACCGACGGCGACCGGGCAGCCGCGTTCCAGCAACTCGCGTTCGAAGGACTCTCCGTCACCGCGATCGCCCGCCGAACCGGGACCAAGCACAAGGACGTCAAAACAGCCCTCGCGGTGACCGAGAACCAGGTGGCGGCTTCCGCGATCCAGGAACACCAGCTGACCCTGGATCAGGCGGCGGTGCTGATCGAGTTCGACGACGACGACATCCGTGCCGACCTGATCCAGGTCGCGACCACCGACCCGGCCCAGTTCGCGCACGCGGCCCAGCGGGCACGCGACGAGAAAGCCCGCGCCAAGGTCAAGGCTGAAACGGAAGCCGAACTGATCGAGCGCGGGTACACGATCCTTGAAAGCGATCCCGGCTACTACGACACCGAGTACACCCGAATCAGCGAACTCCTCACCGCCGACGACCAACGCGCCACCATCGACCTCATCGAGAACATCGACGGGCGCGCCGCCCACGTCCGCGTCTACGCGGACGGCGACGCCAACATCAGCTACTTCGTCGCCGATGCGAAGGCGGCCGGCTTCCACACCCACGGTGGCAGCCAAGCCAAGAGCGGTCCGATGACCGAGGAGCAGAAGGCCGAACGCCGCACCCTCATCGCTAACAACAAGGCGTGGGTATCCGCTGAAGTCGTCCGCCGCGAATGGTGAGTTAACTGCACCACCAGCGCGTCGCCACAGCGGGCGATTTCGCGTTGGTAGACCGAT
>NZ_JBXAPS010000023.1:0-10134 GCF_058806435.1 Leifsonia sp. GW821-FHT13C09 | reverse complement strand
ACAGAGCCCACCTCGGCATCGCAGGCCACGCCCCCATCGACCGAATCAACAACGGTCGAGGTCAGTACAGCTAGCGGTCGCTACCGGCAAGGCGCGACTAATCGCAACACAGCACTTCGAGGTGATACGCGTGATCGAGGGTGGCAGAGAGGTCGGGGATCGGTTCCGGCTCCCGACACGCATCTCCTGCTCATCGTACTAACCCTCGTGGAGGCGACCGGGCGATCACAGCGTTGCTGTTTCCAGCCACGGTTGCAGGAATACCACCCTGGGGTATCATGTTGGAAGACAACGATACCCTCCGAGGGTATCCCAGCACTCATGGAGGACTGATGGAAATGATCGATTACCAGGTGACCGGAATGACCTGCGAGCACTGCGAGCGAGCAGTGTCCACCGAGGTGGCCCAGGTCGCCGGCGTCGACAACGTGCAGGTGTCCGCAACCGACGGTGTTCTGCGCGTTACCACCGGAACCGGTGTGGATGATGCCGCCGTACTCGCCGCGGTCGACGAGGCCGGCTACGCCGCCGTCCGCAAGTAGGAAACCCGCACGGCCGTTCCAAGCTGAGGAGCACGACATGACAGCAACGCCCTCGCCCGCTGCTAGCGGCGCCACCCTTGAGCTCGAGGTCGGTGGGATGACCTGCGCGTCGTGTGCCATGCGGATCGAGAAGAAGCTGAATCGCCTGGACGGTGTCACCGCAACGGTGAACTACGCGACCGAAAGGGCACGAGTGTCCATGCCGGAGGGCATGGACGTTTCCACCGTGATCGCCGAGGTGGAGAAGACGGGTTACACCGCCGCTCTCCCAGACGAGGAGCCCGAGAGCGACACGAAAGACGCCGACCCGGAACTCACGGGGCTGCGGAACCGCCTGATCGGCAGCGTCGCACTGTCCATCCCGGTCATCGCATTGGCGATGATCCCGGCGCTGCAGTTCACCTACTGGCAGTGGCTCTCGCTCACGCTGGCGGCGCCGGTGGTGGTGTGGGGTGCGTGGCCGTTCCATAAGGCAACATTCATCAACGCCCGCCATGGAGCCGCCACCATGGACACCCTGGTGTCGATCGGAACCCTGGCCGCGTTCGTCTGGTCGATCTACGCCCTGTTCTTCGGAACGGCGGGGATGCCCGGGATGACTCACGCGTTCAGCTTCACTGTGGCCGCCTCGGACGGCGCGGGCAACATCTACCTCGAGGTCGCCGCCGGAGTCACCACCTTCGTGCTCGCCGGACGCTATTTCGAGAAGCGATCGAAGCGGCAGGCCGGCGCGGCGCTGCGGGCGCTCCTTGAACTCGGTGCCAAGGATGTAGCGGTCATCCGCGACGGCCTGGAGGCGCGCATCCCGATCGAGACGCTGCGGACCGGGGACGAATTCGTGGTCCGGCCCGGCGAGAAGGTCGCCACCGATGGAGTCGTGGTCGAGGGTTCCAGCGCTATCGACATGTCACTGCTGACCGGCGAATCCGTGCCCGTCGAGGTCACGGCGGGCGACGCCGTCGCCGGCGCCACCGTGAACTCCGGCGGCCGACTCCTGGTGCGCGCCACCCGCGTCGGCAGCGACACGCAGCTCGCGCAGATGGCCAAACTCGTCGAGGATGCCCAATCCGGCAAAGCAGAAATACAGCGTCTCGCCGACCGCATCTCCGGCATCTTCGTCCCGATCGTTCTCGCCATCGCCGTCGTCACCCTGGCCGCCTGGTTGCTCACCGGCCACCCGACGGCTGCAGCTTTCACGGCCGCCGTGGCAGTGCTGATCATCGCCTGCCCCTGCGCGCTCGGACTGGCCACCCCGACGGCACTCCTGGTCGGAACCGGACGTGGAGCGCAACTCGGCATCCTGATCAAAGGACCTGAAGTACTCGAGTCCACCCGCACCGTCGACACCATCGTCCTGGACAAGACCGGTACGGTCACAGGTGGGAAGATGACATTGGTCCAGGTAGTCAGCGCGGCCGACGTCGACGAGTCCGTGCTGCTCCGGATGGCCGGCGCCGTTGAAGCCGCGTCCGAGCATCCGATCGCCCGGGCCATCGCGGCCGCGGCCGCCGACCGCAGCGGAATCCTCCCCAACCCGGAATCCTTCGTGAACATCGAAGGCCGCGGCGTACAGGGCATCGTCGACGGCCGCCTGACGCTCGTGGGCCGCCAGTCGCTACTAGAGGACTGGTCCATCGTGCTCGACGACAGCCTTGCAACGGCCAAGACCGCCGCTGAAGCTGCCGGGCAGACCGTGGTCTGCGTGTCCTGGGACGGGAAAGCGCGAGGGCTGCTCGTCGTGGCGGACGCGATCAAGCCGACCAGCCGAGAAGCCGTGGACGCGTTCAAACAGCTCGGGCTCACCCCCATCCTCCTCACCGGAGACAACGCGACCGTCGCTCGCGAGGTCGCCCACGCCGTGGGCATCGATACCGTCATCGCCGAAGTGCTCCCCCAGGACAAGGCCGACACAGTGCGCCGACTGCAGACCGAAGGCAAGACCGTCGCGATGGTCGGCGACGGCGTCAACGACGCCGCCGCCCTGGCAACCGCCGACCTGGCACTGGCAATGGGAACCGGCACCGACGTCGCCATCGAAGCAGCAGACATCACCTTGGTACGGGGTGACCTCCGGGCCGCCGCCGACGCCGTCCGGCTCGCTCGGAGAACGCTGGGCACCATCAAGACCAACCTGTTCTGGGCATTCGCCTACAACGTCGCAGCGATCCCGCTGGCGGCGTTCGGGCTGCTCAATCCGATGATCGCCGGAGCGGCGATGGCGTTCTCCAGTGTGTTCGTTGTGAGCAACAGCCTCCGCCTACGCGGCTTCCGCTCCAAGAACTCCACGACCCGAACGGACACCGGCATACCAGCGTCCGTCCTCAAAACCGCATGACCACTCACGAGAAGGAGCACACAATGAGCGACAGCTGCTGCGGCACCAACACCGACCACCACCACGCCGCCACGATGCCGACCGGAAGCACCAACCTCCTCGGCGGGACAGGCGTCGACGATCTCACCGAGTGCGTCGTGATGAAGGGCAGCACCGTCAGCAAGGCGAAGGCAGAGGCACAAGGCCTCTACCGCGACTATAACGGCGAGCGGTACTGGTTCTGCTGTGCCGGCTGCGCACCGCGTTTCGACGCCGACCCCACCGCATACATCACCGCATAACCGCCACCGCCCGGTACAGGCGGACACCAGCACATCACCCAGGTGAAGGGCTAACCATGAACGACCACACCGAGCACGACGGGCACGACCACCGCGCCCACACCACCTCGACCGAGACCGCCGAAAGCCACGAGACCCACGAGGCCCACGAGATGGGCGAGCACGCCGGACACGACATGACCGGGCACAGCGGGCATGACATGGCTGGGCACGCAGGTCACGGCGGAATGGGTGGGCACGCCGGCCACGGCGACCATGTCGGCCAGTTCCGTCGTCTGTTCTGGATCATGCTCATCATCGCCGTCCCCGTCGTCGGCTTCTCCTCGATGTTCGCGATGATCCTGGGGTACCCGCTGCCGGACGCCGCCTGGGTGGCGTGGATCTCGCCGATCCTCGGAACGGTCATGTACGTCTGGGGCGGTCGCCCATTCCTCACTGGCGCCGTCGGTGAACTGCGGGCGCTCAAACCCGGCATGATGCTGCTGATCGCGTTGGCGATCACGGTCGCGTTCCTGGCGTCCTGGGGTGCGAGCCTGGGGATCCTGGATCACGAACTCGACTTCTGGTGGGAGCTCGCCCTCCTCATCGTGATCATGCTGCTGGGCCACTGGATCGAGATGCGGTCACTGGCACAGACCACCTCCGCCCTCGACTCACTGGCAGCGCTGCTGCCCGACGAGGCCGAACGCGTCGAGGGTGACAGCACGGTGCAGGTCGCCCCCGCCGACCTCGGGGTCGGCGACGTCGTCGTCGTCCGCCCCGGTGGCCGCATCCCCGCCGACGGACGCGTCGTTTCCGGCTCGGCGAGCATGGACGAGTCGATGATCACCGGCGAATCCAGCACCGTGCGCCGCGACGTCGGAGACGCCGTCGTCGCGGGCACCGTCGCAACCGACTCCGGTCTGCGCGTTGAAATCACCGCGGTCGGCGACGACACCGCGCTCGCCGGTATCCAACGCCTGGTCAGCGACGCCCAGAATTCCTCGTCCCGCGCCCAGCGGATCGCCGACACCGCCGCCGGGTGGCTGTTCTGGTTCGCCCTCGGCGCGGCGATCATCACCGCGGTCGTCTGGACCCTGCTCGGCCTGCCGGATGAGGCCGTCGTGCGCACCATCACGGTTCTGGTCATCGCCTGCCCGCACGCCCTCGGTCTGGCCATCCCGCTCGTCGTCGCCATCTCGACCGAACGCGCCGCCCGCGGCGGAGTGCTCATCAAGGATCGGCTCGCCCTGGAGAGCATGCGCACCATCGACACGGTGCTGTTCGATAAGACCGGCACCCTGACCAAGGGCGAACCCAGCGTCACCGCGATCGAGACCACCGACGGCACCACCTCCGATCGACTGCTGGCACTGGCCGCCGCCGCCGAGGCGGACTCCGAGCACCCGCTGGCACGGGCCATCGTCAACGCCGCAGCCGCTCGCCATGTGACCGTCGGCGCAGCCGCAGGTTTCGAATCCTCCCCCGCGGTCGGAGTGTCGGCCACGGTCGACGGCCACCACGTCCAGGTCGGCGGCCCGAACCTGCTGCACGAAGCCGGAGTGGACGAACTCCGGATCGCCGACGCCTGGCGAGAGGACGGCGCCATCATCCTGCACGTCCTGGTCGACGGACAGGTGGCCGGTGCGCTCAAACTTGCCGACGAGATCCGCGAGGAGTCCCGGCAAGCGGTTGACGCCCTCCACGCTCAGAACGCGCAGGTCGTGATGATCACCGGCGACGCAGACGCCGTAGCCAGATCGGTCGCCAACGAACTCGGCATCGACCGGTACTTCGCCGGAGTGCGGCCAGAGGACAAGTCCGCGAAGGTCAAGGAGCTCCAGGCGGAGGGACGCAAGGTGGCGATGGTCGGCGACGGCGTCAACGACGCCCCCGCTCTTGCCCAGGCCGACGTCGGAATCGCCATCGGCGCCGGCACCGACGTCGCGATCGCCTCCGCAGGAGTGATCCTCGCCAGCGACGACCCGCGTTCCGTGCTGTCGGTCATCGAACTCTCCCGCGCAAGCTACCGCAAGATGAAGCAGAACCTGTGGTGGGCAGCCGGGTACAACCTCATCTCCGTGCCGCTTGCCGCCGGCGTGCTCGCACCAATCGGGTTCGTCCTGCCGATGTCGGTCGGCGCGATCCTCATGTCGTTGTCCACGATCGTCGTCGCCCTGAACGCTCAGCTGCTGCGCCGGCTCGACCTGCGACCAGAGACCAGCGCCCGCGTTGCCCTCGACCGAAATCGCACCCAGCCGGCGACGCCGGCACCCGCATCCCGAACCTGACCGCCCTTGGAGCCTTAATGAACGACACCACGACCACCGCCGAGCACGAACACCAGCACGGCTACATCACCGACAAAGCCGGATACATGCGGCGCCTCAGCCGGATCGAAGGGCAAGCCCGCGGAATCGCGCGAATGGTCGATGAAGAGCAGTACTGCATCGACATCCTCACCCAGATCTCCGCCCTGACCTCCGCACTCAAGAGCGTCGCCCTCGGCCTCGTCGACGACCACCTGAAACACTGCGTCACCGACGCCGTGCTACTGGGCGGGGACGAAGGCCAGGCCAAGATCCAGGAAGCCAGCGACGCCATCGCCCGACTCGTGCGTTCGTGACGGGTCCCGTGGGCTCAGCTTCCAGAACGACCCAACTCGTCCCGACGCCTGGCGTACTCGTCGTGGTCGATCTCGCCTCGGGCGTACCGTTCATCGAGAATGTCCCGAGGCGACGGACGCCCTGGCTGAACCGCACCACTACCGGCGGACGGACCACGCCGGCTAAGAGTGACCACCAGCACGATCACAACCGCGATGATCAGCAACGGCACAATCAGCCAAATGATCCACCACGCCCCCATGCCGCCCATCATCCACCCGTACACGTCCGCCTCCTCAAACGATTTCTCCATTCAGCTTGGACGCGAATGTGGAGACGGATGGGGCATTAGGTCCCGTCAGCGTTAAACCCCCGGCGGGTATCCAGACTGCGCCGGTAGTTTGTCTCCCGGAAGGAGGAGAAATGCTCGCCGACTGCATCTCGATGCGCACCCGCACCTGGCGCTGCGTGCTCGTCCTCCTCTTCGCGGTCGCGGGCATCGTGACCGGGATCCTCGCCATGCACGTTGTCAGCACGCCTATGGGCGAACCACACGGGTTCGTCGCGGTCCAGCCAGCGGTATCCGCGTCGACAGTGTCACACCCAGACCAATCGCACCCTGCAGTTTCCAGCCAGGCGATGTCCGACACCAGGGCGGGCGGGGGATGCGCTATCGACGGCTGTGATCCGATGCACGACACGACTGCCATGATCTGCACGCTCGCGCTGCTCGCCGCGACGATCCTCCTGATCGCCCCGGTACTCAGCCGGGCGCTCCTCGGCCTGGGCTCCCGGGCTGCACCCACGACCCTGGCCCGGATGATCACGCGCAGGGTCGGATCATCACCACCGTCTCTTCTCGCACTGTCTATCGATCGCAGATGACGCACACCGCACACCGCGCATCGCGCGGTGTTGCTTCAGCGTGCCTACCATCCGCAGATTCATACGACGAAAGAGACCCCACAATGAACATCCGACTGATCGCGATCGCCTCCGGCGCACTCCTGACCGCCGCCGCCTTGGCTGGCTGCACCGCGGGCGCCTCCGGAAAGGACCCAGGCATGGGCAGCATGTCCGGGATGACCCACGGGAGCTCGAGCCCCGCCGCCACCTCCGACCACAACCAGGCCGACGTCACCTTCGCCATGAGCATGGTGCCCCACCACCAGCAGGCCATCGAAATGTCCGACACGCTCCTTGCCAAGCAGGGCATCGACGCCCGGGTGACCGAACTCGCGCAGAAGATCAAGGCCGCGCAGCAGCCGGAGATCGACACCATGAATGGCTGGCTCGACACCTGGGGCCAGAAATCCGACATGGGCGGCATGGACATGGGCGGCGACGGCACGATGTCGCAACAGGACATGGACGCGCTGAGGAACGCGTCCGGCGCAGACGCGTCGAAGCTGTTCCTCACCCAGATGATCCAGCACCACCAGGGCGCCATCACCATGGCCACGACCGAGACCGAACAGGGCACGGCCACCGACGCCGTCGCGCTGGCGAAGAAGATCGCCGCCGCACAGAGCGCCGAGATCGCCACCATGAAGCAGCTCCTCGCCAGCCTCTGAACCGGTCGCACCAGACGCGGGCGCCGTCACCCCTCCCCCTCGTGGCGGCGCCCGCCCCTCCCCACTCCTCACGGCCCTCTAGCCGCTTCCTCTCTGGACATCTGATGAACTCTTCGAACCTCACCCGGCGCAGCCTTCTCCTCGGCGGCGCCGGGGTCGCCACCGCCTTCGCCCTGGCCGCCTGCACCGGCGGACCGAACCTCCTCACCGCGACCAGCAGCCCCGTCACCGCTGCCGAAACGGCCCGGCGGCGCACCGGGCGAACAACCCGCGTCCAGCTCACCGCCGCCAAGACCGACATCGACCTGGCCGGGCGCACCGCCTCCACCTGGGCCTACAACGGTGAAGTCCCCGGCCCCACCATCCGGGCACATGTCGGTGACATCATCCGCGCGCACGTCACCAACCAGCTCCCGGACGACACCACCGTCCACTGGCACGGCATCGCCCTCCGCAACGACATGGACGGCGTTCCCCCGATCACTCAGCAGCCGATCGGCCCCGGAGCTTCGTTCGACTACGCGTTCACCGCCGACGCCCCGGGAACCTATTGGTACCACCCGCACGTCGGCCCGCAACTCGACCGCGGCCTCCAGGGCCCGCTGGTCATCGAAGACCCCCGCGAACCCCTCAACTACGACCACGACTGGGTACTCGTGCTGGACGACTGGCTCGACGGCGTCACCGCGACACCCGACCAGGTACTCGCCGACCTCAAGAAAGGCATGAAAGGCATGGGCGGGATGGGAGGAATGGGCGGCATGATGGGCGGCGGCCAGGACGGCACCCCGACCCGCGCCGGCAACCTGCTCACCGGAACCGGCTCCAACCTGCTCGGCGGCGACGCCGGAGACGTCTACTACCCCTACTACCTCATCAACGGACGCCCAGCCGGAGACCCGGCCACCTTCACCGCCAAGCCCGGGCAACGGGTGCGGCTGCGCATCATCAACGCCGGCGGCGACACCGCCTTCCGATTTTCGGTCGGCGGCCACCGGCTCACCGTCACACACACCGACGGTTACCCGGTGAACCCGGTCGAGGGCGACAGCATCCTGCTCGGGATGGGCGAACGCTACGACGCGATCGTCACCGTCGCCGACGGTGCCTTCCCGATCGTGGCCGAGGCCGTCGGCAAAGCCGACCGCGGCTTCGGCGTCCTCCGCTCCAACTCTGGGAGCCCCACACCCACCGCGAACGGTTACACGGCCTCTGACACGTCACCGGTCACAGCGGCGGTACTGAGCGCCACCTCTGCAGACACCCTGCAGCGGCGCAGAATCGACCGCCGCATCGACATCGCCCTCACCGGCGGAATGATGAAGTACGACTGGGGCATCAATGGCAAAGCCTTCGACATGAACAACCCGCTCGACGGCGCCTACACGGTCCGGGAAGGCGAACGCGTCCAGCTCACCATCGCCAACCAGACCATGATGTGGCACCCGTTCCACGTTCACGGCCACACGTTCCAGCTCGACGGCGGCCCGCGAAAGGACACTGCGATCGTGTTGCCGCACCGATCTCTCACGGTGCTACTGGATGCCGACAACCCGGGCCAATGGATGACGCACTGCCACAACATCTACCACGCCGAATCAGGGATGATGGCCGTCCTCGGCTACGAGAAGAGCTGAGTCAACGGGCTACAGCCCGCGCCAGGATCCGGGTAGCAGTGGAGGCATGACGCCTCCCCACGCGATAACGCCTGCCCTGGGCGATTTCCCCACCTGGCTCAACGTCCTCGCCTGGACTTCCCTCGGGATCGGCATCGCCTGCACCATCGGCGTCGCCGTCGATGTGATCCGACGACCGCAGAAGATGGCCGTGATGAACGTCGTCTGGCCCGTCTCCATGCTGTTCGGAGGATTCCTCTGGCTCGGCGGCTACCTCCGCTGGGGACGCACACCCGCACCTTCACAGAATGCGGACGATGCGGAGACGCCCATGGCGGTGGCCGTCGGCACCGGTACCAACCACTGCGGGGCCGGCTGCGCGCTCGGGGACCTCATCGCGGAGTGGGTCGCCTTCCTCATCCCAGCCGTCGCCGTCGCGTTCGGCTGGGGTTGGCTCTTCCAGGACAAAATGTTCGCCGTCTGGATCCTCGACTTCATCCTCGCCTTCGGACTCGGCATCATCTTCCAGTACTTCGCCATCGCCCCCATGCGCGGGCTCGGACTCGGCAAAGGCCTGATCGAAGCGCTCAAAGCCGACGCCGCCTCCATCACCTCCTGGCAGGTCGGTATGTACGGGGCGATGGCGCTGATCCAGCTCGTTCTGTTCCCCGCACTCTTCGGCGGCCGCGCCCCGGTCAACTCGCCCGAGTTCTGGTTCGCAATGCAATGGGCGATGCTGCTGGGATTCGTAACGGCGTACCCGGTCAATTGGCTGCTCATTCGAGTGGGCATCAAAGAGCGGATGTAAGGCCGAGGGCACTCCAAACGTCAATCACGATCGGCATTGGCCTGGGAGAGGTCAAACATTGAGGGGATCGCGTCATCGCAGGCGCAAAAGGCATCGACCGAGAGGTGTGGGAGGCCGACGAGAGAGAAGAACCAAATATCGACAGACAACGAAATGAGAGAGCCAGCCCAAGAGAGAAGAACTGACACGAGGAGACAAGAGAGGCCAGGGCAAGCAGACAACAGGAGAGACAAGAGATAGACGATGCACGCAGGCACTCTTTGAGATGAATTTTGTTATGTCTCAGGACATAGGTAACGAATCTGCCTCAGGACATCGGGGTGGCGTCCCGTTGAGTGGTGGAGTTTCTCGACACCGTGCGGGATCAGCTGTTGGTGATTATGCCGCAGTGAG
>NZ_JBXAPS010000022.1:0-11426 GCF_058806435.1 Leifsonia sp. GW821-FHT13C09 | reverse complement strand
AACTACCCCTCACGTTGACTGCGTAGCCAAGCTCATTCTCGAAGAATGTTCGTTACACCACTCCACGGGACTTGACCCACGGAGAACCGGAAACGAGCTACGATCGGCCGGCGGAAAGACAAACAAAACGCGCAGGTGCAGCGCCGCCGCAGGCGGCTCCTCACACGTCACCCGAGCAGTGACGCACGCAGGAAGTTGTCAGTCGATCTCCGACGCCCCCGAGAGGCGTATATCTCGCGAGATCGGCTGGGCCCGCGTCCCGGTAAACGTCGCAACGTACACTTGGCGCTTGAGTGCCGAGCTGAATGACACTGCGGACGGACGACTCTGGAACGAGTTGCGCGTAGTCCTTTGGCGGGCTCGTCCGACATGGGGCGGTCGGTGGCCGGCCGACCCGAACGACACGGCCTCCGATCCGCGAGAGGCGAGCTAATGCGCTGTCACCTCAATGAGCACCAGTCCCAGCCCCGGCCCGCTATTAGCCAGCCTCCCTAATCTCTCTCCCGCTCCAATCGCACCGACCAGCCTTCATCCTCGGGGCTTCGTCTTTCCAGAGCTCCGAGCAGGGTGGGCGGACGGAGACGTCGCGGTCAATTCGATACACCCGGGACGCGTGCTGAAACGGCTCAGCAGTGGCAGAGATTAGCCTTCCGGCGGAGAGATCGAGAGCGAGTGGGAGTGGCGGTAGTGCCGGGACCGTGGAATACCGGAGAGACCGCAGGAACGGCAAGGACAGCGGCCCCGCCCCGCAGGATGTCGGGTCTGGTCGGCGACACAGTCAGGCGGGGGAACTCTATCCGATGACGCAGTTGGTCGTTAGGTGTCCGATGCGTTCGATGGAGACTGTTACCCGTGAACCGTGGTTAAGAAACACAGGAGGATTTCGGGAGTAGCCGGCGCCGCCCGGGCTGCCGGTGGAAATCAATGTTCCTGGTAGCAGGGTTGCGGATCGGGAGAGGAACTCGATGATCTCCGCGACGGATCGGATCATCTCGGAGGTGGAAGCGTCTTGCAAAGTCCGGCCGTCCACGTCGGTTGTAAGCGACAAGTTTTGCGGGTCAGGGATCTCATCGGCTGTCACCACCACGGGGCCGGTCGGGGTGAAGCCGTCGAATGATTTGCATCGAGACCATTGAGCTTCCGAGAACTGGAGGTCGCGTGCGGTGATATCGTTCACGACGGTGTAACCCCAGACGTAGTCGAGCGCGTTTCTGGCGCTCACCTTATAGGCCGGCCGTCCGATGATGACTCCGAGTTCGACTTCATAGTCGACTTGGGATGTCATCTCCGCCGCCCACGATGTGGTCGTGCCATGTCCGCCCAAGGAGTTCGGCCACAAGGAGAACACGGTCGCGGTGTTCTCGCTTTGAAGGTTCAGTTCTGACGCATGAGCTGCGTAGTTCGCCCCGATTGCGATCACCTGAGGCGGCCGTAGGACAGCCGAGGCGTGGGACACCTCGCTGAGAGGAATGAGCGGGACGCTTCTCTCGATCGCTTCTTCGACAAGTGAGCGGATGCTGCCGAGGCGATAGTTTCCGTCCTCGATTAGCTCCTGGAGATCGCGCGGAGGGTGCGGCATCACTAAATCCAGAAAGAGTGCTGAATCACCAACTACGACTGCCAAATGCGCCGGCGAGCGAGAGCTGCTTCGCAGATGGGCGAATCTCATGACCGATCTGCCGCGATGTCAGTCCTTCGAAACAAGGTAGCCAGCGGGGCCCGCCCAGCGGACAAGCGCCCCTTAGTCATCGTCGCGGTCATCTGGGCCGCAGCGAGCACCACATCGAACGGCCTCATCCATTGCGATTCTCTAGGGCTTGGGGTCCAATGTGTTCTCTTCTAACTGCGTCAAGAAGCACGTGCGCATCGAACCAGTCCACTATTCGCGAGCCAACCTCGATGATTGCTCCTGTTTCATGGACTCCATGAGCCTCTTGAGGGAAGGTAATGAGACTTGATGGGACCCGGCGTCTAACAAGCGCGCGGTAGTACTCAAGCGCCTGGACTAGCGGCGTGCATAGATCCAGGTGGCCAGCGACGAGAAGGGCGGGAGCTGTTACTTGGCCCGTCAGTGCCACGGGGCTACGAACATGCTCGGACGCATCGCCGTCGAGCGGATCGGCGCCGAGGAACTTAATTGACCAGTCGCCGATGTTACTCAAGAGAGACTGGCTGGTCCAGTCGGTAATCGGCGACATTGCAGCGATCGCACGGAAGCGGTCTGTGGAGCCAGCAAGCAAGGTCGACATGTAACCCCCGTAGCTCAAGCCCATGACCGCGAGGCGCGCCGGATCCGCAATGCCTTCGGCGACTAGGCTATCGATCCCAGCGAGGATGTCCTGCGCATCAGCGCCACCCATGTCACCGATTACCAACTCCGCATAACGTCGCCCCCGGCCTGTGCTACCTCTGGGGTTGGGACAGAATACTGCGTAGCCGTTCGCGACCAGCGCGGGCACGGTTGCCATGCGACCCATACCCCATTGATTGCGAAATGCGTACGCGGGCCCGCCATGGACGTTGACCACAACCGGGAATGGTCCGTCTCCGTTTGGAGTAATGACGAATCCTTCGATCTCTAGCCCGTCCGCGGCAGACCAACTTCGCGATGAGATCGTGCCGCCACGCGTCCGCTGAATTGTCGTTCCAGCGTGCTGCACACTAAGAAGGATTCGCATCGGCTTGTGTGGTTCCCAAATCGAGAGCTGAGGAGGTTTAGCGTATTCGCTGATGACAGCCACGAAGCTGCCGTCCGACGCGAAGGACCCGGTCGGAAGAGAGGCATCGCCGATGGCAGCTGAAGTCACAACCTGTTCTTTTGCGGCACCAATTCGCATGTCCACGATTCCCGCCACAGTTTGGAGGTGGCGAATCCCCACGAATCCAAGCTGGGTCGGTGACACCCATTGGATGCTTGTGACATCGGCCCCCTGCGTGTCGACCTCTGCGACGGTGTCGGAGAGCTCATCTCGAACAAGGATTCTTCCCGCAACTAGGTCCCGGTCGCTTGCGCATCCAGCGATGACTGCAGCGTATCGGCCATCGCTGGAACCGGCGGGACGTGCGAGTTGCTGATCGGGGTCCACGATCGTTCGTAAGTGACCACCGCCAGCGTCAAAGGTGACCAAAGATGAGGAATACCACGCATCCTCGCTAGTGGAACCCGATGTGACGGCGACGATCCTGTCCGGTCCTAACCAAGATGCCTCCCAGACGTTCGCCCGTATGTCTGTCAGCCGAGTGGCCTTTGCAGTCGCGACGTCAACTATCCACAGCGAGCGAGCGGGAGGCTCCGAATGCATGTCCAGCACACGCGGGCCGTCCTCATCTACACGCGAGTCTTCTGGGTGCTTACCTGACCCTTGCCCGCTTGAAACATGCGCTCCAGGCTCCGCAACCACCAGAGCGATGCGCGAACTGTCAGGCGACCAGTGAAACGCCTCCACCGTCCCCTCGAATTCGGCGAGACGACGCGGTTCATTGAGACCAAGTGTCATGATCACGAGATCCCAGGGCCCTCCGCTGGTGCTCTCCACGAGCAGGCCGATGTATTCGCCGCCTGGGGCAAATTGGGCGCCCTGAGACGCACGCGCGGTTAGGCTTTGTGGACCGTCGACGCCTACGAGAAATGCCTGGGGACGGGCAGGGCTGGAAAGATCGTGGAGGATCCACCCTGTCATCGAGATCCGTGAACCGTCTGGTGATACCTGCGCGTCGGTGATCGTGCTAATGGTCCCGACTGCGGGTTGGAGTATTTCGCGGATGAACGCCTCGCCTCGGTTCATCGTGCCCACCGATCCGCTGTGAGCACCGGGCTATTGGGCAGCCCCGCGATGTCGATTGGGCGCCCCTCCTTGGTGACGCTCAGTACGCGTTCGTAGCTGTCCACGTCGGACATAGGATCGCCGTCAAGAACGACGAAGTCGGCGAGCTTTCCAACCTCCACGGTTCCGAGGTCCGAGTCGACGCCGTACGCTTCGGCAATATTGCGGGTTGCACATTGAAGGGCGTCCATTCCCGACATACCCTGTTCCATGGCCGCGCGTAGCCATAGAACGTGACCGGTCCCTAGATGAGTGGGTATGTCAGGGATGCCTGTCTGGAACGGGCCCCACATCGGGCTAGTGGCGGCCGTCTGCCCGTAGACGCCCATGTCGTTAGCGAGAAGTATTTTCGCGCCAGATTCAATGAGGCGGGAATCGTTCTTTGCCTTGACCCGCATGACCTGGCCCCAGTCGTTCCCATGCCACGTCGGTTTGCTGGCGATGAACGCATCTGTGTGGCGCTGAGTAAATAGAAACGCGGTGACCGGAATCTGCGAACTGACGATTCGGCCCAAAACGTCGTCCGGCATCGGATACAGCCCTGTCATGTCTGCATGCTGAATGATGTCGACGCCGGCCTCAATCGAGGTCTTGAGCGCTTCCGGCGCCAGGGTGCAGGCCTGGGCCGTCAGGCCAGCGGCATGGGCCTCCTCGACGACCGCTCGTTGGCTGTCAAGAGAGAGTGCGAGGAAACGACTGTGGGCGTGCGAGCTGGAGGCGAACTTGACGAAGTCGACTTCGCTCTCAGCCAAATACTTTCTGACGGCAGCCCGCACGCCATCGGAAGGCATCCACGTCAAGCGAGCCCCAACTGCTTGCTCCCAATGCGAATTCACCTCGTCCACGACCTCAGAGGCCAGACCTTGTGCGACCTGGGGAAAATAGTCATTCGACCATGGGCCGTCGTTCCCAATCATGTTGCCAGCGACTAGGAGCCGGCTGCCGACCGCCTCGCCCTCCCGGATAGCATCTCGGACTCGGCGTAGAGATTCGAGGGGTCCCCACGTATCGAATACGGTAGTGACGCCGGCACGAAGGGCGACCTGGGTTGCTTCAAGGACGAGGGGGTCATATTCACCAGCGGGGTAACGCAGCAGGATGTCTGGATCGAGATGGATTACCGTGTGAACGTTCGCATCCATCAGACCTGGCACGATGTGCGTCCCAGAGAGGTCCACGATGGCGATGTTCTCGCCGAGGTCATGACCCGGCATGGGGCCCGAGACGTGGACGAATCGTTTGTCTTCGACGATGATGGTCGCGTCTTTGATTGGCGGAGCGCCGGTTGCGTCGACAAGGGTGGCACCCACATAAGCGGTTCGCACATCACTGGTCATTTACTTGGCTCCTCTGTGGCAGTTGGGAGTGTGCTTCGCAGTTGTCGTGAGTACGGGTGCCGCGGTTCGCCATAGAAGTCCTCAACGGGTGCAATCTCGACGATCTCGCCCCTCTGAACGACAGCGATCCGGTGTGAGACGTATCGAACCGCGGCGAGATCGTGCGAAATGAAGACGGAAGCGAATCCATGCTCGGCTTGTAGATCGCGGATCAGATTAAGTACCTGCAGTTGCACCGAGGCATCTAGGGCAGTTACTGCCTCGTCAAAGACGATCAGGTCGGGTTCGGTGATGATCGCGCGCGCGATCGCAACGCGCTGCCGTTGCCCTCCAGATAATTGGTGAGGAAAGCGGTCGGCAAAGCTTTCACCAAGCCCAACGCGGTCAAGGATGGAAACGACTTCGTCCTTCCGTTTGCTCATTGAAACGGACCGCGTGATCGCTAGAGGTTCCGACAGCGACCGCCAGATCCGGAGACTAGGGTTCAGGGACCAGTCAGGATTCTGCAGAACGACTTGCATCCGCCCGTGGCGATGTCGCGCTCGCTTGGACCCAGCTACGGGCTGTCCGTCGAAGAGCACGCTGCCAGAAGTGGGTCTCATAAGACCTAGGAGGACTCGACTCAGAGTGGTCTTGCCTGAACCAGATTCGCCTACAATTCCCACTGTTTCGCCTGCGCCGACTTGCAGAGACACACCTCGGAGTGCGTGTACTTGGCGCCGACCCCGGCCGAAGTTGACGACGACGTCTTGCACGGAAACCACCGGATCATGCGACATAGCGAACCGCCTCCAGACGCTGGCCGCAGGACTCCAGCCCGAGTCGTGCGCTAAGCAAAGACCTGGTATAGGGATGCTGAGGGTTGGCGAGCACTAGCTGGGTATCACCGGACTCGACCACCTTGCCAGCGTGCATGACTGAAACCCGGGTGGAGAATTCGCCGACTGCATGAAGGTCGTGAGTGAGCAGCACGAGGGCACTTCCCGTTTCGCGACAAAGGTCTACGAGGAGCTTGAGAATCTGGGGCCGCAATGTTGCGTCAACAGCCGCTGTGGGCTCGTCCGCGATGAGAACTCGTGCGCCCCTCATAAGCGCCATCGCTATGCAGACCCGCTGGGCCATTCCACCAGAAAGCTCATGCGGAAACGATCGAAGTACGGTGTCGATTCCCCGAAGGCCCACTCTTTCGAGGCTGTCTCTCATCGAAAATGTGCTATCTCGCCCCTCCTGAGCCAACTGCATTTGAGCGCCGATTCGCATCGTCGGGTCGAGCGATGCAATCGGGTTCTGAAACACGAAGCCGAGCCTGTCGCGTCGCAGCGCACGTAAGCCTTCCATCCCCACCGTTGGGACCGACACATCGGTAACGACGAGCGATCCAGAGACGAACTCTGCGTTCGAAGCGAGCAAACGGCCTGCGGCCATCCCGAGAGTGGTCTTACCCGAGCCGCTCTCACCGACGATGGCGTGAACCTCCCCCTGCCGCACCGAAATGGAAGCCCCGTCGAGTGCTCTCACTCGCCCGGAATCGGTCACATACTCGACCACAAGTTGGTGAGCCTCGAGCACCACTGGATTGATAGTCATCTTCGGACCTCTCCTGCTCGCACATCTAGTAGATCCCGCAGCCAGTCGCCCGTGAGGTTGACGGACAGGATGGTCACTGCCAGAACGACGCCAGGGATGATGACCAACCATGGCGCGACGGACAGATAGGAGGACCCTTCGTAGACCAGCGATCCCAATGAAGCCTGGGGCGGCTGCACGCCGAGCCCAAGGAAGCTGAGAGCACTCTCCACGAGCATCCCAACCGAAAGTGCGTACGTTGCTTGTACAGCCGCTGTCCCCGCGACGTTGGGCAAAATGTGTACGAATAGGAGACGAGGCAAGCCAGCTCCACCGACTTGAGCCGTGAGGACGAAGTCCCGCGAAACAATTCCGAGGGTGGCTGCTCGCATGACCCGGATCATGAGCGGGCTGGTGGTCAGAACGATTGCCACAGTCACACCCAACAGTCCCGGGCCAGTGATGGCGACGATCAGGATTGAAAGGAGTACGGACGGGAACGCAAACAGGACGTCTGCCCCTCGCGCAATGAGCTCGTTGGCCAACCCGCCGAAGTATGCAGCGGTCATTCCAAGCAGGATGCTGAACACGGCCGTGGCCAACACCGCCACGCCGGCGACGAGAAGCGTTGTGCGAAGGCCTTCGAGCAGCCGCGGTAGAACCGACCTTCCGAGGGTATCCGTCCCCGCGATGAAGTGTGCGTCTGGTAGCTCAAGCCGACCGCCAGCGCCGATGGCGGATGGGTTGCCGAATGGCAGCAATGGCCCTAGAAGAGCTAGAAGAACAAGCGCCACAAGAAGCACTAGTCCCACCGCTGATAGAGCGCCAAGTCGCGATCGGCGCCACCACAGTGGCGCGCGTCTGCCCGTCATGCGCGTACTCCCCTAGTCCTCGGGTCAATCAGCCCGTACGAGATATCGGCAAGCATGTTGATCGTGATGAAAAGCGCCGCGGACACCAGTACTACGCCTTGCACGACGGCGTAGTCGCGCTCGCGGACGGCGTTAAGTACCGCTTGGCCCATTCCCGGCAGCGAAAAGAGTCCTTCCACGATGACCGCTCCGCCCAGCAGGTAGCCGAAATAGGTGGCTACCACAGTAACCATGGGGATGCTCGAGTTCCTGAGCACATGGTGCCGGATCACATGCTCGGAAGACTCCCCCCGGGCGACGGCGGCGAATACGTGAGGCGACGTAAACGTCGAAGCGACAGCATCTCGTCCTGTTCTGACAAGCACCGCCACCCCAAAGACACTCAAGGTGAGCGCCGGAAGGAACACCGCTCGAACGTTCTCGATGGGGTCGTCAGAGAATGGCACGTAGCCTCCGACTGTGAACCAAAGCGGAATGGCCGAGAAGATGAAAACCAGCACGCTGCCGACTACGAAATCAGGGAAGCTGAGCGCAACGGCGCCAACGAATCGGCTGAGCCCGCTGGCGATGCGGCCCCGGTTTGCTCCCGACACGATCGCGAGCGGTAGCCCGACAATGAGCGCGATGATCAGTGCGAGCGCTGCAAGCTCGGCGGTCACTGGCAACTTCCTCGATATCAGTTCCGCCACTGGCGTCCCGGAAGTGTAAGAGGTGCCAAGGTCGCCCGTGAGCACATGCGAGAGCCAGTCGAGGAATTGAAGTGGGATTGGCTGGTCAAGACCATACTGGGCGGCAACTTGCGCCTTGGCCTCAGCCGACGCGAAGGGGCCCAAGACGACCTGGGCATAACCTCCGGGGATCAAGTGGACCGCGAGGAAGACGAGCATCGACACAACCAGAAGTGTGCCGGCGCCGACTAAGAGCTTTGCGGCGACGAATCTGGTGGCGCGAATTCCAGGGGAATTGAGCCATGATTGTTGTGGTTTGAACATATTTCTCGTTCGAGGAGGGGGCGCCGACCATGCGGTCGGCGCCCAGCGTCGACTATTTGCTGAACTGGTCCAGGTACCGGAACGGATCACCGTAACCTTCGATCTTCGGGAACGTCGGTACGACGGCGCCCGATCGGTACGCCACGACAGGGGAGCGAGTGGCAAGAGGGATCATGTTCGCGCCTTGGCCGATCATGTTGCAAACAGTCTGCAACGCGGCTTTGCGCGCGTCACCCGTGACTTCGTTCGACTCGACGATCGCTTTGTCCAAGGCCGGGTTGTCAGGCATCCAGGCTTTGTTGAAGCCGCTCGCAGACGGGTTCCAATAGCCGAGCACCATTCCCGGGTCGGCGTACCCGGCGAACCATGAAATGCTCAGGTCGAAGCGCGCCGGGTTGGCCGTGAACACTCTGTTGAGCCAAACACCATTTTCAAGTGTCTCGATCTTGACATTGAACCCGACCGCCGTGAGCTGCTGCTGAAGCACCTGTGCGATCGCCGCATAACCAGCGTCCGAATTCGCCGCGAGAATCGTGACCTGCTTGGAAGCTCCGCCGGCCTCGGCGACGAGCTTCTTCGCGCGCTCAAGGTCAGGTTTGGCGAAGGGGATTTGCCCTTCCTGACAGCCCACGGGCAGACCCGGAGGCGCTGCGGCCACTACCGGAGTGCCGGTCCCGCCCAGGGCCGTCGTCCCAATCTCCTTCCGCCCGATCGCAAGCGCAAGCGCCTGCCGGAGTCGAGGGTCAGAAAACGGGCTACTTATGGCGTTAACGTCCGCGCGGTAGTAGTCGGCGGTGGGCTGAACGTGGGCCTTCACGCCCGAGACACCCTTCAGAAGGGTCGGTGCGTCGGGATTGGAGAAACTTGTGAAGTCGATGCTCCCGTCCCTCAGAGCGGCAATGCGCGCAGTGTCATTTGTCAGGATCTTGACGCGAAGCTCTGAAACCTTGGGCTTTGCGCCCCAGTAGTTCTTGTTACTAACGAGGTCCCAGCTTTCGCCGGCTACGTGAGATTTCGACACGTAGGGGCCCGTTCCAAGAAGCTCCTTCTTTGGGTCAAAGGTCCCGCTGTCGAGCTCCTTAATTGGAAGAATGGCCGAGGCTGTCGCAGCAAGCGCAGCTAGGAAGCTGTTGGAGGGTGTCCGCAAATTCACCTCGACCTGATCGCTACCCACCGCCTTTACCGACGCGATTGGCAAGAATGAAGCTGAGAGCGACCCCGTCTTGGGGTCGATGATCCGCTCCAGGCTGCCGACAACATCGTCAACACTCAGCGGCCGACCATTGCTCCACGTCACGCCCTTCCGCAGGGTGAACACGTAGGTCGTGGGGGAAGGCCGCTTCCACGATGTAGCTAGCGCGGGAATTGGCTTGAGGTCGTTATCCACCGTGACCAAGGGCTCATAAACGCGGTTTAGGATCTCACCGTCCGCAGCACTGTAGGACGTTTGAGGGTCGAGATCCACTACCTCCACTGCTTTGCCCCAGGTTAGTGCGCCGGATGTCGAACCCCCAGCACCTGAGCCCGATGGGGTGGTTCCGGAGGTACAGGCGCTAAGCGCCACGGCACAGGCTAGGACCGCTGCGCTCAATCCGAGCCAGCGAGAAGTCCTCGTTGATTTCACTGCTGTTCTCCTATTTTTTCTTTCCGACTAGGTGTCGGGGGGATGTGATTTCGGGAATCGTTCAATTTGGGCACCGAGATGCGGGCCGACCACGCGTCGTGGGTGATCGACCCGCCATATAGCGGAAGATCAATGGGCGGGTCGTTGGGTTGTAGTTGATCCCAAAGGCGGTTAAGCCCGGCAGTACCGTATTCGCGCGTTCTGCTGACTTCGTCCAGATCGATAACGTCGGAGAGCACTTGTTCCGCTCCGTCTGTGGCTGCGACCCTAACGCGGCCTTCCGAATCACAGATGAGACTCTGTCCCAAGCCAGTAGGCGTCGCCGCGTTGACCGATGCGAAGGCGACCTGGTTGATGATCGCATTGGCTCTGGCGAGGACGATTTCCTGCGCACGATCAATCGTGCGTGTGCGCACCACGTTCAAGACGAGTTCTGCACCCATCCAGGCGAGCTGTCGAGTCGACTCCGGGAACCAGGAGTCATAGCAGATCGAGAGTCCGATCCGCCCGAACCCATCCATGTCGAAGACGACAAATCGGTTGCCAGGTGCCGACTTCTCATACGGCCGCCAGGGGAACACCTTTCGATAGGAAGCCACAAGGCGACCCTCTGGGTCGTAGACGACAGCCGTGTTGTACACCTGGCCGTCTTCTCCTAATTCGTAAACCGAGCCGGGCACGAGCCAGACCTCGAACTCCCTCGCGATCGCGGAGAGCATCTGACCCCGCGGCCCCTGGAGAGGCTCGGCTAAGTCGCCGATGGAGTAGACACCGACCCCATGATCGCGTGGGGTGTCACCGGACCCGGGTGCGCAGAGGTGGAGTTCAGGAAAGACAAACAATTTGCTCGCTGAGTACGCGTGAGTGAGCCGGTCCAGGTCCTGTCCGAACACCTCCAGACTGCTAGCGGGGACGCCTGGCGATTGCACGAGTGCGATCGGAAGGTTGCGGCTCATCGTTGTGCTCCAGACGGTCGGTCAGAATGCTATTCTATAAACAGAATTCAGTTAAATGAAAGCCCTGATTAACCGAACTCGCGCGAGATCGCCGATCAGATGCGCACATGGCCTGAGCTAGCTACGCTCAACCGAAGATGAATCAACCGAAGAATGGTGACGATGGCACGCAAGAAGAAAGTAGTGCCCCGTAGAGTGGTGTAACGAACCCCGAGTAACAACGGCCCCACTGAAAGAACAGCGTGGCCACCGGGG
>NZ_JBXAPS010000021.1:0-11500 GCF_058806435.1 Leifsonia sp. GW821-FHT13C09 | reverse complement strand
CTGCAATCACAACGAAAACTAGCCCCCACATCCCTGAAGGATCACGAAACGGTTACACCACTCCACGGGACTTGACCCCGCGCGGACTCAGCTAGTCGAGACAATGCAACGCCAAACCGTGGAAGAGACGATGGAAAAGTCGCGCGCAGCGGCGCGGACCGATGCAAAAACGCCCCGGATCCCTGTGTTTTCAAGGGATTCGGGGCGTTTTCGTGGCGGTACCGGTGGGATTTGAACTCTAGTTCAGGGGCTTAAGCCCCTTGGCATGCGGGCAAACTTCCGCGGAATGTCAACGAAATAGAGCTCCTGTGATCTCATGTGATCTCGTGGGAACTCACACGGTTGTAGTCAAAATGTAGTCAAACGCCAACAGTCTTGGAATGTGAAATTGGTGCGCTAGATTCCAACTGGAAGGCCGTCCAGCCTGGGATCCGCGCGCAAGGCGTCTAAACCACGATTAGGTTCCAGTAGATCTCGTAGGCTCGCGTAGGGCCCGTCTTGGTTGGCTTTCCGCGGTTTTCGATCGCATGAACCGCGCTTGAATGGCGCTGGATTCGCTCCAATGTGCGGGGTAAGTGCGGGGCAAGCATGTGGGGCGCCTCAGACGTCCGCCCCTCCACGCCCTGTGTCAGACATCCGAGGCACTTCGCAGAACGCCGCAGCATGTCCGCGGGCAATATGGCCGCCGATGCGCATCACACGGGAGCTATCCCGCCACAGCGTCTCGTCACTTGTTGTATATCAGTCGTCGATGTTGGCCCACAGGTGCGGGGGCCTTGGCCCTTGATCGTGGACACGGTGTCGGTTCGGTTATGCCGCTTCCGCGAGCGTAGCGGAGCGTGCGGCTTCGTAGGCGTTCGGGCTGATGTTGCCGATCGCGGAGTGGCGCCGGCGAGTGTTGTAGCGGTTCGCCCACCGGAACACGGCCCGGTAGGCGGTGGCCTGGTCCGGGAACGCTGACCGGCCGGCGAGGAGTTCGCGCTTGAGCGTGGCGTTGAAGCTTTCCGCGAGTGAGTTGTCGGCACTCGTGCCGACCGCGCCCGTGGATTGGGTCACGCCCAGCTGCTCGCAGAGCGCGGCGTAGGCCTTCGCGGTGTAGACGCTGCCGTGGTCGGAGTGGAAGATCGCGCCGACCAGCGACCCGCGGTCGCGGTGCGCGGCACGGAGGGCGTCTTCGACGAGTTCGGTGCGCATGTGGTCGGCGACTTGCCAGCCCGCGAGCTTCCGGGAGCCGAGATCGATGCAGGACGCGAGGTAGAGGTTCGTGCCGTCGGCGATAGGCAGGTAGGTGATGTCGCCCACGTAGCGGCGGCCGGGGTCGCCGACGGAGAAGTCCCGTCCGATCAGGTCGGGGAAGCGCCTGGCGGACTGGTCCGGGATCGTGGTCTTCACCCGTCGTCGCAACCGGATCCCCGCGAGACGGTGCTCACGCATTACCCGCGCGACGCGCTTGTGATTCACCCGCTCCGCCACGGGCACACCGTCGTTGAGGTCGGCGGTGATCCTGGGCGCCCCGTAGGCGCGGTCGCCACCCTGAGCGGGGTCTTGCAGCACCCGGATCCGCGCCGCCAACACCGCGTCGTCTGTCGCCTTCGCGGCTCGCCGCCCGGCGGAGTCCAGCCAGGCGTAGAACGACGAGCGGGCGACCTCGACGACCTCACACAACCGCTTCACGCCGTAGGCGTCCTTGTGATCCTCAACAAACTGGAAGCGGTTCACCAGTTCGTCTCCCCGGCGAAATACTTCGCCGCCTGACGGAGGATGTCCTGCTCCGTCTCGAGCTTGCGGGCCTCGGCCTGCAAGGCCGCGAGGTCGGCCTCCAACCGGAGGACCTTCGCCGCCTGCGACTCCGGTCGCCCCGTCGCCCCCCGGCGGCGACGCAGGGGCAACCGTGACCCCGGAACCGAACTTGTCGACCCACTCTTTCAGCGCACCCCGAGAGATCCCGAGATCCCCGGCGATGCCCTTGAGCGTCGAACCCGGCGTGGACTCATACAAGTCCACCGCGCGCTGCCGGAACTCGTCCGTGTAGTTCTTCCTAGCCATCCCTTGGATTCTCGCTTCCCCAGCATCGTGCTGGAATCAGCGTGTCCAAGATCAGGGGTCAAGCGCCGAGGGACGAATGGGCGACATACCACTCGTGGCAACATGGCGCGTGCCAATGGACATCCTCGCTGACTGCGTGCCAGCCGGAGCCGAAGCGATCTGGTCAGGCTCTGGACGTGCTGTAGCCGTGCGGAAGGCCCACGCGACCGCATCGGACGAGGATGAAGACGTCATTTCAAGGAAGATAAGGTCGTGGCTTGCGGCGCGAAATAGGTCAGGCGCTTACGGTTGGTCGACTTCGGGAGCCGATGATATGTCAAAGATGCGCCCTGCTTCCGAGGTAGCCGCGAGGTGGATTTTCTCGGATCTCAAGAGTCTCGGCTTAGGCGACGGAACATTTCCCCAACTCCGATAGCGGTGCTGGACCGGCACACCACGAGCCGTGACGCGAGACCGCTCGACCGCTTCCTCAGCCCGGCGCCAGCGCAGTTCAATGCATGCCTAGACCGGAGGTGCACAGTGACGATGTCAGACACACGCGGACGCTTCGTCGACTATTACGAGGACTTCGCACAGCACCGCGGGAACCGGTAACCGCCCCGGGCGCTTAATAGCGCGACGCCGTCACACCGCGGCTGCGGCCCTCCGGGCGCCTTCGCCGAGCGCTTCCAGCTTCGCCCACGCGATCTGCGGGTGCACCCGGCCGCCGAGTCCGCAGTCGGTCGACGCGACCACGCGGTCGGGGCCGACGATGCGGGCGAAGCGCTCGATGCGCTGCGCCACGAGATCCGGGTGCTCGATGAGATTCGTGGAATGCCCGACCACGCCCGGCACCAGCACCAGGTCGTCGGGGATCAGCCCGCGCTCCGCTGCGTCGGCCCAGTGCGTCCACTCGTGCTCGTGCCGGGCGTTCGCCGCCTCGAAGGAGATCGACCCGACCTTCGCCTGCAGCACCACCGGCAGGATGTGACGCACCTCGATGTCCGTCGAGTGCGGGCCGTGCCAGGATCCCCAGCACAGGTGGAGGCGGATCTGCTCGCGCGGCAGGCCCTCGATTGCACGGTTGATCGCGTCGACACGGATGCGCGTGAACTCCTGGTACTCGGCGATCGTCGGCTCGGGGTTGATCTGGTCCCAGTTCTCGGCCAGCGACGGGTCGTCGAGCTGCACGGTGAGGCCTGCGTCCACGATCGCGCGGTACTCCTCCCGCAGCGCGTCACCCCACGCGTCGATGTGCTCCTGCTCCGTCGCGTAGTACTCGTTGCGGACGCGAGCGGCGGAGCCCGGCGCGATCGCCGTGAGGAAGCCGCTCTCGCCCTCCCCCAGCGCGGCGCGCAGGTGCGCGACATCAGCGGCGACGGCCTCCTGGCCGCGATAGGCGATCGGACCCGTCGTGGTCGGGAACCCGGTGGCCAGGCGTCCGGACGGAACGCCCGCCTCCGGGTCGGCGTACGCCTCCGCGAACGCATGGCGGTCCCGGCGGTCGCCGAAACTGGTGAGCACCACCCGTCCCGGCTCCGAGCGGCGCGGCGGCTCATTGAACGCGTTCACGTCGGTCAGGGAGAGGCCCGTCACACGCTGGAACGAGTAGCCCCACCACGCGCCGTAGTCCACCGGGCTGGACATCGCCTTGCCGAACTCGCCGTCGCCCGGCTGCGTGATCCCGGCCTCCCGCTGCCGATCGACGACCTCCCCGACCGCCTCGGCGACCAGCTGCTCGTACTCCGGAGTGCTCTGCAGCGTGAAGCCGTCGTCGCCGAAAGCGCGCGCGGCGTTCGCTTCGATGAGTGCGCGGCTGCGCGGCAGGCTGCCGGCGGTGGTGGTCTGGATCTCGGTCACGGGAACTCCTCACAGGTCTCGTTTCACCGTACGGGTTGCCTGCGACGGACGCGTTCGTGTTGCTTTCGGTGACGCCACGGGTGTTCGGCCAGAGAGCGGCATCCGCCGCCAGCGGTCAGTTGACTGCCGCTTGGACGATCGATGCGCAGGCGTCGGAGGGGCGCCGCTGCGGGTCCAGGGCATCCACCAGCGCGCCGGAGATCGTGGCCAGCTGCTGGAGCTGTTCTTCCGTCAAGGCGCCGAGGAGCTGACTGCGCGCGGCCTCCAGTTGACCCGGCGTGGCTTGGGCGACGAACTCCGCGCCGGCCTCCGTGAGGACGGCATTGGTCGCGCGGCCGTCCTCTTCGCACGGGACCCGGTTGACGAGTCCCCTCGCCCCCAGCCGGGTGACGACATGGCTGAGCCGCGAGACGGACGCGCTCGTGGCCTTCGCCAGCGCGCTCAACCGCATCCGCTGTCGGGGCTCCTCGGCGAGCCGCGACAGCACGAAAAACTCGTAATGCGTGGCAGCGGAGTCCCGCGCGAGCTGCGCGTCGAGGGCAGGAGGGAGCAACTGGGTGAGAGCGATGAGCCCTTCCCACGCCTCCCGTTCGACCGCTGCTTTGTCCGCCACCCTCCCAGTGTACGTTACTTGACGCTTCAAGTATTCGGCCCTATCGTTTTTGTTGACGCTTCAACCAATCGAGAGAAGGACCCATGAGCAACGTCAGCATCATCGGAAACGGAAACATGGCCAAGGCCATCGGCGGACTCTTCGCCGCGGGCGGCACCACGGTCCAGTACCTGGGCCGCAACGGCGGCGCCGTCGAGGGCGACATCGTCGTGCTGGCCATCCCCTACCCCGAAGTGGATGCGGCCCTCACCACCTACGGCGACGCGCTGTCCGGCAAGACGGTCGTCGACATCACCAACCCGGTCGACTTCGCCACCTTCGACGGCCTCGCGGTCCCGGCCGACTCCTCGGCCGCGGCCGTCATCGCGGGAAAGCTGCCCGGCTCGACCGTCCTGAAGGCGTTCAACACGACACTCGGTGCGACCCTCTCCTCCGGCAAGGTCGGCGAGAACCCGACCACCGTCCTGATCGCCGGCGACGACGACCAGGCCAAGCAGCGGCTCGCCGACCTCATCCGCGACGGCGGCCTGCGCGCCATCGACGCCGGCTCCCTCAAGCGCGCCCGCGAGCTGGAGGCGATCGGCTTCCTCCAGATCACGCTGGCCGCGGCGGAGCGCATCTCGTGGACGGGTGGATTCGCGGTCGTCGATTGAGCGCCGACTAATGAGAAACCCCCGGAATCGGCGGGATTCCGGGGGTTTCGATCGGCGGAGACGGAGGGATTTGAACCCTGACGAGGCCCCTTAATTGGCCTTCAGATGCTCGGAAATCCGCGGAATTCCGCGGCTCCTCGATGACATCGCACCGCATTCGATTACTGAGGTTGTGGGGTTTTTGTGGGGGCTGTACGGCTCGTCATATTCAGACTCGACCGGCTCGCCGGTCATTACGTTGGAGGTTGCGCGCACCTACCGCAAACGATCGCGCCCAGTGAGACGGCGCCACAATTGTCTGAGCAATCCGCGAGTTCGAGGGCGCCGGGCAGCGTAATAGTCGCGAACCGCCTGTGCGTCGCGTCGCTGTACGGCAGACTTCTCCTCCTCTGTGAATGAGTACGACCAGACGACCTGGTTGTCACGGATCCAGTAGTGGGACTGGCAGGGCAATTGCCACCGGCCGATCGACGGAGAGAGTGAGACATGGCCATCGCGATTGATGAGTTGCCACTTCGGCGGCTTTAGAGGCGTGACTACACGAGCGCCGCATCCGCATGCGCAGAGGTGCGAAGCGGTGCGAAATCTCTCCGAAATGTAGAGTCGGCCTTCCTCGAGCTCTTCAGGGATGGTGGTGACAAACTCTGGGATGAACTCGGACTGCCTCAAGGCAGGTCTCCGCTGAACAGCCCGTTGCTCGCAGTGACGTAGGCGGAGTTGAGCTCGTGCTTTCGATCGACGTAGTACCCCACGAGCTTCTTCCACTTCAGGACGGCGAGCACGGCGTTGAGCATGTTCAGGTCGGCGGTTTGGATGTTCCAGTCGTACTCGTTGGCATCCACGTCCGTGTAGGAGATACGGCTTCCGAGGTGGTCGTACTTGCCCGGCAGCGCTGTGGTTACTCGCACGGTGCCCGCGAGCGAATCGTCCTGTCGTCGGACTCCCATGCCACAGTCGATGAAGCTCTTTCCCCACGCCTGCAACTGACCCACGATCTGCGCCTTGGCCAGTCCGGCGTCCATCGAGAGGAACACAAAGTCCATTTCTGACAGCTCGTCGATGTTCGTCGCGTCGAGACGGACCGGATGCGGTATCACATCGCGCCGGATCGCGTCGTAGCGGCCAGCGAAGTAGTCGACCTTCTTCGGCATGGCCACGAGCTCGTCAAGACTCGCCGCCCCGGGAGCACGGAATGCGTTGTGAGCATAGAGCACGTCATCGTCGAAGAGATGGATCTCGCGGACAGGTGTCTTCGCGACGAGATCGAGGATGTAAGACCCGGTCCCTCCGAGCCCGACGATTGCGACCTTGTCAAGTTCGAGTTTGTTGGTGACGGCGCTCAGCCCCGAGCGGCTTGCGGCGGAGTCGTGGTACCGGAACACCGATTCTGTGGCAGTCGACTCGCGTGGCGGGTAATCCTTGTACGTTGCGTTCGGCGAGACCGCTCGCGCGTACCTACCGAGAATGTCGACGTAGTTCGCCAGCTTGTGATGGTAATCCCGCGGCATCTGGTTGTTCGGCTTGCCCGATAGCCTGCAAGCAGCGGTCAGTCCCTCGCCGAAGCTCGTCGCTTCTTCGTCGGCGATGATCGAGATCTTCCGCCCCTGATGGTCATATGGAACCCCGCCGACTACCCACACTTCGTGACGACCGGGTGTGATCGTCTGCTCACCGTTCGTCGACAGGTCCGATACCAAGATGCAGTAGTCGACAGCGCCCGCGCTCGTGACATAAGGAACGTGATGCACAAGGAGATCCGCACCGCGGACCTCGATGTCATACCCCTCCTCGACAAGCCTCGCGAGGTCCGGGCTACGACCGACCAGTGTCATCGACGTCAAACTCAGTGTTCTCTTTGATTGTGACGGACTGCCCGGCGACGAGCTCACCCTCTTTAGGCTTTCGGCCGTGCTCGAAGCTCACGGCGTAGATTGTCCCCTCGACTGGCTGCGCTATGAAGAGGTGGACGACCTCTTCATAGGTGAGCACCTCGTTATCGACAACCTTTTCAACACCGTTGACGTACACCTTGTACGTCTTTACGTGATCCTCGTGAGCCACGTCGAATCCTCCTGCTCTTCAAGCCCCTCGCCCTCAGCTCGAGTAACTGAGGATCTAATGGAAGCACCGTCACGCTACGCGCGACCACCGACGAGCAACCCGATAGCCGCAAACAGACGCTTTCATATGCCGCCATTAAGGGCGATAGTCCTGTCCACCCCAGTAGTGGTCACGGCGGCGAGCCACGGGCCCGTCACAGCAGAACACGCAGTCGAACGCCATAAGGATGGGGCCATGCCCACGCGAACGACCTCTAATTTGCCCCTGGCTTGGGCCGCAGCCGAAGATCTAGCAAACAGCCTGACCCCGAGAATACGACGAGCCAAGGGGCCTAGCCGAGTGCTCGCTTGGATTGGCATAGGCATGTTCGTTCTGGGGATCGGCAGCGCGACGACGCTCGGAATCATGATGCCTTCAGTGTCCGATTTTCTACCATGGTTTCGCGCCTACCTCTTCGTTGGCGTAGCCATCAGCGGGTTCTTCGTATTCGTCTGGGCAGCCCCGGACGCGTACCTCGCTCGAACCGCCAAGGTCATGCGTGCCGGAACAACCGCAGGTCGCCGCCTACGTCTGCTGCTCGCCACGGTGAACTCGGCGGTGCTACTCGGCTTTGCCTTCGCTGCAGCGAAGTCCGCAGCGAGCGGATGGTTATTCCTGCTTCTCCTCAGCCTCGGAGTGATTGGAACGATCTTCGCGATGAGCGCCCTCTCGTCGGGGACAGCAGTCGTGTCCGCGACCAGCAAGTCTCTGGGATACGATGGGCGTCGCCTCGCACTCCTCGTTATTTCGTTCGGGGTCTTCACGTGCGGCACAATTGTCGGCGCGGGAGCCGCTCGCTATCTCAACGCTCAAGCGGTCTGGCCAAGCGTCGCGCTCGCAATCCTCGGGCTCGTCGTCGGCGTTTTTGCACAGCACCATCGCGAGTTGAACGAATCTGTTGACAAGCTCGACCACGCGCTCGCGGCCCTATACAACGAACTCCTCGCGCCAGATCAGGACTCGCCGAAGCTACGTGAGGTGGCAATGGACGTTGAATCCGCGATCACGGTACGCTCGCGCGGTCCTCTCTCGATCGCACCGCTTCCGCTTGCGGACTACGAACTCCGCATCTGCGTGTTATATCTCCTGGCGGTCGTTACAGAACTGCCAATCCGGGTCCCGTCGATCGGACAGGCAGCGATCCTAAAACGACACTTCGAAGGGCATGACCCACGAACGCTTCTCGGGGATCTCGCTTGGGAGATTCGTCGACGACTCTTCCGATCGGCGAAGACAATCGAGCGCATCGACGAAAGCGCGTTCGCCGCGACTCGCTACCCGAGAATTTCGATTCTGTCCGAACCGTCGCCAAGGACGCCTGATGCACCAGACTCGACGCGCCTTGCCGAGCCCACACCGACGAACTGAAACGACCGGGTTTACCTCACTCTGACCTGACGCGATTCAGTAGCCGCTTCGGTTGATCGGGCGGCGCCGGTGCGCGGGTCGAGCCCAGATTGCCACCGAGACTTCTGCTCCTCCGGACTAACAATCGACCCGTCTGGCGCCGTGATCGGTATAAGGAAATTGGGCATCCCTAAACTCAGAGCGCACGCGTCGACCGCCTCCCTCAACGCCCCGTAGTACCCCAATGGCCATCGATCGGCGCGCTTGATCGTGAAGTGGTCGACCCGGTACATCATGAGCGTCTCATGTGTGCGCTGATGCACTGCCGGCCCGTACTCGATCGCGAAGTGGATGCGCGTGCCAGTGTCGGCCACGACCAACCAGACGCGCTCTCCCGCTTGCAGAACTCTCATGGCTCGGCGCTCCAACATTCGAACATATGTTCTATTGTGGCCAGTAGAGCCGACACCCGCTACCCGATCGGAGGAACTGGCCATGAGCATCGCTCCCGCCCCTGACATCGTCCACATCTGGGCCGATGCCGGAACTCCGAACCGGCCTGTCTGGCGCGACAACCGCTACCGCGTCATCGCCGCCGAGCCCGTCAAGTCGAGCACTACGCACGACGCTCTCACACATCCCGTCGATCGGCTCGTCGGGTGGTCCGTCGTTGCAGTCTCGGACCAGGACTCGTCCGAGATCCGGTCCATGCAGTTGCAGTCCGTCGGTACCGGCTGGGTGCTGGTCGACGTCGACCCCGCCTGACGGTGGGACAGAACCGCCGCTACCCGGGCTCCGGGATGGACCGCGCGATCGAACAAGCGATCACCCGGCCACGCCCGGTCTGGTTGACCGAACAAGAAGTCGACCTCGAACACGACCCAGCGATCGTCCCGAACTCGCCGTCGCCGGCGATCGCGTACGTGCGCTTCCACGAAGCCGTCGTCCGACCCGAGGTCGAAGTGGTGGCGTGGAACGAGCACGCGGTCCGCATCCGGTTCACCGCCCGCGACGGCCAAGTGCACGAGGGCTGGGTGTGGAAGGACGCCGTCCGGTCGAAACCAGCACGCACGATCGAGCGTCGACGCTGACCTAAGTCAAATGCGTACTTGCTCTCCTCTCTTGCTGGTTGTTGTGCCGTGAAGCCTGCGGCGATTGTTCGGTGGCCGCCCTGCGCGCAAGCCCCTTCGGGGCCGGCTGACGTCGCCCTGACGGGTGGCGCTTCGGGAGGGACTCCCTGATCGGCACTGCGTGTCTTCACGGCACACCAACCAGGCAGGGAGGAAGACGATCATGAGCACCCTCATCACCGACACCAACGAGCTCACCCACTTCATCACCGTGTTCAGCAAACACGACCTCGCCTCCGACATCGCACCGAGGCTCAGCTGCATCGAAGTCGAAGCCCTCGCCGGCCTCCTTCGAGCCCTCGGAGAACCCGCCACCGCAGACACCTGGATCCAGGCACACGCCACAGACGACGAAGTCAGCGACGCCCACTACCAAGGCGACACCCTCGAATACCTCGTCCCGATCGACCCACAGGACGACCTGCAGTGCGACAGCTGCCAGTAACCACCCACGAGCCCACGCCACCGCTGGCGTGGGCTCGATTCATGTGAAGAGAAGACCTGAGTGGAGCTGCACTCGGCGCCCTGCTTGCTCGGTTGTCCGTCTGCCTGGCCGTCGATCGTAGTTCGCTCCCGCGGGCTGCGTTCCGGGCTTTCGCGGCATAGCCTCCACTCGCTGCGCTCCCTGCGGTATTCCACGGTCCCGGCACTCCGTACCGCTCCCGCTCTCCCTCGATCCCCTTGCCAGACAGGCGAACAAGAACAGTTGAAGGAGAAAGAGCCATGAGCGACATCACTACGGTTGCGGGCACCATCGAGCACCTCGACCCCCACACCCTGATCATCGAGACGAACGTGCGCCCCTCCGCACCGGTCACTCCGGCGTTCGTGCAGTCCATCAAGGAGAACGGCGTTCTCACTCCCGTTCTCGGGCACCGCCGCGACGCCGGCACCGTGACCGTCCGGGCCGGACAGCGGCGCGTGTTCGCCGCCCGCGAAGCTGGACTAACCACCATCCCCGTCTACGTGGTGGATGCGGACGAAGTGACGGCGGAGCGGATCGTGCAACAGGTGGTCGAGAACGACCAACGCGAAGCCCTCACCGACGGCGACCGTGCCGCCGCGTTCCAACAGCTCGCGTTTGAAGGACTCTCTGTCACCGCGATCGCACGGCGAACCGGCACCAAGCAGAAGGACGTCAAAACCGCCCTCGCGGTGACCGAGAACCAGGTCGCAGCATCCGCGATCCAAGAGCACCAACTGACCCTGGACCAGGCGGCGGTGCTGATCGAGTTCGACGCCGACGACGACATCCGGGCTGACCTTATCAAGGTCGCGACCACCGACCCGGCCCAGTTCGCCCACGCGGCTCAGCGGGCACGCGACGAGAAGGCCCGCGCCAAGACCAAGGCCGATACCGAATCCGACCTGTCCGCGCGCGGGTATACGATCCTCGACAGCGATCCCGGGTACTACGACACCGAGTACACGCGGATCGGCGAACTCCTCACCGCGGACGACCAGCGCGTCACCGTAGAGCAGATCGAGAACATCGACGGCCGCGCCGCGCACGTCCGTGTCTACGCAGACGGGGATGCGAACGTCACCTACTTCGTCCACGACGCGAAGGCGGCTGGATTGCACAGCTACGGTGGCAGTCAGGCCAAGAGCGGGCCGATGACGGACGAGCAGAAGGCCGAACGCCGCACCCTGATCGCCAACAACAAAGCCTGGGCTTCGGCCGAGGCCGTCCGACGCGAATGGTGAGTTAACTGCACCACCAGCGCGTCGCCACAGCGGGCGATTTCGCGTTGGTAGACCGATGGTACGGC
>NZ_JBXAPS010000020.1:0-17695 GCF_058806435.1 Leifsonia sp. GW821-FHT13C09 | reverse complement strand
CCCCCCCCCCCCCCCCCCCCCCCCCCCCCCCCCCCCCCCCCCCCCCCCCCCCCCCCCCCCCCCCCCCCCCCCCCCACACCGCGTTAACCCGAGTTTTCCCCGGCTCCATCCACAGTCCGCAGCCCCTGCCGGACCCCGTCGACCACAGGCATCCGGGAACTTTTTTCACACAGGCTGGGGAAACATAAACTCCTGGTCAGAGGCACTTTTCTGCTCAAAGATTTTTGGTTTTCCACAGCTGATCCCACACCTTGTGCACAGACGCGTCGGCGTTTCGCGCAGATTCTCCCCAGAGTTATCCACAGGTGGAGTTGTGGGCGCGGCGAGTGGTTCGTAGGGTGGAGCGACGTCGACGGAAGACCGCCGAGGATCGGCCCGCAGAACCTGCGGGACGTTGTCGGTGGCCGTCCGTAGTCTGCGAGCGGACGCGCTTCGGCGCGGTCTCCCCGGCCGGTCACGACGGCTGCGCGGGGGTGGCCGCACTTGGCGTGCCCGCGCGCCGTCCGGTCGTCGGCGGCGCAGGCTGGAGGGGGATCGTGCCGACCGGCGCGCGCCCGAAACAGGAGAACTGAGGAGAGCACGTGTCGATCGCCCATATCGGTCTCGCCGACAGCCGCGAACCGGGCGAGGCCCGTTCTCCCGAGCGCACCCCTCCCCACGACCTCCTCGCCGAGCAGAGCGCCCTCGGCGGCATGCTGCTCAGCAAGGACGCCGTCGCGGATGTCGTCGAGGTCGTGCGCGGCACGGACTTCTACATCCCCAAGCATGAGATCATCTACGACGCGATCCTTTCGCTGTACTCGCACGGCGAGCCGACCGACGTCATCACCGTCACCGACGAGCTGACCAAGCTCGGCGAACTCTCCCGCGCCGGCGGCGCCGAGTACCTGCACACGCTGACGAGCCTCGTCCCCACGGCCGCCAACGCCGGCTACTACGCCAACATCGTCACCGAGAAGGCGCTGCTCCGCCGCCTGGTGGAGGCCGGCACCCGCATCACGCAGATGGGCTACAAGGCGGAGGGCGAGGTCCTCGACCTCGTCAACAACGCCCAGGCCGAGATCTACTCGGTGACCGGCCACCAGGAGGTCGAGGACTACGTCCCGCTGACCGAGGCCGTCACCGTGGCGATCGACGAGATCGAGGCGGCCAAGCACAAGGACGGCTCGATGACAGGCGTGCCGACCGGCTTCGCCGAGCTCGACGAGCTGACCAACGGCCTCCACCCGGGCCAGATGGTGATCGTCGCCGCGCGCCCCGCGCTCGGAAAGTCCACGCTGGCGCTCGACTTCGCCCGCGCCGCCGCCATCAAGCACGACATGCCCACCATCTTCTTCTCGCTCGAGATGGGACGCAGCGAGATCGCGATGCGCCTTCTCTCCGCCGAGGCGACCGTCCCGCTGCAGCACATGCGCAAGGGCACCGTCGACAACCGCGACTGGACGACCATCGCCTCCACGCGCGGCCGCATCAACGACGCCCCGCTCTACATCGACGACAGCCCCAACATGACGCTGGTCGAGATCCGCGCGAAGTGCCGCCGCCTCAAGCAGCGCGTCGGCCTCAAGATGGTCATCATCGACTACCTGCAGCTCATGACGAGCGGCAAGCGGGTGGAGAGCCGTCAGCAGGAGGTCAGCGAGTTCTCCCGTGCCCTGAAGCTGCTCGCCAAGGAGCTGCAGGTCCCGGTGATCGCCCTGTCCCAGCTGAACCGCGGCCCGGAGCAGCGCGCCGACAAGCTCCCCGCCCTGAGCGACCTCCGCGAGTCCGGCTCGATCGAGCAGGACGCGGACGTCGTCATCCTCCTCCATCGCGAGTCCGCCTACGAGAAGGACAACCCCCGCGCCGGCGAGGCCGACCTGATCGTCGCCAAGCACCGCAACGGCCCCACCAAGACCGTGACGGTCGCGTTCCAGGGCATGTACTCCCGGTTCGCGGACATGGCGCCGATCTGATCCGTTGTTGTCGACCGCCAAGATAGATTGTCTTTCCGCCACGTAGATTGTCCTTTTTCGGGAAGTGGACAATCTATTTGGCGGGTTTGGCGGGTTTGGCGGGTTTGGCGGTCATTGGTTTCCGCGACCGAATGGCTCGGACTTTAGTGAGACATAGAGACGCCACTCCGCAACCATTGTGTTCATGACTGACTTCTACTGTCCGGTGCCCCTTTACCGTCCGGGCGCGCACGCCGCCGAAGCCCTCTGGGTGAGCTCTCGACAAGCGCCTGAATTCGTCGAGACTGAAGGTCTTGTGCACGGTGACCATGTGCACTGGACCGCCAGATTTCATCCCGCTGGCCCGGATAACGATGCAATGTACGAGGTCGTTTACGACGGGTCCTGCGGCACGGCAGCCTAAGCGCGGCCTGGGGCACCAGAAAGCGGGTAGTCCGCTTGCCGGCAGTGGCCGGACGGACGTGCCAGAGTGGTCCGTGGTGCCGATACGTGCATTTCGGTACGAATGCCTTTTTGGGAGCGCCTCGCTAATGACTCTGGTTTCATCGGACCCCACCCACATCACGCAAAGGCAGCTCGAAGGCGCCTTGTGGGATGCAGCGAACGCCTTGCGCGGCCCAGTCGACCCTGCCGATTTCAAGAGCTACGTGTTCCCAGCGCTGTTCTTCAAATGGATCAGCGACACCTGGGACTTCAACCATGCACGTGCAGTCGCGGACTTCGGAGACGACCTCGACGATGAGATCGAGGCGGATTACCACGTCTTCGCCATTCCTTCCGGTTGCCACTGGAAAGACGTCTACAACACCGTAGAGAACATCGGCGACAAACTCGCCGGCACCCTTCTCAGCATCCAGGAAGCCAACCCCGGCGACCTCGACGGCGTCTTCGGGGACGTCAACTGGGCAAACCAAGACCGGCTTCCTGAAAGCGCACTCGTTGCCCTACTCCGCGCCTTCGACAAGCTACGACTGGACCAAGAGTCCGTCAGTGGAGACATGCTCGGCAGCGCCTATGAGTACCTACTGCGGGAGTTCGCGGAAGCCAGCGGCAAGAAGGCCGGCGAATTCTTCACACCTCGCCATGTCGTGCACCTGATCGTGAAGCTGCTGGACCCGAAGCCCGGCGATTCAGTCGCAGATCCCGCCTGCGGCTCCGGCGGAATGCTCGTTGAGACCGTCGCAGCTGTGAACGCTGCCGGAGGCGACTCCCGCACCCTGCGGCTTTATGGCCAGGAGATCAACCTCACTACGAGTGCGATAGCCAAGATGAACCTTTACCTTCACGGCGTGGAGGACTTCAACATCGTCCGCGGCGACACCTTCCGTGAACCCAAGCTTCTCGACGGCGATCAGCTGCGGCGCTTTGACATGGTGATCGCCAATCCCCCGTTCTCCCTCAAGAACTGGGGCGCGGAATCCTGGGCAGGCGACCGTTACGGTCGCGCGATCGGTGAGGTGCCGCCAGCAACGAACGCGGACTTCGCCTGGATCCAGCACATGGTCGCATCAATGAAGCCGGACACCGGTCGTGTGGGGGTCGTCATGCCACACGGAGTCCTTTTCCGGGGTGGAAAGGAGGCCCGAATTCGCGAGGAGCTGCTGCGGGAAGACCTCCTAGAAGCTGTCATCGGCCTGCCGAACAATCTCTTCTACTCCACGTCCATCCCGGTCTGCATCCTGGTGTTCCGGAAGCGCAAGGCCGCTGAGCGCGTCGGACGCGTGCTATTCGTCGACGCCTCCGCGCGCTTCGCACCGGGCAAGAACCAAAACCTGATGTCAGACGACGACATCGAGACGATCTCCACGGCGTACCACGTCGGCCAGGACATCGACGGGGAGGGAGGGCTACACCTTCGGCTTGTCGACCAAGACGAAATAAAGGCCAACAACTTCGACCTCAATATCGGTCGTTACATCAGAACCGAGACAATCGCCGAAGCCAACGTCGAGGAAGCAATCATCCTCATGCGCGAAGCGCAGCGGCGGCTGGCTGACGCTCAGGCGGCGCTCGACGAGCGCCTTCGCGAAGCAGGCTTTGATGCGTGAGGGGTGGCACACGATCCCACTCGGAGATGTGTTCGCCCCGAGCTCCGAGCGGCTCGGCGATCACGAGGTCGAACCGGTGGTGTTTTCGATCTCGAAATATGACGGCGTAGTGCCAGCGGACCAGTACTTTGAGAAGCGGGTCGCTTCCTCAAATCTCGCCACATACAAACGCATCGATCCCGAAATGTGGGCATACTCGACGATCCACATCGATGAAGGTTCCATTGCGCGAAACACGACAGGGCTTCCGGGCGTGGTCAGTCCCATGTACACGATCCTCCGATGGATCAGCGACAGGCATCTGCCGGAGTATTTCGAGCTTCTGCTCCGGAGTGAGGGAATGCTCGCCCAGTACAGCGACAATGCACAAGGCAGTATCAACCGTCGGCGGAGCCTAACCTACAAGGCGTTTTCCAAACTTTGTGTATCCGTTCCCCCGGTAGACGAGCAGCGCCGCATCGTCGATCTGATAAGCGCGGTAGACGAGGCGGTCGCGGCCGCCGAGTCGAGCGCCCAACTGACTCTGGCCACATTGAACGAGTTGATTAGCCGAGAGTTTCTCCTGTCTCCGAGGCGGCAGTTAGGCGATTTCGCGGACCCGTTGGTCGGCTTTGCCTTCAAGAGTTCTGACTATTCTTCGAGTGGAATTCGGTTGTTGCGGGGCGACAACATCGCCCCGGGAGCGCTCAGGTGGGAGGGCGCTAAGCACTACCCCGTTTCACTTGTCAGCGAACGGACGGAACGTTATGCCCTCGCTGCGGGTGACGTTGTGCTTGCGATGGATAGACCGATGATCTCAACTGGGCTAAAGGTCGCGACCGTTACAAACGACGATTTGCCAGCCCTGCTGGTGCAGCGTGTTCTCCGGCTCAGGCCTATCGCAAATGCATACTCCGAACCGCTCGCCATCTGTCTGAGTTCCCGGGAGTTCGAGGCGTATCTCTCGCAGGGAACCGTGGGCGCACACGTTCCACATATCACGGCGGACCACGCGTTCAAGTTCACGATTCCGGAATCGATCTTCGACCCGATGACGGGGGAGCGCCTGAGCGCAGCAAGATCGACCGCAGAGGCGAGCTCCCAGTTCGCACACACGATGAGATCCCTGCGCATGCAATTGCTCACGACGCTACTTTCGGGTGAGCACGAGATTCCTGCCTCGTACGATCTACTCTTCGAAGGCAGCGCCTCATGACCAGTTTCAGCGAAGCGTCCGTCGTGCAGAAGCCAATAGTCGACCTCCTGGTCGCCGCCGGCTGGACGCATGTTGCGGGAGCCGTTCTCGACAGGCTCCATTCGTCGGTGGTCATCGAATCCTCGACGCGAGCGGCGATCGAGCGGCTGAACCCGCACCTTGTCGACAAGACAGACCGAATCGATGAAGTTTTGCGACAACTGCGCATGACCGTCATTGATGGCAGCGACCTCGGGCTGGTTCGAGCGAATCAAGCCTTCCTTGGTTGGCTCCGCGGGCGTCGAACAGTGCAGCTGGCCGATCCTGTTCGAGACGTCCCTGTCACGCTCATCGACTTCGCCAACCCGGCGAATAACGAGTTCGTTGTCTCGGACGAAGTCACATATGGTTCGCCGGGCAATAGTGCGCGGTTCGACGTCGTGTTGTGGGTCAACGGCATCCCTCTCGTTGTCGGTGAGACCAAGACGTCGGTTGACGGTAAGAAGACGTGGGTGCTGGCCGCTCAGGACATCCACGAGCACTACGAGGTGGAGCGTGCGCCGTTCTTTGTGCCGAATCTGTTGTCGTTCGCGACGGAGGGTAAGGAGTTTCGGTACGGGGCAGTCCGAGCGCCGCTGAACAGGTGGGAGCGGTGGGGTTCGACCTCCACCCCTGCAACGCTGGACGGCTGGGCACGGGTGAAGCTGAGCGTTGAGCAGTTGCTCGCGCCCGCGACGGTCTTGAATCTGGTCCGCGACTTCGTGCTCTACGAGACGCTTGCGCTGAATGGCACGCCCAAGCTGGTGAAGATCCTTCCTCGTTACTTCCAATACGAGGCGGTGGAGGCGATTGCCCGGCGCGCGAACGAGCCTGGCGCCCGGCGCGGACTTATCTACCAGACCCAGGGATCCGGAAAGACGCTGGCGATGAGTTACGCCGCCGCGAAGCTCATCCGCGACTCCCGCTTGAAGAACCCGACGATCATTGCGATCGCCGACCGGGTGCAACTGGTCCGGCAAACGTTCGACCAGTTTCACGCTGCTGGTATGCCGCGGTTGACCGAGGCGACAAGCGCCGCGCACCTACGCGACCTTCTTCGGACGGACGAGCGCGGCATCATCTTCACGACCGTGCATAAATTTGCCGGTGCTGGGCATTTGAACGACCGGGAAAACATTATTGTGCTCGTCGACGAAGCGCATCGCACCCAGGAAGGGACGCTCGGCCAGCAGATGCGGGCTTCTCTGCCCAACGCGTCGTTCTTCGCCTTCACCGGGACACCGATCGCCGATCTCACGCGCAACACGTTCGATCTATTCGGTGACGACCGGGATCCCGGCAAGTCACTAAACACCTACGATTCCGACCGGTCGATTGCTGACGGGACGACCGTACCGATGCGGGTGTCGTCGCGACTTGTGCGCTTCCAGATCGACCAGGTGAACTTGGACGAGGCGTTTGAGGAGCTTGCCGCTTCCGAAAGTCTCGACGAGGCCGAGAAGGAGTTCATCGCCGGGAAGCTTTCCAAGGTGTCGACGCTGATCGCGAACCCCGAACGAATCAGGGCTGTGTGCGAAGACATCGTCGATCACTTCTACGCCAAGGTCGACCCGCTGGACATGAAGGCCCAGATCGTCGTCTACAACCGCGCGATGTGCGCGGCCTACCATGCAGAGCTCTCGAGGCTGCTAGCCAGCCGGGGAGGGGACCAGGCTGCGGTTGTGATGAGCGTCGCAGCGAAGGACGAGCCGGCCTTCGCTGCGCACGAACTAAGCGATGCAGAAGAGGAAGCGTTGCTTAACCGGTTCCGAAACATCGACGACTCGCTGAAGTTCCTTATTGTGACCTCCAAGCTTGGCACCGGGTTCAACGCGCCGATCGAGGGCGTGCTTTACCTTGACAAGCCACTCAAGCTACACACTCTCTTCCAGACCATCACCCGAACGAACCGGCCGTGGTCGCATCCAGTCACGGGGCAGGCGAAAGAGTACGGGCTCATCGTGGACTACATCGGCCTCGGCGACGGATTCGCCCGAGCCATGAAACCAGCGAACCCCGACACCGCCCGTGCAGAAATAGACGATGATGGGCTCCTCGACGAATTCGAAGCTGCCCTCGACTCCCTGCTTGATCGGTTTATCGGCATCGATCGTGACGCCGGGGATTTCGCCTCTTTGGAAGCGGCGATACAGCGGGTGCCGCCAGGGGCGCCCCGTGACCGGTTCGCGGCAGACTTCCAATACGTCGAAGGCATCTGGGAGGCACTCGCGCCAGACTCACGGCTCGAGCCGCGGAAAGCCGACTACCGGTGGCTTGCCAAGGTCTACGGCGCAGTTACACCTAGCGACGGTGACAGTGCCCTCCTCTGGGCCAGGTTGGGTGCGAAGACACTCGCATTGGTGCACGAACACATCTCCAACGTGCAGGTACGGAATCCGCTCTTCGATGTCGTCATCGCCGACGAGCTGACCGTGAAACGCCTGATCGATGAAGGTCTCCTCGACCCTAAGGATGCACCCGAGGTGACCTCCAAGACTGCCGAGGAAATCCTGGATTCGATTGCCGGGCGAATCGCCAGACGGCGTGACCGCCACGACCATCCTGTGTACAAGGCCCTCGCAGAACGACTCGAGCAGTTACGTCAGGCGCAGCTTGCAAAGGCAGAAGACTCAATCGAATTCTTGCGCGAGATATTCACCGTCGCACGCGACCTCAAAGCCGCCGAAAACGCCGATGACTCCGGCGAGCTTGCGCTGCTTCCGGATCCCCGGGTGGGTGCGCTGACCCAGATCTTCCAGGAGTACAAACCTGCCGGCGCGTCAGTCATCATCGCGGACGTGGTCCACGCGGTCGACCGCATCGTGACCGAGGTCGGGTTCGACGGTTGGGTCAACACGGAGACCGAGAAGGATGTGCGGCTGGCCCTTCGGAAGACGTTGAAGCAGTTCAACCTGCCCGTTAAGGGGGAGCTGTTTGACAGGGCGTACGAGTACATCGCGGAAAACTACTGAGGTTCCATCGAGCTAAGCGCCGCCATCCCGTTTCGCACACTGAGGCGTCACGGCTCGACGTTCCGAAGATGCGCGCGGCCGCCTACAATCCAGGAGCAGAGCGGAGGCGCAATGTCCATCTCAGCATCAAAAGAAGTCGAGAGTAGCGTGCGGCATCTCATCGACGCGGCGCGGTCCCAAGGCCGCGACCAGGAGACGGTCATCGCGCTGATTGACGAGGCTGCAGACGCCTTGACGGAGCGGCAGCCTCGCGGCGGTGCCCTCACCGAAGATCAGGTCGCTTTCCTGATCGAGTCGGGCACCTTCACGCCGGAGCGCCTGGCGGAGGTCGAGGCCAGCGTCGCACGCGGTGACCTCGCGGAACTCGAGCGCCGAACACGTCTCGAGGCGATTACTGGATCGTTCAGCGTCGCCGAGGCGGCCCAACGGCTCGGTATCGACGCCTCTCGCGTCCGCCACCGCCTAAGCGAAGGCGGTCTGCTCGGTTTCGTGATCGGCGGAAAGTGGCGATTGCCCGCCTGGCAGTTCACGGACGACCCGAAGCAGCCCGTCCTGCCAGGGGTGTCGCACCTGATCGGGGCGGTGCGCGATATGCACCCAGCGAGCCTGCAGAACTTCATGGGGACGCCGCAGGAGGATCTCCTGATCGAGGATCGTGCGGTGACGCCGCTGGAGTGGTTGCGCCTTAGTGGCGCCCCGCAGGAAGTCGTGGACATCCTCAAGGCGTTCCTGCAATCGTGAAGGTCCCGTGTGTGCGTAATCACCGGAGCCCGTTGCGTAGCTGATCGAGCGACAGAACTGAACTTCAACCGACAGGACAGCGCAGACGCCCAGGCTCGCGGCGCGCGGCGCGAGTTAGCCGGCCCCTTGTTTGAGGCGGGTCACCCTATGTAGACGAACGACAGCGCTGCGGCAGTTACGTCTTTGGCATCGAAGCCGCGTGCCCCTTCGCGGAGGATCAGAGCCGGAGATTGGTCGGCGAGCGAGGGATTCCTGCCCTTGAACCAGGACTGCACTGTCGTCGCGTCGTAGCGCGGGGACAGCAACGTGGCCACATCATGGGTGTGCCGAAGCCTTTCCTCCACGTCTGGCTCGGGCTTCTCATTGCCCGAGGCCCATTGGGAAACGACCCGGGCGGACCGAGTTCCGCCAATGTACGCGACCAGCCGAACGCCCAAGATGTCACGCAGCTGAGTCACCACCGCATCGATCGAAGGCGCAGCGGCCTTGGCATCGGCCTCCTGATCTGGTCGCCGATTCGTGGAGTTAGAGAGCTCGGCCATGCCGTCAGAGTAGACGCCAGAAGGTACGTGTTGCACCCAGCGGTGTGCGAGAAGGACCGCTAAGGCTGCGTTTTTCCTCGTATTCGAGTAGAAAGAAAGCGGCATGTCATCGACCGATGCACGCGCCCATTCTTCGAGAGCACGGATGGCTACGATGGCTTCAGGGCACAACAATCAGTCGTCTCCATTGACGCCGGTGTTCGCGACTGGCCGGTCGCGGAAAGTGCCAACTCAACATGAACACAGTGAGCCTGTTCCGAGCGAGTTACGCGTCGGATCCTTTCACGTGCCTGCTGGCGGTGCAAGAGCCGTTCCGACGCAGACCGCGAAGATCGGAGCGCGACCATGATCGAACCGCTGCCCCCTCGGCCATCGCGCAAGCCACGCAAAATCGTCAGCGATGAGAGGCGCGCGCAGGAGTTGCTTCAACAGCTGCAGCGCGCTGAGCTAGACATTCGGGAGGCGACTGAGCGCCGGGCGCAGTTGGCGCTTGCTGCGAACGAGATTGGCGTGACCACGACGAAGATCGGTCAAGCTGTCGGGGTGAGCCACACCGCGGCGTCCAAGTGGATTCGCGCTGCGCGTGAGGAGCGGGGAGCAGGCGGAGGAAATTAGTTGCAACTCTGGTTTCCAGCGTTGATTTCGGCTAGCGTGTCGGCGTGCCCGTCCTACCGCAGACCTCAACTGCCCCGGAAGCCAGGCCGCTTCGGTTCGCCCCGATCTGCCTTGCGCCCGATTGGGCGGGTGACCTTGGTGCCGAGTTGGTCAGTCTCACCCGCCATCAGGCCAACGTGGGGTTCGACGACCCTTCGTTCCGCGGCGTTGACCCGCTTCAACCGCTAAGCGCTTGGTTTGGTCCGGGTGGTCTTGAATCCAAGGCCGCCTTTGAGCCCTCCATGGATCGGTACGACCCGCGCCGTGTTCGTGTCTTTCGTCCATCTTGGGGGTCACGCCGGCTGCGGATCGATCTCAACCGCGCTGTGGCGTCCGCGGTGACCATTTCGTTCACACGGGATGGACGGCGCGTCGAAACTAGAAGCTCGAGTGACTTTGGTTCGGCTGTCATTCCGGACCTGCTGCCGATGCGCGACTTCGCCCGACGACTTGAACAATCGAACAAGCCCGTCGCCCCGTGGCTCCACACAATGGGGCACCTGGTCGGGGCCGAATCACACCACGAGCGAACGCTGATGATGCTCGCGGACTATCACCCGGCCGTCGAGCTGATCTCTGCCCAGCCGTTCACTCTGGTGTGGCCGAAAGGAAGCGAGTTGAGCTCTCACACTCCCGATGTGGTGCTCTTGGGCCGCGACGCACCGCCCCTCGTGGTGGATGTCCGCACTCCATCTGGGGCCGCGGACGAAGAGTGGGCGGCGAAGGTGCCCTACATCGCGGAGGCAGTCATAGCCCTCGGAATGGGCTACCTCGTCTGGACTGGAATGTCTCGCCCGTACCGTCGAAATCTCGAGAACTTCACCGAGGCACGAGTACCGCCGTCCTCCTATCAGCGATGGGCGCAAGTCGCCCTTGATGTTTGTAGTTGGCCAATGCCGGCGTATGAGCTAGCTGAGCGGCTTGACCGCGCCGGCTACCAACGTCTTTGGGCACTCACCTTGATCCGACGAATGCTCTGGCGTCGTGCGCTGGCGACCGACATGTTTACGCCCTACAGCAACGCAGCGAGCGTGGAGCGACGCCATGCCTGAAAATCGTTGGCGGCGCCGAATACTGCCAGGCGTTTCCGTGATGGTGGACGGCGTTCCACATCTCATCGATGAAGTCGTGGGCGAATCGGTGAGGTTGCTAGATCCAGCCGGCCTGCCGCGACCGTTGATACCGCTGAGGCACGTGGCACAGCTGCTGACCACAGAGGATGCTCCGCCCCCACTTACGGAGAGACTCTGGGATATTGAGGCCCGCCTGACCACTGCGGGTCAGGCGAAGCTCGTGGAGCGACGCGCCGTACTGCGCTGGTTCGAAACGGGGCTTCGACCAGAGCAGGCCGGGGACGAAAAACCCGATCCCTGCCACGATCCCTCGCTGGTCCCAGAACGCACCGCCAGGGTGAGAGCGATCGCGGCAGTCGTCGCGCAACGTCGCAACATTGATTTCGCCAGCGCTCGAAGGCGGGTGAATCGCCTCCTGGACAAAGCGTCCACGGGCGCGGCCGGGCTGGTGGACCCGCGAATGATTGAGCCGTCGAAGCGGCGACGTGACAATCAGATGGAAACGTGGATCCGGGAGTTCCTGCTGGATCGCACGTTCCAATCGACCGTCACAGCGTCATCGATTCATGTCGCCTTCAGCGCGTGGCTTCGCCGAGAGCACAGCCTCGAAGGACCACCCCTGCGCAGCTTTGAGCGCGAACTAGCAGTCGTCTACGCGCGCTTCCCGCATCTGCGGCGAAAGACGAAAAGTCTCGCCTCGACAGCCCAAGCGCCTAAGGTGACCCAGCAACGTCGATTCGCGATGCGCCCCGGCGAGTACTGGTTCATCGACTCCACCACATCGAATGTCATGATCCGCGACCCCCACGCTCCCGCCTCGAAAGCGCGAGAGTACCGGCTGACGTTCACGAAAGTGATGGACGGAGCCACCCGATACATCGTGGGCCGCTCCATCAGCGAGAACGTCAACGGCTTCGCAGCAGGGTTGGCGTTGGCCGATGCCTTCCGCGCGATGCTCGGTGAGCGGGATTCGGTCATCCTCGACGGGCGCACGCACCCGAAGCCCTTCGCGGGGCTTCCTCGCGCCATCAGCAGATGGCCAATCACTCCTCGACGGCTTGTCCTTGACAACGGCCGCGAGTTCCTCAACAAGTACGGCATGCTGACCCTCGAGCGACTTGGTATCGACGTTGAACCTCAGCGCGTTCGAGACGGCAGAGCAAAGGGCGCGCTCGAGCGCCACTTCGGCACCAACAAGACCAACTTCGAACAGAGCCAGCTCAACTACCTGGGTGGTTCCATCGACGAACGTGGTCGCGACGCTACAGCCGCTGTAATCCTCACCTGGCGTGAACTCCTAGCACGCGACGACGAATGGACCGACGCCTACAACGTCACCGAGCATGCCGGCCTTCGCGCGTCCACAGGCAGGCGCATCAGCCCAGCACAATACTGGATCGAACTCGCGCAAGAGCATGGGATCACCGAAATGGTGGCATGGCAAAACGAGTGGATCCGCTTCCTTCCGAACCAGGTCGTCGAGCTCACCCGATACGGGGTTTCACGCAAAGACATGGTCTTCAACGCCCCCATCATCCGCATGCTCATCGAAGTCGACGGTGCTGCGCCCAGTGGCAAGGTCAGGATCTTCTGGGACCCGAACGACCTCCGCCAGGTCTACTGCTTCGACCCAGACGGCAACGCATATGAAGTGCCCTGGGTGCGCCGGGACGAAGACACGCCGCCCATTACCGACTTCATGCTCGACTGGGCCAACAAACAGGTCGAAGGAATCACCGTCTCACGAAGCGAGCATCAAAGCAGGCTCATCGACATGGTCGCGCGCTGGCAGAGCGAGGACCTCGTCCTGCTCGCGCAGCTTCGCGGACGTAAGAACGGCGAAGAGATCCTCTCGTCACAACTCAACCTCCTCCGCTCACAAGACTCAGGCACCATCGCTCGGGCGGATGAGGTACTCGACCGCGGCGGGCGCGCAGTCTACGAGGTCGGAGGCCTCGTCTTCGATGAGGAGGGCACAGCGATCCTCGACAACGGCGATGACGTCGACGCTGACCTGTTCGGCGGATTCGACTGATGCACCCGTTTGACGAACGGATCCGCCAGTTTTGCGGCGCAGACGAACACCCGGAACGCAGCTGGCGTTACCTGCATCCCGCCGATCAAACGTGGATTCGACGGATCGCCCTCGCTGGTGGTGAAGACCCAGGCGTTCTCACCTATTCCGACGTGCAAAGCCTGGGCGCCGACGAAGGGCGCCGGCGACTGCGGCGACTCGAGGACTGGTACAAGGCTTGGCCCTACGCGCGCACCGCCCAGGTCAAAGAAGTTGAGCGACACCTCGCGACACTTCCCGCCCCGCGTCCTCATCAGGACGATGAGCTCCTCGATGTCCCGCTGATCACCGGGCCGCCCGGAACCGGAAAGACCCGGCTCGTCGTCAGAGCTGCCGTCCGAGCTCTTTGTCAGGCAGCCTGGGATCGGCGACTGGAGCTGCAAGATGAGCCTCGGACACCAGACCCACTGGTGGATCCTGACTGGCGACCCGTGATCTTCCATTCGGCGGACGGCAATCCGATGGTGAAGGCGTTCTTCACCCATCTCTGCAATGAAATCGGAGCGCCAGCAGGTAGCGATCCTCAAGACAGCTTTCGTCTGGCGGTGCTTCGGCACGGAGTGCAGACGATCTTCATCGACGAAGTACAGATGATCAACTTCGACGGCCAGCACGGCATGTACCTACACAACGCGATCAAGGCTCTTCAGAATATGAACGTGCGCGTCGTCCTGGCCGGCCACAACGTGCGAGAGATGCTGGTGCATCGAAAGACCTCGGCACAGAACGCGACCCAGACGCAGTCAATCGCGCGATGGGCCTTTCAAGATCTCGAACGTTACCCGCACCAGACCCCAGCACAAGTAGCCGAATGGCGCAGGTTACTTCGGACGCTGGAGAGCCACCTGCGCTTGGCCGGCCACGCGGCGAACGAACCGGTGTTCAGCGAGCAGTTCGAAGAGCACCTCTGGGTCTCCACCCTCGGCTACATGAACGCGCTGGCCGCACTCATCACCGGCATCTGTCTGACCGCCTCACGAACACCATCCCAGCGCGTCACCGCCAAGATCATCGATGCTGTCCGGCTCAACGAGCGAGTTGCGCGCGGCCGCGCTAGTCGAGTCAACACGTGGCGGGCGGGCCATATCAATTGGGCGACAGATGCGACGGGTGCCACATGAACGCCCGCGCTACTACTGCAACCCATCCCGAGGGACTTCGCCCGCTCGGGGCCAGGATCACCTTTGTCGAGCGGGAGTGGCTGCCGAACATCTTCCGCCGAATCGGCTATCAGTTCGGCGTCTCTGCCAAAGACATTGCCAACTGGTGCGGGCTGTCCAGGTCGGGCCCAGAGGCGGGGCGTCGGCTAGGACATAGGATCAGCGACGCCGTGTGCGATCGAATCGGAGATGGTCTCGGAGTCTCCGCCATACCGTTGCGAACCACGGTGATGAGCTACCTACCTGGCGAGCTCGTGAACTTGGGACCGGATGGGCTGCCCAAGCCCCTGGTGAATTGGGCACGAGGAGCCGGCACGCGGTTCTGCGTGGAGTGCCTGCGTGAACGTCCCGGTGTGTTCTACACGCACTGGCGACTCTGGTGGTGCTTCATCTGCGAACGGCACAACACCATCCTTCGTGGAGGCTGTCCCTCGTGCCGCTCGGAACTCGTGGAAGCCTCCGCCACTGAGCGTTGGTGCCGCGACCCAACAGTGTGTTGGGCCAAACTACCCGACGGCTCGTTCTGTCAGCATCCGCTGACCTCCACCTGGGACGAAGAACCTCTCGGCGGCGCTTCCCCAATGATTCTTGCCCAGCTAGCTATCGCCCGCGCTTGGGCAGGCGACATTCCTTCACTCCCGCACATCCCGTCAGCAACATTCCGAGGAACAGCGATCGCGTTGCTGGCCGCCGAGGACGTCGATCAGATCGCCGACCTAGCCGAAGTAGAGGTCGGAGACCTCGCCGGTCTCTTCGACCACTCGACGCGCACCGGAGCCTCTCCACCGCACGAGCCACTGGCGATGGCTGCACTCATGGGTGCGGCCTACCGTCTAGTTACGAACCCGGAATTAACCGTACGATCGACAATTCGACGCGTCGCCTTCGCCCGGCCGGTGCGCATAACGGAAGCTCTCGAAGGACTAGGGAGCGCCCGTTATTTGCTCAATTTCTGGCCCGGTGTGGACGCTCGGATGCGGGGCAGGATCCTGCGCGCGCTTGACGCAGACCTTCCGCCGATTCAGCGGCTCGTACACGGTTCGGCAGGGTCCCCCGACATAGCGGAATGGTTCGAGCGGGTCAGGGAGTCTCACGCCACCCCGGAGACTCGGACCGACCAAGCCCATCAGGCGGTGGTCAACGCCCCCGGCGGAGCCCTTTCCGCGCAGTGGATGAACCAAGCAATCCCGCGAGCGTTCTGGACTTCCTGGGCCGCCCCACTCGGGATCGACCAGCGCACCGAACCCGCCGCGCTCCAGACAGCACTGGCGGACGCGCTTCGCATAGCCGGCACCGGAACGCATCCCGACGTGGCCCAGATCGCCGGCATCGGCCGACGGCTACGGCCTCAACTGCTCGGGAACGAACAGCAGACGAGCGCAATCCTCCAAGCCCTCTCCGATCTCGCACTGCTCCTCAGAGCACAACCGGGCCCCATTGACTACGCTGCGAGGCGCCGAATTCCAGACGACCAGCTCCTGCTTGAGGAGCATTGGCACATGCTGACCGCTTCCGTAGGGGAAGACCCAGGGAAGCATCGCCGGTTACTCAACGCCCGGAGGTACGCATACCTTCGGATGAGCGCCGCACTTCCGAAGGATCTGCCGCCGCGGCTGCGGTTCAGCACGAGGATCGCCGACGATGTCGCGGCGCATACGCAGTTCATGCTCACGATGAGCGCGGAATTGAAGGTCGCACTGGACCAATATCTGCTTGGGTGGCTCGACCGTTTCGGACGGCTGGGGGGAAATCCAGTCGCAGCAGACGCCCGGGCTACAACTGTTGAGTGGTCCCCTCCGCGTCTGCGACAGGCTGCGTGCCTGGCGCCCGAACTTGACGACATCGACCTGCCTCGCCTGCATGACCTACTCGCCGACGGGATCACCGCATTGGGGCAGCTCTCCCACATGGTTCAGCGGACGGCACGCCATGTCAGGTGGGCCATTGCGGCACACCCCCTCCCGTCTGGGCACCTAATCACACCAATCGACTGGACCCGCAAATTGGCAGACCTCCCCGATGCGATGGTCAGTTACGTCGTCCAGCCAACGCCAAAGGGGTGCAACCCGTCGAAGTTGCACCGGAAGTGGTGAAGACACTGCCCGCGTACCCATGTGAAGTGCACGCATGGAGCGAGAAAGGAAGCAGAGATGGCACTGGACGTATCCGGAGACGGTGAGACTCACGTGGGACTCGAGGACAGTACAGCGTGGAGCCATACTTCAAGCACGCGCCGCGCTTATGAAAAAGCGTGGGTCGCATTCAGCCGATGGTGTGATCATCAAAATCTCGCTGCCCTACCTGCAACGGGGTCCACGGTTGCTTCCTATATCGCCGCCCGCTCAGAGCTGGTCGCTCTCGACGGTAAACGGGACTATGCGGCATCGACCGTTGTCCTATGGGTAACTGCCATTAATGACCGCCACCGTCGCGCCGGCCTACCCATTCCTGGGACCTCAAGTCAGGTGCGGGACATGGTGGCTGGCTTCCGACGGCGCAGAGAGGAGACTACCGGAACGATGGCACCCTTGGTTCTCGCCGACCTGAGGTTGGCGCTGGAACAAATCGACGTACGATCACTTCCTGCCGCCGCAATCGGTCTTCGTGACTCAGCAATTCTCCTACTGGGGTTCGTGGGCGCGTTTCGAAGCTCAGAACTGGCCTCGGTACGTGTCGGCGACATCACCTTCTCCGCCTCCAGAGGGCTACTCATACGGCGCGACACACCCGACACCGACATCGAGAAGAACGGCGACCACAAGAGGCTTCCGTTCGGCGCCAATCCGCTTACGTGTCCGCCCTGCGCTGCGATCCGATGGCTGCAGGTCTTGGCTGTCGCGGACAGCAGCGGCGGTCGGACGAACGCGCTGCGTCCTGACGCCGAGATCACTAATCATGTTTGCGGCGCGGTGGCCCCGTTCGAGAGCCTGAACCCTGATGCCTTTCTGTTCCGATCAGTGCATCGAAACGGTCACGTCAGAACGACCGCGATGGGAGCAGAGATAGTCAACCACGTAGTGAAACGTCGCGTCGCGGCAGTCGGCCTCGACACAAGACGCTTTGGCAGCGAATCCCTGCGGATAGGCTTCATAGCCCAGGCAATGCTCGATGGTGCAAACTCCGAAGAGATACGAGAACAGACCGGTCATCTCACTGTTGCTGCTGTCGATCGCTACCGGCGCCGGCAGTAGTGCCCCGTAGAGTGGTGTAACGAACCCCGAGTAACAACGGCCCCACTGAAAGAACAGCGTGGCCACCGGGGA
>NZ_JBXAPS010000019.1:0-23066 GCF_058806435.1 Leifsonia sp. GW821-FHT13C09 | reverse complement strand
GAACCGTCGTCACCTTGAGTGACCGAACAAATGGCGGGGGCTGGACGATCGGTTCAAGTGCAGATAAGGCTCACCACATTCCTGTCCCGCAAGACCCTTCCCAAGGACGCCGCCGTCGTGATCGCCAAGGGCCTCACCGTCCACCGCCAGGCGGTCAGCTCGGCCACCAGGGACGGTAACGAGCTCGCCCACCAGCTGCTCGGCCTCGAGCCCTCCGGCTACTTCGAAGCGGACAAGCTCTCCGTCCTCATTGAGCAGACTCCGGCCAAGGCGCAGCATGTCGCCCTCGCCATCGTGCTCGGAGCCTGCGAGAGCGTCACCAGCAAGCAGACCTGGCGCTCGCCCTCCTCCACCGACGCCGACTACTTCACCCAACTTGACGCCTGGGGGTACAGCCTCAGCGACGTGGAGCGAATCGTCACCGGCAATAACGCGGCGGCCTCATCCGAGAACGAGGAAGCAACCTCAACTGAGTGAGACCAACGGGGTCCCGCCGCGGAGGGCGGGACCCCCAAGCTCAGCTGAGCTCGCCTACCTGCGGCGCGTATACCGTGGGTGTGATCACCGTCTGTCGCAGTTGCGGCAGCCGGCTCAGTGAAACGAACGGTACACACGCCGTCTCGGCGGTCACAGCTGCGAGCCAGCCGATGGGCGTGTGTGGGTCCCCTGCGATGGCCCACCCGTCCACCGCGTACCGGCTCACCGTGTCCACGCACTCTTGCTTCTCCTCCGCAGTCGGGTCAGTCGAGCCGACCACTCCGATCAGTCCGCCCTGCAGTTCCGGACCCATGTTGCTCGTATCAATGACGAATACCCGCATGATGATCACTCCCCTGTGTCGACAGTTTTTGTTTGCCTTCCGGCGGAGAGATCGAGAGCGAGTGGGAGGGGCGCAGTGCCGGGACCGTGGAATACCGGAGGGGGCGAAGCGAGTGAGGATATGCCGCGAAAGCCCGGCACGGAGAACCGGGAACGAGCTACGATCGGCAGCCGGAAAGACAAAGAAAACCGGCAAGAACGCGCCGCCGCAGGCGGCTCCATCGTAGGGGCAGCGAGCGCACGTCGCTCTTCCAGTCGATCTCCGACGCCCGCGAGCGTTTATCCCGGGTGAGATCGGCTGGTGCCACCCGGCTATAGCCACAAGGTCCGCGTGGGACCGCAACAGCCTTCGAAGCAAAGATCCCCGGAAGGGGCGGCGTTCACGCTTTTGCGAGGCATCAGGCGAAGACCGGCTCCGCCGGGCTGTCTGTCGAGGTCTTCTCTCCGCTCCGGCGTCTGATCATAACGAGCTCCGCCCACTGCGTGCCGTCCGATCGCTATTTGCAGACTCCGATCGCTTCGCTCCCTCCGCTTAGCAACCGCTCTCTGCCGTCACTTCGCCTGGCTGCGCCCGTTCTTGATCCTCGTGCCAGAACGGCCAGAAGAACGATGTGGAGGTAGTGATCATGGGCAGCAAGCTCATCACCCGGAGCGCGGAGGACCGACGGGCGCAGGCCGAAGCGCTGCACGCGTCGATCGTGGAACAAGTCCAGCAGCTCGCCGATAGCGGCCAGTGGCGGGCGTTTCTGGAGTTCGCCCGGTCTTTCCACAGCTACAGCTTGGACAACCTTCTGCTGATCCTCGCCCAGAACCCGGATGCGACCAGGGTCGCCGGGTTCCGGCAGTGGCAGGTCAAGGGACGACAAGTGCGCAAGGGCGAGAAGGCGATCAAGATCTTCGGGTACAACGAGAAGAAGCTCACCCGAGACGATGCAGGGGAAGCCGCCGAGAGCGACGAGAGGGTCGTGCGGTACTTTCCGACCGTGTCGGTCTTCGACATCGCGCAAACGGATCCGATCGAGGGAGCCGACCCGCTACCCGAGGACCCGACCCGACGGCTTGCAAGCAACGACGACCACGGCGTCATCGCTCCCCTCACGGCCCACCTCGAGGCGCACGGCTGGAGCATCCACCGCGCGCCTCTTACCAGCGCGAGCGGATACACCGATCCCAAGTCGCGCCGGGTGACCCTCGCTGAGAACCTCGCCGTCGAGCATGCAGCGAAAACCCTCATTCACGAAACCGCACACATCGAGCTCCGCCATGTCGACGACGTCGACCAGTACCGCGCCCACCGCGGCCGAATGGAAGTCGAAGCCGAATCAGTCGCTTTCATCGTCGCCGGCCTCACCGGGTTCGACACCAGTGCCTACAGCATCGGCTACATCACCGGATGGGCCAATGAAGACACAACCGTCATCCGGGAAACCGCCTCACGAGTCCTGCGCACCGCCCACGACCTCGCCGAAATCATCACCCCCGCGAAGCAGTGCGCCTCGGAGGAGCCCCGGATCAGCACCCACTGACCCGGGGGCTTCCGCATACCTCGCGCCCCCTACTGGGGCTGCATGGGGCTACGCGAGCGTCCGTATCCTCAGCCCTATGACGAAGCGACGGGCAAACGGCGGCGACCTCCTGAAACTGTGGCTGCTCACGGCTTTCGTCATCGGCTGCTGCATCTGGGTTCTCTCGCAGTCCACGGTCGAACCCAGAACGAAAGGGCAAGGAAACGAAAGCCCCGTCGATCTCGCGAGCTATGACGGCTGCGGGCGGAGATCGAATGATAGAGCACCGTGCACCTCCGCTCTGGTGATCACATTTTGAGCCGTCTACGCCCAATTCGTCTCCAGCCGCTATGAACACGCGTCGCTGATCCTGACCTCGAACCTACCCTTCAGCGGTTGGGGTGGCGTCTTCGGCGACAGGCCGTCGCTGCCGCGATGATCGACCGGATCGTCCACCACGCCGACGGCTCACCCTCAACGGGCCCAGCTATCGACTCCGCGGCCGAGGCATCCACAGCCTGCCCAGCATCCGGACCACCACCGCCGAAACCGAGAACTAGACTGCCCGCAACTGTTCACTTTTCGCCCGGCGAAACCGTCCAAAATCCGACCGGCGTCGACAGGACGATCTCCAAAGTTCGTATTCTGAGTCAGATATCGCACTGACCGTGACTGAGATCGTCGTCGCGGTCCCCACTGGCATCATCCTCTGCTGAGGTGGCCATGCTGACCGCCTTCGATGCGGTCATCATCTGGCTTGCTTGCCGGGAATGGTGACCTAACCGCGAACTCCGCCCCACCCCGCGCCGCACCATTGACTGGGACCTTCCGTCGGTCTGCCGAATCCTGGCGGCGCCCAGCCCTTCTGAGACGCGACGACTTGCTCAGGCTGGCCTGCTCCGAAAATCTGGCGACCGCTCTGTGATCGGATTCACTTTGCTCCCCCAGGGCTTCGTGATTGGCTGCTTCCGACACCCGGTCGGAAGGCGGAGAACCAGGACATGGCACGAGACAGCATGAACGACAACTCGGCCTGGGAACTGCTCGTCATCGGCGGGGGGAGCGCCGGCTTGATCGCGGCCCGGACCGCGCGTTTGCTCGGAGCCCGAGTCATGTTGGTCGAACGGGGGCGTTTGGGGGGCGAATGCCTGTGGACCGGATGCGTTCCCTCGAAGAGCATGATCGCGTCGGCACGCATCGCAGCGCTCTCGGGAGCGGGCGCTCCGAGCGGCGGAGCGGCGCGCGCGGGTGTGTTCGAGGCCATCAACCGCGCCGAGAGCCGTATCGCCCCGACGGACTCCGCTGAGTCGCTGGCAGTGCTCGGCGTCTCGGTGATGTCCGGCGAAGCGCAGTTCATCGGCCCCAACGCCGTCATGGTCGGCGGTGAGGAGGTGCGGTTCCAGCGAGCGATCCTGGCAGTCGGTTCGCATCCTGTGACGTTTTTCGTTCCGGGACTGCCGGAGGGGGATGCGCTGACCAGCGACACTCTCTGGGAGCTGCCGGAGCTTCCCTCGAGCATGCTGGTCGTCGGCGGCGGTCCGATGGGCTGCGAGTTGGCCCAGGCGCTGGCCCGCCTGGACGTGGATGTGACGCTGATCCAGCGCGGGAACGAGATCCTGCCGGATGAGCATCCGAAGGCGCGCTCGCTCGTGCTGCGTGCGCTGGAGGCTGACGGGGTCAGGGTCATGACCGGCCGCACCCTGGCACGGGTGGAACAGGGCGAGACCGGCACCTCGTCCGCGGTGCTCGACGATGAGACGTGGGTGCCGTTCGAGCGCGTGCTGTTCGCCGGCGGCCGTGTCCCTATCCTCGATTCCCTTGATCTCGGCGCGGCCGGGATCGGACAGGACGACGACGGGTGGGTCAGCACCGACCGCGCGTTGCGGACCACGAATCCTGCGGTTTGGGCGGCAGGCGACGTCACGTCCACTTCGAAGCACACGCACACCGCGGGCGTGAGCGGCGCGATCGCTGCCCGGAACGCTCTTCTGGGCTCGAAGAAGCCCGGGCCGGCAACAGGCGAGCCCCGAGTGATCTTCACCGACCCGGAAGTCGCGTCGGTCGGCGAATCATCCGCCCTCGCTGGGGCCCGGGGGCGGCGGGTGATCACTGTGCAGCATCGGCACCTCGACCGGGGCATCACCGACGAGGACACGACCGGATTCACCCAGCTCGTCGTCGATCGCCGCGGCCGGCTGCGTGGTGGGACGATCGTGGGTCCACGCGCCGGAGAGAGCATCGGCGAAGTCGTCCTCGCGGTGTCGGCGCGTCTCACGGCCTCCGACATAGCCGCTGCGACGCACCCGTACCCGACCTACAACGACGGAATCTGGAACGCCGCCATCTTCGAATCCCAGCGGCGCATCCGTGAGGGCGTGATGGGACGCGCCGCGCAACTGCTGCGCCGGGCCCGCGGTCTCGGATTCCGGAGGGCGGAACGCCGGACTGCTAGCCCGGGCGACGTCCGATGAGCGTGGAGCTCGGCGATGACTGGGATGCGTACCTGGACTCCTTCCACGAGCAGCGGCCCGGAATCACGGAGGACGTCCTCGCCGCGAGCGTCGATGATACGGGGAGAACGGGATATGACTGGCTGGCGTCGCAGCTTCCCACGGACGGGCTCATCGTGGACCTCGCCTGCGGAAGCGCACCGCTATGGCGGCCGGAACTCCAGGGTCGTTATCACGGTATCGACGCCTCCCCTGCCGAGATCGCGAAAGCGCGAGCCCGCGGCGCCGAGACCGTCAGCGTCGGGGATGCCCGCGCCCTCCCGTTCCCTGACGGCGCAGCACGAGCCGTGGTGTGCTCGATGGCGCTGATGATCCTCCCCGAGCTGGAAACGGTCCTGGACGAGGTCCGTCGGGTGCTCGCCCCCGATGGGGTCCTACTCGCCCTCGTCCCCACTCACCCGACACGCCCGGCTGACCTCCTCATCAGCGGAAAGCTGCTCAACGCCGTCCACGGCGGCCTCGGCTACCGCAACGACCGACAGCTCCGGCACGCCGCGAGCCTTCTCCGAACCCACGGGTTGGAGCTCAGGGAAGATCGGATCACGACCTACCGATTCGGGCTCGGTGACGGCGGCGCGGAATTGCTGGCCCGCTCGCTGTACTTGCGGAACGGGCACGAGGAGGATGCGGTCGCGTATTTGGCCCGGCTTGCTCGCAGCGCTCGAACTATGCCGATCCCGCTTCGGCAGCTGGTCGCACAGCCGGCGGTCGCCTGATGCCGAGGCCGAGAGCCGTTCCCGGGACTCTCGTGGCAAATCTCGCCTCCGCAGCGTCAGAGTTCCCTGACACCCCGCTCGTAAAAGACTCCCGCAGCACCCTGACGTACGCCCAGTTTGCGGAACGGGTCGAGGGCGCGGTCGACGAGCTCGCCGCCGCCGGCGCGAGCCCCGGCGACCGAGTGATGCTGTGCTCGGGCAACCGTGTGGAGTCGGCGATCCTGATCTGGGCGTGCGCCCGGGCCGGATTCATCTACGCAGGGCTACCCACCAACCTGGACCCGCCGTCCTGGGAGGCACTGATCCAGAACGCTGAACCCGCGATCGTACTGGCCGATGACGAGCGTCGTGTGCGCATCCCGCACTCCGTTCCCCTGACCGACGTGCTCAGCGGCGGCACGCGAGAGTGGGACAGCGACCGACCACAACCCGACCCGGACGACGTCTATGCGCTGGTCTACTCCTCCGGCACGACCGGAACCCCGAAAGGCGTCACGATCAGCCATCGCGCGACCATGACCGTGGCAGCTACCTACCGTGACCTGCTGAACTTGGGCGTCGGTGAAGTCACCCCCATCCATCTGCCGTTCTCCTACGTCTCCGGCCACATCTCGCAGCTGAACCCGATCATGCTCGCGCGCGGCACAGCCGTGATCCTGCCGGAGTTCCGTCCGCGGACCCTGATCGAAACCATCCGGCGCGAGAGAGCGACCCTACTCGATCTGGTCCCGAGTATGCTCGCGCAGCTATTGCGCGAAGACGATTTCACCAGCAAGCGCCTCCCCTCATTGCGCAGCATCATCTACGGCGGCTCCTCGACGCCGCCCGGGCTGCTGGGCGCTCTGCGGGAAAGACTGCCTCAGGTGCGGTTGTTCGATGTGTACGGGATGAGCGAGACGGCGGGGTTGATCAGCGTCCGCGAGACCACGACCACAACACCGGCCGGGGGAACGCTGATCCCGTCGCTGCGCGCACGGGTCGGCGATGATGAGGAGCTCTTGGTCCGCGGCGGCGTCGTCACCGGCGGATACTGGGCGAATCCCGCCGCGACCAGCGACCGGCTGCAAGCGGGATGGCTGCGCACCGGTGACCGGGGGTCGCTTCTGGAGGATGGGACCGTCGCCGTCCTTGGGCGCGTCGCCGCCCTCATCAACCGAGGTGGCGTGAAGATCGCCCCGGTCACCGTCGAGGACGCCTTGCGCACCCACCCAGCTGTGACCGACGCCGTCGCCTACGGGGAACCCGACCAGGACGGCGGCGAGGCAGTTGCCGCCACGGTCGTACTCGGCAGCCCCGCGACCACTGACGAGCTCCGAATCTGGGTTCGGGGGCGGCTCCCGGTGTTCGCGCGGCCAAAGCGCATCGATGTGGTGACGGAGATCCCACGTAACCCGACCGGGAAGGCGGACCTCCGGGAACTCCGGAAGCTCACTCGGCCGGACGAGTAGCGCTGCCGGCGGTCATCCGTTCGGCTGTGGACGGTACCGGGTCGTCTCCGAAGAGCTCCACGGCCTGCAGTCGGTCCCTCCTCAGGGTGGCAGCGATCACCCCGCCAGCAACCAGGGACAGGCCGGCGGCAATGAGATACCACCGCGACTCACCCGCGGGGAACGGGAACACCGTCGCCGCGATCACGTAGCCGACGAGGAGGACACCGACAGCGAGGACGACGACTCGAACGGCGCGGCGCTGTCGGATCGAGAAGACGACCGCGGCGATCAGGGTCAGCAGGTAGGCGACCACGATCAGATCCGCGCCGTAGGTCGCCAGGTCGTCGAAAGCGCCGAGCGGCGAGCGGGAATTCAACGCGAGCAACGGCACGATCGTCGCCACTGCCACTACCGCGATCGCGCGTGTCGGGGTGCGGAACCGTGGATGGGTGAATTCGACCCGGCCCGGCACGATCCCGGCACGGCCTCCCGCGAACAGCAGCCGCGCCGCACCGTTGACTGCGGCCAACTGTGCCCCAAACCCGCTGATGATCGAGGCGACGATGACGGCCGTGCCCATCCCGGACCCGACGAAGCGGTCCGCGATCGCCGCCAACGGCACCCCGTGATCGGCGGCGGCTGCTAACGCTGACGCCGACGGATAGGCCACCGTCTCAACGTACGACATCACCGTGTAGATCGCTCCCGAGACCACTAGGGCGGTGACCATCGCGGCTGGAATCACCCGGCGCGGCGCACGCGACTCCTCCCCCAACGTCGCAGCGACTTCGAACCCCGCGAACCCGGTGAATGCGAAGATGACCCCCGGAGCGAGGACGCTGATCGGAACACCGACCGGATTGAAGGGCTGCAGGCCCAACGACGCGACTCGGGCCGGCTCGTGGACGAGCACCGCGACAGCGACAACACCGATCAGAACCACCGCGACCGCTTCCAGGACGAAGATCAGCACCGTCGAGACGCGGATGGAGTACCGCACAAGGACAATCGTCGCCGCCCAGAGCAGCGCCGCCATCACCAACCAGAACGGTGTGCCGAGAAGCTGCGGGAAGAACAGGGTGACCAGCGCGTTCGCGTTCGACGCGAACACGGACGAGGCGAACGCCACGTAGACCAGCAGGAGCAACCAGGCGGCGAAGACGCCATATCGCACGCCCAGTACCCGCCCGGTGAAGGTGTACACCGAGCCCGCTGAGGCAAACGCGCGCGTGAACACCACGAATGCGAACGCTACAAACAGCATCACCACCACGGCCGAACCGAACGACGCCGGGCCGCTGAGCCCTACGATGCCCGCCATCAAGGCGGGCAGGAAGCTCACTCCTCCGGCCGGCGCCTGGATTCCGACGGCCGAGCCGACCGTTCCCACGAACGCGATGCTGTCCCGGCGCAGGGAGCGCTTCTCCGCGCTCTTGGCGCCCGATTCCGATGAGATCACTCCCTGATCCTCCTCCTCCACCGCTCGCGCCTACTGTGATGACGCTCACCGAACTCCTGCCAAATCGAGGCTCGAATCCGATCGGATGCCGGTGAGGAACGGCCGATTTTGCGGAACTGTGGCCTCGGTCACAGACCGGTGGGGCGAGATGCTTCTAGCGTCGCAGCATCGAATTCTCGAGAAAGGAGAATCGCCATGACTGCACACACCTCCACAACCGAGTTCACCACAGCCGGGCTGGGCCGACGATTGCTCGCCGGCGCCGTCGGCGGGATCGCAGGCGGTGTGGTCTTCGGCATGATGATGTCGATGATGGGCATGCTCACCACCATCGCCGGGATGGTCCATTCCACCTCCCCGATCGTCGGCTTCGGAATCCACATCATGATCTCGATCTTCTACGGGCTGGTATTCGCACTACTCGGCGGACGATGGCTCACCTCGTGGGGCCGCGGGCTGACCGCCGGTGCGATCTACGGGGTTATCCTGTGGGTGTTAGGGCCGCTGATCATGATGCCGCTGATGCTCGGGGGCGCCGTGTTCTCGTTCGGCGCAACCACGATGCTGTCCCTGATGGGGCACCTGATCTACGCCCTCATCCTGGCGGCCGTCGCCGTCCCGATCGCCCGGAGGCGAGCATGAGCGATATCGACCCCCGACTAGGCGGACTCGGCAAATCGGCGCCGTGGTCGCCGCTCGGGCCGGCGTCGGCGCAGAACCACGCCGCCGACGCAGGCCCACGGGACCCCTTCTCCTGTCTGAGCGAGGTGGACCTCTTCGCCGACCTCAGTGCTGCAGAGATCGAAGCCATGGACCGCATGGCCCCCGCGGTGCCCTTCAGCCGCGGGCAGCTGCTGTACAGCCAGGCCCAGCCGATCCGATCGCTGTTCATTCTGAAGGCCGGCCGCGTCCGCATCTTCCGGGTGGCGGAGGACGGCAAGGCGCTCACCCTCGCGATCCTGGAACCCGGGGCGGTCTTCGGCGAGATGGCTCTGGTCGGCCAGCGGATGTACGACAGCTACGCCGAAGCGATCGATGACGCGCTCATCTGCCAGCTCTCGGTCACCGATGTCGAACGCTTCCTCCTCGCCGATCCGCGCATCGCCATCCGCGTCGCCCGGATCCTCGGCGAACGCGTCGGCGAACTGGAGGACCGACTCACCGACCTGGCGCTGCGGCCCCTGCAAGCCCGCGTCGCCGCAACGCTTCTTAATCTCACCCGGCCCCACCCCGGCGCCAGCGGACGCTTCAGCCGCAGCACCCTCCAGGTCCGGCTCACCCATGAGCAACTGGCCAGCGTCATCGGCGCCACCCGGGAGGCCACCAGCCGAGTCCTCAGCGACTTCGCCGACCGGGACCTGATCCGGCAAGGACGAGGCCGCATCGTCATCACTGACCCCGCCCGGCTCCGGCAGCTCACGAGAGACGCGCTCTGAGATGAAGCGGCGAACGGCGACCGCGTATCTCGGGAACACCCTCATCGCCTCCACGACGCGCGGAGTAGTCGTAGAGGGCAACCTGTACTTTCCAGAATCAGATGTGGATTCCGACCTGCTGACCCCCAGCGCCCTGACCACGGTGTGCCCGTGGAAAGGGATCGCCCGCTACCGTCACCTGCGCGTCAGGGGCGCCGAAGTGCGAAATGCAGCCTGGACCTACCCGCTTCCCACGCCCTTTGCCTGGTTCCTGCGACGAATGATCGCCTTCGAACCCGGTACAGGAATCACCATCCAACCAACACACCTCTCGGAGTCGCACACCCATGACTGACGTATTCGACCGCCTCCCCGCACCCTCGCGCCCCATCGCAGAACAGCTGAAGAAAAGGTCTGGACGGCTGCTGAACATCCACGCGCAGATGGCCCGATCGCCGATCGTCGTCGCCGCCTACGCCGCCATGACCTCCGCAATCCGCGAGCACGGGACCTTCGACGCCCGCACCCGCGAGACCATCGCCCTGGCGGTGGGAAACCAGAACGGCTGCGAATACTGCCAAGCGGCGCACACCGCGTCGGCGCGCGCCGCCGGACTCAGCGACGAACAGATCCTGCAGATCCGCACCGGCGAGATCACTTTCGACGCACGCCTGTCGGCCCTGGCTGAGGTCGCCCGAAACGTCGCCGCCGATACCGGCTACGTCTCAGCCGCGGTCCGCGCTCACGCGCGGGAAGCGGGCTGGAGCGACGCGGAGCTGGATGAGCTCTTCGCGCACATCGCCGCGAACCTCTACACCAACTATTTCAACCACTACGCCGGCACCGAACTCGACTTCCCACCCGCCGCACCGCTGGCCTGACAGCACCAGCTTCGGAGGAAAATGCAAAAGATTGGGGCCAGAACAACCATGCTGACCAGCGAAGTCCCGCTGACTGCGGGACAGGCAGCTGAACTGACCGGCACCACCCGCAAAGGGTTGAGGCTCTACGAACAAAGAGGCCTTCTGAACAGCCCGGCACGCAACAGCGCCGGGTACCGCCTCTACAGCGAAGACGACGTCAGTACGCTCCGCTTCATCCGCCAGGCCCAGACACTCGGGCTGACACTGGAGGAGATCAACCAGGTACTGTCCCTGCACCGCGACGGCACCGAACCCTGCGCCAGCGTCCGTGATTTCCTCGCCGAACATCTGCGCCACATCGAGGAGCAGATCACGCATCTGACTCGCATGCGCGAAGCCATTCGCGCAGCCAGCCGCGCAGACGACGCATCCGCCTCCAACAGTGCCAACCTCGCTGCGTTCTGCTCGATTATCGAAGGAGCGCCCATCGCGTCGCCTTTAGGGACGACCTAAGGTCGACGCACGCTATCGTTCACGCGGCGTCGAGAATCCCTCTTACGGCCTCTCGCTCGAAAGGAGACCGCGAGCACTAGGCCGAGAACGCCTCCCGCGAGCGCCCCGGCTATCGCCTCCGTCGGGACCGCGACACCGAGGAGCGCCGGCCCTCGCAGGGTTCCGGCGCATGCGAGAACGACGAGGGCGACGAGAGCGATCGCGGCCCCACCTGCCGAAGCGGCGACGGCAGCGGTGAGCTTCACCGGCCGACCCGCCCAGACCCTCTCGAGGACCGGCCACACAGCCGCGGCGACAACCGGGGCGAAGTGATAGGTCGTGGTCGGGTTCACCCGCGCCAAAGCCACCCAGATCGCCGCGACGACCACCGCTGCCGCCGGACCGGCCCACCACCGGAACCGTGTCGCCGGTTGGTCGTTGCGCCAACCGGTCACAGCAGGGAGCCGAGGTCGGAGCCGACGCTGGGGTACGCGGCAGTCATCGACCTCACCTGCCGGGTGGTGAGCCCCGTCTTCATCGCCAGAGCGATCGTGTTGACGAGTTCGGCGTATTCGGGGCCGAACAAGTGCGCGCCGACGATCCGGTCGGTGGCGCGGTCGATGAGGATCTTGGCCGCGGCGGTGGGCTCTCCGATCCGGTAGTTGGAGAACCAACGGCTCGTGTCGCTGTATCTCACGTCCACATCGATCCCCTGCGCGCGGGCTTCGTCTACCAGGAGCCCGACCGCCGTGAGCTCGGGAACGGTGAAGACCGCCGTGGGGATCCCGGTGTAGTCCGGTACGACCGCGGCGTCCTTGAGCATGTTGGAGGCGGCAACTTTGCCCTCGATCGCGGCCACCGGGGTCAGTGGCGGCCCCTGAGTGTGTGCGGCGTCCCCGGCCGCGTACACACTCGGGTTCGAAACGCTCCGCAAGTGCGGGTGCACGCTCACCCCGTGCTCATCGTGCGCGATCCCAGCGGCATCCAGGTTCAGCCGATCCAGGTCGGGGACCCGTCCGGCCCCGTGCACGACCAGGTCGACTTCCAACGCCTCCGACTCCCCCTGCTTTGAACGCGTGGTCAGCACCCGGAAGCCCGAACCGGCCGCGTCGACGCGGGCGATGGCGGTATCGAGCCGGATGTCGATGCCGAGCTCCCGGCTGCGCTGCACGAGCAGCGCCACCAGGTCCGGGTCGAAGCGGCGCAGCGGCCGCGCGTTGCGGTGGACAATGGCGACCTCGCTGCCAGCGCGGGCAGCGATGTGCGCGAACTCGAATGAGATGAAGCCGCCGCCGACGAACAGGATCCGCTTCGGCAGCGCATCTAGCTCCAGGAATGCGGTGCTGTCGATCACATGCTCCGCGCCGGGGAACTCCAGCGTGCGAGGACGCGCTCCGGTGCCGATCAGGAAACGTGACGCAGTGTGCTCGACACCGTCGACGGTGAGCGTGTTAGGTCCGGTGAACACGGCGAGCCCGTGCAGGGCGGTCACGCCGGCCGCGACGAGCCCCTTCTCGATCCGCTGCGACATGGGCTCGGTGAACCCCCTTTTGTGCGCCATCAGCGCAGGCCAGTCGATGGTCAGGGTTCCTGGGGCGATGCCCTTGCCCTCTAAGAGGTGGGCGGCGTCGATGACCTCCGCGCCGCGGCGGAGGATTTTCTTCGGATCGCATCCGCGCAGCGCGCAGGTGCCACCGAAGGGCAGGTCATCGACGACCGCGACACGCCAGCCGGCCTTTGCGCATTTGGTCGCGGCGGCAGCACTCGCGGTGCCGGAGCCGATGGCGATCAGGTCGAAGTCGGAGCTCATGTGGACGTTTCCTTGTCTGTCAGCCGTCCTCGCATTCGCGGGACAGAGTGGGCCAAGATCGTCCACCACGTTACGCACACCCCCGCGGCCCGTCTGTGCGCTCGATCACCCTGTGCGGCTTGACCTGGCCCCAGGGACCCTCTCCTAACATGGAATGCCTCAACCTGCCCCGCACATTCGAGTGAAAGAAGGCGTACTCATGGTCGACAACGGCTCGGACTACGAGGACTCGCGGATCCCCAGTTGCGCAACCGGCCCCCTTGGGTGCATCCGTTTCGTCGCCGCTGAACTGCGCCGCCTTATCCACACTGCCCGCAATGACAAGCGGGCGCGTCGGACAACCGAAAGGAGAAGCCGATGACGACCCTGACCGTAATCGCCAACGGACTGCTGACCGCGTTCTTCATGCTCTGGGGCACTCTCTGGGCCCTCGTGTTCGGGTTCACGCTCTCCGGCGCGGTCCAAGCCTTCGTCTCTCGCGGCGAGATGCAGAAGTACCTCGGGGACCACCGACCCAAGACCATCGCCCGAGCAGGGTTCTTCGGGATCATCTCCTCCAGCTGCTCCTACGCCGCTGCGGCGCTGGCGAAGTCGCTGTTTCAGAAGGGCGCTGACTTCGTCACGGCGATGGTCTTCATGCTCGCCGCCACCAATCTGGTTGTCGAGCTGGGACTCGTGCTCTGGACACTGATCGGGTGGCAATTCGCGTTGGCCGAATTCGTCGGCGGCGCAATCATGATCATTCTGTTCACTCTTCTGGCGCCGCGGGTCTTCCCCACCGCGCAACTGGCGGCGGCGAGGGAGGCGTTGGCGCACAATGCTGAGTCCGAGCAACCAGATGACGTCCAGGCCGCGCGCACGCAGCCATCGGTCTGGCAGCGGATGCGGAGCCGCTCCGGCTGGGCGGACGCCGCGGGATACGCCATCTCAGACCTAAAGATGCTCCGACGCGAGCTGGTGATCGGCTACTTGGTCGCCGGGGGCCTCGCGGTCGCCGTTCCCGCATCGATTTGGCACGTCGCCTTCTTCTCCGGGCACGGGTTCTGGAGCGATCTCGAGAACGTGCTGATCGGCCCCTTCATCGCGTTCATCAGTTTCGTCTGTTCAGTCGGGAACGTGCCGTTGGCGACCGCGCTCTACGCCAACGGGCTCAGCTTCGGCGGGACCATCGCGTTCATCTTCGCCGACCTCATCGCCCTTCCGCTGGTATTGATCTACATCAAGCTCTACGGGCGACGCATCGCCTGGAAGCTCTTCGCACTGTTCTGGGTGGTGATGAGCGCGGCAGGATTGCTCACCGACCTGCTGTTTCGTCTGTTCCAAGTCCCCCTGCCCGCGCCGTCGAACACCATCGTCAGTACGGCCTTCCACTGGAACTACACCACCTGGCTGAACATCGCCGCGCTCGCTCTCGCAACCGTTCTCTATTGGCTGTACCGCAACCGGGAACGATTCAGCACCCACCAGCGGCTCGCCACAGACTACGTCTGCGGTATGCAGGTGGAAATCGCCCACGCCCCCGCGACCCGTCAGCACCGCGGTGAGAAGTTCTACTTCTGCTCCGACCGCTGCGAGCACCGTTTCGCCGAAAATCCGTCAGCCTACGCGGGTCGTTCCTAGAGCGCTAACTGGGCTGCGTTTCGTGCAACCGAGATCACAGTGCGACAGGCCCGACCCGATTTACTGTGGCGAAAACCCCAGGAATGGAGAAACCGATGAGCTCCTCACCCGTCACCTACCGTGCCACGTGGAACGGTGTCGTCGTCGCCGAATCGGATCGCACCATCCGTGTCGAGGGTAACCAATACTTCCCGCCGGAAAGCCTGGATCGGTCCCTGTTTCACAGCAGCGACCTCACCTCGGTGTGCCCGTGGAAGGGGACCGCCCGCTACTACAGCCTCGAAGTGGGCGGTAAAACCAATCCCGACGCTGCCTGGTACTACCCGAACCCCTCCGCTGCGGCCAGCCAGATCCAGGGCTACGTTGCCTTCTGGAACGGCGTCCGGGTCACCAAAGCGCCCGCAGCCGACGCTGACTCCCAGACAAACCGCCCGGGGCTCTTCGCCCGGTGGATGCGCCGCCTCACTCACGACTGACGCGCCGCGTCCCAGCAGCATCTCCGAAGAAAGGAAGAGCGGATCATGGTCGAACAAGTCGATGTCATCGTTGTGGGAATGGGTCCGGGCGGTGAAACAGCCGCCGAAGAGCTCGCCCACGCAGGGTTGTCGGTGATCGGAATCGACTCACACCTCGTCGGCGGGGAATGCGCCTACTACGGGTGCATCCCCACCAAGATGATGATCCGCGCCGCGAACGTTCTCGCCGAAGCACGCCGCGTCCCCGCACTCGCCGGCACCGCCGAAACTACCCCGGACTTCGCACCCGTTGCCCACCGGATCCGCACGGAAGCAACGGACGATTGGAACGACCAGGTCGCCGTCGACCGCTTCCAGAACGCGGGAGGCCGCTTCGTACGCGGCCACGCCACTATCACCGGTACCGACACGGTGCAGGTCGCGGACACCACCTATCAAGCTCGCAAGGCGATCATCCTCAATACCGGCACCTCGCCAGCGGTCCCCCCGATCCCGGGCCTAGCCGACACCCCCTTCTGGACCAATCGCGACGCGGTCGCTGCCACGACGGCGCCGGAATCCCTGATCGTCCTCGGTGGTGGCGCCGTCGGCGTCGAGCTCGGCCAAGCGTTCGCCCGGTTCGGCAGCAACATCGACATCGTCGAAGCCGCCGACCGGCTCCTTCCTGCCGAAGAACCGGAATCCAGCTCCCTGATCAAGGATGTCCTCACCGCGGAAGGCATCCGAGTGCACACGGGATCCCCTGCGGAGTCCGTCAGCCACGACGGTGCGCGGTTCACCGTCACGATCGGCGAGACGAGGCTGACCGCTGAGAGACTGCTGGTCGCAACCGGACGCCGACCCAACATCTCCGACCTGGGCCTGGACAGCACCGGCGTGGACGCGACCGGGCGCTCCTTGGCCACCGACGACCACGGCCGGCTCACCGACACCGTCTTCGCCATCGGCGACATCACCGGCAGAGGAGCATTCACGCACGTGTCGATGTACCAAGCCCGGATCGTCGTGGACACCATCCTCGGCAGGGAACACGCCGCCGGCGAATACCACGCTGTGCCACGCGTAACCTTCACCGACCCGGAAATCGGAGCGGTCGGGCTCACAGAGGCCGAAGCGCGCCGCGCCGACCTCCAAATCACAACTGCCCTCACGCAGATCCCGAATTCCACACGCGGATGGTTGCACGCCATCGGCAACCAGGGATTCATCAAACTCATCGTGGACAGCCGGCGCGGAATCCTCGTCGGAGCGACCTCGGCCGGTCCCGTCGGAGGCGAAGTCCTCTCCCTCCTCACCCTCGCCGTTCACGAACGCACGCCGATCGAGCATCTCCGGAACACGATCTACGCGTATCCGACATTCCATCGCGCGCTGGATGACGCACTCGCACAGCTCTGACACAAGCCCCACACACGTTCGCCGAGGAGAGGCTCCCCACACATGTCCCCACGACTGCGACGACCCGTCCTGACCGGAGCGGCGATCGCTGCGGCTTTGCTGCTTGCGGGTTGCACCGTAGGCGCGCCATTCGGCGGTTCCGCTGCCCAGACGTCGAGCGGCTCACCGTCCGGCGGGAACATCGTCATCGGATCGGCGGCGTTCCCAGAGTCCGCGATCATCGCGGAAGTGTATGCGCAGGCGTTGGAGAGCAAGGGCATCGCCGTGACTAGGCGGTTCAACATCGGTCAGCGCGAGCTCTACCTCAAGGCGCTTCAGGACGGCTCCATCGACCTGATCCCCGAATACTCCGGCAACCTGCTTCAGTACTACGACAAGGCCGCGACAGCCTCCTCCAGCAACGACGTCTACGCACAACTGAGCAAGAAGCTTCCCTCCGGATTCACAGTGCTGGACGAATCCACGGCGCAAGACAAGGATTCCGAGAATGTCACCAAGGCATTCTCGGAGAAGTACCACGTCACCAGCATCGGCGACCTCGCGCATGTGCCGCTCAACCTGACGATCGCCGCCAACCCTGAGTTCGCGGTGCGCCCGGCCGGCAGCGCCGGGCTGAAACGCGTGTATGGGGTGGATGTCACGTTGGAACCGATCAGCGACAGCGGCGGACCGCTTACCATCCGAGCGCTCACCAGCGGAAGTGTGCAGGTCGCGGACATCTTCACGACCTCTCCTGCGATCAAGGCCAACGACCTGGTCACATTGAAGGACCCGAAAAACTTGATCCTCGCCCAGAACGTGCTCCCGTTGATCAACTCCAGGAACGCCACCCCCACGGTCTCCAAAGTGCTCAATGAGGTCTCCCACGCATTGACAACGTCGGACCTGATCGAGTTCAACAGCGAGAGCAGCGGCGCCACGAAGGCGACCCCCGCCACCATCGCCAAACGCTGGCTCGCCGGGCGCAACCTTTAGGAGCATCGATGACGATACGGATGGGTGAACTTCTCGCCAGCCACAGCGACGATTTTCGCGTCGAGCCGACGCGTAAGCGGGTTCGCGCCGTCCTCGACGGGAGGGTCGTCCTCGACAGCCGGCGCGCCCTGCTGGTCTGGCCCCCCGGCGGCCCTGTGCCCACCTACGCGGTCCCTGTCGAGGACATCCTCCTCTCCGACCAGGTCCTCCGATCGCAGACCGCTCTGCCATCCCCTGCAGACGATGAGCTGGCAGGAATGGTCGTCCTCCGCTTCAGCAACTTCGATGCCTGGCTGGAGGACGACGACCAGATCCTCGGACACCCACGCGACCCCTTCCACCGTGTCGACGTGCGCGCTACGTCACAGCGCATCCAGCTCTCACTCGACGGTCAGGTCCTGGCCGACACTGTGCGCGGGCGCCTCCTGTACGAGACCGGGCTCCCGACGCGCTATTACGTGCCGCGCGCCGACATCCTCGTACCCTTGCTTCCCACCCGGACTCACACGATCTGTCCCTACAAAGGCGAAGCGTCGTACTGGTCATTTACGCTCGGCGGCGACGTCTACACCGATCAGCTATGGAGCTACGAACGACCGCTGGCAGATTCCGGCGTACCTGCCGGGTACGTGGCGTTCTACGATGAACGGTTCGAGCTCACCGTTCACCCGCCGATCGACTAAGCCTGGGCGCCTCAACCCAAGCGGGCGAGCTCTTCCAGCGAGCGCACCTCGTACAGAGGGGCCGCGAAATACGGCGGATACGGCCCTCCGGAACGGTTCACCCACACCGTCTGCAGCCCCGCTGCATCCGCGCCATGAATGTCCCACGGGTGCACAGCCACCAGCATCATCTCCCCCACCCCCACTCCGCAAGCGTTCGCAGCGTATTCGTACGCTTCGCGGGCCGGCTTCCACCGCGACGTGTCCTCCACGCTGAGCAGCGCATCGAACATCTCCCGGATCCCAGCTGTACGGAACAATCCGTCGGCCACCGACGTCGAACCATTACTGAGGGTGACCAGCCGCCGGCCGGCCGCGTGCAACGCTGATACACCGGGCACGACATCAGGGTGAAGGCTCAGCTCCGCGAATCCACTTAAGACATGCGCAACAGCCGGTTCGATATCAGTGTTGAGCGGCTGATCGCGCAGCCGAAGCCGCAGAAGGTCCTCGGCGATGGTGGCGAACCGCTCGCTGCCACCAGCCGCCGCGAGAGCGAACCCGTCACGGAGGACCGTCGCGAACCACAACGCGGCCTCCTCCGGGCGTGCACCAATCTCAGCGAACCGCAATGACATGCCGGACAAGTCCGACAACGTCTCGTTGACATCGAACACGGTCACAGCCGGAAGTCTCATCGGTTCCTTCTTCATCTCGTCGCGATGCCGCGCACTGTACGCCGAAAGCACGGATGCCCGGCCCGTGATCGAGCGCACAGAGCCGAACCGTTCGCTGCGCGTAGCGTGCCCTCATGAACGACCGACCGGCTCCGCCCGCCCGCTACGACGACCTGCGCGCTCTCTACATCAACTGCACCCTTAAGCCCAGTCCGCAGGTGAGCAACACCCAGGGCCTCATGGAGCGCAGCATAGCGCTGATGCGGTCAGTCGGAGTCACCGTCGAATCCATCCGGTTCATCGACCACGACGTCGCGACCGGCGTGTATCCGGATATGCGCGACCACGGTTGGGCGAGCGACGAATGGCCGGAGCTGATCTGGCCGAAGGTCGACGCAGCCGACATCCTCGTCATCGGTGGACCGCTCTGGCTCGGCGACAACGCCTCGGTCACACGAAAGCTCGTCGAACGGCTCTACGGGATGAGCGGGCTCTACAACGCCAAAGGGCAATACATCTATTACGGCAAGGTCGGCGGCGTCGTCATCACCGGCAACGAAGACGGGGTAAAACACGCCGCAATGTCGCTGCTGTACAGCATGCAGCACATCGGCTTCACCATCCCGCCGGCCGCCGACGCCGGCTGGATCGGACCGATAGGGCCAGGACCGTCCTACCTCGACCCCGGCTCCGGCGGACCAGAGAACGACTTCACCAACCGGAACACCACCTTCATGTCCTGGAATCTTCTGCACACTGCGCGCAGGCTGAAGGACTCCGGAGGAATCCCCGCCTACGGGAACCTGCGAGAGCAGTGGAACAACGGCGAGAGATTCGGCTTCGCCAGCAACCCCGAATACCGGTGACCGACGTCACCGGGCGAGCAGGTCGCATCGACCGGCCGAGAAGACGTCCGCGCGGCGCCCATGCGGCTGGAGTCGTCATCCTCGCCCAATTCCTCCTTCGCGCGGCCTCAGCGGCGGGCGCACTCGTCGTCGGAAGCTACTTCGTCGACCTCGCGCACCGCGGCGTGCCCATCAGTTCACTCGTCCTGGGTGCACTGTCCGCCCTCGCATATCTGGCCGAATTGATTCTCGCGCCGCTCTCTGGCTCGCTCAGCGACTTGAAGGGGCGTCGCCTCTTTCTGGTGGTCGCCCCGCTCGTCGCCGCCGTCGGGATTGTGCTGACGCCGGGCGCGTCGGTGTTCAGCGCAACACCTCCGCTGGCGATGGTGGTCGCGATCGTTGGAGTGTCCCGGCTCATCGACGGCACGTCGGCTGCGATGGCGACCCCAGCCACCCTCGGCCTACTCGCCGACAGCACCGATGAAGATCGTCACCGTCGCGGCCGCCTCAACAGCATGTACGAACTCTCCTCTTCCGGCGGTATCGCAGTGGGCGCAGTCATCGGTCCGGCACTGTACGCCGTCACCGGGCTCTGGGCTTTCACCGTGCTCGCCGGCATCTACGCCATCGCCGGAATCCTCGTCGCGACGTTCACCCGCACCGACCGGCCAAAAGCCGACACCACACCGGTGACACTTCGCCGCAGAATGAAGATCTTCAGCAATAGGCGGCTCCTGGCCTTCCTCCCGTCCTGGATCGCGGTCAACGCCATCCTCGGCACCTGGGTGACCTCGCAAATCACCTACGTCCTCGCCGGCGACCGCACATTCCCCGGCCAACGATTCACCGGCTCCCTAGCCCACCACCCCGCCTGGCTTTCCCCAATCCTCGGCGGCTACGTGCTCCTGTTCAGCGTCTGCATCATCGGATGGTCCTTCATCGTCGGCCGACTACCCAGCCTGCCGACCCTCACCGTCACCATCAGCGGTGCAGTCCTCACTTCTGCCGGGCTCATCATGGCGAACCACGGCATCGCCCCAACGATCGCCATTCCGATCGTCGTCGTCGGAGTCTTCCTGGAGGCGGGCTTCACCCCCGCAGCGCTCACCCATCTCTCCGACATCTCCGCAGACTTCCGCCCAAACCGTGGCCTCATCATGGGGGTCTACTCGGTTGTTCTCGGGGTCGGCTACCTTCTCGGCAACCTCCTGGGCGGCGTCTTCGCGCAATGGCTGGCCTTCGACGGCTTAGGCCTGCTAACCATCCTGCTCGCCATCATCGCGCTGACCACCATCCCCGGGATGATGCTGGTCGAACGACACCGCGAGCGCACACGCGAAGCACCGCCCTGCGATTCCTCAACATCAACTCCGATCAGCGCGACCCCGAACGATGACGCGACTCGATAGCGTCCTTCAACTGCTCGACCGTCGGAGAACCAGCGAGACCGGCTCCGGAGCGGTATACCCGGCACGCCAAACCGACCGGCGCATCCTGATCGGCGAACGGATCATCACCGTCGATCAGGACGGTCGGGGAACCGTGGAAACCAAGCTCCTCAGCTTCCTCGACACTGCTCACCAACTGACGCTGAATGGTGATGTCCGCGCGCCCGTCAGTGACCTCATGCAAGCGCTGCTCCGTCGTCATCCAGTTCGGGCAACCATCGAAATACTGCAGTGTTATCTCCATACCGAAACGGTAAGGCTTGCACCGCAGTACAAGGTCAAGCGGAGAGGAAACCAAAATGTTGATCGGTGAACTCGCGGAGCGAGCACACGTCAAGGCTCAGACCGTGCGCTTCTACGAACGCCGTGGCCTCGTCGCAGAACCAGCCCGGACCCCCGGCGGGTACCGCGACTACACGTCTGCGGCCGTCGCACGAATCCAATTCATCCGGTCCGCGCAGACAGCAGGGCTGACCCTGAAGGACATCCGCGGAATCCTCCAGATCCGAGACAGCGGATCCGCTCCCTGCGACCACGTCACCACCGTGCTGGACACCAAACTCACGGAGGTTCGCCAGCGACTGCGGGAGCTCGCCGACCTTGAGAATGAACTCATGGCGATCCTTCAATCGCGTCAGCGACTCGATACGCGCCACTGCTCGCCGGACGCCATCTGCACACTCCTCGCTCCCACAACGCCAACCCTCCCGACGCAAGCGAGTGGCTGAAGGACCACCGAGACGAGTAGCCCACACGCGACATTCTTTCGCCTCCGCTTGCCCCGCGAGTACGTCAGGTCGGTCACCGAGAGCGCATAGCCCTGACCACGTGCGGCCTTCGGGCTGGCAAGTGGCACGACACGATCCAAATCGAACGACGGCGCCCTGGCGACTGATCAGGCTTGTTGTGCCCTACCGCGTGGAGGGCTTCTCCGCTCGCAGCCTGATCAGTCGATAGCCGAGCCCCCGCGAGGACGATTATCCCGGCGATGACAGGACAAAGCGGGAGGGTGGCGACGAGGATGAGGCATCCGATGGCGCTGGCAATGGCGACGAAGCGCGGATAACGGGGATTCCCACGGGCCTGCGTCAAGGAGGCGGTGTTGGCGACGAAGTAGTAGAGCAGGACGCCAAAGCTGGAGAAGTCGATCGCGCCGTGCAGGTCCGTGACCGGGATGAGGAGGCACACGACCAGGCCGAGGGTGAGTTCTGCACGTCACGGCACGCTGAAACGGGGATGCACGGCCGCAACCGGTGCGGGATGTTGCGGTTGGGGGCCTTTGCGAGACTGGTGCGCCGATCCGGCGATCATGGCCAGGGGCACCCCGAGCGCTGCGGCGGTCGCGCCGATCCGGATCACGATGCCGGGCCAGCACCCCGTACGCGGTCACCTCGGGACCCGGTAAGGCCGCACTAGCGACCGTGTGGCTGAAGCAGACGATCACCGCAACCGTGAGCGCAACAGGAGATCGCGACCACGTGGAAATTCGAACCCCCTTCGAAACGCCCTCGGCGTGCTGCTTTGCAGCCGACTTCTTGCCATTCCGGCCGGCCGATCGTAGCTTCCTCCGCCAGCTCCGTTCCCTCCGATCGCTATTTGCAGACTCCGCTCGCTGCGCTCCCTCCACTTAGCAACCGCTCCCCTCCGGGCACTGCACTGCCTTCACGCGCTCTCGATCTCTCTGCCGGAACGGCAAAAAGACTGATCGGCGGGAACAACGACACCAACACCCGCTGACTTGACACAGGACCCTCTGAGGGTCGATCGGGAGGCACGGATCATGGGCGACAAGGTCATCACACGGCACGCGGAGGAGCGCCAGGCACAGGCGGAGGCACTGCATGCGTCGATCGTGGAGCAAGTCCAGCAGCTAGCTGTACTGACCTCGACCGTTGTTGATTCGGTCGATGGGGGCGTGGCCTGCGATGCCGAGGTGGGCTCTGTCT
>NZ_JBXAPS010000018.1:0-23391 GCF_058806435.1 Leifsonia sp. GW821-FHT13C09 | reverse complement strand
GTGGTGAGCCTTATCTGCACTTGAACCGATCGTCCAGCCCCCGCCATTTGTTCGGTCACTCAAGGTGACGACGGTTCGTCCCCTTACGGCGCACTTAATCGACCACCTGAGGTCAGGGGACTGTCTGAATAACGATGACATCGGTCATCGAGTTCCCTTCCGGTCAGGCCAGACCAGATCCACCGTTATTCAGACAGTCCCTGCGGAAGTCCCGTGGGCGACCGACGGCAGCAGCGGGAACCGTGGAGCTGGACACGATCGAGTCGTGATTCCGCGGATCGAGCACGGCTTGGGGGAGCATCAGCTCAATAAGAAGGGCGGGCCAAGGAGGCAAGCCACAGAGGGGAGAAGGATTTCCCAGGGGATGCCAGCCGTTTCGCGTCGGGTTGAGACGTCATCGCTGAGGATTTCGAATCCGCGGCGGCTGGACATCCTCGGGTGAGCACCACGGTAGCGGCATAGGGCTGTGTCCTCAAGATGGAGGACACAATCCCGTCAAGAGTTGACGGGGGAGAGAGCCGCGACGAGCATGTCGACATGAGCGATGACGACGAGTTCGAGGACGAACCGCTCGTGAGTGATGACGAGACGGCGAAGTTTGAGAAGGCACTGTTCACGGCAATCCGGGAGTCGCACAAGCTCGACGCGGAGAACGACGACGAGTTGAGGCGTCTTGTCGACGGCACGTTCGACTTGCCGGCCGTGGCCGAACCTGGTGCGGACGACGGCAGTGAGCCCTAGTCTGGGCGTATGGCTGAACCCCTGTTCCCGCGACACGTGACCTCCGTCCTCGTCGAGGAGCACGCCAACAGCATTGTCGTGACGTGGGGGCTAGGCGAGCGGATCGAGACGCCGACGTGGCCGGAATACTTCGGATACGGCGTGGACTACTACGGCCCGGACGGCAATGGGGGGAAGCGGCTGGGTATCAGGTTCGGAAGCAAGGTCGAGGCGTTCATCTTCGACTTCGCCGACGCCAACCAGTCCAACTACGTCGGCGAGAGTGTCGAGGTGCTCGACGAGGGGATCGTTGTCAGCTATCGAGACGCGAGTCTCGGACTGCGAGAGATCGGCCAGATCGCAGCGTTCAGCTACGTTAACGGTGATGATGCGCAGACGCAGCTGCCCGTGACAGTTCTGCGATAGGGCGCCGAGCCTGCGGGCTCAGGACGCCACGCGCGCTTCCCAGTTCAGAGTGGTCATGCGGGTCTCCGATCGGGTGCTGGAGCCATCGTAGAGGGCCGACGCGGGTCTCCTAGCTGAGCCGGTGTGTCCGGTGCTTCCGCCCCTCCACAGAGGCGAGCCCGTAGCCGTCGCGGTCCAGATCAGGCAGCCGCTGCCGTGCTCACGGGAGTGCTTCGCGAGAGCATCCTCGCGCGGGTTGGATTTCGCGATCGTGAAGGTGAACCTGCCGACGGTGATCTCGGTACCTGGCTCGTACATGCTCGACTCCTCAGCAGTACGTCAGCCCGAAGATCTGCGACGACAGACTGAACACCTTGCTGCTGTCGCTCGACGCGAGAGCGCCGTCCTGCTGTGCGGCGCTCGACGCGCGCGATGCCAGATCGCTGTCGTTGCTCAGAGTCGCCGCGGGCACGGAGCTCGCGATCTTGCTCGGCGGCGGATTCACCGCGTTGATGGCGTTCGTCAGCGCGGATGCTGTGTTGCTGAGGTCGCTCACGGCGGACTGGAGCGCGTAGACCGCGTTGCTCGCCGCGGTCTGATCTTGACCGCTTGCAGCGTCCGAAGCGCTCGAATTCTGGCAGCCGGTGTTCACCGCGGCAGCGATCTGCGAGGCATAGGTGGTCATCGCCTGCTGCTCAGCGGCCAGGCCCGCCTGCTCGGCGTCGAGCGCGGCTTGAGCCTTCTCGACGGCCGGTGCCAGCTCGCTGACCGCGGAGTCGTACTGCTGCTGAGCCGCAGCGATCGCGGCATCCGTCTGCGCCTTTGTCGCAGCGGCCTGTTCCTTGGCTACGGCCGCCTTGAACTGGGTGACCGTGCCCGGCTTGAAGTCGAGCTCGACCGTTCCGTTGGAGTTTGTCCCGGTCAGATGGAGATCGGTGTTGCTGATCTTCCCGGTGAACGCGTCGGACGCCAGAGCAGTGCCGAAGTCGAGCGTGATCTTGCCGTCCGCCTCTGTCCCGATGAACGGAGCGTTGTTCGTGGTCACCTGGTAGTTGCTGTCCTGCGAGGAGGACGACTCGTTGCCGCTGAGCTTGCCGTCGGTGTTCGTCCACGACAGGTAGACCGCACCCTGGTAGGTGTCGGCGACCCACTCGGTTGGCTGGGGGCCGATGGCGCTACAGCCGGCCAGTCCAGCAAAGAGCAGCGCCGCAATCGGGACGGCGGACAGGGCTTTGCGCACGCGCAAGAGTGTAGCGGTGGTGAAGAGCACGCAGCAGCGCCCATTACGGGGCCGCTAGTCGCTGCCCCGCTGCGGATACAGTGCAGATCATGGGTTGTGCTCGAAGGCGAGAGATACCCTTCTCATCTACCCTCGCGGCACGCCGAGCATGTTGGTCACCACGACTACGATTGACCTCAAGAAGAGCTGATTCCCCCGACCCGGCTCTTCCCTTCCGAATCCGCGGCGAGCTTCGTGCTCGTCGGGGATTCGGTTTGCTGCGAGATCGGCCGTGTGCTCGCGCAACGTTCAACCCTCGCGTCGCGCTGCCTGCAAGAGACCGGTCCGCAAGGCTGCGACGGCCACGCTCACCTGCTCAGGGCGATGCGGAGGTGCTTCGGCGGCGGCCCACCCCGCCCACTCCTCCAGCTCCTCATCACTCACTAGCGACGGCTCCGGAACAGATGTTTCGTGCTTGGCCGAGTCGGTGAGGAGGTCGCAGAACTCCTCTAGGGTGCGTGTGGAATGGCCGATTGTGAATACGGGCACCGTCACCCCTGCTCAGCTAGCAGGTGCCGGGCGGAGCCTTTGTGTACAGCGACATGGTCCGTTCTGTCGCTGAGGATCTCATACGAAGGCTCGGCAGGTGACGCGTGGTGGGTGTAGCCCTTGAAACGGAAGTCGGCGGTGTGGATCCGCTGGATTTGGCCCGAGACATGACCTGCCTCGGAGTTCCACCCCACGTGCTCGCCGATTGCGAACGCCTGTTCGCTGGTCATGAACCCTCCTCATCGGTGGTGGCCGGACCGATCCGGGCGATTCGGGCGAGCGTGACCGGCCGGTCGGCTCCGACCCTTTCGGAGGATATGAGCCGGCCCGCCGGTCGCTTTGAGAGCAACGACGAATGAGGGGAGTGTTGTCGTCGACGGCTCTCTTCGGCACCGCAGGTAGCGGTGACGTTTCACAGTTCCTTGGTGTCGGGTCCGGGAGGTTGATCGGCTGGGGGGCCACCGGCGGCGAGTACCTGTGGTCCGGCTTTCAGTAGCCGGGCGTGGAGGATGTCCCCGATGAAGAGGTCGTAGAGGATGACGCCGATCACGCCGCCGATCAACGGCCCGAGGATTGGCACCCACATGTATCCGCTGAACCAGGGCCCGTTGCCGGGCACCGCCAGGTTCCCCCAGCCAGCCACCCAGGCCAGCAGCCGGGGGCCGAGGTCACGGGCCGGGTTGATCGCGTACCCGGCGTTCGCACCGTAGGACATGCCGATCGCGGCGACGGCGAAGCCGATAATCAGCGGTCCCAGGTTCGCCTTCACCGCGGTGTTGCGGAGGTCGATCACGGCCACGATCAGCAGGATCAGGAACATCGTCCCGACGATCTGATCGAACAACGGCCCCCACATGTTGCCCTTGTAATACGGAGCAGGGAAGGTCGCGAAGATCGAGAACGAAGCGAGTGTGTGCCCGTTCACCTTCGGTCCCTTGCTCGCGGTGTCGAACGCGCCGATCGCCGCCGCGTACACGCCGAGGACGAGCGCGGCCCCGACGAACGCGCCGAGCAGCTGGGAGAGCATGTACGGCAGCACCTTCACCCAGGCGAACCCTCGCCGCACCGCGAACGCCAGGGTGACAGCGGGGTTGAGGTGCGCGCCGCTGACGCCACCGGCGACATAGACGCCGAAGACGACCGCCATCGCCCAACCCCAGGTGATCAGCAGCCAGTCGCCGGCTCCGAGGAAGAACGTCGTCGGCCCCTCAGTGCGGCCGGAGCCCGGCAGCGCAGCGACGGCCATCGCGACGACGCCGTCGCCGAACGCGATCAGGACGAACGTTCCCAGGAACTCCGCGAGGCACTCGCCCCACAGACCGCTCCTGCGTTTGAGCCCCCAGCCCCGAAACAGGACCGGGATCGTGTCATCGGACATTCCATACCTCCATTGGGAAGCGGCGTGCCATCACGTCGATACGATCAGTGTTACGCAATGCTTGCGAATGCGCAATGAAGGTCTTCTCGGTCTTATGGGACTGTGGGGAGTACGAGGCTGAATCGGCCGTCCGCCGCCGGCCGCTCCCCGGCGGCATGCGCGAACGCACGGAACGCGTGCAACGCACTCGTCCTATCGCGGGGCTCCATCGCCGCGAGCACCTCCGCCAGAGCGGTTCGGCGGTGACCAATCACCCGCTCCACAAGCGAGATGCCCTCCTGCGTCAGGGTGAGATGCACGAAGCGCCGGTCCGCCGGGTTCTCGGAGCGGGCGATCAGCCCCGCCTGCACCAGCTTCTCGCACGTGCGGGTCGCGTTGGAAGCGTGCACACCGAGTTCGGTAGCGATCTCCCCCAGGGTTCGCGGGCCGCGAGTAGCGATCGCCACCAGCACCCGCAATTGCGGGGAAGTGACGACATCCTCGACTTCCAGAACAGACTGCGCCGCGACACGCATCATCACATCCGCCGCCAGGAGCGCGGCATCCACATCCGGTGGGTTCCCACCCTGATCATCCACGCTTTCAGTTGTACCGCGAAACGCTTGCGTTCAGGCAATATTTGCGGAAGTTGAGAGGTGGCTCCGAGGTTGGAGTCAGTGATTCTCTTCTGGCGACGATGGTGCGACAATTGCGTTACCGCAACTAAGGAGGCGATGGTCATGGCGGAGGCAGAGGAGCGTGACCGGGTCGAGGGTCACTACACCCAGAAGGAGCCCGAGACGGCCGAAACTCGAGAGGTCCACGGTCAGTACACCGAGTCCGAAGGCCACCCCGGACCCGAATCAGACATTGTCGGCGCCTACGTGGGCTCGGAGCGCGACGGGGAGCAGCCGCTCGTGCGCAGTTCGCACCTGCGCAGCGGCAACTACCCGAAGGCCGAGCATGAGGGGGCCGAGCACCACCACGGTGCGCACCAGCGGACGACGGGCGACGGAGCCGCAGACGCGTCAGGCGATTCCGGAGCGAAGGACTCCGGGAGTTGAGTGGCGAGGTGGGCGGACTCGGGCGTCCGCTCACCTCGCGACGACGCACGACATCGTCTCCCGGCTCGCGGCAGGGTGGCAGGGTGGTAGGGTACGCCTCGCCCGCCACCAAGCGCGCCGCAGTCGGCCTAGTACGTGCCGCGACCACAGACCTCGCCCCGCATGGCATTCGGTCCAACGCGGTCGCGCCAGGTCTGATCACGCCGGGCATCGGGCTGGTGGGAGGGGTGTCGCACGAGCGCATCCCCGCCTTCATCGAGCACATGGAACGCCAGACCGCGTACCTCCGACCGTTGCCGCGAGTGGGCCGGGCATCCGACGTGGAGCGGGCGGCCCTGTTCTTCGCGAGCGACGATTCCGAGAGGATTAGTGGGGCCATATTGCCAGTCGACGGCGGTGCGGCAGCCATCGTGTTCGGCGGGGCCGCACCGATCGAGCTTCACGGGTCGAGCCCGCGGTGCAGCGGGCTGGTTTTGACTTCCTGGCGAATTGACTTCTAGGACCTCGGAATCGCTCTGCTTTCCGGTGTCAGCTTTTCTACTTCCGCAGGCCTCGCATCAGGGGAAGGTAGTGCTTGACGACCGCCACGCGATATGCCTCGATGTCGCCGTCCTCCGCGGCGCTTAGCATTTCGCCGCGCGGCCTTGTCGAGATCCTGCGCGGGCGGGAGTCCGAGCCGCGGGTATACGACTGTGCTGACCTCCCAAAACGCCGTCACCAGTTGTCCGACTAGCGCATTGTCCAGCGGCGCAAGTATTCCGGAGTGGAACGCACGGTCTTCTTCGGCGAACGACTCGTCCCGCGCGGTCTTTTCCTCCATCATGCGGACGACCTGGTGTAGTGCCGGATTGCTCGTTCCGGAGAGCGTTTCGCAGATCTGCTCTGCAATGGCGAGATCGAGAGCTTCGCGCACCCGTTCTTCTGTCGTCTGGGTTGTCCGCAGCGCGGCGAACGTCCGGGCCGCGCCGCGGACGATCGTCCTTCCTTCTTTACAGTTGCGTGTAGGGGACGGCCGGGTCGACCAGTTTGTCCGGGTCGATGCTCTTGTGTTCGGCGATGAGGGGTTTGATCTCGTCGATCACGTCCCAGACGTTGACGTTCATCGCGGCCTGGATGCGGTTGTCGTCGTCGACCCAGAAGGCGACGAACTCCCGTGCGCCCAGGTCCCCACGGATGAGGACCCGCTCTTCCGACCCGGTGGCGTGGCCGATGTATTCGCAGCCGAGGTCGTACTGGTCGGTGAAGAAGTACGGCAGTTCTGTGTATTCGGTGTCGTGACCCAGCAGGGCGGCTGCCGCGGCGGCGGGCTGGTTCAGGGCGGTGGCCCAGTGCTCGACGCGCACCCGGTGGCCCAGGACGGGGTGGTCGTGGTTGGCGATGTCTCCGACTGCGTACACGTCGGGGTCGCTGCTGCGCAGTGACGCGTCGACGAGGACGCCGTTGTCGATCTGGATGCCGGCGGCTTCGGCGAGGTCGGTGACCGGGGTGACGCCGATGCCGATCACGATCGCGTCGGCCGGGATGGTCTCGCCACTTTTGAGCTGTACGCCGGTGGCGTGGCCGTTCTTGGTGATGATCCCGGTGATCTGCGTCTGAGTGCGCAGATCGACCCCCTGGGAGGTGTGCAGGTCGGCGAACACCTGCGCCACCTTCTCACCGAGGACTCTCAGCAGCGGCAGCGTGCCGCCTTCCAGGATCGTGACCGTGGTCCCGGCGGTGCGGGCGGCGGCCGCGACTTCCAGGCCGATCCATCCGCCGCCGATGACGACCAGCCTCCTGCCGTCGCCAAAGGTGGCGCGGATGGCGTCGGAGTCTTCGAGGGTGCGCAGGTAGTGCACGTTGTCGGCGTCCGCGCCTTCCACCGGCAGGTGCCGGACGTCCGATCCGGTGGCCAGGACGAGCTTGTCGTACGGGATGTTCGTGTCGTCGTCGAGTGCGACCTGGTGCCCGGCGGTGTCGATCGCGGTCGCGCGAATTCCCTGACGCAGGGTGACGTCGTGGTCGTCGTACCATCCGGCGGGGTGGACGACGGCGTCGTCGAAGGAGGCCTTCCCGGCCAGGTAGTCCTTCGACATCGGGGGCCGCTCATACGGCAGGTGGCCCTCGGCGGCGATCAGGGTGATCGTGCCGGTGTGGCCGTTCTCGCGCAATGCCTGGGCGGTCTTGGCACCGGCGAGGCCTCCGCCGATGATGACGATGTTCTCCGGGGCGTTCATTCAGTTCTCCTGGTTCGTGGATTCGGTCAGTTGCGTGTGCAGCCGGGCGGCCAGCTCGCGCCACGCGTCGGCGAACGCGGCGATGCCGTCGCGCTCCAGGGCGGTCACGACATCGTTGTAGTCCACGCCGGTCCGTGCGAGCTCGTCGAGCACGGTCTGCGCCGATTCGAGGGTGCCGGCGATGGCGTCGGCGGGGATGTCGCCGTGGTCTTCCACGGCGCGCAGGGTGGCTTCGGGCATGGTGTTCACCGTGTCGGGTGCGACCAGTTCGGTGACGTACCGGGTGTCGGGGTAGGCGGGGTCCTTGGTGGAGGTCGAGGCCCACAGGGGTCGTTGCGGGCGTGCGCCGGCGGCGGTCAGCGACTTCCACCGCGGGGTTTCCAGCATGTCCTGGAAACGGGCGTAGGCGAGGCGGGCGTTGGCGATCGCCGCCCTCCCGCGCAGTTGAGCGGCCCGGGGTGTTGCGAGTTCGTCGAGGCGCTTGTCGGTCTCGGTGTCGACGCGGGAGACGAAGAACGACGCGACCGAGTCCAGCCCGTGCAGGCTCAGTCCGTTCTCGCGTGCGCGTTCGATGCCGGTCAGCCAGGCGAGCATCACCTGGTCGTACCGGGTGAGGGAGAAGATCAGGGTGATGTTGATGCTGATGCCCTCGGCCAGGCATGCCGTGATGACGGGCAGCCCTTCCAAGGTGGCGGGGATCTTGATGAACAGGTTTGGCCGGTCCACGTCCCACCACAGCGAGCGGGCTTCGGCGATCATCCCGTCGGTGTCGTGGGCGAGTCGGGCGTCGACTTCGATCGACACCCGCCCGTCCACGCCGTCGGTGGCGTCGTACACGGGCCGGAGCACGTCGCAGGCCTCCCGCACATCGTGCGTGGTCAGCTCCCGCAGCGCCTCGTCGACGCCGGCGCCGCGGGCGGCTAGGTCCTCGATCTGCGATCGGTAGGCGTCTCCGGTGCTGATCGCTTTCGCGAAGATCGACGGGTTCGTGGTCACCCCCGACACGTGGCGGTGCTGAACCATGTCGCGGAGGCTGCCGGTGCGGAGCCGTTCCCGGCTCAGGTCGTCCAGCCAGATCGAGACGCCCGCTTCAACCAACCGTGCTAACGGATCAGTCATGAGCGATCCTTCCTCCCCTGTTCTTCGTTCATGTGGTGGTGATGCCGGAGAGTGCGAGGAATTCCTGCCGGGACCGTGGATCTTCCCGCAGCTGACCGAGCAGGGTTGAGGTGACTGTGCTCGATCCGGTCGCGTGCGCGCCGCGCAGGGTCATGCAGGAGTGTTCTGCGATGATCACCACTCCCACCGCCTGCGGGGAGAGGTTCTCCTGCAACCAGTCGGCGACCTGCTTGGTCAGCCGCTCCTGCGTCTGCGGTCGGTACGCGAAGTGCTCGACGATGCGGGCGAGCTTCGACAGACCCACGATTCGTTCCCCTGGAAGGTACCCGACGCTGGCGCGACCTGTGAACGGGAGTAGGTGATGTTCGCAGATCGAGCGAACCGGCACGTCCCGCACCATCACCAGCTCGTCATATCCCTCCTCGTTCGGGAACGTCGTCAGTTCAAACGGGCGCGGTCTGAGCATCTCCGCCCACGCCCGTGCCATCCGCCCAGGCGTGGCCTGCAGATGCTCGGAATCCATCGACACGCCCAGCGCCTCCAAGAAGTCCCGTGCCGCCAGTTCCGCCCGTCCCAGATCTGGATCGCCCGTCCCGTCGATGCGCGGGGGCACAGCATCCGAGCGGGGCATGCTCGAACGTTCACCGGCTGCCGCGACCGCATGCAGCGAGGGCAGTGCCGATGTCACCGCCGATCCCCCGCGCGAGCACCCCACGGCGTGTCGTACTGAGCGGCGAGCCGGGCCAACGCCAGGGCGGCCACGAGGAGGCCGAAATCGCGCAGCGCCACGTCGTAGAACCCGGAATACGTCAGCAGGTTCACGATGATCCCGGCCAGCCACAGGGCGACCACGTAGCTCGCGTAGCGCGGTTTGATCGCGATCGCGATGCCCGCGACGATCTCGACCACGCCGACGACATACATGGCCGTCTGAGCCGAGAACGGCAACAGACCCACAATCCACGGCGCCAGATAGCCCGGCCAGTCGGTCAGCGCGTTGATGAACTTGTCGATGCCCATCCACAGCGGCAGCACCACGAACCCGACCCGCAGAATCCAGAACGCCCCGAACGCCGGCTCTGACCACAGGCGCGTCCAGAATGCCGCCTGCCGCGCCGCCGGCTCCATCGCCGGCTGCGAAATCGCTTCGGACATGACCACACCCTTCTATAACAAATAGGAACATGTTTTAGATTGGCAGCATTCACACCGTTCGTCAAGATAGATTGGTTTTAGAAGGGAGGGCGACCGCGTGGACACCCCAGACCCGAACCAGTACCTCGGCGAGGTGAGCCTGCTGACCGATGACGCCCGCCGACGGCTCTATCAGTTCGTGGCCGGGCAGGACGAGGCGGTCACCCGCGACCAGGCCGCCACGGCCACCGGGATCAGCCGGACCCTGGCCGCCTACCATCTCGACAAGCTCGCCGAGGCGGGGCTCGTCCAGGTCAGCTTCGCCCGCGCGCCCGGGCGCGCCGGACCCGGCGCGGGCCGGCCCGCGAAACGCTACGGACGCAGCTCCCGCGAGATCGCGGTCAGCTTCCCGCCCCGCAGCTACAGCCTGCTCGCCCGGATGCTCGCCACCGCAGCGGACGCCTCACCGTCGGGTCAGTTCCAGGCGGCGCTGGCCACCGCCGCCGAACAGGAAGGCCGAGCGCTCGGCGAGAAGGCCACGGCCATTCCCGATGCGCTGACCGCGGCCGGCTACGATCCGGTCACCAGCATGGGTGGTGACATCATCCTGCGCAACTGCCCCTTCCACAGTGTGGTGCACGAGCACACCGAACTGGTGTGCACGCTCAACGAGGCGTTCATTCAGGGCGCCCTCGAAGGCGTCGGGGCCGACCCGCGACGCGCCGAGCTCTCGCCCTGCACGGGGCGCTGCTGCGTCGTCATCCACCCCGAGCCGCCGCTGCGGCTGCTCGAGGACGTCGAGGATCATGGCGAGGCGAGCGGATGAGCGGGCACGGTTTCACGGTGGTCCCTGCCGCCTACCTCTATCTCTGTCGCGGCGATGAGGTGCTGCTGCAGCTGCGGCAGAACACCGGGTTCATGGATGGCCGGTGGGCGGCTGCCGCCGCCGGACACATCGAGCTCGGCGAGACCGCCGCCGCCGCGGCCTGCCGGGAAGCGGACGAGGAGCTCGGCATCGGCCTCGAGTCTGGCGACCTCGTCCCGGCCACCGTGATGCAACGCACCGACGGGACCTCGGCCCCGCGGGAGCAGCGAGTCGACTGGTTCTTCACGGCCACCGTGTGGGCCGGTCGGCCCCGCATCAGGGAGCCGCGCAAGTGCGCCCGTATCGCCTGGTTACCCCTGACCGACCTGCCCGAGCCCATTCCGCCACATGAGCGGCTGGTGCTCGACGGGCTCGCCGCCGGTCGGCTGAGCGCCTTCACGAGTTACGGGTACTGACACGGTTCCCGCGGGTGGTGTGGCACGACACTGTCAATCCCGGTGCACCATCGTCGGTCCGGTGGCAGGCTGAGATTAGGGTGGCTGGAACAAATGAGGGGAGTGGACGGTGGCGGATTTCGCGAAGAGCGATCATGTGCGGTGGAACTCGGAGGCGGGGACGGTCTCCGGGGTGATCATCAAGGAGCACACCCGTGATGTGGACTAGAAGGGCCACACCCGGCGCTGCACCCCGCTGGACCCGCAATACGAGATCCGCAGCGACAAGACCGACCACATCGCGATGCACAAGAAAGACGCCCTCACCAAGATCCCATGACCGTCGGCGACACGACACCACCCCTGGGGAACAGCGTCTTCACGATCGGGCACTCCACCCGAGACGTCGACGAGGTGGTGCGCATGCTCCGCGCCAACGGCGTGACCATGCTCGTGGACGTGCGCTCGTATCCGTCGTCTCGCGCGTTCCCGCAATGGAACCAGGCGTCCCTCATCGACACGCTGCCCGACGACATCGGCTACAGGTGGATCCGGGATCTCGGCGGGCGCCGTCACACGCCCGCCGGTGTTCACAGCATCAACCAGGGGTGGCGGGTCAAAGCGTTCCGCGACTACGCCGACTACATGAACACCCCGAGCTTCCACACCGGACTCGACGAGCTGCTCAACCTCGCGAGACACAGTGTCCCCGCGATCATGTGCAGCGAAGCGGTCCCCTGGCGCTGCCACCGCCGCCTGATCACCGACGCGCTCCTCATCCGCGGCGTGCAGGTGTACGACATCATGACCGAAGACCACACCCGACCCGCGACCCTCACCCCGTTCGCCCGCGTGGGCGCCGGCACCATCAGCTACCCGGAGGAAGACCACGATGAAGCACGATGACGACCGGGTCCGTGACATCGCGGTCGCGATCCCTGCCGGCGAGGTGATGACCTACGGTCAGATCGCGCAAGGGGCCGGGCTGAACCCGCGCCAGGTGGGACGGATCATCTCCCGCATCTCGGACACCATCCCCTGGTGGCGCATCATCCGCGCAGACGGCACCCCGCCCGCCTGCCACGGCGGCACCGCCTCCGGCATCCTGCACCAGGAGCAGGTCCCCTTCACGGGCACCAAGGTGGACCGGCGCGCACTGCCCGAAACCGCCACAAGGCCACGCTCTACAGTCGCCCACCGGCGCGGGGCCACGGAGGGAGAGCACCGTGACCGCTGACATCGACCAGCTGTGGCCCCACACGCTAACCGCCCTCACCGACGAGCAACTCCTGGACGCCTACGCGCCACCGGCCACGCCCTGGCTACGGATGAACTTCATCTCCAGCCTCGACGGCACCGCCACCCGCGACGACCGCTCCGGCGGGCTCGGGGACGCCGCCGACCGGCGGGTCTTCGAACTTCTCCGACGCTGGGCCGACGTCGTCCTCCTCGGCGCCGGCACCGCCCGCGACGAAGGATACGGGGCCATGAGACTCCCCGACGATGCCGTCCGTTGGCGGATCGCACACGGCCTCGCCCCACAGCCGGCGTTCGCCCTGGTGAGCCGGCATCTCGACCTCGATCCGACGTCACCCATCTTCACCGACGCGCCCATCAGGCCGATCATCTTCACTGTGGCGAACGCCCTCCAAGAAAAACGGCACGCGCTGTCCACCGTCGCCGACATCATCGACACCGGAGACACCTCCGTCGACCCGACCACGCTCCGGGACCATCTGCACGCCCGAGGGCACACCCGGATCCACAGCGAGGGCGGCCCCACCCTGTTCGGCACGTTCATCACGGCAGGAGTCGTCGACGAACTCTGCCTCACACTCGCCCCCACCCTCGAAGCAGGACCCGCCGGCCGCATCACAGACACCGACACCGCCACACCCACCCAGATGCGCCTGGACGCCATCCTGCGTGCCGGAGACGAGCTCCTCCTTCGCTATCGCGCGGATCGCAAACGCCGCTGAAGGGCGTGCGACGCCGCGCTGTGCCGCAGGCCGGTCCCCGGCCGCCGGGCTCCGGGGGTCGGCGACAGCGCCATCATGCGGCTGCCGGCTATTCGAGGCGTGGGCATCAAATCTGGTCGGGCGAAGGGCCGGGGTCGGTGTGCGGAAGGCCGCGGGCGAGCTCGGTGAGCAGGGCGGCTGCGTCGTCCAGTCGTGCGAGTGGGGCGGCTTGACTCAGCCACAGGGATTGCAGATCGCCGGTTCCGCGGCGGGCGGCTTCGGCGCGGAACTGTCCGGTGAGCCAGTTCTGCGCTGGGAAGGGGGCGATCGCCTCGGACTCCTCGATGGCGCGTGTGGCGCGGTTGGGCGCGCCGCGGGCAAGGCGGCCGCTCATCGCTCGGGTGAGGATGGTGCCGTGCGCGGGGGTGGCGGCGATCGCGTAGCGATGCGCGTCGTTGGCCGCGGACTGACGGGTTCGGAGGAAGGCGGTGCCGACCTGGACGCCGTCGGCTCCGAGGGCGAACGCGGCGGCGACGCCGCGGCGGTCGGCGATACCGCCGGCGGCGACCACGGGCACGGTCACCGCGTCGGCGACTTGCGGCACGAGCGCGAGGGTGCCCACGAGCGAGCCCTCGGCCGGTCGCAGGAACGACACGCGGTGGCCGGCGGCTTCGGCGCCGGTGGCCACGATCGCGTCGACGCCACCGGCTTGCAGGGCCGTGGCCTCGTCGACGGTGGTGGCCGTGCCGATCACGCTGATGCCGCGCTCGTGTGCACGGGCGACGACATGGGCCGGCGGGACGCCGTACACGAAGCTGAGTGCCGCGGGGGCGAGGTCGAGGACAGCATCGACCTGTTCGGTGAAGGAGGGCAGATATTGTTCGGGCGGGTCGGGGAGGGGCAGGTCGAACTCGGTGAAGAACTCCGCGACCGCCGCGCGGGCGCGAGTGAACTCGTCGGGCGTCGCGTCGCGTTCGTCGCCGGTGGGTAGCCACAGGTTGACGGCGAATGGGCGGCCCGTGGCGGCCTGCAGACGGGTCATGGTGTCCCGGATACGGTCGGAGGTGTAGCCGTACAGTCCGTAGGAGCCCAGGCCACCGCCGTTGCTGACAGCTGCAGTCAGCTCGACGGAGGAGAGCCCGCCGAAGGGGGCGAGCACGATGGGCTGCTGGATGCCGAGCAGCCGGGTCAGCCGGTCGCTCACGCCTGTTCCTCGACGGGTTCGGCGCCGCAGTTCCAGCACGTCGCGCCGCGCGGCTCGGTGAGGGCGCCGCAGTCGGGGCAGAGCTCGCCCAGCCAGCACGCCGCGTCGCCGCGCGGCACGTCCGGCAGCGGCAGCAGACGGTCCGAGTCGAGATCAGGCATGGTTCCGATCGTATTGCGTCGCCAGGGACGCCTTCCAGGCGGCGAGGGCGCGGACGGTCGCGCTGGGGTCGTGCGCCAGGGCGTTCATCGCGTCGGCGGGGACGTAGTAGTTGATCGCGACCCAGCCGCGGACCTGCTCGGACGGGTCGCGGGCGAGCTGCCGAAGCAGGTCACAGGGAGTGTGCTCGTTGCGGGCGACGCAGCCGCGCACGCCAGGGTCGGGGTCGCGGGCGAGCTCTGCGAACACATCCTCGGGGGTGTGGTAGCTGCTGGCGACGCTCTCGCGGATCTTGGGATTCTCGTCGAGGGCGAGCAGTCGCAGCCGACGGAGCTTGCTCTCGGTCACCGGCGAGGCGGGATGCAAGGCCGCGGCCTGCTCGGCGGTGAGCATCGCTGGTGCCAGCTGGCGCATCTGCGCGCGCTGGGCCGGGGGGTTGAAGCGGATGCACGACATGGGTCACTCCTTCCGGTCGCCGTGCGGGCGGAGGTAGTCGCGCACCATCGCGGCATGGTTCACCTGCGGGTCGTGAGCCGCGTACAGCAATGTCACCGTCGGGTGGTCGCGGAGCCGCCGGCGCAGCTCGTTGACGGCGGGACTGCTATCGAGCTCGACACCGTAGCGGCGGGCGAACTCCTCGAGCCGGGCGGGATCGTGGCGCCACCAGGCGCGCAGCTGCGGCGTGGGTTCGATGTTTCTGAGCCAGCCGTCCAGCTTGGCCGCGTCGCGGGAGACGCCGCGCGGCCAGAGCCGGTCGACGAGCACCCGGTACCCGTCGGACCGGCTGGGCGACTCGTAGGCCCGCTTGATGCGCAGCCGCCCTGTCGTCATCGTCCTTGCGGCGGGTGCTCGGCCACCAGTGGCGTGTCTGCGCCCAGCGGCCCGACCTTCGCAGCCCCGCCGGGCGAGCCGACCGGCCCGGCACAGTCCGGAAGGGTGCTGGTGAAGAAGCGGGCGTTGTCGGCCTGGTACTCGCCCCACTGCTGGGGCAGGTCGTCCTCGTAGAAGATCGCCTGCACGGGGCAGACCGGCTCGCACGCGCCACAGTCGATGCACTCGTCGGGCTGGATGTACAGCGAACGCGCACCCTCGTAGATGCAATCGACCGGGCACTCGTCGACGCAGGCGCGGTCCATCACGTCGATGCAGGGCTCCGCGATGACGTAGGTCATGTCGACGGCCTCCTCAAAACGATGATAAAAAGGACATTACTCCGGTTTATTGGAAGGTGTCGATGACGGTCTGGACGTCGGTGCAGGTGGCGGTCGTGTTCACCTGGCTGGGGATGGTGCTGGCGATCTCGTTCCTCGAGGCGCGGATCAAGTTCCGGGCGCCGGGGATCACGGTCCCGCTCGGGGTCGGCATCGGCCGGCTGGTGTTCCGGGCGCTGAACCTCGTCGAGGCGGGTTTCGCGGTCGTGCTCGCGGTGAGCGTCGCGTTCACCTGGCCGCCCGCGTCCTCGTGGTGGCGCGTCGGCCTGGTCGCGACGGTGCTGCTCGTGCTCGTCGCCGGGGCGGGGGCGCTGCGGCCGCTGATGGATGGACGGGTCCGTCGTGGCGACACCAGCGAGGGCCGGCCCCGGCACTCGCTACACCGCGGCTACATCGTCCTCGAGGTCGCCAAGGTGCTGCTGCTGGTAGCGATCGGCGTGCTCGCGCTGGCAGGCTGAGCAGCCCCGGCCGCCAGGACAGTCAGGACGCCGTCGCGGTGGCCCGATGGCCGAGGGCGACGACGCACAGCTGCGGCTCGACGAACGGCAGCAGCCGCGCCTCAGGCGCGGCCTGGTCGAGGAGCTGTTCGACCAGGCCGCGATGTGCGGCGCAGACCACATCGGGGTGCTCGCGGGCCGCATCCCGGAAGGGGCATGACCGCAGCAGAATCTCGGAGTCCTGCGGTTCGGGGTCGAATCCGAGCCGGTTCAGGACGGCGACGAGGGAGGTGACGGTGGCATCGCCGATCGGGTCGAGGTCCGCGGCCCAGCGCCGACCGGCGCGCACCGCGGCCGCGGCATGGTCGTCCTGGCTGGCGAGCGCGTCGGCGAGCACGCGGATGAGCTGCTCGCGGGAGTCCTCGTCGCGCACCGGCCCGGCGGGGGAGTACAGCATCCGGGGCCGTCCGCGGCGCCTCTCCGCGCCGGTCCTGCGCTGCGCGATCCCGGCCGCGACGAGCTGGTCGAGGTGGAAGCGAGCGGTCGTGACGTGCAGGGCCAGCCGGGCCGCGACCGTCGCCGCATCCAGGGGTGCGGTGGACTCGCGCAGGGTGTCGAGCACCTGACGGCGGCGGGGAGATGCCAGCGCCGCGTGGTAGCCCTCGCTGCGGTCGACCATCCGATCCACGTCCACGGTCTATTCCGAATCGGCGAGTCGATGCGCGGGTTCTACGTAGACGACGCCATCGTGAATCTGGGCGTGGAGGACGCGCAGCGGCTCGCTGGCGGGGAGGGTGAGCGCGGCGCCGGTGACGAGGTCGAACCGGGCGCCGTGCGCCCAGCACTCCACCGTGCGGCCTTCCACGAACCCGTCCGTCAGGGAGATCTCCGCGTGCGTGCAGGTGTCGTCCACGGCGCGCACGGCGCCCTCCTCGTCGCGCACCACGAGCACCGGCCGGCCCTGGACGAGCACCCGCCGCGGGTGGCCGGGGGCCAAGTCCTCCTCGGCGCAGACCGGGGTGAGGTCAGGGGAGGCTGCGGATGTCATCATGCTCCTGCTCGTTGCGGCGGGTGAGGGTCTCGAAGGCGCTGCCGGAGCGTCCGGCGAGGCGGCGCTGCATCGACCCGGCGATCCGGGTGGCCTGCACTCGGGCGCGCTCGGCCACCGGCCCGGCGAACCGGGCGTCGAGTGTCGCTTCCCAGAGGGTCAGCCACCGGTCGAAGTGCTCCGGCCCGAGCGGGTGACGGGCGTGGAGCATCAGATGGAGCTGCAGCGCGTTGCGCCGGTACAGGCCGGCGCCCCACAGCACCGTCTCCCAGAAGTCGCACATGATCGGCAGGTGGCGCTCGAGGTCGAGGTGGGCGACATCGGTGAACACGGGCCCGATGAGCGAGTCGGTGAACGCGGCCCGGTAAAACGCGGTCACTAGCTGCGCGACGTCCTCCCGGTCGACCAGATCACGCACCGGCAGTCCCAACATTGCCCCGTCTGCGGGCGGCGGGCGCCACGCCGCGCAGCGCGTCCCGGTAGACGTGGAACAGCACCCGCTTCCCCAGCCGCACACGATCGACGAGAATATGCAGGATAGCCTCCGGCGGTCCCTGATGCGCGGCGAGATCCGCGTCGGCGACGAGCGCCAGCACCGTCTGGCGCAGCAGCCCCACGTGGCCGCCATACACCGTGAGCTCGGCGCGACCGGCATTAGCAGACCGCGCCCGTGTCAACAGCTCGGCCTGGATCGCGGTCAGGCCTGTCACCGCTACGGCAACGGGCTCATCGGACATCAGGATCCTCCCAACGGGTCGCCGTGGCTATGCAATAAAGAGGATAACGCTACTCTCTAATTAGAAGAATCGGTTGCAAGAGTTTAGGAGCATGCGATGAGCCTGGTGTGCCATGTCGCGATCGAGGACGACTGGGAGATGAGCCACAACATCGGCTCCTATGAGGCCGCAACCCGCGGAGTCGTGCACGGTCCCGATCAGCCCATCCGAGCGGTCCCGGCGGAGCGAGTGCAGACCGTGCTCGATGAGCGCTACCGCGACCTCACGCTGCCGCTGCTGCTGATCGTCCTCGACGCCGACGCGCTCACCGCCGCTGGAATCCCCCTCGCGCCGGATGACGAACACGGCGGGTTCGGCATCGGGGCGCCGATACCGTCAGAAGATCGCTCGATCGTGCGTGCGGTCCTGCCATTGCATCGCGACCGGGATCGCTGGCTTGCCCCGGACCCGCACATCGTGGAACACGCATGACGGTCCCTGAGCCTGATCCCGCCGTGGAAGCAGCCCCTTCGCACGTCGTGGTGACACCGAGCGTGCTGTACGTTGGCACACCTGCCTACCTCATTGCCACCTCGAACCCCGACAGGAGCCCGAACCTCGCGCCAGCGTCGTCCTACTGGGCCCTGGGGCAGATGCTCGTACTCGGTATCGAGTCCGACGGGCAGACCATCCTCAACCTCCGCGATCACGGCGAGCTCACGGTGAACTTCCCCTCCGGTCGACTTTGGCGCGCCGTCGTGGAGCTCGGGTCGCTGACGGGACGCCACCCGGTGCCGGCTGTGAAGGCAGCCCGGTACCGGTACGAGCCGGACAAGTTCAACGCCGCGGGCCTGACGCCGCAACCGTCGGACCTGGTCGCGCCGCCGCGGGTGACCGAATGCCGACTGCAGTTCGAGGCGCGGGTGCGCCGCATCACGCCCGGCGTGGACGGTTGCTACTCGATGGTGGAAGCAGAAGTACTACGCGTGCACGCCGACCCCAGCATCCTGAAAGCCGGCACCGAGCTGATCGACCCGACCCGATGGGACCCCCTCGTCTACAGCTTCCGACACTTCTTCCAGCGCGGCACGGAACTCGGTTGGCTCGCCTCAAGTCCAACTGCGCCCACCGCGCGGCAAGTGGAGGTGTAGATCGTCCGACCCCATGAATTCGGCTCATTCACCTTCCCTCTCGCCATGGTTGCCCCAGCGTTCTACGGCCTGGCAATCGGCGCGCTTTCTGGTTCACCGACACCCGAGCTGGACCGAGGCTCGACACGCAATCTCGTCCGCGCGGGAGGAGCCCAACTCGCATTCTTCGTGGTGGTTGCAGGCATCTTCGTTGGAGCCCTTGCCACCTCCCCAATCAATGGCCAAAGCATTCTCTCGGCAGAACGCAACCTACTCGGATTCACTGGCATAACGCTCGTTTGTGCTGCCATCGTGGGTCCCAAATTGAGCTGGAATATCCCGCTCGCCCGGATCACCCTTCCTCCGTTCTACTTCGTCAATCGAGAAGATGACCCAGTGGGGATAGCGACCTTCTACGCGCAAGCAGACGATCAACTCAGCTCGTTGATCTTCTGCCTCATTGTCGCGGGGGTGGGTCTGGCGTTGGCGGTTGGTTTCGAAACCGCTCGGTCTCCGTTGCGGGTGCTCCGCTAGCTTGCTTGCGCAAGCCATGAAGTTGCGCGTTTGTTAGAAAACGTGATCACGTGGCGTGCTCGGTGCGGGTCTTTCAAGTTGTCCGTCATCGCCAGGGCTCGGATTCAGATCAAAATTCGAAGTCGATGACACATCAGCGTGCGAACGCCCGGAAGGTCGGCATCGGTAGGTCGACGGCTCCTTCCGGCCGGAGCCGGATTGCCCGCTCGCGTTTGGTACGCAGATGGTCGAGCGTGACTTCAATCCCCTCGATCTCCCCGCGCCAACCCTCAGCTTCTGCGCGTTCTCGACGTGCCAGGAGGTCGAATTCGAGGTCATCGAGTCGGGCGATCAGCTGTGGCTCGACGTGGAGCATTGGACAGCGTACGCAGGCGTGCTCGTGTGCGCATGGCGTACCGTAGGGTCGGCCGCAGGAGCCGAGTTCTACCTTGCGTTTGTCGAAGTGCTCCTCGAACTCTTTCCATTCGGAAACAGTTGTGCCGCGGTATTCGTCCTGAGGTCGCAGCTGCCGTCTTCTGGTTAGGTGGAGCTGGTAGTGGCGAACGACATCCTCGTCGAATACGGCAACGTAGCCACGCGTTGTCTGCAGGCTTGCGTGACCGAGGAGGGCTGCGCCGATGTGGACGGGTAGCCCGTTGTTCACGAGGTCTGTCGCGAACAGCCTTCGGAAGTCGTGTGGCGTAAACGTCAACCCGTGGAACTGCGGGTGGCGTTCTGCCACTTCTTGGCATGCTCGGTGGATCATTCTGGCGATGGTCGTCGGACTCATCACACCGGTGGTCTGCCCGCTGCTTCGTTGGAAGAGGAATGGCATCGGCTCGGTATGCTGTCGCTCGTGGGGATCCCAGCGGCGTACCAGCGGGATCGCCCCGAGCGTGTCGGTCTGCCGGCGGATGACTTGGGCGATCACGTGGAGAAGTTCGGGCGACATTGGGATAACTCGTTCCCGGTCCGTCTTGGACGGTGTCACGACGAGCAGCGCGACGAGCTCGCCGTTCGATCGCCGATACTGCCGGACCGAGAGGTGGGACAACTCCAGCAGTTCCTCATGGCGGATACCGGTCAGGCGTAGTACCTCGATGATCGCCCAGGTCCAGAAGGCCCTGGCCTCCTCGGCCTGGATGTCGATGGTGGGGCCACCGTCGGCCGGCTGAATCCGGAGCGGACCGTTCTCTGCGGGGGGCTCGAGGGCGGCGCCGCGGCGTGAGCGTGGACCGGCGTGTGGGAACCTGGCGGCGCTCGGATGCGGCGCGATCCGCATGTAGCGGTGGCCGTTCACTTCGAATTCGGTCCCGGCGGGTGCTTCTGCGGCGGCGAGCAGAGCGCTCATCTGGTCACGCACCGCCATGACGTGGTCGACCAGCAGCTCCAGCAGCGGCTGACGGGCGCGGGTCCGGTCGGCGATTCGCTCAGCCTGGCGTCGTCGGCCGGCGCTGTAGCCGCGGCTGGCGATGGGTGGGATCGGGCAGCGGGCGACCCATGGTCCCCATCGTGCCGGGTCCTCGATCGCCCAGGTCTGGATGTCCAGGTAAAGCGCGCGCACGGTGACCAGGAGGTCCCAGATGCTCTGGCGGGGTCGCCGTCCCTCCGCAGTCTGCACGGAGTCGATCTCGGCGCGCCAAGCTTCATATGTGGTCTCGCTGAGGTCCAGGCAATCCTGGTCGGGGTTCATCCGCTCGATGATGCACCAGAAGTTGCGGGTCAAAGCCCGGACCAGGTGGCTGAGGGTGGAGTAGTCCATCCCAAGTGCCCCGCGGTGAGAAATGTAGTCGATGAGGAGCTGGCGCACCCCAGCGTTGGAAACGCCGTATGAGTCGACCATTTCTGCCACGCTCTTACGCCCACCCACCGTGGCGAGGCGCATGGTCACGGGCGTGCCCTCCGGGAACCTGCCGGCGTCGAACAGCACCTGCCAGACCAGGGCTCCCGATAGCTTGCGGGTGTTCTTGTCCCGCGCGGTGCTGACTTCTCGCAACGCCAGACCAAAGTGCATCAAACCGCCGGGTGTGATGGCGCAAGCAGGGATGGCCTGGACGGTGAGCATGTAGGACAGGTCGGTGAGGGTCTGATTGCGTGACTTCGCGCTCACCGGAGCAGCCTCGATCGCAGCAGTGAGAGCAGCCAAGTCGTCGTCGCCGAGTTGGCTCCCGATGAAGATCTTGAAGAAGTCGGAGACCGCAGTTGTCCGCAGTACGCGCAGCGACGGGACCAGGACCCTGAGGGCGACGAGCCATGAGAAGCCGCTGGTCATCGTCCAACTCGCGGCCGGTGCAGGGTTGAGCGATTGGAGCGCGCTCGTTGAGGTCTCCCAGCCGCTCGCGTCCCACCGCTCCTGCCAGGTGTCTCCCGGGAAGGTGCTCAGGTGCTCGGCGAAACGCCGGATGGAGCGCGAGCGCTTATCAAGTTGAGTGGCCGACCGCGGAAGAACGGAGCAGGCCGCGGAGACCAGGGCTTCAACCGGTGCCGACCTCAAATCTCCGAGCGGCCCCGGCAGTCGAGGCTGAGGCGCCAGCGGCTCAACGATCTCCGCGCTGCCCCACGACTTCTTCGAAGGCGGCTCGGAGCGGGTGTCGTCGCCCTGCGGTGCCTCTCTCCTGCTCCAGACGCCGGTCGTGGACACGGTCGCGCTACTCACCGGCACCTCCGAAGATGATCGCAATGTCCTCAGCGGCGTAACCGGACGCGAACCGTGGCGGTGGCAGCGCGGGACGGGAATAGTGTTCGTGCACCTTGTCGATGACCTCCTCGATGCGTGGGGTGGTGTAGATGCTGGTGGTCCGCAGGTCAGCGTGGCCGAGTACGACCTGCAGCTCGGGCAGAGTCAGGACGCCGCTGTTCACCATCCGCATCGCCGCCGTGTGCCGGAGATCGTGCAACGTCCAGTTCGTACCGAGCCTGCCGTTCGCTCGCTGCAGCACCCGGCGGGCGGCGCCATAGGTCAGTGGGCGCGTCTCTCCCCGAACGGTCCGCCAGAGCGGTCCGCTGGAGGGATCGACGAAGGTGCCCAGGTATCGGCTGAGCCACGTCAGTGCTTCCGGCGACAACGGGACCAGACGCCGCTCACGCGACCCCTTGGAGACCACTGACATCCGCTGCCCAGCCCAATCCACGTCCTCGAGCCGAGCTCCAAGCAGCTCCTCGGCACGCGCCCCAGAGGTGACAAAGCAAGCGACCAACGCTCGATCACGGTCCGTCGGCATCTGCGCGAAGAACTCGTCCCACATCGCATCCGGGATCGACCGCGGCGCGCGCGAATGTGCGCGCTGCCGGTACGCCCCGCGCCGGTACGCCTGACGAGGCTCAAGTGGGCTGCGGTGGGCGAGCGCGCGACGACGAGCAGGTGACTCCGGGACCGGGTTGACTACTGGCCCTCGGGCCCAGTGCGCGTGGAAGTCGTAGAAACCGCGCACGGCGGCCAGGGTGAGGTTGACGGTCGCCGCGCCGTAGCCCGCGCCGAGATTCGGCTTTCCCGTCTTGAGATTCACCGCGGGCGCACCAGCCTGGCGACGACGTTGGGGATTCGGTGCGAGGCGAAGCCAGCCCACCAGAACGGCTGTCTCTGCCTCGGTAGCCCTCTCCCAGCCGACGTCGAGCTGCCAAAGCACGCGGAACCAGGTGAGAGCGGCGTAGCAGTACGACCGGATTGTGCGCGGACTGTGGTCCCCGACGACCATGTAACGCACCCACGCGCTGACCGACTCGACGACCCGACCCTCGCCATCGAGCACCAGGTACGGCTCCGTCGGGCCGGGCCCGGCGCGCACACTTCCCACGCGCGCCAGCGGTACGTCGCCTGTGAGCAGGCCACGACCGACCGGGTCTTCCGAGTTGTCCGGTTCGCTCACGGTAGTGCTCCTCGCCACGGCTGATTGGGGCCGTACCATCGGTCTACCAACGCGAAATCGCCCGCTGTGGCGACGCGCTGGTGGTGCAGTTAACTCACCATTCGCG
>NZ_JBXAPS010000017.1:0-24597 GCF_058806435.1 Leifsonia sp. GW821-FHT13C09 | reverse complement strand
GCCGTACCATCGGTCTACCAACGCGAAATCGCCCGCTGTGGCGACGCGCTGGTGGTGCAGTTAACTCACCATTCGCGGCGGACGATCTCGGCGGATGCCCACGCCTTGTTGTTGGCGATCAGGATGCGCCGTTCGGTCTTCTCCTCGTCTGTCATCGGCCCCGTCTTGGACGGGGTGCCGCTGTGGGTGTGGAAGCCTGCGGCTTTCGGGTCGCGGAGGAAGTAGCTGATGGTGGCGTCGCCGTCGGCGTGGACGCGCACGTGGGCGGCTCGTCCGTCGAGGTCCTCGATGTGCTCGATGGTGACGCGTTGGTCGTCGTCGGTGAGGAGTTCGCTGATGCGGGTGTACTCGGTGTCGTAGTAGCCGGGATCAATGTCGAGGATCGCGTATCCCCGTCCCGCCAGGTCAGCTTCCGCTTCGGACTTGGTCGTGGCGCGGGCCTTCTCGTCGCGTGCCCGCTGGGCCGCGTGCGTGAACTGCGACGGGTCCGTGGTCGCGACCTGGATCAGGTCGGCACGGATGTCGTCGTCGCCGTCGAACTCGATCAGCACCGCCGCCTGATCCAGGGTCAGCTGGTGCTCCTGGATCGCGGACGCCGCAGCCTCGTTCTCGGTCACCGCTAGTGCGGTCTTGACCTCCTTCGGCTTGGTGCCGGTGCGTCGTGCGATTGCGGTGACACTCAGTCCTTCGAACGCGAGCTGCTGGAACGCAGCAGCACGGTCGCCGTCGGTCAGGGCTTCGCGTTGCTCGTTCTCGACCATCTGCTGCACAATCCGCTCCGCCGTCACCTCGCCCGCATTCACCAGGTAGACGGGAATGGTCGTCAGTCCGGCTTCGCGGGCGGCGAAGACCCTGCGCTGTCCAGCGCGGACGGTGACGGTGCCGTTGTCGCTGCGGTGTCCGAGGACGGGGGTGAGGACCCCGTTCTCCTTGATGCTCTGCACGAAAGCTGTGGTGATGGGTGCGGAGGGGCGCACGTTGGTTTCGATGATCAGCGTGTGCGGATCGAGGTGTTCGATGGTGCCCGCCACGGTGGTGGTCTCGCTCATGGTTCTGTGATCCCTTCAACTGTTCTTGTTCGCCTGTCTGGCAAGGGGATCGAGGGTGAGCGGGAGCGGAGCGCAGTGCCGGGTCGTGGAATACCGCAGGGAGCGCAGCGAGTGAGGATATGCCGCGAAAGCCCGGCACGCAGCCCGCGGAAGCGAACTACGATCAACCGGCCAGGCAGACGGACAACACAATCAACACGGCGCCGCTCGCGGCTCCATTCCTGTCTTCCCATCACACGAGGCGAGCCCGCGCCTGTTCGGCGTGGGCTCGTCGGTTCTTACTGGCAGCTGTCGCAGCCGAGGTTGTCCATCGGGTCGATCGGAACAAGGTACTCGAGGGTGTCGCCCTGGTAATGGGCGTCGCCGAGCTCGTCGTGAGTAGCGTGTTCCTGGATCCAGGTGTCGGCGGTGGCGGGTTCTCCGAGTGCTCGGAGGAGGCAGGCGAGGGCATCGACTTCGATGCAGCTGAGCCGGGGTGCCAGATCGGCGGCAAGGTCGTGTTTGCTGAACACCGCGGTGAAGTGGGTCAGCTCGTTGGTGTCCGTGATGAGGGTGCGCATGATCGCTTCCTTCCTGCTGGTTGGTGTGCCGTGAACGCACGCTGTGCCGATCAGGAGTCCGTCCGGAGTGCCATCCGGTAGGGCGGCGCGGCCGGCCCCGGAGGGGCTTGCGCGGAGGGCGGGCGACCGAAGAATCGCCGCAGGCTTCACTGCGCGCCAACCAGCAGGGGAGGACGGAGAGGGTGCGCACCTGATGCAGGTCAACGTCGACGCTCGATCGTCCGCGCCGTTTCGAGCGGACGGCGTCCCTCGACACCCACCCCTCGTGTACCTGGCGTAGCGCGCGGTGAAGCGGATGCGGACGGCGTGCTCGTTCCACGCCACGACTTCGACCTCCGGTCGTACGACGGCTTCGTGGAAACGCACGTACGCGATCGCAGGTGACGGGCTGTCGGCGCGACGACGGCGTCGTGTTCCAGGTCGAATTCTTGCTCGGTCAGCCAAACCGGGCGTGGACGGGTGATCGCTGTTCTACTGCGTGGTCTGTCCCGGATGTCGGTAACGTGCGCTATTTGTTTCTGCCGAGTTCGTGGTCAGTGGCTGTGCCGGTGGTGGGCGTCGGGGTAGTGCGGGTGGCTATGGGTGATGGGCTCGTGCGTGTGGACGTGCTTGTGCCGGACCCCGTCGGCGACTTCTTGCCCGGGTTCGTGTTGGTGCTGGTGGTGCTCATCGTGGACGTGCCAATGCTCGTGCGTGATGGGTTCGTGGGTGTGCTCGTGTTCGTGGACCTCGGTGAGGTGCAGCCAGACGCCGATCGCCATGAGGATGGCGGCGACGATTACGGGCCAGGTGAGCGGCTCGCCGAGCGCGAGTGCGAGGAGGGCGCCGAAGAAGGGGGCGACGGAGTAGTAGGCGCCGGCTCGCGCGGTGCCGACGTGGCGCATCCCGACGATGAAGAGGACGAGGCTGATGCCGTAGGCGATGAGGCCGACGAGCATCGCGGCCGCGATATTGAACGCCCCTGGGAGCTGGGCGCCGAGCGCGAAAGCGAGGATCAGGTTGACCGGCCCGGCGACTCCGCCCTTGATCGCGGCGAGCCAGGTGGCGTCGTTGAGCGCGACCTTGCGCGTCAGGTTGTTGTCCAGCCCCCAGCACAGGCAGGCGCCGAGGATCGCCAGCGACGGCCAAGGACTGCCAAAGTTCGCCCCGGAGGGCACCGAGAGGACGATGGCGCCGGCGACGATCGCGATCATGCCCAGCGCGATACGGCGGTCGAAGTTCTCCTTGAACACGAACCAGGCCAGCACGGCCGTGAACACGCCTTCTGCGTTCAAGAGTAGGGAGGCGCCCGAGGCGGGCATGTTCGCCAGGCCGACCATGAGCAGCACCGGGCCGGCGAGACCACCGAAGAAGACGGCGCCGACCAGAGGTGCGATCTCGTTGCGGGCGATGCGGACCCGGCCGGGGCGGCGGATCAGCCGGTAGAGACCGAGACCGATCCCGGAGCCGGTGTAGAGAAGGCCGGCGAGCAGGATCGGACTGACATTATCCGCGAGCAGCAGCTTGGCCAGCGGGGTGCCCGCACCAAAGAGGAGCGCGGAGAGCAGGGCGGCCTGGACCCCGGTGTTGCGAAGCGCGGCAAGCACCAGCGGGCCACCTGGACGTGCTCGAGCCGGTGGTGGGCGGGTTCGCCGCTCAGCGCATGCTCCGCCTGGAAGATCGCATCGGTGACCAGCTGGCTCGCGTGCTCGTTCGCCAGCCGGTAGAACACCCTCGTGCCCTCCTGCCGGGTTGCCACGATTCGTGCGAGGCGCAACTTCGCCAGATGCTGGGACACCGCCGTGGGTGTCTTGTCCACGATGTCGGCCAGGTGATTCACCGAGAGCTCTCCGTCACGGAGCGCGAGGACGATCCGCACGCGAGTCGCGTCTGCGAGCATCGCGAACACCTCTACGGCGAGTTCGACGAACGGGCTCTCCGGGTCGCGACCACACATGGCCTTATCTGCATCCATACGCAGATTCTCACACTAACGACGTGTAGGGCGCGAATTGATGTCGTGCGCACTGTGCGTGACAACACTTTGACAACATTTGGGCAAAATCGGAGGGCATCGAGCGATCCACATCCTCACCCAAAAACGTGGATATTCCGGGGATTCTCGCTCGATTGCAGGCGCTGCCGGGTCCGCCGCTAGAGTTCGAAGCCCACGCCTGCCGCCCACCAGACTTCTCGGGGCGGTTTCAGTCAATAGCGCATGCGACATAGGCGCGGGCAACGTCGACAAAGGCCGCGGGGTCTTCGTCATCGCTAACAGCCCATTCCGTGATCGCGGTCCACAGCATCGCCCAGATGGATGCGCCGATCGCGCGTGCTTCCAGTGAGCTCGGCTCGACGTGTCGTGACTCTGCGGCGAACGAGGTCACGAGGTGTCGCCAGTGCTCGTGGGTGGGCCAGGTTGCCTGTGCGGCGTCGTGGTCGCGGCTGATGACCGCCATGCGGGCCTTCAGGAGGGGCAGGTGTTGGGTGTTCGCCAGCATCGACACGTACGCGTCGACGATACTGTCCACGGCAGGCTCGTCAGCGGAGCGGGCGGCGAAGGCGGCTCGGAACAGGCGCTCGTTCTCGTCCATGCCGTGCCACAGCATCGCTGCCTTTGTGGGGAAATACCGGAAGAGCGTAGGCGAGCTCACGCCGCATGCGCGGGCGATCTGGTTCATCGTGGTGGCGGTCCAGCCCTGCTGGCTGATCAGTTCGAGCCCGATAGCGCTCACCGTCTCCGGGTCGGCCACCCGCGGGCGGCCAGGGCGACGGGGTGTCGTGATCATGACTCCAGCTTATGGTCGCGCGGCGGCGGCGGATGTGCCTTGACGGCGAGGAACCGGTATTATGATAGACGCACTCATAATTGGTCGAGGAGGATTCGTGAGTCAGCAGGATTCGCGTGAGGTCGCCGAGCTCGCCGAGGTGGATGTGGCGGAGCTGACGGCGCTCGAACGACTGCGCGAGCTCAGCGTCCGGTCCTGGGCCGTTCGGAGCGCGCGCGGTATCGAGGTGCTCGACTACGACCACGGCATGCAGGTGCTGGAGCACCCGAAGCTGCTCAAGGGCCCGTCGTTCCAGTACCGTCTCGATCAGCTCGGCATCCAGGGCGAAGCGCGGCGATACATGGACATGGGCGTGACCAACACGGAGGGCGAGCAGCGCCGGCAGATGCGCGCCTCGCTGGCCGCGCTGTTTCGGCCCGCGCAGATCGCGAAGCTGCGCGAACGGATCCGGACGATAGTGCACGAGGTGATCGATCAGATCGAGGAGCCGCCGCAGTTCGAGCTGATGCGGCTGTGTTGGGAGGTCCCGGCTCGCACCTACTGCGAGCTCGTCTCCATCCCGTACGACCGGTCCGCGACGGTCATCCGCATCGCCGATTCCGTGCTGGGGACGCTGCTGAACGTCGATGTCAGCCGCCGCGAGGAGGCGGAGGAGGCGATCCTCGAGTCGGTCGCGATCGTCCGCGAGCACCTCGACATCCGGCGCGGCGATCTCGGCGACGACTTCACCTCCGTCATGATCCGGCAGCAGGAGGACGGCCTCGTGACGGAGGAGCAGCTGGTCGCCCAGTCGTTCGCGCTCCTGCAGGCCAGCGTCGACAACACGGCGCACCAGCTGGGGAACACCTTCGGCATGCTGCTGTCGCATCCCGAGCGGTGGCGGGCTCTCGTGGACGACCGGCAGCTGCGGGGCGCCGTCATCGAGGAAGCCATCCGGCTCCACCCGCGCTTCGGCACCATCTTCCGGCTGGCCGCCGAGGATGTCACGCTCGACGGCGTGACCATCCGCGCGGGGGAGTGGGCGTTCGTCTCGGTGCGCTCCGGTCAGCGCGACCCGGCCTTCTTCGACTGCCCGGACGACTACCGTCTCGATCGCGGGGTCTCGCGACCGCTGATGTTCGGCGGAGGCCCCTACAACTGCCTCGGTCAGAACCTGGCACGGATGGAGATCGAGGAGACGCTGCTGGCCGTCCTCGAGCGCTATCCCGGGGTGAGCCTCACGGGAGCGTGGAAGCAGCAGCACGCGAACGCGGTCAGCGAGACGACGAGCCTGCTCGTGGACCTCGGTGCAGCGGTGGAGCGGAGCGCTACCCCTGCCGTCGCTACCCCCGCCGGCGCACACGCCGGCGCACCCGGATCGCGCCAGAGCGCGATCGACTGCGAGATCGTGGCGCTGGCGCGGAAGGCGCACGAGGTCGTCACCGTCGAGCTGCGGGCGCGCGACGGGGGGTTACTGCCGCGCTGGCGGCCCGGAGCCCACATCGAGCTCGTCCTGCCCGGCGGGATCGTGCGGCCCTATTCTCTGTGCGGCGATCCCGGCGATGAGCGCACGTACACGATCGCCGTCCAGCGCGAGGAGGCCGGCAGCGGCGGCTCGGCGTTCGTCCACGACCGGATGACCCTGGCCGACCGCGTCGCGGTGCGGGGGCCGCGGAACAACTTCGAGCTCGGCGCTGCGCCCCGGTACCTGTTCGTCGCCGGCGGGATCGGCATCACGGCCATTCTGCCCATGGTCCGCGCAGCCCAGGCCCGCGGGGACGAGTGGTCGCTCCTCTACTTGGGCCGCAGTCGCGAGCGGCTGGCGTTCCTCGCGGACGTGGCAGAACTGCCGGCCGGCCGAGTGCGCGTCGTCGCCAGCCGGGAAGAGGGGAGGCTGTCCCTCGAGCAGCACCTGGCGGCGGTGCCGCGCGAAACCGTGGTCTACGCCTGCGGTCCGGAGCCGCTGCTGACCGGGCTGGCGGCCGTGTGGCCGGAGGATCGGCTCCGCGTCGAGCGCTTCCGGCCCGACGCGGCCGCGCTGGCCGCACCGCGCATGCAGTTCTCGGTGCAGCTGACGCGCGCGCAGGCGCGCCTGGAGGTGCCGCCGGAGAAGTCGATCCTCGACGTGGTGGAGGACGCCGGGATCGCGTGGCCCTATTCGTGCCGCGAGGGCACCTGCGGAAGCTGCGAGGCGCGGATCGTCGCCGGGGTGGCGGACCATCGCGACGCCATCCTCACCCCCGCGGAGCGAAGCCGGAACGAACACCTGATGATCTGCGTGTCCCGCGCGACGACTGCGGAGCTGTGGCTCGAGATCTGAACGACCGCCCCGACGTCAGCCGCGGGCGAGCCGCGCGGAGAAAGTCAGCGGCGCCATCCGAGTGTAGGGCGCGTAGCTCCCGCCGAACAGCGCTGTCGCTCCGATGACCAGCGCCACGTCCGATGCCCGCCGGACGACCAGCCCCCGCTCATGCTCGACCTCCACCTCGTTCAGCCGGATCAGCTCCAGCAGACCGCCCGAAGCGGTGCGGAACGCGACTGTCCAGCCGCCGTCCGACCGCCCGACCTCCGGATCGGCGAGGTCGATGTCCAGCTCGCCGCCGTGGGCCACGAGGTGCATCCGGCCGTGGTAGCTCGGAGCCTCGGGGCTCGACGTCCTCGCCTCGGTGAAGAGGAACGGCGCAGCCGGGTCGTCGGAGGCGCGGGTCCCGGACAGTTCCGCATCGTCCAGCGCGCCGAGGTAGTCCAGCAGGCTCTGCTTCACGCCCCACGTCAGCGACCCGTGCGACAGCGACCCGTGCGACAGCGACCCGTGCGACAGCGACCCCGTCGCGCCCGGCACTCCGAGCTCCATCGCTAGGCGTCCGTCTCCGGACCCGGTGCCGTCGGCGACACACCGCGTTCGGGCGACGACCGGTACGAGCCCGGCCACACGCCGTTGCGACCGGGGGCCAGGATGCCCTTCGGGTCGACGGCGTCCTTGATCGCCTCGACGAACCGGCGGTACGCGTGGTCGTTGAACGAGAGCTGGTCCGCGACGAGGTCCATCAGATCGACGTGTGCGCGGTACTCGGTGTATCCGCGCTCGCTCGCCTCGGCCACGAGCGACTTGAGCGCGCCGTAGGAGCGGGCGGTGATCTCCGGGTCGCTTGCATCGAAGGTCACGCTGTTCACGACGATGCAGGTGCGGTCGTTCGGAAAGTAGAGCGCGCACACGTGGTTGTTGCCGATCTCCCGGACGATCGTGTCGCGCATCAGGTCGACGTTGCGCACGACGGTGGCGCCCCGGAGCGGGAGGACGGGGGCGAAGAACGCGTGACCCACATTCGACGGCGTCGCCGCGACGATGTCCATGCTCGGGATCCCGGCCTGGACCTTCTCCACGAAGGCGTCGATCTGATCCCATTCGTCGCGCCGGTAGATGCGGTCGGAGATGACGCGGCCTCCGGTGATACGCTCCCACTCCCTCCGGATGCGGCCGAGCTGGTGCTCGACGACCGGTGCGTCGCCCCACAGCGCCGTCCGGGCCCCCCATCGTCCGAGACCGCACTCGTCGCCCAGCCGGTCGAGCGCCTCCTCGCTCATCGCCGTGTCGGCACGGAGATACAGGTGCCGGGTGTGGTCGAACTGCGCTGACATCGTCACGAGGTTCTGGATGCTCGGGATGCCGCGCACGACGCCGTCCAGCCGCAGCTCGCGGAAGATGTCGATCGCGTCGGCCAGCTGATCGTGTCGCGGAATGGTGAGGAACAACGGAGCGAACGCCTCGGGCCGTCGCATCAGCCAGAGGCCGGCGCGGGTGACGATCCCGTAGTTCGACTGCATGAACAGGGGATCGAGCACCGGGCCGAAGCCCCGGGTGTAGAGGTGCCACGACTCGTTGCCCTCCTGGGCTCCGAGCCCGGTGCGGAGGAGGGAGCCGTCGCCCAGCACGACCTCCATGCCGCAGATCTTCTGGAAGTCCGACCCGTACGGACCGTAGGTGAGGCCGTTGTCGAGCGAGTTGCCGATGACGCTTCCCCAGCCGAGATCCGGGATGGAGAACCAGAGATCCTCATTGCCGGAGGCGTCGAGGGCCTCCCGCAGCTCGAACCAGCTGACTCCAGGCTCGACGACGGCGTACGCGAGCTCCCGGTCGATCTCGAGCACGCGGTTCAAGCGTCGCAGGCTGACGAGGACCGAGCCGGCCACCCGCGGTGACGGCCCGCCGTAGCCGTTGTTGCGCCCCTGCGACGAGCTCCAGAGCGGTACGCCGTGCTCGTTCGCGATGCGCACGATCCCCTGGACCTGTTCCGTTGAGTCGGGGAACACGACGAGCGACGAGTCGTAGGAGTGGTCCTCGGCGCTCCAGTATGGATCCCGGAACGTGCCGCGCTCCTCGGGGGAGCGGAGTGCGTTCTCGGTGCCGACGACGGCGATCAGGAGATCGGCCACCGCTGAGGGAAGGACATAGGGTACGACGTTCATGGAAGGTCACTCTCAATCGCCGCGCTGCGGTCAAGCCTGAACAGGTAGATAGCTCTCTAGCTATCTGACAATCATAGCGAGGTGGTCCTTCGAAGTACTATCGTGTGGGCTGTCTGACATATATACTGCTGACAAGCTACGCGAAAGGTGGACGCGGTTGTTCAGTTTCGACTCCGAACGTCTCGATCGGCTGCGCGCCGTGGTCCAAGCCGATGTCGAGCGTGGACGCTACCACGGGGCGGTCATCCGCCTCGCCCGCGGAGGCGAGGTCGGGTTCCACGAGGCGATCGGCTTCGGTGACGCGGCGCACGAGCGGCCGCTGGAGCCCGACTCGGTCTTCAGCATCTTCTCCGGGACCAAGGCCCTCATCAACGTGCTCGTGCTGCGCGCGGTCGAGCTCGGCTGGTTCGCTCTGACCGACCGGATGTCCGAAATCATCCCGGAGTTCGCGGGACCGCCGCGCGACCGCGCGACGATCTTCCACTTCCTCACGCACACGACCGGCATGCCAGGCGTCTGGGAGCCCGCGCCCGGGCGCATCTACGACCGCCTCGGCGACGCGGTGGCAGCCGTGTGTGAACTCGTGCCCGGCGCGGTCGAGCCGGGCACGCGCTGCGACTACTCGCCGATGGCGAACCACGTGCTCCTCGCCGAGGCCCTGCGCAGGCGTGACCCCGCCGGTCGTGACATCCGCCGGATCGTCCAGGAGGACCTGCTCGATCCGCTCGGGATGGTGGACACCGGACTGGGGTTGCGCGAAGAGCTCCGCCCGCGGCACATCGTCCCCGACCTGCGCGGAGTCGTTCCGATCACCCACCGCTCGCACGAGAACGACGATCCGCAGGGTCTGTTCTCGGCGTCGAGCAATGAGGCGACCTGGGTCGGCGCGTCCTCGACCGCGGCCGACCTCGGGCGGCTCGTGGAACTGCTGCGGGGCGGGGGCACGCTCGACGGCGTCCGGCTGCTCGCACCTCCCACGATCCGGCTCGCGCGGACGAACTGGACGGGAGACCTGCCGAACGAGCTCTATCGCACGGTCGCGCTCCGCGCGGGTTACGCCGTGCCTCCCGCTGCGCTCGGGCTGGGTTTCAACCTTCGCGGCCCCGGCATCCCCGTGCACCAGATGGGAACGCTGACCTCGCCGTCGACGTTCGGCAACTACGGGGCAGGCAGCGTGCTGTTCTGGGTGGATCCCGAACTCGACCTGACGTTCGTCGCGCTCACGGCGGGACTCCTGCCCCAGGCCGAGAACATCGCCCGCTTCCAGCAACTGTCGGACCTCGCCGTCGGCGCCGCGCTGTGAACGCCGGAGAACTGCCTCCCAACGAAATCATCGCCGTCCGTTACGGCACGCGGGAGAGCAGACGGTCGGAGGTCTTCCTCAATCACTGGGCCAGCGGCGAGGCGGACGGACCGTTGCGGATGGACTACTACTTCTGGCTCATCGGCACGCCGCGCGGTCCGATCCTGGTCGACTGCGGGTTCGGGGCGCGCGCCGGCGCAGCGCGGGGGCGCACGCTGCTCGTCGACCCGGTCGCGGCGGCGGAGGCGCTCGGCGCAGGCCCGGACGAGGCGCCGCAGCTCATCCTGACGCATGAGCACTACGATCACATCGGCAACCTCGGCCGATTCCCGCATTCGCGCATCCACGTCGCTCGCGCGGAGCTCGAGTTCTGGCGGCGCCCCGTCGCCCGCAGGCCGCTGTTCGCGCTAGTGAGCGAGCCCGACGAACTGAGCGCACTCGACCGCGCGGATGCGGACGGCCGCGTGACGACGTTCGAGGACGAGGTCTCGCCCGCACCCGGCGTGCGCGTGCTCCGGGTCGGCGGCCACACGCCTGGTCAGTCGATCGTGCTGGTCGACACCGCGGGCGGCACGGTGCTGCTCAGTTCCGACGCAGTGCACTACGTCGAGGAGCTGGAGAGCGATCGGCCGTTCGTGCACCTCGACAGCCTCCCGGACATGTACGCGGCACTGGACGTCGTCCGCGAGCTGCTCGCGAACGGCCAGGCGGTGCGACTCGTCCCCGGTCACGACCCCGGCGTGTTCGACGACCCGGCGTGGCAGGCGGTCGCCGAGCTCCCCGAGCACGCGCGACGTCTCGTGCTGCCCGCGGCGGAGACGGCCGCATGACCGCGCTGACCGGACGGATCGCCCTCGTCACCGGCGCCGGCTCCGGCATCGGCCGCGGCCTCGCCCAGGGCCTCGCCGAACGCGGCGCACAGGTCGTGGCGGTCGACATCGACGCTGCCGCCGCCGCGCAGACGGTTGCGGACACCGGCGGCGTCGCGATGGAGTGCGATCTCGCGTCGGGACCGTCGGTGCACGCTCTCGCCGAGCGGGTCGAGCGCGAGGTGGGCACCGTGTCCGTCCTGGCCTGCAACGCAGGCGTCGGGCCGGGCGCACCGGTGGCCGACATGACCGAGGACGACTGGTCGTGGCTGCTCGGCGTCAACGTCTGGGGCGTCATCCACCCCCTGACGGCGTTCCTGCCCGGCATGCGCCGGGTGGGCGGCCATTTCCTCCTGACCTCGTCGATGGCCGCCTACGCCCCCAACCCGCCGCTCGGCGGATACGCGGCGACCAAGGCCGCCGTGACCGCGATGGCCGAGGTGCTCGCCGCCGAGCTCCAGGGAGCGGACCCGGCGGTGGGCGTCACGATCCTCTCGCCGGGGCCGACCCGCTCGGGGATCGCGACGAGCCAGCGGCACCGCCGGAGCCAGGGCGAGACGCGCCTGGCGGATCTCGATCTCGAACGCCAGGGCTACGACTGGATCCGCTGGCGCGATCCCGCAGAGGTCGCCGCGACGGCGCTCGACGCGATGGAGGCCGACGAGCTCTACGCGTTCAGCCATCCGGAGCTCGTGGACCGGGTGACGGCGCGCACCGATCGCATCGTGGCGGCCTTCGACCGGAGCGCCCGGGCTCAGCCGACCCGCCGGCCGCCTTCGACGTAGAGGGTGCTCCCGGTCGTGAACGCTGAGGCGTCCGACGCCAGGAACAGGGCGGCCTCGGCGAGGTCGCGCGGCGTGCCCACGCGGCCGAGCGGCAGCCGGGCGACCATCGCCTCCCGGAACGCGGGGTCCTGATACCGCGGGGCGGAGAGGGGCGTGTCGGTCGGCCCGGGGGCGAGGTTATTCACGCGGATCCCGTGCGGTCCGAGTTCGGCCGCGGCGTACTCGGTCACCGCCGTGAGACCGCGCTTGCTCGCGGCGTAGGCCGTGCTCGGCATCCACACGCGATCCGCGACCACGGAGGTGACATTGATGATCGAGCCGGGAGTGCCGTGCTCGACCATGCGCCGGGCCGCGGCCTGCAGCAGGAAGAACGCACCGCGCAGGTTGACGGTGTGCACCTGATCCCAGAGTTCGGGGGTGACGTCCAGGAGTGCGGCGTGCGGGCCGACACCGGCGTTGTTGACCAGCACGGAGGCGACGCCCAGCTCGCGCTCGACCGCGTCGAGAGCCGCCGCGTGCGAGCCGACGACCGAGACGTCCAGCCCGACCGCCATCGCACCGGCGCCTAGGGCTTCGGCCGTCTCGCGCGCGCGCTCGACGTCGCGGTCGGCGATCGCGACCGCGCCGCTCTCGGCATGGAAGAGCTCCGCGATCGCGCGCCCGATGCCCTGGCCTCCACCGGTGATCAGGCACACGCGGCCCTCCAGGCGCCCGGGCATCAGACCTGGCCCAAGTAGGCCTGGGCGACGGCGGGCGAGGCCTCGACCTCGGCCCGGTCGCCTTCGATCACCACGCGGCCGCGCTCGATCACCACCGCCCGGGTGAGCAGGGGGAAGGCCTCGCGGGCGTTCTGCTCGATGAGCACCACGGTGAGGCCCTGCTCGCGGTGCAGGTCGCGCAGGACGTCGAACATCCGCTGCACCACGACCGGCGCCAGCCCGAGCGAGGGCTCGTCGAGGAGCAGCACGCGCGGGTCGGACATGAGCGCACGGCCGACGGCCACCATCTGCTGCTGGCCGCCGCTCAGGCTCCCCGCCGGCTGGTGCATCCGATCGGCGAGCTCCGGGAACAGCGCGAGCACCCGGTCGATGCCCGCCCGCTGCCGAGCCGCACCTCGCCGGTACGCGCCCATCAGCAGGCTGTCGCGGATGCTGAGGCTGGAGAACATCCGCCGCCCCTCGGGGACCACCGCGATGCCGAGTGCGGTGCGCCGGTGCGGGGGAAGCCGCAGCAGGTCGTGCCCGTCGAACTCGACCCGCCCGGAGACGGCCGGTGGGGTCAGCCCCATGATGGCCCGGAGCAGGGTGGTCTTGCCGGCGCCGTTGGCTCCGAGAATCCCGTAGAAGTCCCCTTGCTCGACGCCGAGGGTGACTCCGCGCAACGCCTCGGCGTCGCCGTAGCGGGCGCTCAGACCCTGAATCGACAGCATCATCTCTCGTCGTCTCCTTCTGCGCGGCCGAGCCAGGCTTCGGCCACATCGTCGCGGGCCAGCACCTCCGCGGGGTCGCCATCGGCGATCAGCCGGCCGTGGTGGAGGACGACCAGCCGGTCGCAGAGTGCGCGGACGACCTGCAGCACGTGCTCGACCAGCACCACCGTGATGCCCTCGTCGGGCAGAGTCCGAAGTGCGGTCGTGAGCGCGTCGGTCTCCTCGACGGTCAGGCCGTTCATCATCTCGTCCAGCAGCAACAGCGACGGCTGGGCGGCGAGCCCGCGCGCGATCTCGATCCGCTTGCGGTCGGCGAGCGGAAGCGACCCGACGGCGACCTGCCTGTCGGCGCTGAACCCGGCGCGGTCGAGCGCCTGGTCCGCGCGCCGGCGGGCCCGGGCGGGCGACCGGTCGTGCGCGCGAGCGGCGACCAGCACGTTGTCCGCGGCCGAGAGCGACGAGAACAGCCGGACCTTCTGGAAGGTGCGGGCGACACCGCGGCGGGACATCTGCATGGCACGGCGGCGGGTGACGTCCTCGCCGCGGAACTCGATGGTGCCGGACTTCAGGGGGACCGCACCGGCGACGGCGCCGAAGAGCGTGCTCTTGCCCGCGCCGTTCGGGCCGACCAGGCCGACGATCTCGCCGGGTCGCACCTCGAGGGAGACATCGTTGACGGCGACGACGCCGCCGAACGCCACGGTCGCGCCGCTGACGCGGAGCAGGACATCGTCGGTCATGACGCCCTCCTTTCGACGGGGACGGGTCGTCGCCGCACCAGCCGCTGGACGGCACGGAACAGCCGCCCGATCAGGTGGTGCAGGCCGCGCCAGTCCACCAGCATGATGACGATGACGATGAGTGCGTAGGCGATTCCGGAAAGCCCGGACGGCGCGGACGAGAACGCCGACGCCAGGAGCTGCTGCGCTGGGATCAGCACCGCGGCGCCGATGATCGGGCCGAGGATCGTGCCACGGCCGCCGACGAGCGCCACCAGGCCAATGATGAATCCGGTGTTCGATCCGAGGCCCGTGGCCGGGTCGATGAAGCGCAGGTATTCGAGCATGAGGCTTCCCGCGATACTGGTCACCGCTGCGCTGATGATCAGGCCGATCAGCCGGGTGCGGGTCACGTCGACGCCCGCCGCGCGAGCGGCGTCGGGGTCGTCGCGGCTGGCCTTCAGGAACAGGCCGAGCCGGCTGTTGCCCACCAGCGCCACGATCAGCGTCGCGAGCACCAGGAAGCCGGTCAGCACGTAGTAGAAGACCAGGGGAGACCCGAACTGGAAGGCCGACGGGTCCTCGCGTACGAAGGGGAGCGACAGGCCTTGGTCGCCGCCGGTGAACGACGAGAAGTGCGTGGCCAGGTCGGCGAACAGCAGGGTCATCACGAAGGTCGCCAGCGTGAAGTAGACCCCCTTCAGCCGCAGCGCCGGGAAGGTGAGCACCGCGCCGAGGGCCGCGGCGACCACCGCGCCGACCAGCATCCCGATCCAGGGCGAGATGTGCAGGTGGATGGTGAGCAGGGCGGTGGTGTAGGCGCCGACTCCGAAGAACACCGAGTGACCGAACGAGAGCAGGCCGCCGTAGCCTCCGATGATGTTCCAGCCCTGGCCGGCGATGGCCCAGATGATGGTGACCATCACGATGGCGAGTACGTACTGCTGCTGGATCAGCCAGAACGGCAGCGAGAGGGTGACCAGCCCGACGGCGACCGCCGGGCCGACGGTGCGCAGGGCGCCGTGCAATGCGTTCACAGCGTGACGCCCTTTCCGAAGAGTCCGTTGGGCCGCACGAGGAGGACCACGAGGAACAGCACCCAGATCGCGACGTTCTGCAGGTCGAGGGCGATGTAGGTGCCCGTCGCCTGCTGGACAATCCCGACGACGATGCCGGCGATGAAGGCCCCCCGGATGCTCCCGAGGCCGCCCAGGATGATGACGACGAACGCCATGGCGAGATAGCCGAAGCCCGAGGTCGGCGTGACCGTCTGATACGTGGCGAGCAAGGCCCCGGCGAGGCCTGCGAGGCCGACTCCGATGCCCATGCTGGAGGCCACCATCACAGTGCGGTTGACCCCGACCGCCGCGGCCTGCTCGCCGTCGTCGACGATGGCCCGCAGTGCGCGGCCGAACTCGGTGCGGTTGACCACGATCTCAAGCGCGACGAAGGCGACTGCGGACACCAGGAAGGCGACGAGCTGCGCCTTCGAGATGGCGATGCCGCCGATCCGCAGCGATCCGTCGAGGATCGTGGAGATGCTGCGGTCGTTGGATCCGAAGATGGTCAGCAGCACCGACTGGATGAGGATGCCGAGGCCGGCGGTGATGACCACCTGGGGCAGATGGGCTTCGTCGTCGTTCTCCGCGCGCAGATGCGAGCGGCGGAGCAGTACCACGTAGACCAGTACGCCGATCAGGCCGATCACGACCGCGACGACCGGTGCGAGGAGCAGCCCCCACGAGGAGAGGAGGCCGACCAGGAGGAAGGTCGAATACATCCCGACCGTCACGAAGTCCGCGTGCGCGAAGTTCGCGATCTTCGAGATTCCGAAGCTCAGCGAGAGGCCGCTGCTGATGATGCCGTAGAGACCGCCGACCAGAATGCCGGAGACGATCACCTGGATGAGAGTTGTCATCGGGTCCGTCCGTGAGAGAAGCGGTGCCCGCGGGGGACGGGCACCGCTCGTTCGTTACTTCTTAAGATCGATCGTGGCGGTGGCGTACTGCTTGGGCCACACGGTCACGGTCTTGCCGTTCTTCCACTGCGTGAGGATCGGCGTTGCGCTGGGGTTGGTCCCGTCCTCGCCGAAGCTCACCTTGCCGCCGGGCATCGAGGCCGCGGGTCCGGAGGTGGCGGTCATCGAGTGGAGCGCGGTCGCGATCTTCGCCGGCTCGCACGACTTCGCCTTCTCCATCGCGGCGGCCAGGAGGTAGACGTCGTTCCACGACTCGCCGGCCTCCATCGGCATGAACTCGCCGTGGGCCTTCTCGTACTCCTTCGCGGCGCTCTTGACGCCGTCCATCGGGAGGTCCCAGTTCCAGGCGCCGACCGCCAGCAGGCCGTCGACCTCCGGGCCCATGACCTTCGCGAAGCTCGGCACGACGAAGGCGCCGCCGAAGCCCATGATTGGGGTGGTGATCCCGTGCGCCCGCAGGCCCTTGACGATCAGCGAGGCGTCGGCGGGCGAGCCGCTGATGAGGATCAGGTCGGGGTTCTGGGCGGCGATCCGGGTGATGATGGGCGTCGCGTCGGTGATGCCGGCCTGGTAGAACGTCGGCTCGTCGGCTGCGGCGCCCGCGGCCTTGAACGCGTTGACGGCGGCGTTGATCTGCGTGGTGTTGGCCACGTCGTTGGGTCCGACGCCCGCGACCTTGGTGAAGGTCACGCCGACCGACTTGGCTGCGGAGACCATGTAGTCGGTGGCGGCCTTGCCGATCACGCTCGACTTAGGCGGAGCCTGGAAGTAGTACTTGTAGCCGCGCTGCGAGAGCGAGTCGGCCCACGACTGCGTGAGGATCGGGACCTGGCTCTGCTCGGCGACCGTGCTGACCGTCGTGGTCAGGTTGCTGAGCCAGGCTCCGACCAGGCCGACGGCGCCGTCGCCGATGAGCTTGGAAGTCGCGCTGGTGGCGGTTCCCGCGTCGGCCGAGCTGGTGTCGCCGGCGACGATCTTGAGCTTGGCGCCGCCTAGGCCGGTCAGGCCTCCGGCCTTGTTGATGTCGTCCGCGGCGATCTTGGCGCCGTTGAGGCTGTTGTTGCCGAAGTCGGCCAGCGGGCCGGAGAGCGGCAGGGGGGCGCCGATCTGCACGGTCGAGGAGCAGGTCGCGGAGCCACCGGTGGGCTTGGTCTGCGTAGCGATTCCGCCGGAGCAGCCGGCGAGGGCGAGAGCCGTCGCCGCTGCGGCCGCGGTCACTGCGGTCGCGCGGCGGGCTCGGGCCGAAACAAGGGGTACCGACATCGTTGTGATCCTCTCGGGTGGGTTCTCGCGGCGCTGCGGGGAACGCTGCGCTGCGTTCGCTGGAGTTTATGAGAGATTTGCTCTTGGCACAATAGCTGTTTGCAGATAGCTTATTGTCAGACAGCTTCCACGGCGGTAGTCGAGGGAGCATCCGACCCGCGACACTCGATGAAGGAACTTCAATGACGACATCCGACACCTCCACCTCGCCCTCGATGCTCGAGCGCGGCGACGCGATGCGCCGCCGGGTCCTGGGCGATGCCCACGTCGAGCGGTCGCGCACGAACGCCACGGACTTCACGCGGCCGCTGCAGGAGCTCGTGACCGAGTACTGCTGGGGCGCCATCTGGAACCGCCCCGGCCTCGAACTGCGGGCGCGCAGCCTCATCAACCTTGCGATGCTCACGGCATTGGGCAAAATGGATGAGTTCGAGCTGCATGTGCGAGGAGCCGTGCGCAATGGCGTGACCGCGGAGGAGATCCAAGAAGTGCTGCTGCAGACCGCCATCTACTGCGGCGTCCCCGCCGCCCTGGACGCCACCCGTCACGCCCAGTCGGTCCTCGCCGAGATCGATGGCTGACCGCATCGTCGGGATGGTCGGCCTGGGGCACATGGGTGCCCCGATGGCCGGTCGTCTGATCGCCGCGGGTCACCGGCTCGTCGGTTTCGACGCGTCGCCGGCCGGCCGCGCGGACGCGTCCGCCCGCGGGATCGAGGTCGTCGCCGATGCCGAGCAGGTCGCCCGGGCGGCCGAGGTCGTCATCCTGATGCTCCCGAACAGCGACATCGTCGAGTCGGTCGCGGCACAGCTGGCGGCGATCCCCGCCGGCGAGCGCGCCCTCCGCGAGCTGGTCGACATGAGCTCCTCGGAGCCGGAGCGCACCCGCGCGCTCGCCGAGCGACTCGCAGCGGACGGCATCGAACTCGTCGACGCCCCGGTCTCGGGCGGAGTGGTCGGCGCCGTCGGCGGCACGCTCACCATCATGGTAGGCGGCGACGCCGAGCAGTTCACGGCGCTGTCGGACCTGTTCGGCGTGCTCGGGTCCCGTGTCGTCCACGCCGGCGGCGTCGGCGCCGGGCATGCGGTCAAGGCTCTCAACAACCTGATGTCCGCTGCGCACCTCCTCGTCTCGGACGAGGCGGCTGTCGCCGCGACGCGGTTCGGCGTCGATCCCGAGGTGTTCCTCTCGGTCGTCAACAGCTCGAGCGGGCGCAGCGGCTCCACCGAGCTGAAACTGCCCCGCTATGTGCTGCCCGGCACCTTCGACTCGGGCTTCTCGGCGTCGCTGCTGGAGAAGGACGTCCGCATTGCGACGGCTCTCGGCCGCGCACTCGGGCTCGACATGGCGCTCTCCGACGCCGTGCAGCAGCGCTGGGAGCAGCTGAACGCCGAGCTCGCCGCCGGAGCCGACCACACCGAGATAATCCGGCCGCTGGAGCGTCGGGCCGGGCTGGAGGTGCGCGCTCAGCCGGCCGACAGCAGATCGGCGGCGAGCAGCGGCTCGGTGCCGGTCAGCCCCGCCGAGCAGTAGAGCGTCAGGTCGTCGCGGGCGCCGCGTCCCGGTGCCGTGCCCGCGACGACCGCGGCGAGGTCGGTCGGCCTCCGGGAGCTGAACCAGTCGTCGTCGGCGGCGACCTGGGCGGGGGCGTCCGACACCATGAGCGCGGCTGCCTCGGCGATCTGCGGGTCCAGCTCGGTGCCGGCGGCCCGCTTGGGCCCGGTGCTGTTCACGTGGACGCCGTCGGCCAGCTGCCCGAGGCGGACGACCGGCGTGGTCGACGTCGTGGACAGGATGACGATCGGCTTGCCGGCCACGGCCTCCGCCGAGGTGCCCACCGCCCGGCACGGGATGCCCAGCCGGTCCTCGACGCGCCGCGCGAAGTCGTCGCGGCGGGCCGGCGAGGAGCTGTAGACCTCGACACTGCGCAGGGGCCGCACGGCCGAGGCGGCCCACACCTGGCCCCACGCCATGCGCCCGCTGCCGATGACGCCGAGCCGATCGGCATCCGGGGAGGCGAGCGCGTCGATGGCGACGCCTCCCAGGGCGCCGGTGCGCAGGATGCCCAGCAGCTCGCCGGTGACCACGCCGAGAAGCTGCCCGTCCGCGTTCCACACCGCGGTCAGCTGATCGGAGTGCGGACCCCAGCCGCCGTAGGCGCGGAAACCGACCGGGCCTGCGACGCGGCCGCCGGATCCGATCACCAGGTCGGTCGCGCCGGCAGGCAGCGCGGTGCGCGGGGTGGCCACGAAGCCGCCGCGCGCGTGCGCCTCCAGGGCGGCGCGCATCAGGCCGACCGTGCGTGCCGGCGTCGCCAGGCGCGCCACGTCGGCGTCGTCGAGCTGGCGGATCACGAGACCAGGAGGCCGCCGTCGACGGCGAGCAGGTGTCCGTTGACGAACGCGGCGTCCTCCGACACGAGGAACGACACGGCGGCGGCGAGGTCTTCCGGGCGGCCCAGCCGGCCCAGCGGCGTGTGCGCCCGCCGCAGCTCGTAGCCCGCGTCGTCGACGAGCGCGCGTGCGCCCTCGGTCGGCACGGCGCCGGGGACGACCGCATTGACGCGGACGCCCTGGGAGCCGAGCTCGTTCGACATCTGCCAGGTCAGGCTGGACACCGCCCCTTTCACTGCCGAGTAGATCGCGGCGCCCGCGGTCGCGCGCACCGCCGCGGGCGACGAGACGTTCACGATGCAGCCGGACGTGCGGCGCAGGTGGGGGAGGCCGGCCTGGGTCGTCCAGACGATCGCCTTCAGGCCCACGGCCAGCATGCGGTCTATCGTCGCCTCGTCCATCTGCTCGAGCGCGCCGTAGCGGATCCACATCGCGTTGTTCACGATCGCGTCGAGCCGGCCGCGGCGGTCGGCGATCCCGTCGAGGGCGGCAGCGACCGCCGCGCGGTCCGACACGTCGAGGGCCAGCGCGTCGGCGGTGCCACCGTCCGCGACGACAGCGTCGCGGGTGCGGCCGGCGGTCTCCGGGTCGATGTCGACCGCGACCACGTGCAGTCCGTCCGCGCCGAGCCGGCGCGCGACCGCCTCCCCGATGCCGCGCCCGGCTCCGGTGACGACGGCCACTCGTTGGTCCGATTCCATGGTTCTCCTCCTGTCGTCGGTCACCGCGCTCACAGGGCGGCGTACACCGCGTCGATCAGGCGCGCGGCGCGCGGCCCGTTGGTGCCCACCGCGTGCATGCGGTTGGTCGAGTACCCGAACGCCACCCGGTCGACGGGATCGGCGAAGCCGGCGGATCCGCCGATGCCGTGATGACCGAACGCCTCCGGATGCGGGCCCATGTACACCGCATCCGGAGAGTTGAGGAGCACCCCGAGCCCCTGCCGGTAGTGGCGTTCCTGCACGACCTCGATCTGGTCGTGCTGCACGGTCGCCATCCGCTCGATCGCCTGCGGCGACAGGATGCGCACGCCGTCGACCTGGCCGCCCCGGGAGAGCGGGGCGTAGATCCGGGCCACCGATCGGGCGTTGCCGTGACCGCTGGCGCTGGCGATCTCGGCGGTGCGCCACTCGCGGGAGTTGACCATGGTGCGCCACGGCCAGTCGGGATTCTGCGCGAGCGCACGCACCCGCAGGGAGTCGGCCGGCTCGGCGTCGCGTGCCGCGATCAGCCGGGAGGCGGGATTCGGCAGCAGGTCGGCGGTGCGGGCGAACTCGCTCGGCGGCAGCCCCATCCAATAGTCGGCCCCGAGCGGGCCGGTGATCTCGTCGTGCACCCAGCGTCCGATCGGGCGGCCAGTCACCCGGCGGACCAGCTCGCCGAGGAGGTAGCCCTGCGTCTGCACGTGGTAGGCCGCGATCGTTCCCGGCTCCCACAGGGGGCGGGTGCGCTCGAGGGCGGCGACCATCGCCTCCCTGTCGAAGGTCGCGCCGGCGGGCGGCGGAGCGTCGGCGATCGCGGCCAGTCCGGCGCGGTGGTCGAGCACCCAGCGGACCAGGATGCCCTCCTTGCCGTTCTGGGCGAACTCCGGCCAGTAGTCGGCGACGGGGGCATCGAGGTCGATGAGCCCGCGGTCGGCCAGTTGCGCGATCGCGATCGCGCTGACGCCTTTGGCGACCGACATCATGCACACGATGGTGTCGGATCGCCACGGCTCTTCACGGCCCTCGTCGGCCCAGCCACCCCAGACGTCGACGACGGGGACGCCGTCGACGACCACCGAGACGGCGGACCCGAGCTCGTCCTCGTCCTGGCGGTAGTTCTCGCGGAACGCCTCCACGACACCCTCGAAGCGTGGGTCGAAGGTGCCCGCGATCGGGACTGCTCGTCCCCGGGCGTCGAATGTCTCGTCCAGCATGCCGCCTCCTTGCGGAATCGTCTGTCACCAGCTGTCAGACAGCATACCGAACAAGTCGAGGCCGACGAAACGGCTGCGCGAACTCAGCTGTCGCCGAGCACCGTTCGAGCGGCGGCCTCCACGTGGGCCGTGGCCGCGATCCGCGCCCCCGGGGCGTCGCGACGCTCCAACGCCTCCACGAGCACCCGGATCTCCTCCAGGCTCTGCGCGGGGCGTCCCGGAGCCGAGAGCGTCTGCGCCCGCAGCTGGTTGACCCGGCGCTGCAGAATCGACACGGTCTGCCGGAGCACCTCGTTGCAGGACCCTTCGAACAGCACGTCGTAGAGCGCGTTCTTCGCGTCGAGCATGGCGAAGGGACCCGCCTCCTCGACCCGGTCGACCTCGCTCGCGACGTCCTCGAATCGAGCGCGCAGCCGGGCGAGCTGCTCGTCGCTCGCGTTCTGGGCGAACAGCTCGGCGGCGAGGCCCTCGAGCTCGGCACGCACCTGGTACACCTGCTTCGCGACCTCCGGGCTGGTGACGCTGACGACCGTCCCGCGGCCGTTCTGCGACTCGACGAGCCCCTCGGCCTCCAGCTGGCGGAGCGCCTCGCGCACTGACGGGCGGCTGGCGTTCGTCAGCTCGCACAGCTGACGCTCAACCAGCAGCTGCCCCGGTTGCAGCCGTCGATCGAGGATCGCAGCGCGCAGGATCGAGGCGACCTGCTCGCGGATCGGCGCATGCCGTTGAACCTGCATGCCTGCGACGGTGTCGGTCATGATGACTCCCTCCGGACCATTGATGTCAGAGTGTAACCTACCTGACAAATACCGGGGGCGGCAGAGGGAGGTTCGCGCCGGGGGCGGGTGGTCTCCGCGGAGTATCTCAGGCAAAGAACCGCTGCAGGCGCCGCACTCCCTCGAGGAGATCGGCGTCGCCGAGCGCATACGAGAACCGGAGATAGCCGGAGGGCCCGAACGCCTCACCGGGCACGGTCGCGACCTCGAGCCGATCCAGGATCAGGTCCGCCAGCTCCAGCGACGTCTGCGGGACGACACCATCCCACTCGCGCCCGAGCAGACCGGTGACGTCGGGATAGGCATAGAAAGCGCCCCGCGGCGTCGGGACCCGGACCCCCGGAATGGCGTTGAGCTCCGCGACGATGGTACGACGGCGACGGTCGAACGCCTCCCGCATCGCCTCCGCCTCGTCCTGCGGGCCGGTGAGGGCCTCAATCGCCGCGCGCTGCGAGATGTTGGACACGTTCGAGCTCAGGTGGGACTGGAGGTTCGCGCCCGCGGACATCGCGTCAGCGGGACCGACCATCCACCCGACGCGCCACCCGGTCATCGCATAGGTCTTGGCGACGCCGTTGACGAGGAGGGTGCGTTCGGCGAGCGCGGGCACCGCTTCGGTGATGGACACCGCGCGCACCCCGTCGTAGGTGAGGTTCTGGTAGATCTCGTCGGCGATCACCCAGAGTCCGTGCTCATCGGCCCAGCGCCCGATCTCCGCCACCTGTTCAGGCGAGTAGACGCTTCCTGTCGGATTCGAAGGCGAGACGAACAGCAGGACTTTCGTACGCTCCGTCCGTGCCGCCTCCAACTGCTCCACCGTGACCAGGTAGTCCTGGTCCGCGCCCGCGAAGACGGGCACGGGTACGCCGCCGGCGAGCGCGATGGCCTCCGGATAGGTGGTCCAATACGGCGAGGGCAGAAGCACCTCGTCGCCCGGATCGAGAAGCGTGGCGAACGCCTGATACACGGCCTGCTTGCCGCCGTTCGTCACGACGACCTGCGAGGGGGCCACCGACATCCCCGAGTCGCGGAGGGTCTTCGCCGCGATCGCCTCGCGCAGCTCCGGCAGCCCGGCAGCCGGCGTATACCGGTAGTTGCGCGGGTCGTGCACGGCCCGGACGGCGGCCTCGACGATCGAGGCGGGCGTCACGAAATCGGGCTCCCCGGCGGCGAAGCTGATCACCGGCCGCCCCTGCGCGCGCAGGGCCTTCGCCTTCGCATCGACCTTGAGCGTGGCGGACTCGGCGATGGAACTGATTCGGCGGGAAATGCGCGGACGTGCGTTCACACGACAAACCTACATAGTCGCGGCGTCCTGCGTCGTCTCGCGTGCGGCGCCCGATTGAAACACTGGCAGCGGCGGCTGATGGCGGCGACGGCACCGTGCTGAGGCTGGTCGCCGAGTGTACACCCCCGCGCGGTGCCAACCCATGCCACTTCGCCGTCCGGTCGGACGGCAAGTACTTCGTCGCCCTCCAGGACGCGGACGACGTGGCGGTGCTGGAGTGCGACGGCAGTGTCGCCGTGGCACTGTCCACCGGATCGCCGTCGTGCGTCGCCGTGTGTCCCGTCTGAATCCGAGTCGGCGAGGAGGACGCCGTCGTCGCTGTCGAGCCGGCTTTACCCTGCGCCGCTTCTCGCCGCGAAAATCGTCCGCGGGTGACCTCCGCGGGTGACCACACAGGCCGGGTCAGACGACGATGACGTGTTTGCCGGGGTGTGGCCGGCTTCGAGGTCGGACTGTGCGTGGCCTGCTTGCGCGAGGCCGTGTTAGACGGTCGTCGCGTTTCCACCGGATCTCTCGACGCTTGTAACGTTGCGAGGCGGGCAACCGGTTCAGACCGACCTTCTTCAGGATCCGCCAGACTCCGGAGACGCTGATCGTGACGTCGTGATACCGCTTCAACTACATCGCGATCTTCTCCAGCCTGAAGTGATACTGCTGGCGCAGCCAGAGGATCTTCTCGATCACCTCGGCGTCGGTCGCCGTCGGTGAATGGTGCGGGGCGCTGGAGCGGTCCTTCAGCCCCTCGAACCCTTCCGGCCTGGTAGCGCTTCAGCCAGGCGTAGTAGGCCTGCCGGCTCACGCCGTAGCAGCGGCAGCTCGCGGCGATGTTCCCGCTGACTTCCTCGACATGCCGCAGCACCGCGAGCTTGTGATTCGCTCGACGCTCAATGGCCCGTGCAGCTGCAGCGGAGAGTGCTTTCGTCATGAGGTCTGGTCAAGTCCCGTGGAGTGGTGTAACCGTTTCGTGATCCTTCAGGGATGTGGGGGCTAGTTTTCGTTGTGATTGCAGATGCTCGCGACGAGCTCACTCACGGTGTCGGAGTACAGCCCAGG
>NZ_JBXAPS010000016.1:0-25266 GCF_058806435.1 Leifsonia sp. GW821-FHT13C09 | reverse complement strand
TCCTCGAAGGAAGATCCCGGTGGCCACGCTGACGTTTACTGGCCGGGATCGTTACACCACTCTACGGGGCACTACTCAAATCGGGCGACGAGACCAGAACGCGGCTCTTCGACTCATCATCGCTCGGCGATGTAGGTCTGTCGAATGACATCAAGTCCTTCGCGATGCAATGGCGCGATGACCAGGTCTCCGTCTTTGGGGGGTCCGGGTTGGCCGACGACGAATCCTGACCACATCCAGCGTCGAGGCTCCGTAACGTGGACACATTTTGGACACACTTGTGTCTGCGTCGATGTGATTGATCGGCGTCCGAATCATTCAAGTTTGTTGAATTTCCGGGGATGTCACTGATTGTCTGGACTCGCAGTACCATGCCGTACGAGCACACGGCAAATAAGCCCCGCCTGGGGAATGACGGAGCAGCCTGAGCTGCGAAGTGCTTTTACACGAATCTGACCGCCGGTAGATCTGTAAAGGACTCCGTCATGCTCACTATCATCTGGCATCTCAGTAGCTTCGCGAACGATCTGTTGCAGCGGTACGCTCCGACGAACCGGCTGATCTGGTTCCTGCACCGCCGCGAAAATCTCCGCTACGGTGTACCGGCGATGCTGCTCTCGATCCCCTACCTGTTGATCGCACGCGGCGCTCTCGCTCTGATCGAGGTGAGTGCTCCCGAGTGGCTGTATCTCGTGTTCATTCTCTGCATCTGGAACGCGATCAAGTTCCTCGTGTGGGGGCCGATCAGCCTGACGGTACTCGGCAAAGCGAGGTTGCGCGAGGCGCGCGAGCTGAAGCGCATGGCGCAAGAGACAGTTATTGACGAGTGCGGCGCCGAGCCTGCGACTTCTCGTCGGTAGCGGGGCCGTCTACTCAGAACAGTGTCGGGCCGTCGTACTTTGGTGCGGCGGCTCGACGCGCGCCGGATGCCGTTCGAGCGGTTCGCGCGGCACGCGCGGTCTGAGGTTCGGATGGGTTCAAGCGTTCGGCGAGCACGGCTTTCACGTCGCTCCAGATGTCGGGCCGTTCAGTATGGCGGTCTCGGTCGCACGAGCGGCGCAGGTCAGTGAGGAACCTGGTGCGCCGCTCTGGTGTGGAGAGTTGCTCGTAGTAGAACCCTGCACGGTCGTAGTGGGCGATGAACCCGAAGTAGCCCGAGTTGTAGAGGCCCTCGTAGAGCTGGTTCGTGAATCTGTCCTCCGGGTAATCGTCTGCGATGAATCGGAGTAGCGCGTTCACGAATCGTGCTTTGCGCGCTGCAGTTCCTGACGGATAGCCAGAGTCGAGGAACTTGTCGACGGGTGCTCGCTTCACGGCCATCGCTCACTCCTCGCTCACGGCTCTCGGGATGAGAACGAGGTGCGCTTGACTGACCGTGTTCGCTATCGTGTCGGGCCTCGATGCTCGCGCCCGGCTGTCGGCCTCGGCGCGTCAGACTGCGCTGTTTGGCGGGCGATCTGTTGGGCACGGATGAGCGCCACCCCGGCGCGTTCGTAGTCGATGCGTTGCCCGATGCTCTCCGGCTCGGCTCCGAGCGGCTGCGCCTCCCTGGGGTCGATGCTGTGCCGGTCTCGGTATGCGGCGATGGTCATCAGCCCTGATCGCCAGCGCGCCCGATCCTGCTCATTCTCCGGCGCGGCACCGACAGCGATCACCCACTGTTCGCCGCGTTCGAGGGCGGTGTCGATGATCGCGGCGGCGCGCGCTTCGATGAGTTCCCGCCGCTCATCGAGTGCGGCACGCATATCCGCGCTCATCTCTCCGACCGCCTCGGGCAGTAGTCCTACGATGAACCGAGCGCGCGGCAGCGCACTACCAGCGCCGAGCCTCGTTACGGCTTGTTCGAGTCGGTAGTGCAGTACGGAGGCGATGTCGTCGGCATCCGCGAAGCCACGCGCCCGCACAATCCTCGGCATGAGCGTATCGACCGGGTGCCCGCTGGCCTCGGCACGTCGGAGTTCGGCGACGAGCGCCCCGAACGTCTCCGCACTCACCGCCTCGTCTACCTGCGCGTCGGTCAGCCCGGATACCGCAAGCAACCGCGCCCACCTGTCCTGTTGCGCGGCGGCGGCGATCGTCTCGTATTCAGCGGCAAGCTGCGCGATCCCGCCCCATCGTTCCTGCTCGGCAGTGATCGTCTCGTGTGCCGAGAGTTCAGCCCCGACATGCTGAAGCACGCCCTGGAGCACGGTGCGGGCAGTCGCGTCGGGGTTCTCGCCGGGCTGCGGCACGCTGTGCGCGGGATCGAGCCGATCCGTGGCGACATAGGCTCGGTTCGAGTATCTGCCGCGCGTCATGGAGACGTAGAGCACTTCCCTGGTCGTGGTGGCTTCGACGAGTGTGTGTGCGGTATCGACGGTGACGCCCTGGGCACGGTGCGCGGTGACGGCGTAGCCGAGGTCGAGGTGCTCGGCAACGTAGGCGGCGGGCAACAAGATCCCGCCCCCGCGCCGCATGGTGGGTGGCCGCACGAAGACCGAGCCGTCATCGCGCACGTTCGTCACGACCCAGCGTTCACCGTTGCGCACCCATCCGTGTGCCGAGCGCAGGCGGCGGTCGTTCTTCCTCGTGATGATCGTGTCTCCCACACTCACGCGGCTGCCGTCGCCCAGTTCGATCTCGCGTTCAGCGGCGACGTAGCCGTGGGCGATGAGGTCGCGGCGTGCCCGCTGGTTCAGTTCGGTGACATTCTCGACGGTTTCTGCGATCAGGATCGTTCCTCGCCCGGCCTGCCGGTCTTCCCACCAGGCCCAGTACGCAGCCTCGGCCATCTCGTCAATGGTGCCGCCCCTAATCCTGCCATGCTCCATATAGGTGTCGATCACGGGGACGCGGCCGTGGCGCAACTCGAGCGAGGCGCGTTTCTCCCAGTCGTGTTTCAGCCGCCACACCTCCGTCAACTCCGGCGTGCCCTCAGCGCGGTCGTTCACGATCAGGGTGAACGCGCCGCCCACGCCGACCGACTGCAACTGTGCCGGGTCACCAACAAGCAGCACTTTCGCTCCGACCCGCTCAGCCTCACGGGTGATGAGGTCGAGCGAGTGCGTACCCGCAAGCGACGCCTCATCAAGAATCACCAGCTGACCGCGTGTGAAGGTCTGCCCGGTGCGCTCGAACACTTCCCGCCATTTCGCGGTGTTATCGGTCGGGACGCCGAGTTCATCAGCGAGCACTCCTGCCGCGACTGCTGACGGGGCAAGCCCAACCACTGACCCCTCACCGTGCTTCCATTCCCAGGCACGACGCAATGCGCCCAGCGTCGTAGTCTTCCCAGTACCTGCAGGCCCCACGAGAACATCGACGGTGCGGCCTGAGACCGCGATCCGGGCGAGTGCGTCGCGTTGGTCGGGGCCGAGCGTGCGCCCCTCATTATCGGGTTCGTTCGCGAAGCGTTCGATCGTGTCGAGCGCGAGCCTGGGGCCGGCCATGCCCCGCGCTCTCGCGATCAGCCGATCCTCCGCCGCAAGCAACGCTGTCGATGAGAACAGTGTCGAGTGCTTCGGCCGGAATCTTGTGGAGCCATCAGCGCGCCGGAACTCGGCGGGTGTGACGGCAAGTTCGGGCGGGGTGAGCCTGAGCGATGCTTGCTCGGCGGCATCCGCGATCATGCCGACGATGACCTCGCGATCCTCGCTTGACGCGAACCTGAGCCACATGGACTGCCGGGCTGCTTCGGCCATGAGGTTCCAGCGTCGCCAGGTCGAACGTTTCTCGCCCACGGTCTCGATCACTTGCTTCCCGAGGGCTGCGATCATGTCGAGTGGTACATCATCGGCGCGCAACAACCGCACGCCCGAGCTTCTGGGGTCGTGTTGCCACGCAACACTGATCGCCCACGCCGTCGCATCTTCACCGAGGATCACTGTTGCACGATCCCGCCACTCGCTCGTGAGGTCATCCAGCGATCGCACGTCTTTCTCGGGGCGTGTTGCGAGCGTGGCCTCCTGCAACAGCTTGATGACCTGAGCCGACGACGGCCTGCGGCCGTGCCGTGCCACGAACTCCGCAATAAGGCGTTCTTTCTCGACCTCAATATCGCGTGCGCGACTCGAGAACGCTTTGATCAATTCCTCCGGCACATCACTGATCGCCCACGACTGGTTCCGACCAGCAGCTTGCTCGCGTGACTCCCACGAGACCCCAAGCAGCCGGGTGAGTGAGTCAGCGAAGATCGCCTCATGAAGTTCGCTCAGCGCGACCGTCGCTGCGTGCAGAGGTCGCCCGTCAAGCGCGAGCCAACGCATGGTCTGGGCGTGCTGCACCTTGTTCGACACCACCACATGCGTATGCAGGTAGGGGTCTTGCAACCTGGAGTCGTAGTGGTCATACGCGGCTGCAACAACCCCAGCGACGTCGAGTTGCAGCACCGCACCGTCAGGGCCGCGCGCTCCTCCCCGTGTTGCAGTGACCTCGCGCTCCATGAACTGCAACACATCAGCTATCGCGGCATGGTGCGCTTCCCAGATGAGTTGTTGCGTGCCCCCATCAGCCACCGCCCACAACACGGATGCTGACTTCGGAATCGAGAAAGTGAAGTCGTAACCAGCGACCGCCTTACGGCTCTTCTTCGCCGCTTCCTCCGCCTCAATCACCGTGACCGCTTCGGCGCGCTGTGATGGCGTGAGTTCAGGATCGAGCGCGGCAATGCGAGCGGCAACGCGCTCATCGAGCGTCTGGAACTGGCTGTAAGGTCGCCCAAGCGCATCACCCGTCACGGGATCGCGGCCCATCCCGATGAGCAGTTGGAGTTGCGTCTCGGTCACCGTATCCCCGCCCACAATCTGACCGTCCGCGAGGCCACTCAGGCCAGAACCGAGCCATCTGCCGGGTGGGGTTCCCTCTTCGCTGTAGTAGCGAGTCAACGGGGTCGACAAGGCTCTATCGCCGTCGCCATACGCGACCGACTTCAGGAGGTACTTGTACCCATCGCCCGCCGTCATGCGACGCATCGAAACTGTCATCGGAGGCCACCTTTCACGTTCGATAGGTGGCCTCGACTGCCCCGCGCTACGCGGTCAAATCAGAGTCGAGTCGTGGCGCTTCAGCCATGTTTGCAAGATATGTGAGTCGGAAGATGAGCTCGAAGAAAGAACCCTGCAAACTTCAAGCCGCTCCCATGCTGCTGAGTGTGACAGCGAACCACCTACATTCATCGAGCTTGCTGCGGTACGGCTCTGAGCAAGATCCCCCTCTGCCATCCAACGCTGGCAAGGTCATGACGGAGGCCAAAGCCGTTTGATTAGGTACTCTTAAATCAGCCAAAAGGTAACCTGGCCGCTTAGAGTCCAGTGCAGCTTCTGAGCTGCGTACCACCCGAGACGAATGAACTGAACAGCATTGACACTACGGCCATAAGTTACCGCTCAAGAACAACGGCGAGCCCTTGGCCGACGCCGATGCAGATCGCGGCGACTGCGACTCCTCCGCCGCGGCGCTTGAGCTCGTGGGCGGCGTGACCGATGATCCGGCCGCCTGAGGCGCCGAGGGGGTGACCGATGGCGATGGCGCCGCCGTGGATGTTGAGCTTCTCCGGGTCGAAGTCGGGCCAGCCTTTGAGGCAGGCCAGGGACTGTGAGGCGAAGGCTTCGTTCAGCTCGACGAGGTCAACGTCCGCCCAGGTCCGTCCCGCGCGCGCCAGCGCCTTGTTCGCGGCCTCGATCGGCGCGATCGGGAAGATGTCCGGGTCGACGCCGTGGGCGGCACGTCCGGTAATCCGCGCGAGCGGTTCGGCGTCGAGGGCGTCCTCGGCGCCGAGCAGCACCGCGGAAGCACCGTCGTTGATCGAGGACGAGTTCCCGGCCGTCACGGTACCGTCGGCGGCGAACAGCGCTTTGAGACCGGCGAGCTTCTCAACGGTGCTGCCGTCGCGGATGCCCTCATCGCGCGCCATCTCAGCGCCGGGCACCTGCACGATCTCGGCGTCGTAGCGGCCCTCCGCCCACGCTTTCGCGGCGAGCTCATGCGAGCGGACCGAGAACGCGTCCTGTGCTTCACGGGTGATCCCCCACTCCTGGGCGATCTTCTCCGCGGACTCGCCGTTGGAGATGGTCCAATGCTTGGGCAGGGCCCGGTTTACCATGCGCCACCCGATGGAAGTGTTCCAGAGCGTCTGGTTGCCGACCGCCGGCCAGGGCTTCGGGGACTTCTCGAGAACGAAGGGCGCACGGGACATGGACTCCACGCCGCCGGCGAGGATCAGCTCTGCATCCCCCGACTCGATCGCCCGGGAACCCTGGATCACGGCCTCCACGGACGATGCGCAAAGCCGGTTGACGGTGACGCCCGTGACCGAGGAGGGGAAGCCCGCGAGGAGGGCGCCGAAACGGGCGACGTTGCGGTTGTCCTCACCGGCCTGGTTCGCGTCTCCAAAGATCACGTCTTCAATACGTGCGGGATCGACGCCGGTGCGCTCGACGGCGGCTTTCATGACGACCGCGGCGAGGTCGTCAGGGCGGATCCCGGAGAGCGCACCGGCGGCGCGTCCGAAAGGGGTGCGGACGGCATCGTAGATGAACGTCGAGGTCATGGGGTGAACCGTGGTCTTTCTGTGAGTAAGGTGGGTCAGGCTGCGGAGCGCCTGGAGTGATACGCGGCACGGAACTCGTCAGGGACGGTCCCGGCGCCGGTAGCAAGGTCGGCGGCGAGCTCGCCGAGCAGCGGAGCGAACTTCGCACCACGGCCGGAGCAGGCGGACAGGACGACGATGCCTTCGGCCTCGTCAATCAGAAAGTCGCTGCTGGGCGTGCTGGTGAACATGCACGTCGCTTCCGCGTAGGAATCCGGTTCGACACCGGGCACCCATTCCTTGACGTAGTCGCGAGCTCGTTGCCTGGCCTCCGGCCGGATCTGGCCGGTGCGGTCGAAGATGCTCGGGATTACGGTTCCGCCATTGAAGTGCGCGATCTTGAGGCCGTGGTATCCGGCGTCGCGGCCGCCTGGCAGACCGTAGATGTCGACCGTCTCGTTCTCGTGCATGAACGTCGGCCAAGCCGGATAGGGTGCGCCGGAAGCGCCGGCGTCGCGGTAGGGGAAGTGGAACGCCTGCTCCTCACGCACTTCGAAAGACGGCAGTGAGTGGATGAACCCGGCAGGCAGAGCGAGCGAGTCCAGAAGGGTTGGAAGCCACGGGCCGGCCGCGACGACCACTTTCTCGCCTTCGACGACGTCGCCGACCGTGGATTCGACGCGGAAGCCGCCGGTGCGCCGCTCGATAGAGCTGACGGTCCAGTTCGTGAGCAGTCTGACCCGCCCGGTTGCGGCGGCCAGGCGAACGAACGCCTCGACCGTGTTGCGGGCATCAAGCACTCCAGCGCCGGGGTGATAGAGTACCGCGCCGTCGAAGCCGTACTGCGGCCAGCGCGAGCCCGCCTCCGCCTCTGGCAGTAGCTCATGCTCGACACCCAGCGCGTCCAGGACACGGGCGAGGCCGACGGGATCGTTCACCGCGCCATGGTCGAGGGCGCCGGTGGGTTCGATCAGACGTGCACCGTTCTCCCGTTCGAGTTCGTCCCACAGCGGCTTGGAACGGATAACGAGCCCTGTGTAGAGCTCGCTCGGGTAGGCGTAGCGAAAGATCCGCGCGGAGCCGTGCGAACTGCCGTACGGGTTGGCTGGTGCCGACCGCTCCAGCAGGGTCACGTCTTGCCCGCGTTGGGCGAGACGCCACGCGGTGGCGGCGCCGGCGAGTCCTGCGCCTATGACGATGTACTCGCCCATCTCGCTCCGTCCTTACCGCTTGAACGCGGAGACCCCAGTGATCTCGCGGCCCACGATCAGGGACTGGATGAAATCGGTGCCCTCGTAGGTGTGGACGACTTCCATGTCCGTGAGATGGCGGGCGACGTGGTTCTCGAGCAGCAAGCCGTTGCCGCCGAGCAGGTCGCGGGAATCGCGGCATAGCTGCCGCGCTTTATCGCCAGTGAACATCTTCGCGAGCGAGGCCTGCTCGTTGCTTAGGCGGCCTTCGTTCTGCAGGGCGCCGGCACGGAAGCAGACCAGCTGCATCGCTGTAAGGTCAGCGAGCATGTTGGCGAGCTTGTTCTGGACGAGTTGGTAGTGTGAGATCGGGCTGCCGAACTGGACGCGCTCGGACGCGTACTGCACTGCCGCCTCGTAGGCGGCGGTCGCGTGTCCCAACGATTCCCAGGCGACGGTGCTGCGGGTGCGGTTGAGCACCGCCCCGACATCGCGGAACGACTGAGACTTTTCGAGTTTGTTCTCGGCGGGGATCCGAAGGTCTTCGAAGGTGATTTGCGCCTGCTGGATCGCGCGCTTGGCGATCTTCCCTTGGATGGCTTCCGCGTGGTATCCGGACGGGTAACTGCCGTCCTCGTTCTTCTCCAGGATGAACGCCTTGACCTTGTCGTCGGCGGTGTCGCGCGCCCAGATGATGACGAGATCTGCGACGTGGCCGAGGCCGATCCACCGCTTCGAGCCATTGAGAACGTAGTGGTCGCCGTCGAGGCGGGCGCTGGATTCAAGAGCCACGGAGTCGGAACCGTGATCGGGTTCCGTCAGCGCGAACGCGCCGAGCTTCTCGAGCTTCGCCATCTGGGTCAGCCAGCGCTGCTTCTGTTCGTCGCTGCCGAGTAGGTTGATCGTCCCCATCGCGAGGCCGGAGTGCACGGCGTTGAACGTGTTGATGCTCCCGTCACCGCGGGAGAGCTCCATGGCGACCAGTCCCGCCTGCAACCGGGTCAGGCCTGGGCAGCCGTACCCTTCGATCGCGGTGCCGATGATGCCAAGCTCCCCGAACTTCGGGAGGATCTGGTACGGGAAGTCCGCCTGTTCCCAGTACTCGTTGATGATCGGGGTGACCTCAGAATCGACGAAGGCTCGCACCTTCGCGACGAGCGCGCGATCCTCCTCACCGAGGTAGTCCTCGACGCCGTAGAAATCCACGTTGACGCCTGACCTGTTGAGTGCACTCATGCTGTTGCTTCCTTTGCTGAGATCGATGCGAGCGGCGAGGAGCCCGCGAGCCAGCGCCGCACCAGCTCGGTATCTGCGCCTAGCTCGGGGGGCGCCTTGTCGTAGGTCGCCGGGGTCTGTGAGAAGGTGATGGGGTTGCGGATCCCGGACAGAGAGTCATCCCCGGATCCGGCTTGAATGATCGGATCCAGGCCGATGCGCTCGGCGAACTGGACACCGGCTGCGACGTCCTGGATCGGCGCGCACGGGATCCCCGCTGCGGTGAGCCGTTCGAACCACTCCGTGGCGGTCGCATGCGAGAGCGCGGCTTCGAGTAGCGGACGCAGATCGAGTCGGTTGCGGCTGCGGTCGGGCGCGAACGCGAAGCGCGGATCCTCGACGAGTTCAGGCGTGCCGAGCTCCCGGCAGAGCACCCGGAACTGCCTGTCGTTGCCGATCGCGAGCACGATCTCCCCGTCTCCGGTGGCGATCGGCTCGTAAGGGTAGATGCTCGGATGCTCGTTGCCCATGCGGGTCGGAACGACGCCTGCGATGGCGTAAGCGCCGGTCTGGTTCACCAGGCCCGACAGTGCCGAGCTCATCAGATTGACCTCCACCCGCTGCCCTTCACCGGTCACTCGCCGGTGGTTGAGGGCGGCGAGGATACCGATGCAGGCGTGCATACCCGTGAACACATCGACGACCGCGACGCCGGCACGGAACGGCTCGGTCTCCGGCGCCCCGGTGAGACTCATGAGCCCGGAGGCAGCCTGGACGAGCAGGTCGTATCCAGGAAGGCTCGCCCCGCCCGCGGTACCGAACCCGGTGATCGAGGTGAAAATCACGTCCGGGTTCTGAGCCGCCACGCTCTGATAGTCCAGCCCGAACTTCTCGAGACCGCCGGGCTTGAAGTTCTCGATTACGACGTCCGCGCGAGCTGCGAGCTCGCGTGCGGTCGCGAGATCCCCGGGGTCGCTGAAGTCCAGTTCGATCGACAGCTTGTTCCGGTTGATCGAGAGGTAGTAAGTCGACTTGCCCTCATGCTCCGGCGGCATCCAAGCACGGGTCTCGTCCCCGATCGGACTCTCGACCTTGATGACGGTCGCCCCCATGTCCGCCAGCAGCATAGTGCAGTAGGGCCCGGCCAGCACCCTGCCGAAGTCAGCGATGATGGTGCCGCTCAACGGCCCCTGCCCCGAACGCGCGAGTAGTTCTTCAAGTCTGTTGTGATCTTCCACCGTCTACCTCGGGACCGTTCTTCCGTTGAACCGTTTTCGATGTTTTCACCTTGTCAGGCGCGATTAGTGCACGTCAAATACCTATTTTCACGTTATTGATACCTTCAGCACATATGTCCCTCTCCAATCGTTCGTCGCACTGAGACCTGAAATGAAGCAAATACGACACGATATATGATCCTCGTGCTATCATTGGCGAGTGGAAATTCAGGACCTCAGAGCATTCGTCGCCGTCGCGGAAGAACTGCACTTCGGGCGAGCGGCCGAACGCCTCCATTTGGCGCAGCCTCCGGTAAGCCGCACCATAAAGGCACTGGAGAAGGAACTGGGCGCGGAGCTGTTCCACCGCACGACGCGCTCCGTGGAGGTCACTGCGGCCGGGGAGGCTCTGCTCGGCCCGGCCCGCCGCATTCTCAACGAACTCAAGCATGCCGCGCACGATGTGCGCGCCGCTCAGAGCGGCGAACTCGGGCATGTCGGTATCGCCTTCGCTGGCGCCTCCACACAGATTCTCGTCGGCCAGCTCTCCCGCGCTGCGCGTCTCAAACATCCAGACCTATCCCTCGAGCTCTCCAGCCAGAACTTCGCCCAGCCCGCCATCAACCGGCTCCTGAACGATGAGGCGGACATCTCCATTGGCCGCTGGGACTACGTCCCAGCCGGCATCAGAACCCGCACTCTGATCAACGAGCAACTCGTCGTCGCCGTCCCGAAGACCCACACCTTGGCCGGCGCTGACTCGGTCCACATGGATCAGCTCTCCGCCGACTACTTCGTGACGCTCCCCCCGCAGCCCGGATCAGTACTTACAGACCGGCTGCTCCGACTCAGCCACGCTGCCGGCTTCGACCCCCTCATCGCGCAGGTCGCCCCCGACACCTGGACGGCGCTGTCACTCGTCGCAGCCGAGGTCGGCATTCATCTCACGATCTCATCGGTCGCAGAGAACACCCACACCGACGGGTTCTCCTTCCTCCCGGTCGCAGACCCATTCGACGAGGTGCTCCTGCGCATGGCCTGGCGCGCCGATTCGCGGAACCCCGCACTCGCCACGGTGCTGGCACTCGCCGACGAAGTCCTGTAGGCGCCGCCAGCTGTACTGCGCGCATACCCAACTGCCTCACCGGTCGGCGGCCGCCTCGATTCCTCTGAGCTAATCGATCTGGATGGTCGTGGGCGCTTCGCCGGAGAAGTCGAGCTTCGGGACGGACTCACTGAGACCCGGCGTCTCGGTAGCGGCGATGGTCAGCCAAATGCAGCCGACGAGTCAGGTCGAGGGCTCCAGCGACGTCCACAGCCAGACCGTGAGCGCGAACCCGATCAGCGGGCAGACCAGGTGCAGCAGGACGCCTCCCTTCGCGCGGTTCCCCGTCCTGTCTTTCCGGAGGAACTCGTCCTTGATGGCTGACAGGTTTACCATCGCGAACGCCGCGAGGGCGCCGAAGCTGATCATAAACTCCGCCGTATTCAAGTCGAGTACCAGGCTGGCCAGTGCGAACACCGACACGACGATCACTACGACAAACGGTGTGCTGAACCGGGGTGCAGCTTGGTGAGCGGCCGGGGCAGCACACCGTCGCGCCCCACAGCGATTAGCAACCGCGAAACGGATGCCTGCCCGGTCATTGCGCTGCCGAAGCAACTCACCACATATATGGCGATGAAGAACGCGGCGAACGGCGCGCCGCCGAGCACCCTGACGAGGCTGACGCCGACCGCTTCCACTTCGTCAGCAGAGAGGGCCTGCCAGTTGGGCGACCACGCCAGGGCGCCCGACCAGGAAACCAGCACGAACAGCAGGCCGCCCAGCAGCGTCGAGCCGACGATCGCTCGCGGGATGTCGCGGCGGGTGTTCCGCGCCTCCTCCGCGAGGGTGGAGACGGCAACGAAGCCCAGGAACCAGAGTGAGAGGATCGCAGCTCCTGAGGCGATCCCACCGATACCGCGCTGCCCGAAGGTGAAAGGCTCGAGGAGTCTCACCAAGGTGTCCCCGCGCAGCGTCTTCTTGAACGCGAGAACCATGAGCACGACCACCAGCAGCACCGATAGGGCGATCACGATGAAGTTGACCCGGTTCACCAGGGAGATGCCGAGCAGGTTCAAGGTGAACACAATCAGTAGCGTCGCCATCGTAAACGCCCATTTGGCACGGCGGGGAACTGCGAATACAGATAGATGCCGATGACCAGGAAGTTGATCATCGGGATGAAGAGGTAGTCGAGCAGGATCACCAAGCCGGTGAGGAGCTCGACGAGCCCGCCGAAGGCTTGCTGGGTGTAGGTATACGTGGCGCCCGCGACCGGGTACTTCCGAGCGAGGGTGGGGTAGCTGGCAGCGGTGAAGGGCATCGCGATGATCGCGAGGATGTAGGCGGTGGGGAGATGCCCGTCGGTCACCTGGTTCACGACACCGTATGTCGTGAATACGACCGCGATGATCATGTAGGTGACGCCGAAGAAGGTCAGCCCGACGGGGCCGAGGGTGCCGCAGAAATGCGGATGCGACGTAGCTGACATGCGATGACCCCTCTGTCGACGATGCGGGCGATCGGAGCGCGACGGCACGGTCGGGGCGCTTAGGCTGGGGGATCAGCAGCGTCCGGAGCACGATACCAGAGGAGAGATCGTCGAATGCGTCCTGTGCTTCTCGGGGCAGGCGGCGGGAGACAAGCTCGTGGAGTTTGATGGCGCCATCCAGGTAGCGGTCGATGAGCGCCGGGATGTCTGAGGAGTATTTCGTGACATTGCCCCCTCATGTTGGATCAGTACTCACGGATCGGTTCATGCGATTGTGCCCCCCAATTGGTTTTGAACACATGGCAACCCGGATCACACCCGACACCTGGACGACCCTTTCGCTCGTCGCGACTAAAGCGGGCGCGCACCTCACGATATTCTCTGTCGCGGAGAACACCCACACCGATGAGTTCTCATGCTTGCCGGTCGTGGATCCCTTCAAGGAGGTGTTTCTTCGAATGGCTTGACGTTCGGAATCAGTGGTGGAGCCTCCCTGTCCGGGAGGACATCGGGTCGTGCCGGCTGTCTTCCCCGCAGGGCAGCCACCTGGCTTATCTGCCGTGTACGGTGTCGAGGGCGTCGCGGATGCCGCGCACGATGGTGCGGATCTCCTCGGCCGTGACGATGAAGGGCGGGGAGATCTGGAGGATGTTGTTCGGGAGGTTCCGCAGGTGCACGCCGCGACCTTCGAGGACGGCGACAACGTCGAGCCCGGAGACGCCGTCGGCGAGGTCGACGCCGCCCATGAGTCCGATGTGCCGTACGTCTTTCACGCCGGGGTGGTGGCGGAGCTGTTCGAGTTCCTCGACGAGGACCGGTTCGAGCTCGCGGACGCGGCCGAGGAGGTTCTCGCGCTCGATGATCTCGAGGTTCTTGAGTGCGACAGCCGCGACGGTCGCGTGGCCGGAGTAGGTGAGGCCCTGGTGGAAGATGGGCGCGTCGTTTCCTGCGTAGAACTGGCTGGATACGCTGGGGGCGACGATGACGCCGCCCAGGGGCAGGTAGCCGGAGGTGATGCCTTTCGCGAAAGTGATCATGTCGGGTTCGAGATTGAAGCGCTCGGACGCCGTCCAGGTGCCTAGACGACCGAAGGCGGTGACGACTTCGTCGGCAATGACGAGGAAACCGAACTCTTTCGCGAGTTCCTTGATCCGCTCGAAGTAGCCGGCCGGGGGCGGAACGAGACCGCCGACGCCCATGACGGGTTCGGCGATGAACGCGGCGATCTTCTCTCCGCCGTGTTCGCGGATGGTGCGCTCGGCGGCGTCGATGTCCCACTGATCGACGAGCAGTGTCTCCGGGATGAGGGTGCCGGGGCCGAAGCCGTCGCTGTTGAAGGAGAGGCCTGCGACGCTGGTACCGTAGGCGTGGAGACCGTGATAGCCGTCCTGACGGGATACGACGGTGAGCTTCTCCGGCTGTCCCTGGAGCTGCTGGTGACGGCGTGCGAGTTTGAGTGCCAAGTCGACGGAATCGGATCCGCCGCTGGTGAAGATGACCTTGGCGTCGTCGAACGGGGCGAGCGTCGCGATCTTGTTCGCAAGTTCGAGTGCCGGCTCGTTCACGTACCGGCCGAAGATGTGCCAGGTCTCGAGGGTGCGTATCTGCTCGGCGGCGGCCTGTGCGATCTCGTCCCGGCCGTGGCCGATGTTGGCGTACCAGAGGCCGCCGGCGGCGTCGAGGAGACGGTCCCCGTCCGCAGTGGTGATGTAGGCGCCGTCGCCTTTGACGATGACGGTCTGCGGGTTCGAGAGCACGGTCGGCATGTGCGCCTGGGCGCTCCACAGGGCGTTGGTCTGGGGCATCTGCATCCTCCTGGGATCGTGTGTGTGGTTCGGGCCAGCCGTTGGGGTGCGGCGCGTGACCCAAGCGTTCAGCTGTAGTCGAAGAAGCCTGTGCCGCTCTTGCGCCCGAGCTCTCCGGCAGCGACCTTGTCGCGCAGGATCTGCGGGGGTGCGAAGCGCTCGCCAAGCGTGGAGGCGAGGTACTCCGCGATGCCGAGCCGCACGTCCAGACCGACGAGGTCGGTGGTTTTGAGCGGGCCGGTGGCGTGCCGGTACCCGAGCACCATCGCCGCATCGATGTCCTCGGCCGAAGCGACGCCCTCTTCGAGCATCCGCATCGCTTCGAGTGCGAGGGCGACGCCGAGCCGGGAGCTCGCGAAGCCGGGTGCGTCATGCACGACGACGGGGGTCTTCCGCAGCCCCTCGGTCCACTCTCGCGCTGCGGCGACGAGGCCGACGCCGGTCTGCTCGCCGACGACGACCTCGATCAGGGTGGAGGCGGGAACCGGGTTGAAGAAGTGCAGCCCGAGGAAGCGGGACGGGTGGGAGAGTTCTGCGGCGAGCTTCGTGACCGACAGCGACGACGTGTTCGTCGCGATCGCGGTGGTCTCGGTGACGCGCCCCTCGATCGCGCGGAGGGTGTTCACTTTGAGCTCGAAGTCCTCTGGGACCGCCTCGATCACGAGGTTTGCTTCTCTCAGGAGCTCGTAGTCCTCGGACACGGCGAGGCGCCCTAGGAGCACGTCGAGGGCGGGGGCCGCGGGATCCTTCGCGACCGCTTTCTGCGCGATGTCATCGAGCCGCGCCCGGGCGGCGTCCACCGACGCGGCATCGCGTTCGAGCACGGTGACCTGCGATCCGCCGATGGCGAGGCTGAGCGCGATGCCCGCCCCCATCCGTCCGCCTCCGACGACGGCGATGTGATTCGGCAATGCCATGGGTTCAGCGTCCTTTCCGCGCGTTGCGCTTCAGCAGAAAATCATCCATGCGCCGGGTCTTCTCCGGGGATTCGAAGAGCAACGCTTGCGCAAGGTTGTCGATGACCGGGTGCGCCGCCCGCGGCGCGTGGATCACCTGCTTGGTCACCTGGATCGCCAACGGGTCGAAACCGCCGATACGGTCCGCGAGCGCGTTCGCCCGGTCCAGGAGCTCGTCCGGCTCGCAGACTTCGCCGACCAGCCGAATCGATAGCGCCTCGTCTGCGGTGAGGACGCGGCCGGCGAGCAGGATCTCTTTCGCGACGGGCTCGCCCACGAGCTCGACGAGCCGCCAGCATGCCCCCGCGGCGGCTATGATGCCGAGGTTGGGTTCGGGGTTGCCGATCTTCACCCGCGTCGTCGCGATCCGGAAGTCGGCGGCGTAGGCGAGCTCGGCGCCGCCGCCGAGGGCATAGCCGTCGATCGCGGCGATCACCGGCATCGGCAGGGCAGCAATCCGCGCGAAGATGCTCGAGTTGATCCCGCGCAGGGCGTCATGACGGCGCCGGTCGCGCAGCTGGGAGATGTCCGCGCCGGAGGCGAAAATGCCGCCCTTGTCGGTGCGGGTTCCCGTCAGGATGAGGATGCGCGGTTCGCGCTCGAGCTGGTCGCAGACCTCGTGGAGATCATCCACCATGGCCTGGTCGATCGAGTTCAGTGTCTGAGGCCGGTTCAATCGCACGATCGTGCGATCGCCGTTGTGCTCGGCCGTGAGCGTTTCCACCAAGCCCCACCTCTTTCGGATCGCGTCCAGGCACACTCAGTCCTGGTGCATGTCATGTTCCAGCTTGGTGCGAAATCCAATAACACACAAATACCTAATAGATCCTATTTCATGACACTATCGTCATAAAATCTCACATGGACTCCACTGGGCGCGGTAGAGCATTATTAATGCCAGCGCATGAGCGGGGGCGGATTTGGTATTGGACGCGACATGAATAGTGAGCAACAGTGATAGTCGAGGATCCGTGCGCACTGGTGCGCGCGGAGTTCCGCGATCACACACCGAACAATGAAGGAGCGTCGTCGCACATGGGTGTCTACACGACAGTGAATCCTGCAACCGGCGAGCAGCTGGCCGAGTTCCCCGAGATCACCAACAAGGAGGCACGGGAGGCTCTCGATCGCGCCGCGGAAGCCTATCCGCAGTGGCGGGATCGCGGGCTGCAAGAGCGGGTCGCCCTGGTCAAGCGCATCGCCGCGCTCCACCGCGAACAGCGGGAAGAACTGGCTGCGCTCATCACGCTCGAGATGGGCAAGCCCATCGTCCAGGCGCGTGGCGAGGTCGATCTCGTCGCGAACATCTACGACTATTATGCGGACCGCGCCGAGCAGTTCCTCGCGGACGAGGTGCTCGACATCTCCGGCCCCGGCACCGCCATCGTGAAGACCGAACCGGTCGGCGTCCTGGTCGGTATCATGCCGTGGAACTACCCCTATTACCAGGTGGCACGGTTCGCGGCCCCGAACCTGATCCTGGGCAACACGATCCTGCTCAAGCACGCGCGCAATTGCCCGCAGTCCGCCCTCGCTATCGAGCGGGTGTTCCGCGAGGCGGGGCTGCCCGATGGCGTCTACGCGAACGTGTTCGCCAACAACGGTCAGATCGCCGAGATGATCGCCGATCCGCGCGTGCAGGGCGTCTCTCTCACCGGTTCCGAGCGGGCGGGCTCAGCGGTCGGCGAGGTCGCCGGGCGGCATATGAAGAAGTACGTGCTGGAGCTCGGTGGATCCGACCCGTTCATCGTGCTCGACGACGCCGACCTCGACGCGGCAGCCGCCGCAGCCGCGGTCGGTCGCTTCGCCAACGGCGGGCAGGCCTGCACCGCGTCCAAGCGCTTCATCGTCCTGGACGCGGTGTACGACGCGTTCCTCGAGAAGTTCATCGAGCAGAGCCGCGCGTACGCCACAGGCGATCCGTCGTCGGACGAGACGAAGCTCGGCCCGCTCTCCTCCACCGCCGCCCGCCACGATCTCGTCGAGCTGGTCGACGACGCCATCGACCGCGGCGCGAAAGTCCACCTGGGCGGGGAGGCCCCCGACGCACCGGGCGCCTACTATCCGGCGACCGTGCTGTCAGGCGTGACCAAAGACATGCGCGCCTACGCAGAGGAACTATTCGGCCCGGCCGCGGTCGTGCACCGCGCCGCGTCCGAAGAGGAAGCGGTCCAGATCGCCAACGACTCCCCGTTCGGTCTAGGCGGCACGGTCTTCTCGGGCGACCTGGAACGGGCGCAACGGGTCGCCGACCGGATCGAGACGGGCATGGTCTGGATCAACAGCACGAGCAAGACAGCCCCGGATCTCCCGTTCGGCGGGGTCAAGGCCTCGGGCGTCGGCCGCGAGCTCGCGCATTACGGCATCAACGAGTTTGCCAACAAGAAGCTCGTCCGCGTCCCTGAGGCCACGAAATAGTACGCCGCGTGGCGGAGTGCACCACCGGAGCGATTCGAGGGATACACTCCGCCACTTCGCATGCCCCATGCCCAGGCTGCACTCACAAGAAGTAACCTCGGGCAGGGCTCGGATCTCTTAGCCGATGGGGCCGGGCGTGCCGTACGCGCAGCATGAGCGGCATTCCGAGTCGCTTCATTTGACGTGCGTTCCGAGACCGTGTTCAGGGCCCCGCGGGTACATGACGTGCCGAGGACGACCTTTGGGCACCCGAAAGGCGAGACCGCGCACGCAGCGTTCGAAGAGGCGCCGGAGTTGACGGGTCACCTGGTCCTCGAAGCCTCCGTGGTTGACATCGGCGAACCAGCAAGTGGGCTGGCGAGCGGGCGAGAAGCTAGTCGACGGGTCGAACAGCATGAATCCTCGCGCGCATGTTCGTTCATACCGATGCGATAAAGAACATCCGTATTTCGGTGGTACCGGTGATCGCTGTGTCGAGCGATGCGACCCGAGAATCGGATTAACGTCTTGGCCGATCGGCCCCAATGGTTGCTCGCTACGATTGCCGCAGTCAGGAGCGCCGGGTAGACCGAAACCGCCTCTAGCCTAGGGCGGGCTGATCCCAGATCGGCAGCAACGTGCCAATGTCGCGGCGCTGCGCCTCCCAGAGGAGTTCGGTCGCCCAAGCGACGTCTTCGGCCGGGATCCCGCCGATGGAGAAGAAGGACGGCCGTGCCGGATCGTAGCCAGGTGCCCTGCCGTCGACGATGTCCCCGAACTCGGCGATGTCGGCAACGTTCAGGCGCCCGTCCAGGAGCATGTCCTGGTATTTGACACCGAGAGCCCCGAGTTGCTCGTGATACGGAGGGCTGAAGTTCGCGACGTAGGCTTCGTAGAGCGGAGTGTGGTCGACGACGTTACGAGCGCCAGTGCACAGGAACCCGGCATCGACTTGGATGTTCGAGGTCGCCGCGACATACGCACCCGGGCGCAGCCACTCCGGGTCGATGACCGGGTAGTTTGCGACGCCGGACAGACCGGTCGCGGCGACCGTGACGATGTCGGCCTCGGTGACCGCCGACCGGATCGAATCGACGATCTCCACCTCTTGGATCTGGGGGAACTCGGAGCGGACGAGTTCCTGGAAGCGCTGCGCGTTCCGGCTCGTGAGCGAACGCGCCGCGATCCGGACGCGGGCGATGGCGGGCCGTGTCACTAGGATCGCCCGGAACGCAACCTGGTTGATGAGCCCGGGGCCGATCACCGCGACCGAGTCAGCGTCCGTTCGGGCGAGGTGCAGAGTGCCGGCTCCGACGACCGCGCCCGTACGATAGGCGCTGATCAGGTTTCCCGGCATCACGGCGATCGGAGCGCCAGTCTCGGTGTCATTCAAGACCACCAGGTGCATAGACCGCGGCAGACCCTTCTCGCTGTTCTCGATATTCGAGCCATACCATTTGAGGCCAGTCGCACGATACTTCCCACCGATGTATGCAGGCATCGCCATGAAGCGGCGGTCCGAGGTATGGCGCGGCATACCGGGGAATGCCGGCTCGAGGGGGAAGTCGACCTTGATCCCATGCGAACTATGATTCGGACCACCCATGCGGTAGTCGCCGGTCGCGAGCAGCGAGAAGACCTCGCACATCGTGTCGATACAACGTGCCATGTCCGTGGCGCCGACGTCGATGATCTCGGGCTCGCTGAGGTAACGCAATCGGAGAGAAGTGTCGTGCATCGTTGCCCTTTCCTGCCCGCGGTCTCACCGCCGGGTGCCGTATTGGATATTGCGATGCTAACCTTCGATAACGTTTCCAGAACGCAAAAGAACCGCTTTTATTCAGACTAATAGCGCATGAATCTAGTGAGAACTGGTATCGAGGGACTCTTCGATTCGTTCCCCGGAGCTGGAACACTGAGGTCACCAGTTAATTTCACAACGGCTGCACGGTGCCGTGCCGCACGAGGAGAATCGATGTCCAGCACTGAGCAGGCGTCCGTCGCCGTCATCGGGATGGGCACCGTGGGTGCCATGGCCGCCTGGCAGCTGTCGAAGCTGGTGCCCGGACGCATCATCGGCATCGAGCAGTACGGCGTCGCGCACGCGTACGGCGCGTACGCCGGGGAGTCCCGCCTGTTCCGCACCGCAGCCTACGAGGGCGAGCACTATACTCCGTTGCTCGTCCGGGCGCAGCAGCTGTGGCGAGAACTCGAGCGAGAATCGGGGCAGAGCATCTACTTGCAGGTCGGAGCGCTCACGATCGCCCCCGGCGCTTCTCCGAAGATCGCTGGAACCCTCGAGGCCGCCGAGCGCTTCGTCCTCCCCCACGAGCATCTGGTGGGACGCGAGCTGCGACGTAGGTTCCCGCAGCACGACTTTGACGATGGCGACGAGGCGATCCTCGATCTCGGCGGCGGCGGCCTGCGCCCCGAGCGCGCCATTCTCACCGCAGCATCACTCGCCGAGCGCGGAGGTGCCGAGATCTGGGACGACACTCGGGTGCTCGGCATCGACGAGCAGCACGGGAGGCACCTAGTGAGCACCACCCGCGGCGACATTCTCGCCGAGAAGGTTGTCATCGCCGCCGGCCCCTGGAGCCAGCAGATCCTCCCTGAGTTGAAGACGTTCACGAAGGTGAAGAGTGTGCCGCTCACGTGGTTCATGCCGAAACGCGTAGACCAGTTCCTTCCCGAGCGGTTCCCCGTCTTCGTGCGGGACCGCGGAACCACCCACCTGTTCGGCGCCCCGAGCCTCGAAGGCTACGCCGTGAAGATCAGCCGTGCCGCGTTCCCGGACTGGCCGCTCGTCGACGACGTCGCGCAGCTGCAGCGTGAGCACACCCGGACTGAGCTCGCGCAGACCTCCGAGCTGGCGACCTGGTACTTTCCGGGCCTGCACCCGGAGCCGGTGCGCCACAGCATCCACCCGGACAGCTACACGGCCGATCTCACCCCGATTATCGACGCCTCGCCCGACGGCAGCCGCGTCGTCGTGTCCGGGCTGTCGGGACGGGGCTTCAAGTTCGCGCCCGCCCTCGGCCGTATCGCCGCTGACCTGATCCACGCAGGCGCCAGCGAACTCTACGACCCCGGCCGGTTCAGCCTCGCCGCTCACTACCGCGCGCTCGACCACTGACCACACGGGCGGACCGGGGCTCCTGCCGCTGCGCATCGCGCACGCGCCGGGAGCACAGTTCGCCATATTCATGAGAACCCCTTGAGAAGGAGAAGCACCATGCAGGAAATCACTCGCGACGTCGTCATCATCGGCGCCGGTCCCGCGGGACTCACCGCGGCGCGGCGCCTGAGCCAAACCGGGAAGACAGTCGCCGTGCTCGAAGCGCGCGACCGCGTCGGCGGCCGCACATGGTCGGACACGATCGACGGCTCCTTCCTCGAGATCGGCGGCCAGTGGATCGCGCCCGAACAAACCGCGATCCAGGATCTCGCGGCGGAACTCGGACTCGAACTCTTCCAGCGCCACCGCGACGGCGATTCGGTGTTCATCGACAAGGAGGGCAACCGCCACCGTTTCACCGGCGACTTCCCCGTCAAGCCGGAGACCCTCGAGGAAATGCGCAAGCTCCGCGCAGAACTCACCCGACTCTCCCTCGAAGTCGACCCAGCCGCCCCGTGGGAGCACCCCCGCGCCGCCGAGTACGACGAGATCACCTTCGACGCCTGGCTGCGCGCCCAGAGCGACGACGCCGAGGCGCGCCTCATCATCGGCAACTTCATCTCGGGGGCGATGCTCACCAAGCCAAAGCACTCGTTCTCCCTGCTGCAGGCTATCTTCTTCGGCGCCTCGGCCGGGTCGTTCGAGAACCTCGTGGACGAAGACATCCTCCTCGACAAGCGCGTCGTCGGCGGCATGCAGAGCGTCTCCATCCGCATTGCCGAAGAACTCGGCTCCGAAAATGTCTTCCTCGACAACCCGGTGCGCGAATTGCACTGGGAGGACACCGCCGAAGGCGCCCCCGCCACGGTCACCGCGATCACCGACCACCTCCGCGTGAGCGCCCGCCACGCGATCCTCGCGGTACCGCCGAACTTGTACTCCCGCATCCAGTACGTTCCGGCCCTCCCCCGCATCCAGCAAATCGCGCACCAGCACCACTCGATGGGCCTCGTCATCAAGGTCCACGCTTCCTATGACCGCCCATTCTGGCGCGAGCAGGGCCTCTCCGGCACCGGGTTCGGCTACTACAACGTAGTCCAGGACATCTACGACAACACGAACCACCGCGACGAGCGCGGCACTCTCGTCGGATTCATCGTGGAGCACGACGCGGAGAAGGTCTGGGCGCTGCCCGAAGATGAGCGCCGCGAGACGATCCTGAACTCCCTCGCCGAGTATCTCGGCGACGAGGCGCGCAACCCGCTCGCGTTCTACCTCTCCGATTTCGGCGCCGAGGAGTGGACCCGGGGCGCGTACGGCACCAGTTACGATCTCGGCGGCCTGAGCCGCTGGGGTGCGACCCAGAACCAGCCCGTCGGCCCGATCTTCTTCGCCAGCTCCGACATCCAAGGTTTCGGCTACCAGCACGTCGACGGCGCCGTCCGCATCGGGCAGGACACCGCCGCCCGCATCCTTGAGGCGGACGGCGCAGCACAGTGACCACCACACAGCGCGAGCCCGCCGCGACCACCAAGAGCCTGACGCTCAAGGGCCTCCAGAAAGGGAAGATCGGCGCCTTCGCCGGGGCGATCATCGGAATCGCGAGCATCGCCCCGGCTTACACCATGACATCCGGGAACGGGCCGACGATCTCGGTCGCCGGCCTGCAGACCCCGTTCATCCTGCTCATCGGATGCATCCCGATGATGTGGCTCATCGTAATTGAGGGTGTAGCGGCGGGTAGCGCGTCGCGGCTCGGGTAGGGGTCGAGGTCTTCCAGGATGGAGTTCTCACACTGTCCATCCGAAAGACCTCGACGTGCTCCACGCTACCTTCGCGCCTGTTGACTTGACCACGTTCTGCCGCCTCGACGAGCTCGGCCTCGAAGCCGCCGGGCAGCGGCTCGAACCTGATCGTGCGGTGCTCGAGTGCCGGGTCGCAGAATCCGATCCGTGGTGCCGCAAATGCGGCGCCGAAGGCGTACCGCGGGACACGGTGACCCGGCGGCTCGCGCACGAGCCGTTCGGGCACCGCCCCACGACGCTGCTGGTTCGGGTGCGTCGGTATCGGTGCGTGGACTGCGGGCGGACGTGGCGGGAAGACACCAGCCGGGCTGCGGCGCCGCGAGCGAAGATCTCTCGGAGCGGAGTGGGGTGGGCGCTGGAGGGCATCGTCCTCGATCACCTCACCGTCACCCGCGTGGCCGCGGGGCTGGGCGTGTCGTGGCATACGGCCAACAGCGCGATCATCGCCGAGGGCAAACGCCGCCTGATCGATGACCCTCACCGGTTCGACGACGTCACGACGATCGGTGTTGACGAGCACGTCTGGCGACATACCCGGTTCGGGGACAAGTTCGTCACGGTGATCATCGACCTCACCCCGACCCGGGAGAAGACGGGCCCCGCACGGCTGCTGGACATGGTCGAGGGCCGCTCGAAGGCGGTGTTCCAGCAGTGGCTCATCGACCGCCCTCAGGCGTGGCGGGACGGCGTCGACGTCGTCGCGATGGACGGGTTCACCGGGTTCAAGACCGCCGCCGCCCAAGAGCTCCCCGACGCGGTGGCGGTGATGGATCCCTTCCACGTCGTCCGCCTGGCCGGCGACGGCCTGGACCGGTGTCGGCAACGCGTTCAGCAGGCCACCCTCGGTCATCGCGGCCGCGCGGGCGACCCGCTCTACGGCGCCCGACGCACCCTGCACACCGGCGCTGGGTTCCTCACCGAGAAGCAGCAAGCCCGGCTCGAGGCAGTGTTCCAGGTCGAGGAGCACGTCGAGGTCGAAGCGACCTGGGGTATCTACCAGCGCATCGTCGCCGCCTACCGACAACCCGACAAGACGAAGGGGAAGCAGGAGATGCAAGCCGTGATCGACGCGATCACCACCGGCGTTCCCGCCGCCCTCGCCGAGATCCGCAGCCTGGGCCGCACGCTCAAGCAACGCGCCGCGGACGTGCTCGCGTTCTTCGACCGGCCCGGCACCAGCAACGGCCCGACCGAGGCGATCAACGGGCGCCTCGAACACCTCCGTGGCTCCGCCCTCGGCTTCCGGAACCTCACAAACTACATAGCCCGCAGTCTGCTCGAGAGCGGAGGATTCAGACCACTCCTACACCCTCGTTTGCGATGAGCCCCGAAACCCACCACCGAAACCCGAGCCAACCGAAACCTAAGACCTATCGTTTTCGGTGGCTCTCTGGTAGACTGGAGCCACCTCACGAAAGGGGCACATCATGGCTGCCGAGTTCAACATCGAGGCGCGCTGGCCCGAGCTGTTCGCGCAGCTCGGCGCAGCCGACCGCGAGGCCGTCGTGAACGCCCTCGCGTCGAGCTGGCACGAGGGTTGGGTGCCGAACCGCGAGGATGTCGAGAACCTGACCGACTACGCCCGCGGCGTCATCGACAAGGCCGAGTACGACCGCCGCGCAGCGGGTGCCGTCGAGCGCGCTCACGCCCTCGCTGTCGCTGGCTGATGGCCACACGCTTCAACTCCTGGGATTCGTACTTCTGGGAGCCTGGCGGCCCCGTCCTGCGCAACCTCTACGGTCTGCGCGACGGGGCCGACCTGTCCCGGCGTGAGTACGCCGAGACGAACGCGCAGCAGTTCGACATCGAGCGCGGCGCTATCTCGATCCCACGCACCTATGACGCCGAGCACCTGCGCACGATCCACCGCGAGCTGTTCAAGAACGTCTACGAGTGGGCGGGAGAGTACCGCAGCGTCGGCATGTTCAAGCCGCCGCTTGAGTTCGCCCAGCCCGAGGACATCGGGCGTTACCTGGCCGATGCCTCGCGCCTCGTGCGCGGTGCGGAGTGGGCCGGGATGGATCGGCAGCAGTTCGCGATGGCGGCCGCCGACGTGTTCGCGCACGTAAATCAGGCGCACCCGTTCCGCGAGGGGAACGGCCGAGCGGGCAAGCTGTTCATGCAGCACGTCGCGGAGCTGAGCGGCTTCAAGCTTGACTACAGTCCCGAGCGCACAGGCATCACCGCGGAGGTATGGAACAACGCCAGCGCGATGTCACGCCCCGACATCGGCAGCTACCGGCCGGTGCCCGACAGCCTCGTGCCGGTGTTCGAGCGCCTGGCCGTCGACAGGTCAGCAGGCTCGAAGGGCGCGCAACAGGGGCCGGCGGTGCGCAGGCTTCGAGATGAGTCGCGCGGCCGTGTTTCCGACCTGATCGATGAGAAGGTCGAGGAGCTGCGACGTGCGAGCTTTCCGACCCCACCCACGCCGGGAGTAGAGCGCAGGGCTCTGTTGCAAAGATTGGCGGCAGTCAGAGGTAGGCTGTCGCTCTGCGCCGATCAGGCGGCTGCTGCGAAATGG
>NZ_JBXAPS010000015.1:0-25556 GCF_058806435.1 Leifsonia sp. GW821-FHT13C09 | reverse complement strand
ACCATTTCGCAGCAGCCGCCTGATCGGCGCAGAGCGACAGCCTACCTCTGACTGCCGCCAATCTTTGCAACAGAGCCCCGCCGACGATCCCGACGAACAAGCCGATCAGCACGAACCAGACGACCCCTAGTGCATCGGAGAGCTGATACAACGTGTAGGCGCTGATAAGGGCCAGCGGTGCGCCGATGAGAGCCCACCGCTCCCAGTCTGTGAGCAGTCGCCACGCGAGGCGCATGTCTCGTGCGAGGTTGGCCATGATGCTCACTCCCCCATCGGTCGGCCCTGTGGCAGCTCGCGGGCTCCCACAGCCGGGAACGGCTGGCCGTTGTTGTACTTGGCTTCCAGCCGCTCGACCTCGGCCAGCACGGCGTCGTTGACGAACTGGCTGAGCGTGCGCGCTCCCTCCGAGACCTGGGTGTGCAGGATCGCACCGCGCACGCGCGCCGTGTCGTCGGGGTGCTGGTAGAAGCTCACCTTGTGCCGGTACTTCGTCTTGTCGCTCGTTGAGCTGGTGGCGCGTGCCGGCTTCGGTGCCGCGGGCTGCGCGGCCGCCGGCACGACGTCGGGTTCGGGCGTCGCCGGCTGTGCCGGCTGTGCCGGCGGGGCGACCGGGCTCGATCCGGCGAGGCTGGACTTACGCGGGGCGGGACGGGTGCTCATGACGTGACTCCTTCGATGGCGGTCAGGTGGTCGGTGTAGATCGCGCCGAGCGCGGTCGCCTCGGCGCTCCCCCACTCGTCGAGGCCGCGAGCGGCCTCGGTGGCGTCGCTGATGACGACGCGCTTGGGGATCGGTGGCGTGAGCACGCGCAACTCGCGGGCTCCGGCGGCCGCGTGCAGCTCGTCGAGCCAGGTGCGGCCGCTGACGGTCTGCTCCTCGTGCTGGTTGACGATGACGCCTGCCACGCGCAGCGCGGGGTTGTAGTACTGGCGCACGTTGTCGATCGTGTCGAGGAGCTGCGCGAGCCCGTTGGCGCTGAACAGCTTGGAGTGGGTGACGATCGTCACGGCATCGGCGGCGGTGAGGCCGTTGATGGTGAGCTGGTCGAGGCTCGGTGCGCAGTCGATCAGGATCAGGTCGTAGTCGGCCGCCACGGCGGCCAGCGCCGCGCGCAGGCGACCTTCTCGGCCCGCTCCGGCGACCACGAGCTCGTCGCGCACGGAACCGAGGATCACGCCCGACGTCGGCACGACGTCGAGGCCGGGCCATACGCCGCGCACGATCACGTCTCGGATGCTCTCGGGCGCGCGTGAGCTGAGGGCGTCGGCAAGCCCTGCCTGGTCGTCTCCGACCGTCTCGGCGGCCGCGACTGAGGTCAGGTTGCCTTGCGGGTCGTTGTCGACGACGAGCACGCGCTGCCCGCGCAGCACGGCCGCGCGCGCGAGGTGGAACGTCGTCGTCGACTTACCGACGCCGCCCTTCTGGTTGCAGAGGGCGATGATTCGAGCGGTCACGGGTAATACCTCCAATAGTGCTAATAGTACTGTTGGGGGTGCGGTGCCAGCGAATCGGCACCGCACCCCTGGGTCGGTCAGAACGGCGTGCTGTCGGGCTCGTCCGCGCGGGCGGCCCGCTCGACGGTGACGCTCTGGCCGCGCAGGCTCACGCTCACCTCGTCGGCGCGCACCTCGTGCTGCATGCGGGTGCCCTGCTCGCCCTTGTACTCGGTGACGCGGTAGCGGCCCGAGAACGTCACGCGGATGTTCCCGCTGCGCTCGGCCGCCTCGATGAGGTTCACAGCCTGGTTGCCGCTCACGGCGACGTCGTAGCCGATGGTCGGGCCGTCGGTGTAGCTGCCGTCCTCCTGGCGCAGCCGGTCGCTGACGAGGACGCGGGCGTAGGTGTACGGCCCGTTGTCGCCCTCGCGCAGGGTCGGGGTCTCGGCCAGGTTGCCGGTGCGGGTGATGTGGCTCTTCAAGGTTCGTGGTGAAGGAGAGCGTCGCGTCGCTGGCGTAGAACGGCCCGTGGTCCTGCTGTGATGGGTGTTGTCAAGACATCCACACCTCAGAGGACCACGAGCCTGTGCACGAGAATACTGGTTCGCAGCGTGATGCTGCGAGCACGATCTTCAACTTGCCCGATTACCGCGTCACAGACGCGATCGACCTGCCCGACGGAGGCCGTCGAGTGGTGATCGCCTCGACCGTCCCGCCCGGATGTCCGTCGTGCGGAGTGCTCGCGACCAAGGTCCACTCCCGCCGGTCCCAGCACGTCCGGGACGTCCCCGTGGCCGGGGCGGTGGAGGTGGTGTGGGCCAAGCGGCGCTGGTTCTGCCTCGAGCCGGCCTGCGCCCGGCGCACGTTCTGGGAAGCCACCGATCAGGTCCCTTACCGTGCGCGTTCGACGACCCGGCTGCGGGATCAGGTCGTCTCCGCGGTGCTCACCTCGGGCCGGGCTGCCTCCGAGGTCGCCCGGGCCCATGGTGTCTCGTGGTGGCTGGTCCAGGCCGCGCTGGCGGCTGCCGCCGTGGTCCTCCCCGCCGCCGAGGACGTGCGAGTGACGCGCCTGGGCATCGATGAGCACCGCTACCGGTCGGTGCGCTGGTTCCGCACCGACGACGGTGCCTGGAGACGGTTCGAGCCCTGGATGACGACCCTGGTCGACCTGACCACCGGACAGGTCCTCGGCGTCGTCGACGGCCGGGACTCCACCGCCGTCGGCGACTGGCTCGCCCAGCGCTCCGAGGACTGGCGGGAGCGGATCGAGATCGTCGCCATCGATCCCTCGGCCGCGTTCCGCAAAGCACTGCGGACCTACCTGCCCCGCGCTGCGGTCTCGGTCGACAAGTTCCACCTCGTCAAGCTCGGAAACGACATGGTCACCACCGTCCGTCAACGCCTAGCCCGCACCCATCACGGTCGCCGGGGTCGGAAGGATGACCCGGCCTGGGCCCACCGGATGCTCCTGCTGCGCGGCGCTGACACCCTCACCCCGAGGGCGTGGGAGCGGTTGGAGACGGTGTTCCGCACCGATGACCCCACCGACGAGCTCTCCGCCGCCTGGGGCATCAAGGAGCAGCTCCGCCGCCTGCTGGCGACCGACACCCTGGCTCAGGCCTGGGAGGAACGGATGCGGATGGGCTACTTCGTGCAGATCGCGAATATGCCCGAGGCGACCAAGCTCTACGACACCGTCGTGACCTGGTGGGACGCGATCGAGGTCCTCATCGTCACCGGCGCGACCACCGCTCGAGTCGAGGCCGCGAATACCGGCATCAAGAACATCAAACGCACTGGCCGCGGCTTCCGCAACGCCGAGAACTATCGGATGCGTATCCTGCTGACCAGCGCCGCGAGAACCGTAGCGTGAATACCCGCTACAGCAGGGTCATTCACCATGAACCGCGAAGAGCCGGTGATGTAGCTCATGGTTTCCTCCTGTTGGATGGTGACTCTAATAGTACTGTTAGCGGTAATGGGGTTGCAAGGGGTCTTAGTTGTTCTCCTCCGATCGGTTGTCGGCGTCGATCGGCGGGTAGCCGATGAGGTCTCCGATCGCTGCTGCAAATGAGAGCGTCGCGCGCGCCTCGTGCTTCAGCGAGGTTGCGGCGTCGAGGTCTCCGGCCTGGGCCGTGTCGAGCGCGAGGTCTGTGGCCGTTGCGGCGGCCGCGAGGCAGGTGTCGCGCAGCTCGATCAGCCAGCCGCGCACCCTCTCCGGGGTGACGGCCCCGGTGGGCCGGGGGCACTTGCTGCGGATACTCTCGGGAAGTGCCGAGTAGCGGGCTGCGAGGTCTTGGACTGTGGCGTTCATGGGTTCTCCTTTCGGAGCGGCCCTAACGGTAATGGTACTATTAGGGCCGCTCGTGGTCACATGGGGCGGACGCGGCCGATGTACTCGCCGCCGGGGCCGTGGATGATGACGGGGGCGTTCACGTCGAGCTTGAGCAGGAATGCGCCCTCGGGGCGCAGGGGGTCGCCCTCGATGTGCAGCGTGGCGATCGTGGTTCCCTCGTCGTCGTCGAAGTCGACGCGACCGTAGTCGTCTGCCTCGGCGGGGCGCTGATATTCGTGGCCGGTGATGCCGTCGCGCACCCAGGGGTGCGGTTCGAGCCGGGCTCCGGTGTCGTACGGCGTGCCGGTGTGCTCGGTGATGTCGCTGTGGCTCACCTGGGCGATGACCGCTCCCTCGGGGCTGGCGATCGTGTAGTCGTTCATGGCGGTTTCCCTTCTCTCGTTCTAACTCTAATAGTACTATTACCGTTAGTGCATGTCAAGCATTTACGGCGGCGATGCGGTCGATCTGATCGGGCCGGAATCCCGACCAGTGATCTTCGCCGGTGCCGTCCTCGACGACGACGACGGGTGCCTCGGTGTATCCCAGCTCCTCGACCACGTACTCGCGTGCGGCGGTGTTCTCGCGGATGTCGACCTCGACGAACTCGACGCCCTTGCGGCCCATGACGTCCTTGGTCATCTTGCAGCGGATGCAGCTCGGGCCGGTGGTGTACACGGTGACTGTCAACATCTTGGAATCCTCCCATCCCCACGTTTTTTGCCGTGAAGGCGACTTGTCGCCGCTAGGGAGAGCCGGCCGGAGCACAAGCGACCGTGGAATACCGGAGCGGCCGAGCGCAGCGAAAGACGCGAGGATATGCCGCGAAAGCGCTTGTGCGGAGGCTGGCCGACCGTATGCTGCCGAAGGCTTCACGGCAAGAAAACGAGTGTGCCGTAGGCGCTCGGCCGCCGTAGGTGGCCGTCGATCAGCTCGGGCGCGCTCCGTCGCGCCTGAGCCGGGGGAGTGCGAGGGGCGCGGCCCTTCGCGCCGGGCGCAGCTCGGCTCGTTCATGGCTGATCCCACTCGAACAGCGTCGGCGCTGCTGGCGGCTGCGCGGGCTCGGGCCAGCGGGCCACCTGGGGGAGTCCGGCGGCTTCGCGGGTGTTGCACAGCTCCTCGAACGCGGCCGCGCGCTCGGCGTGCCAGCTCGCGGCCGCGTGGCCGGAGGGCCGCCGGCATCTGCCGGCGGCCGAGCCGCAGCGCGGGCAGGGGGCTTCGGCGGCGCAGGGCTCGACGGTGAAGTGCTGCCGCTTGCAGCTCTCGCAGCTCGTGAGCACGAGGGGCGCGCCCGTGGTGTCGATCATCTGGGGCCGGATGCGCAGGTACTCGTCGAGCGTCGCGGGCCGGGGCATGGGCTGGCGGCGCGTTCCGAGGTTGGCAAGGTCGGTCATGTCTGAATCCTGACTCTATGAGTACTAACAGTACTATTAGGGGTTACTATCCGAAAGCTCGCGCCCAGCAGTCGGGGTGCGTGCCGGATATCAGCAGCTCGCGGCGGGCGGGCTCGACGTCCGGCAGGACGTCCTGCACGGGGCGGCGGGCGGCCAGGGCTGCCGCCTGGCGGGCGGTCAGCTCGACGCGGCTCGATGCGCCGCAGAACATGCACGCCCTGGTCTCGATGGTGACGGTCTCGGTCATGGTGGGTTCCTCTCGCTCTCTACCTCTAATAGTACTATTGCCGTTACGATGTAGCAACGGCAATAGTACTATTCGGGTTAGGCTGCGTCGGCTGCCTCGGCGGGCTCGGTGATGGCGTCGGCCAGGGTGTGCGCGGCGCGCAGCACGTTTGCGGCGGTGGCCTTGATCGTCTCGGGTTCGCACTTGCTCCACCCGGCGATGTAGCCGACGCTGTAGGCGCTGGTGTCGAGTCCGAGGATGCCCGCGACGATGTAGGCGACGCTCTCGGCTTCGGTCTCTTTCACGCCGCGGTGCTCGACGTACTCGGCGTGATCTTCCTCGGCGTGCAGCTCGACGTGTGCGGCCTCGTGCAGGGCGGTCTTGGCGGCCTGGGCGGGGGAGAGGTCGGCGTCGATCACAACGCGCCGCGCCTCGGGGTCGGTGTAGCCGTTGGCAGCTCCATCGATGGGCTCGCGCTCGACCGTCCAGCCCTTGCCGGTGAGGTAATCCGCTACGGCGTCGAAGATGCCTGCGGGGTCGTTGCCGGTGAGCGGCTGCGCGAGGGTGCTGGGGTCGTCCGCCTCGGGGTCGATGGGGTCGGTCTGCGAGATGTCGAACACGGACACGGGGAAGAATCGCACGCGGCGCTGTTCTTTCTCCTCGCCGCTCTGCTCGTCCTCGACCGTCTCGCGCACGTCGCGGCCGCCGAAGATGCGGATGCCGCGCGATCCCTTGCGCACCTGGCGGCCGAGCTTCTGCCACGTGCGGTAACCGGCGACGCTGGTCGCCTCGGGCTTCTGCGCGAGGATCAGCAGCAGGTTGTTCAGGCTGTAGCGGTGGAACGCCTGCGCGAACGTGAGGAACCGCGACCAGGCTTCCGAGGTGCGCAGCTCCTCGACCTGTTCCGCGATCGTGGCGTGCAGCCCTTCGGCCTCGGCGCGACGCTCCTCGGGGCTCTTGGTGGTCTTGATCTTGCGGGCCATCTCACTACCTCCGGTGACGGTATTAGTACTATTAGGGTCTTGATCCTGACCCCCTTCACGTTTTCTTGCCGTGAAGGCGACTTGTCGCCGCTAGGGAGAGCCGGATGGAGCACAAGCGACCGTGGAATACCGGACTGAGCGGAGCGAGGGAGGATATGCCGCGAAAGCGCTTGTGCGGAGGCCGGCCGACCGTATGCTGCCGAAGGCTTCACGGCTAGAAAACGAGCGCCGCAGGCGTGAGGAGCTGTCGGCCGCGCAGCGGCCGTCGGGCACGGCCCGCAGGGCCGCGGGGGAGCGCGAGGGCGCAGCTCTCGTCGGTCGGCTGCTGGCCGGCCTCGATCCGTCCCCACTGTGTGCAGGCCAGCCCGGCGATAGCTGGGCTGTGCACATTGGGGGCGGTCGTTCGGCGTCAACGCCGGCTCAGGCGATCGCTTCGACCAGCTCGGGCACTTCGCCGTCGCTGCGCCCGTCCGGTTGTGCTGGGGCGTAGGACTCGACGGCGATCAGGCGGGCTCCGAGAATGTCGGTGATGATGCGCTCGGCGTCGCTGGGCGGCTCGACAGCGACGACGGCGGGTGCGGGGGAGCGGCGGGGCGCGATCGCGCGGCCGCCGCGCTCCTGCTCGACCTCGGCGCGAGCTGCACGGTAGTCGGCTCGGCCGTCGGCTCGACGTGGGTGCGCACCGTAGGCGCTCGTGCCGAACTCGGGTAGCAACGTGAGCTGGCCTCGGCCGGGTCGGCGGCCGGCACCGGGTCGCCGTGGTGCTTGCATCCATGTCTGTTCGGCCTGCCACCACGCCCACAGCTCGCGCTCGACGGCGTAGGCGGCGGCTCGACGCTGTAGCCGGCCGTCGACGCCGAGGCTTTCAGCGGCGGCTCGGCGTCGATCCTGGCTCGGCCGAGCCCAACGGGTGCCACGCTGCAAGAGCAGACCCGCCGACACGAGCCGGTCGAGGGAGCGCAGCGTGCGGGCGGGGTCTGATCCAGTGGCGCGGGCTAGCTCGTCGACGTCCTGAGCATCCTCGGTGGTTCTCGCGTAGAGGTTCCCTGCGTGCAGTCCGATGCCGGGGGAGAGGGTGAACACGTCGTGCGCAGCGTCCAAGGTTCGCGCGGTCAGGATCGTAATGAGCGTGGTGCGTTCGGCGGCCCCGGCCCCTCCGGGGCGCGGGTCCGCTTGTGACCGACTTGTACTCGGTTCCCTGTGGAGAACGCCCTGTGGGTCGATCGTCCAGCGGGCTCCGTGCGGGCCATCGGCCGCGCCGGCTTGGGCGATCCACCCGTCAGCGGCGAGCCGGAGGAGGGCCGTGCGCGCGGTTTCGCGGCCGATCCCGGCTAGTAGGGCCAGGCGGCGGGTATCGGCCTCCACAGGGCCGCTGAGGGCTTGTAGGGCGAGGAGGCAGAGAACGTCGAGCACCCGGCGGTCGGCTGGGCCGCCTCCGCGCGTCCAGCGGCCTACGCTGGCGTCGGCGCGGGTCTGCACGTCGCGCACGTGAGCGGCGATCGCGTCGGCGCGGGCATCGAACGTGGGATCGTCCCCAATCTGGCGGTCGCTGGTGGCGACGTAGCGCACGGCCTTGCGCCACTGGCGGCGCAGCACCGCGGCGGCGCTGTTGGGGCCGCTGATGGGCCGTGTGCGGCGTCCTGAGCGATCGCGCGAGCTGCGCACGTGTTCGAGACCGGGTGAGGTCTCAACGAGAGCTGCGATGTCGGCGTGCCGCCACCTGGCGGCCGCGGCTCCGATCAGGACGCGCCAGAGCACGGCCGAGGCGTCGCCGCTGGCAGCGTCCTCGCGCAGCGCGGCCGCGCTCGATGCCGGCAGCTCGCGGCGGCGGCCGGGCAGGTACAGGTGACCGTGCTCGTCGAGAGGCAGCGGCGTGTGCGGGTCGGCAGCTACGGCGGGCTCGTCGAGGTCGACGAGCTGCGCCAGGCGCTCGACGAGCTGACGCACCTGAGCGGCGGTCGTCGTGGGGTTCGTGAGCGCGTCCAGCGTGCCGGTGAGCACCGTGGAGGCACCGCCGGCACGGTGCGGTGCTCCTGGCGGCCGCACGCAACCCGTAGCGGGGTTCGTGAGCTGCGAGAGGTCAAGCGAGGGGCACAAGTGGCGCGTCAGGCGCGCCAGGGTGGCGATCGTCTCGGCGTCGACGCTCTCGGCCAGCGCCGCCCATACGTGGCGGCCGCCGGACGGCCCGGACTGGCACACGACGTGCTCGATGCCGGCATCCGTGAGGACGCCGGCGATCGTTGCGGCGTCGCGCTCCGCCGCGGCGTTCGCTCCCTCGGCCTTCGCGTCGAGGTCGAACGCCAGCAGCCGGAACCGGGCATCGGTGCCGGCGAGGTAGACCGCCCACGGCCGGGCGGGCTCCGTCCCATCGACGCGCGCGCGGCCGGTGTAGAGGTTCATCACGTCGCCACGGTCGTCGACGGTAGCGACGCGCACGCTCGGGCGCGGGCTCAACGCGCGCGTGAACGCCCACGGAGAAACGCCGCGGGGAGTATCCGTTACGGAAACGGGTGATCCTGCTATGATGAACTCACCTCCTGGTGACCCTGGTAGGTACAGCGAAGCTCCTGGCGCCAACCAGGTTCTTCACCCCGGCCAATCTGACTAGCTGCCAACTTCGACAGATCAGGCCCTTAGCTTCCGAAATCCCCGCCCCGCCAAGGGCGGGGATTTCCTCGTTCTATGCGGCTCTCGTGGCGGCCTCCTCGGGCAAGTCAAGTTGGTTCGCCCGATCGCGTGCCGGCGGGTCGACGAGGGGCATGCCACCGAAGTCCTCAACGAGCTTCGTGATGAGCGCTTCGAGGTAGTAAGACATCGTGACGCCGGAGGCTTCTGCCGCCTGTCGTACATCAGCTCGTGCCCTCGGTGAAACACGGCCTTGTAGCAAGACCGTGGGCGCATCGTTCGCGCGGCGCGCGCGTCGGCCGTAGTCACTCATGGCGTTATCCTCGCAGGGATTATGCATACAGGCGCGGACGAAGTTCGGCGTGTCGTCGTGAATCATTCGACAACACTGATGTTCAGCCTGACGCCGCCGACGAGCAGGATCGTGCCGGGCTGGATGACGGCCGCTGTTCATAGCCCGCGAGCGACGGCTGCGCCCGCAGCGAGCCACGCTCGCTGCGTCGATGGCCGCAGCGCCTCATAGGAGAGCATGTCGGCCCCGAGCGCGGGGTCGTAGGGGATCGTAACGACTTCACGGGCGAGCGGCCCGAACCCGTCGCGGAGTGCTTGCACGTCGCGGTCGGGTAGGTCGTGCTTGTGCTTGCTCACCACGACGACGGCCTGCGCGGCGAGCTGCGCAAACCGACCGCCCCGCTCCGCCAGTCCTTCAAGGAGGAGCGCGGCTGACTCGGCCGCCTTGGCCTCTCCGATCGTTGGCACGACGAGCTGCGAGGACAGCTCGACGGCGCGCAACCACATGGGGTCGGTCTCGTCATTGCCGCTGTCAATCAGGATCATGCGGTAGAACTTCGCGGCGACGTCGTGGATCGCGTTCACGGTCTCGTCGTCGAAGCGCTGCTGAGTGGCGAGCACTTCGGGCTTGCTGCGCAGCACGTCGAATCGGTCGCCGGTCTGGTGGTGGACGTACCGAGCGAGGTCGGACGCCTGAGCGGCCGGGCCGAGAAAGGTCGGCACCTGGGGCAGGAGGTCGAGGATGCTCGCATCATGCGGCCCCTGCTCGGTCGACCAACCGAGAGTGCCCCTCGTCTGGTTGTTATCCCATGCCAGGACGCCGGCACCGCCGTAACGGGCGAAGATCGCGGCGAGGTTGATCGTGGTCATGGTCTTGCCGACGCCGCCCTTACCGTTCACGATGGCGATCGTGCGGGGGCCAGGCCAATGCTGCGAGACGGAGCGCACGTCGGCGCGCTCTGCGCGCTCGGCCTCGCTGGGGGCGAGGCGGACGCCGGCACGGGCGGCGATGCCGCGCCAGCCTTTCGTCGCGGGCTTCTCAATCTGCTGCTGCTTCAAGAACGACTGCCGCACCTCGCGCCGGGTGCGCGGCTCGACCGAGGTCGCCGGCGTCTGGGCGTGCGCTGTGCGCACCCACGGGTCGGCGCTCGGCGGCTCGACAAGGGTGCGGGGCCCGGTCGCCACGGTCACGATCTCCTCAGCGTCGGCGTCGGGTGCGGGCACTTGGTCGATGACCTCCTGCTCGGGCTCCGTCGGCGCGGCCTGCGCCTGTGTCGGCGGGGCGGTGTCCTCCTCTACGGTGCCGTCGGGGTGGACGATGAGCGGCCACTGTCCATCGGGGCCGGTCGTCATAAGACGTACAGGACGTGCCACCTTATCGGCAGTCTCGGTAACAACGGCGATGATCGCAGCGCGGGCCTCGCTGATATCGCTGGTGTCGATCGCATGCGAGGTTCCGTTGATGACGACCTCTCCCGAACCGTCGGCGCGAGTGATGGCCTCGATACGTGGCCACGTCGGCACGGTGTCTGTGATGCTCATGCTGTCTCCTTGCTGTGTCACTATCCGAGGGTGATGCCAACCTCGGCCATGAACTTCTCGGCGTCGACGGCTTCGCCGTTGACGTGGGTCTCAAAGTGGAGGTGGCAGCCGTGAGACTGGCCGCTATTGCCGACTTTGCCGATCTGCTGGCCGCCGGTCACCTTGTCGCCGGGCTTGACGAGAATGCCCGAGTCGAACATATGAAGGTAGACCGTCTCGACGCCGCCGCCGTGGTCGATGATGATGGTGCCGTTCGAGCCGTAGCGGGTGCCGAAGCCCGTCGCGGTGACGGTGCCGCTCTGCGCGGCCCAAATGGGCTCGTCACAGCCGGGCGCGAGGTCGGTGCCTCGGTGGAAGCTGCTGGAAGGCCCTTCGGGCGTCATGACGGGCTCGCGCGGCCCGAAGCGGCTCGTGATCGGGCCTTGCGCCGGGGCGGCCCAGCCGTCCTTGTTCACCTCGCCAGGAACAAGGCCGCAACTCCCGCCGCCATTGAGGCCGGTGGTCACGCCCGACAGTCCCTCGACGACCTCCACAGCCGCATCCCAGAACTTCGTGTAGTGGTACGGGTCATCGTTGCCCTGGGTGCGGTGAGCGACGATCGTCGGCGCTAGCGTCTGGCGTTCGGCTTCGGGGACGGCGCGCGTCATCGCCTCGAAGAACTTCTTGGAGGCGATGTACGGATCGAGGCGTTCCTCCCTCGTACCCCACCACTCCTGCTGCTGGAACAGGCCGATGCTGGTCGTACGGCTACCGTCGGGATTGGTCACCCCGCCGGTCTCCCAGTCGCCGTAGTCGATGTTGCGCAGGGAAGATTCACCCATCGCGGTCATGACACCGATGGTCTGATCTCTCGCGGTGAGGCCGAGGTCTTTGCCCGCCTGGATAACGTGGGCGGCGTTGACGAGCTGCTCGTGCCCGTATCCGGCGATAGTCGTATCGGGCACCGAGGCCGGGTCGATCGAGACCGATCCCGACATAGGAGCACAGTTGTCATCCGCGCCGAGCAACATGATGCTGAACACGACACCAATCACCAACAGGGGGACGATGGCGATGGCGAGTGCTCCGCTCGGCTTCTGCGCAGACATGGTCAGTGCGTTCCCTCCGGCGGTGTGAAGCGCTCAACGAGCCACGGCGAGGCTCCGTCGACGCGCGAGAGAATGACCGTGTACACGCCAGCGTCGGTAGGCACCTCGACGCCCGCAATGTAGGCGCTGGTCTCGTCGACGAGCTGCGCCGGGCCGGTCACCTTACGGGCGGGAATGTTCACGGGGTCGACGTACGCATAGTCCTCAGCGGCCTGCTGCGTCAGCAGCGGCTCGACGGCCTTCCACCACGTGTCGTAGTCGAGTTCGGGGTGCGCGAACGCGCTCATGGCCTTCGTGGCCAGCTCGACAGCGGCCGCGCGCGCGGCATCGTCCCACGAGGGGAGGACGTTCGGCGTGATCTTCTCCCCGGTTTCGGTGTCGATTGCATCCGTCGGGGCCGGTGTGAGCTTGTCGAGGTCTGGCATCGTCGGCCCGGTAGCGCTCGGCGTAGGTGCCGGGGTCGACGGGTCAGGCTCGGCCGAGCCTGTGCACCCTGCAAGGGCGATCGCCACGGCGATCGCCGTCGTGACTGTTGCCAGACCTCGCGCCCTCATCGCTCCTCGCCTCCTTCGTCGTGCGGGATGACCCGACGTGCGTTCGCACCGGCCTCTAGCGCCTCTTTCAGCTCATCTCGGAGGATGAACCACGTCGAGCCGATCTTGTAGCCGGGGATCACCCCGTCTTTGAGCCACTTGTAGATGCCCGGCTTGGTGACGTTCAACATCTCGGCCACCTCGGGAACGGTCAGCGTCTCCTTGCGCCCCTGAAAGAGCGCATCGAGCCCCGAGGTCACGGGATGCACCGGGAGACGTGTACGCATACCGCCAGTGTAGACGATATGGCGGGCTGTGGGAAGCTGTACATGTCCAAATATGTCTGCCGCATTCTATTGCTCCTTGTAGAGTGGAAGGGTAGTCTGGTCGGGTAGGCGACTACATCAACGATATCGAGGGACATGGCGATGACAGAGGGAAGCAATCCGTGGGTCTCACGCCCACAGACCCCTACAGAGGTGCCGAGCGTTGCGCAGCAATCCGTCGGGGTGGCTCCGCCGCGTGGGCCGGTCGCACCCCAGCGAGGCGTACCTGCACCCGATCATGTCGACCAGCTACCGGCGTACGACCGGCCGCCGGCTACTCTCTGGTGGGTTGGCGTGCATGGCGGCTCCGGTGAATCGTCACTGTCCGCTCTCGTCCCTGAGTGGCGGGCGGCCGATCATGCATGGCCGCGCGTGCAGGCGCAGGCTCCCGCAAAGGTCGTTCTCACGGCACGGTCGAACGTGCGAGGCCTCCGCGCCGCGCAGGCCGCCGCTACACAGTGGGCTGCGGGCCTGGTGCCGTTCGTCGAGGTCGTGGGACTGGTCATCGTTGCTGATGCACCGGGTCGCCTTCCGCGGCCGCTGCGCGATCTTGCGCAGGTTGTGGCCGGTGGCTTCCCGAGGACGTGGAACGTCCCGTGGATCGAATCGTGGCGTCTAGGTGAGGCGATCGCCCTACCTGACGCTCCGCGCGAGGTGCGTCGACTCGTCGACGAGCTGAGCACTCTCCTCCGACCCGGTGCCGCCGGCACCACTCAGTGAAAGGAAGTCCGATGACGGTTCTGGATACCCTCATCACGGCGGCGACTCACCTCGCCGCCATCGTCCCTGCCGACATCCCCAACCCCGACCCGGTGCAGCCGCCCGGTACTGAGGGGGTGACCACGATCATGTCGTGGCTCAAGTGGATCGGCTACGCCGTCGTCGGCGGTGCGATCATCGTCGGCGGAATCCTGATCGCGGTGAGCTTCCGCCGCGGTGAGGGCCACGACTCTCTACCCAAGGTTCTCTGGCCTATGGCCGGCGCGATCGTCATCGGCGCGGGTGCTGCCTGGATCGGCACCATCGCAGGCGGCTGAGGAGGCTCGGCATGGCTGACGAGGAGAACGAGCAGAGCCCGTGGACACGGCCAGGCTTCATCGCCGCGGCCGTGGTCATCGCGCTTATCGTCGTCGTGGGAGTGATCGTCACGGTTCTCAACTTGAACCGTGACGGCTCCGATCCCGCGCCGACGTCGACGAGCCAGCCCACTGACGCCGCCCCGTCCCCTGAACCGACAGGAGACGAGGGCGGCGCAAGCGTGTGCGGCCTCGATGGTGTCGAGCTGTCCGGCCGGCTCTCGACCGCCCCGGCGGCCGAGTGGGCCTATCAGGACACGGTGGCCTACCCGACCTCATCCGAGTTCGGGCCGGGCCAAGCCTCGCCCGAGGGCGTGCGGTACTGCTTCCAGCACTCGCCCGAGGGAGCCCTGTTCGCAGCAACGAACGCCGTGGCGCAGGGTAGCGATCCCACGATCGCACCGGCCTGGATCGAGTACTTCCTGGCCGAGTCCGCGCCAAATCGCAGTCAGCTCGTGACCGATGTCGGTTCCGGCGCGACCTCGGACACGCGGCTTAGCGTTGCCGGTTTCCGACTGCTGGCATACGACGGGGCTGCTGCGCGAGTCGAGATTGCCGTCCGTGGCGCAGCTTCGGGGCAAGCCGTGTACGGCTCGGTGATCTACAACCTCGTGTGGGAGAACGGCGACTGGAAGCTCCTACCGAAGGACAGCAGCAACCCGTTGCAGACGACTCAGCTCCCTGACCTCTCGGGCTACATCACCTGGGGGGAGTGATCGTTATGGCTGATGACTGCGCGTGGTGGGATATTGGGTGCAACGCGGGCAACTGGCTTGAGTCCGCTGTCGGTGATGCGATCGAGAACATGGCGAACGCCGTCATGGAGGCGTACGGCAAGGCGATCGCTTCGCTCGGCACGATGTGGGTCAACATCGGCACACCGAACCTGACGGGTGGCGGCGGATCGTCACCGATCAGCGCGGGCGACGCGCCCGCGTACTCGGGGAACGTGACGACGATGCTCAGCTACGTTCAGTGGATTGGCCTCGCTATCGCGGGATTGTCGATCATCATCCTCGGGATGCTGATCGCCTCGAAGCTCCGGCAGGGCGAGGGCATCGCCGCGGTCGGCCGTATTGGCGTGATCCTGGGCGGCGTCATCCTCATTGGCGGCGCTGGTGGACTCGCAGCGGGGCTCATGCCGACCGGGCCTTCGGGCGCGGCCGGTACGGTGCTGTTCCTACAGTCCGCGGTCTGGTGGCTCGTCGGCGGTCTCGTAGTCCTGTCGGTCATCATCGGCGGCGTCAAGATGGCTTGGGAACAGCGCGCCGAGCCGGGCCGCCAAACGATCAAGAGCCTGCTGACGCTCATCGTGGTATCAGCGATGGGCGTCACGGTCACGGGCTTGCTCGTAACGGCGGCCGACTCCTTCTCAGTGTGGGTCATCAACGGCTCGCTAGAGTGCGACGTCGAGGGCGATGGGGCGTGCTTCGGCAGCAACATGCTGACGCTCATCGCTCTCACATCGAACCCCGCCACAACTGGCGGGCTCGGCCCGTTGCTCATCATCATCCTGGGGCTGATCGCGATCCTCGCGGCAGCGTTCCAGATCGTGCTCATGGTCGCCCGCGGCGGAATGCTCGTGATCCTCGCGGGCATCCTGCCGCTTTCGGCATCGTTCACAAACACAGAGATGGGCGCGAGCTGGTTCAAGAAGAACATCGGGTGGCTGCTCGCATTCATCCTCTACAAGCCGGCGGCCGCGATCGTCTACGCCGCAGCGTTCCACTTGCTCGGCACTGACGTGTTCTCCGACGACGGCACCGGGCTTATCTCGATCCTCACGGGGCTGATGCTGATGATTATCGCCCTGTTCGCTCTGCCGGCTCTAATGCGGTTTGTGACGCCGCTGGTCGGCTCGATGGCTGGCGGTGCCGGCGGTGCTCTTGGCATCGCAGCGCTGGCATCGCTGCCGACGGGTGCTGCTGCGCTGGGCCGCCTGGGAACCGGCAGCGGTTCCGGGTCGGACGGCGCTTCGGGCAGTACCGGGTCGACGGGCTCGCCCGGCTCGTCGGGTTCCCCGTCGGGCAGCTCGTCCGGCAGCAGCGGCAGTCCTGCACCGGCCTCGTCAGGTAGCGGCGCATCCAGCTCGGGTGCCGCGGCCTCGACAGGCTCCGGTGCGGCCGCATCTGCTGGTGGTGGCGCAGCCGCAGGAGGTGGCGCAGCCGCAGGCGGTGGAGCCGCTGCGGGAGGCGCGGCGTCCGGGGCCAGCGCGGGCGCTGCTGGCGGCCCGATCGGCATGGCCGCGGGTGCCGCGGTAGGCATCGCGGCAGATGGCGCGAAGAAGGGCGCACAGGCCGTTCAGAGCGTCGGTGAGCAATCTACGGAAGGAGGCCCCAGTGGTGGCCGTTGACCCAACACAGGACGCCCCTCGCACCTACGGCAACTGGCGGCGGCCGACGTCGCCGGGCCTGCTCGGTCTGGGGACGCTCGGAACACTGCTGCTGTTCGTGGCGCTGTTCATCATCCTTATCTCGCTCATGTCCGGTGGGCTGCTCGCGGCGTTCATCGCCGCGGTGGTCTCGGCCGGGGTGATCCTGCTGCTGATCGTGAAGAATGCGGACGGTCGCAGCGTACTCTCGCGGGCATCCAATCGGATCGGGTGGATGTCGGCACGTTCCCGCGGCTCGCATCTGTACCGTTCGGGGCCGCTGGGTCGCACTGAGTGGGGCACGTATCAGCTCCCCGGTGTTGCCGCGGCGACCCGCCTCAGCGAGCACACGGACTCCTATGGGCGTCCGTTCGCGCTTGTCTACACGCCGATCAGCAAGACGTACGCCGTGGTGATCGGCACCGAGCCCGACGGGGCATCGCTCGTCGACCCGCTACAGGTCGACACGTGGGTAGCCGATTGGGGTCACTGGCTGGCGAACCTCTCGGACGAGCCGGGCATCGAGGCCGCCTCGGTCACGATTGAGACCGCGCCCGAGTCGGGCACGCGGCTGCGTCGTGAGGTCGAGCTGAACCTCGACCCCGACGCGCCCGCGTTCGCGCAGGACATGCTGCGCGAGGTCGTCGAGACCTACCCGGCCGGGTCGTCGACGGTCAAGGCGTTCGTGTCGCTGACGTTCTCCGCTGTCCCTCGCAAGGGTGCACCACCTCGCAAGCCTGACGAGATGGCGCGCGAGCTCGCGGCGCGTCTGCCCGGCCTGACGGGCAACTTGCAGGCGACCGGGGCGGGTGCAGCGCACCCGCTGTCGGCGCAAGAGCTATGCGAGACGATCCGGGTCGCCTACGACCCAGCGGCCGCGGTGCTCATCGAAGAGGCACACGCTCAGGGTGAGGTGCCCGAGCTGAGCTGGCCGGACGTCGGCCCGACGGCGCATCAGGCGTCGTGGTCGGACTACCGGCACGACTCCGCGACGTCGGTCACCTGGGCGATGACGCAAGCGCCGCGCGGTACGGTGCAGTCGGGCGTGCTGGCACGCCTCCTCGCCCCGCACCGTGACATCGCGCGCAAGCGGGTGACGCTGCTCTACAAGCCGATCGACCCGGCGCGAGCTGCTGGGCTCGTCGAGGCTGATCTGACAGCGGCGCAGTTCCGTGCGACGGCGACCCGTAAACCGCAGGCGCGCGACACCCTGGCGGTGCGTGCCGCGGCATCGACGGCGGCCGAGGAGGCTGCCGGCGCGGGCCTGGTGAACTTCGGGCTGCTGGTGACGGCCACGGTCGTTGACCCGGCTGCTGCCGCTGAGGCGGCCGCGGCGATCGACAACCTCTCGGCGTCGGCTCGCTTGCGTGTGCGGCCGGTGTACGGCTCGCAGGATTCGGCGTTTGCGATGGCGTTGCCGCTGGGCCTGGTGCCGAGCAAGCATGTCGCGGTGCCGGCAGAGATTCGGGATCGGTTGTGATGATGATGGCGACCAAACAGAAGGCTCGCAAGAGCAAGAAGGCGACTCCCGTCGAGACGTCGGCCGAGCTGCGCCCCGTTCGGCCGACCGGCCGCGGCTGGCTCGGCCGCGGTCGCGGTGCTGCCGCCTACGTGCAGGCTCCCGTCGAGTACCGCGGCACGAGCGTTCAGGTGTGCGGCCTGTGGCCGTTCTCCGTCGGCACGGGCGCGCCCCTGGTGGGCGTGCCGCTCGGCCGGCACCTGTTCACGGGTGCGACCGTGTGCGCCGACCCTATCTCGTGGTTCCAGCGTGCCAAGCTCATCAGCAACCCGAGCGTGTTCGTGCTCGGGCTGCCGGCGCTCGGGAAGTCGACGACGATCCGCCGTATGGCGGCCGGGCTCGCCGGCTTCGGGTCGATCCCGTTCATCCTCGGGGACTTGAAGCCCGACTACCTCGACCTGATCGAAGCCCTCGGCGGTCAGGTGATCCGTCTGGGCCGCGGCCGCGGGCACCTGAACGTGCTCGACCCTGGCGAGTCGGCGGAGGCCGCAGCGCAGCTCCGGGCCGCCGGGTTCGTGAAAGAGGCCGAGGAGATTGAAGCCGACGCCCACGGGCGCAGGCTCACGATCGTCTCGGCTCTGCTGACGATCCTGCGTAAGCAGCCGCCGTCCGATGTCGAGGAGTCGATCGTCGACCAAGCGCTGCGCGTTCTCGACCGCAAGCTCGACCGTGTGCCGCTCCTGGCTGACCTCTTGCAGGTCGTGCAGGAGGGGCCGACCGAGCTGCGCGAGGTCGCGGTCGACCGTGGCGACTTCGACGAGTATCAGCGCACGACGCGCGGGCTGGAAGCCTCGCTTATCAGCCTCGCGCGCGGCGGCCGCCTCGGGGAGACGTTCGCGCAGCCGACCTCGAACCCGATGATGCGCGATCGCCCCGTGGTGTACGACGTCTCAGGGCTCAAAGAGACCGACGTCGATCTGCGAGCTGCGACGCTCCTGGCGTGCTGGTCGAATGGCTTTGCCACGGTGAACGTGGCGAACGCGCTGGCCGAGGCTGGGTTGGAGCCGCAGCGGCACTACTTCGTCATCATGGACGAGCTGTGGCAGGCGCTGCGCTCCGGTACAGGCATGGTCGACCGCGTGGATGCGCTCACTCGTCTGAACCGACAGTTCGGTGTCGGGCAGGCGATGATTACGCACACCATGCGCGACCTCGACGCCTTGCCGACCGAGGAAGATCGGATGAAGGCCCGCGGCTTCGTCGAGCGTGCCGGCATGATCGTGGTCGGCGGGCTCCCGCAGGCTGAGATGCCGCTGCTGACGGCCGCGGTGCCGTTCTCGCAGGCCGAGCAGAACTTGCTCACCGGATGGTCGGCCCCGCCGTCGTGGGATGCCACGACGGGCAAGGAGACCGAGCCTCCGGGGCGCGGGAAGTTCCTCATCAAGGTCGGTGGCCGGCCAGGCATCCCGATCAGCGTCAAGCTGACCGAGACCGAGCGAGCCACGAACGACACGAACAAGCGGTGGCACGCGCAGTCTCGCGTCGGCCGCAGGCTGCGCGCCGTCGAGTCTGAGGGGGCCGCCTCGTGAGCACTCAGAACAACCGCCGCCGCGATCCGGGCGGGTTCTCGGCCGAGACGATCCTGCTAGCCGCCGGCATCGTGATCGTCATCGTCGGTGTGGCCGGGCTGAACCTCGCGGTTCGCCTCGGTCACCAGCTCGACGGCTCCGGCGTCGAGCTGACCTCCGACCCGTTCGGGCTCGTGTTCCAGCTCTTTAGCGGCAAGGTGCCGTGGCCAGCCGCAGGCACCTGGATCATCGCCGGGGTAGGCGTGCTCGTCCTCGCCCTGGTGGTGCTCATCCTGCTTGCGGTCGCCCGCTACCGCAAGCGCAGCTCACGTGTCGATCGCGCCGCGTCCTACATGGGCCGCGGCAAGGATGTTGAGGCGCTGAGCCGCCGCAACGCCGAGGCGACCGCGCAGCGACTCGGCGTGCAGGACTCTCCCGGTGTGCCGATCGGCAAGACGATCGGCGGGCAGCCGCTCTACGGCTCCTGGGAGGACATGCACGTAGACATCTGGGGGCCGCGCACGGGTAAGACGACGAGCCGGGCCGTGCCGGCGATCCTCGCTGCGCCGGGCGGGGTGCTCGTCACCTCGAACAAGCGCGATGTCGTCGACGCGACGAGGGACGTGCGCGCAGCGGTCGGCCCGGTGTGGGTGTTCGACCCGCAGGCGATCGCGCTCGAGAATCCGACCTGGTGGTGGAACCCGCTCAGCTACGTCACCGACGAGGTGAAAGCGGCCCGGCTAGCCGAGCACTTCGCCGCCGGCTCCCGCGATCCGGGGGCCAAGACGGATGCGTACTTCGACCCGGCAGGCCAAGACCTGCTCGCCGGCCTCCTGCTGGCCGCTGCGCTCGATCACCGACCGATCACCGACGTGTACACGTGGCTGACGCGGCCGACCGATGAGAGCGCCGTTGACATCCTCCGAGAGCACGGCTTCACGCTGACCGCCGATCAGGTGGCCGGCGTCGTCTCCGCGCCCGAGAAGCAGCGCGGCGGCGTGTTCGGCACGGCGCAGCAGATGGCGTCGTGCCTCACGAACCGCCAGGTAGCCGCGTGGGTCACTCCGCAGGGTGCTGCCGACCCTCGGCCGCACTTCGACCCCGCAGCGTTCGTGAGGCACTTCGGCACGCTCTACAGCCTCTCCAAGGAGGGCCGAGGCACGGCCGGGCCGCTCGTGACGGCGCTCACCGTCGCCGTCGTCGAGGCGGCCGAGGAGCTGGCCTCGCAGTCCTCCGGCGGCCGCCTGTCGACGCCCCTCGTAGGGGTACTCGATGAAGCGGCGAACGTGTGCCGGTGGCGCGAGCTGCCGAACCTGTACTCGCACTACGGGTCGCGCGGCATCATCCTCATGACGATCTTGCAGAGCTGGTCTCAGGGCGTCGACGTGTGGGGCGAGTCCGGCATGAAGAAACTGTGGAGCGCCAGCAACATCAAGGTCTACGGTGGCGGCGTCGCGGAGGATGCTTTTCTCGAAAGCATCTCCAAGCTCATCGGAGACTACGACCGCATCGCGTCGACCGTCTCCACGGGCCGCGGCGGCCGCGGCGTATCCTCGCAGCTCCACCGCGAACGCATCCTCGACGTGTCCGACCTCGGCGCGCTCCCGAAGGGCCGTGCCATCGTGCTCGCGTCGGGCTCGCGCCCGACGCTGATCCGCACACAGCCGTGGATGACCGGCCCGCACGCGGATGCCGTGCGGGCGTCGATCGCGGCGCATGACCCGCAGGCTGAGCGGACGATCCGTGAAGCACAGCAAGAGGTCGCTGCCGTCGCGGCGGCCGAGCCGGCACAGGAGGAGGCATCGTGAGCGACTGGGGCGATGACTACGACGAGGACGGCATCGAGGCCGTGCCGATCGACGTCGACGAGGAGACCGGCGAGGTTACCGGCGACGTCGACGAGAGCGCAGCGCCGGAGACGCCGCCGCTGTACTACGGCTCCGTCGACGAGTTCGTGCGCAAGCACCTGCGCTACGTCTACCGGCGGCGCATCGCCGGGGACGGGCGCAGCCGAGTGTGGGCGGCCGAGTGGTGGCGATACGCCGAGGCCGTGAGCCGGCTCGACTCGCTGTGGCGGGCGTGGGAGCACCTGCGCCTCGACGCCTCAACCGGCATGAGCGTGTGGTGGCGTGACCACGCCGACCATCACATGCCGATCCTGCTCGATCCCGATGGCCCGTTCGCGGGCGCTGAGGGCGAGCTGAACTCGTCCAAGCGTGGCGAGCCGCTGCCTTACGCACCGCCGCCCGAGGGGCTGTTCCCCGACGTGCGTGAGACCGCCGGTACGGACTGACAAGCAAGGAGAGAGGGATCGCACCACCTGGTGCGATCCCTCTCTCGTGTGTGCCGGCGGCCGGTCATCGTTGCAGGCCGGTGCGCTGCACCTGGACGCCGCGGCCGCGGTTCTTGCGCGCCCTCGGTGCCCGTGCCGAGGTCGCCTTGGTCGCCTCGGTTGCGGGCTTGGCCTGGCTGACGTCGGCCTGCATCTTCGTCGCCACCACCTCACGGTCGATGCCCTTGCTTTCGAGGTCGCGGGCCGTCGCCTCGCGGCGCTCGGCCGAGTCGTACAACGGCTGAGCATCCGCACGAGCTGCATCGGCGTGCGCCTGGTGCTGCTCGGCTTGTTCGCGCGCCTCGGCCCGCTGCTCCGGGTCGGGCTCATGCTCCGCCGCGTCGCGGTGGTGCTCGGCCGCCCGGTCGGCGCGATCGGCCTCAGCCATCAGGCGGGCCGCCTCGGCCTCCTCGGCCGCCGAGCGCTGCTGCTGAGCATCCGCCTGCTGGCGCAGCGCCTCGGCACGCTCGACGGCCTCACGCACCGCCTGGGGGTCGGCGCTGGTGTCGTTGACGTCGACGCCGTACCGGGTGCGCACCTCGTCGCGGATGCGCTGCTCGGCGCGTACCGCCTCGGGGTCGTCCTGCGACCATGCGCGGGCGAGTTGGTACGTGTTGGCGATCTGCTCGGGGGTGGCACGATCCCACCAGTCCGAGCGATGCACGTTCCCCAGCTCGACGCGCGCGGTGCGGTGCTCGGCCTCGATCCGCGATCGCAGCTCGCGCGCCTCCTGCTCGGTCGCCGCCTGTGCTCGGCGCAGCGCGTCCTCGCGGGCGCGCGCGATGCGCTCTCCGACCTGGCCGGCGGCGGTGACGAGCACTCGTATCTGCCCGTCGAACGCCTCCTCGATGCCGTCTGTCTCCTCGGCCATGATCGACCCTCCTTCCTATCGCTCCGGGCCGCGATCTGCGCCCGGTCGTGTGGTCTGTCGTGGCCGCGCCCGCTCGTCGGGATCGATCTTGTTCGGTACGGGCGATGTCGCCTCGGTCGCGGGCTTGCCCTGGCTGGCGTTCATCCGGTCGAGCATCGCGCGCGTCTCCGGGTCGAGCGTCGCCGTGGCCGTGCCCTGCTGCGCGCCGGCCGCCGCGGCCACCGGGGTCTGACTGGTGGGGGCGAGGTCATGGCGCAGCCGATCCATCCGCGCCTTCACGTCGCTCAGGATGAGGTCAGCCTGCCGCTTCTCCCCGGCCGCCTTCGCAGCGTCGTAAACGGCCTGTGAGAGCCGCACGAGCTGGCGCAGCATGATGAGCTGGGCGGCGCGCCCCTGGCCGCCCTTGGCCGCGCTGGCCAGCAGCATCGCAGCGCCGGACATGGCAACCATGCCGGCCTTCTGCGGCTGCACCGGGCGGCGGAACGTCTGCGCGGATCGGGCGAGCGCATCGGATGCCGCGGCGAGGTCTCCGGGCGCATCCTCGACGGCGTTCGACCAGGCGGCGAAAGCTCCGGCGGTCTGACGTGCGAGGGTGCTCCACGTGTCCCGGTCGTCGAGGGGAACATCGCGCAGCTTCTCGCGCAGCTCGCTGACCTCGCGCGAGTACCGTTCCCACAACTCGGGGTCGGGTGTCGTGTTCTCCCGGCCGGGTGCCACGACGCGGCGGCCGCGCTTGGCTGCGTTCCACTCGGCTGCCGCTTCGGTCGCGTCGGTTGGGGTGTCGGGCCACCCCGCGCGCAGCCGGGGCAGGGTGAGGTCGCGGCCGAGGTGCCCCCCGCCGTACCAGATGGGTCGCTCGCCGGCTTCGGGTCGAGCTGCGACCGAGTAGCCGGTGATGACGTCGGTGCGGCCGTCCGCGTAGCGCGGTCGCACGAGCAGTCCCGAGCGGCGCATCCTGCGCACGAACTCGGACTCGGACTCGCTGGCTGCGGCGCTGGCGCGAACCGTCCGGGCGAGCGCATAGCGCGGCTCGTCCGTGCGCAGCTCGGCGGTGATCCGGGCCTGCCGGTCGGGGCCGGTCAGCCGCTCCCAAGTGGGTGCATCCGGGCCGAGCTTCGGACGGGTGCGCTCGTACTTCGCGCGTGCTCGGGCGCGTGCCTGAGCCTCGCGCTCGGCGGGGTGGTAGCCGCGCGTCGATCGCTCTGCCTGTGCCGACTCCAACTGCTCCAAGCCGTACTTCACTTCGAGCGCGCGCGCGGCCTTCTGTGCCCGGTGGAAGTCGTTGTGAATCGACGCCTTGGTGCCGTCCTCGCGCACGAGGTTCACAGCGATATGGATGTGGTCGTTGCCGTTCTTCGACACACCGTGTCGGACGGCAACCCAGCGGCACGGTGCCTTCGTGCCCTCGGCGTCGTCGAACTCCATCGCGGTGATGAAGTCGTTGGCGATCTGTCCCCACTTCTCGTCGGTCAGCATGCCCTCGTCGGCGCGCAGCGATAGTGAGCAGTGCCAGACGTGCCCGCCGTTCACGTCGACGTCGTACGCAGTGCGCGGGCGGTCGAGGTGCCGCGCGATCGAAAGCGCCGCGTCGCGTCCCAGCTCGGCGTCATCGTGCCACGCAAGCAGCGCTGCGTCGCCTGCGACGAGGTGCGGTTCGGTGTGCTCGTTCGCGCGCCCCGGCCCGGTGAGGTAGGTCATCAGGCCAGCCATGCGATCGCCGCGAACAACGTTCGGCATCATGGCAGGCTCAGCCCGTCGATCGTCTCGTCGATCCGCTCGGCAACCTCGCGCACCTTGGCCAGCGTCGCCACCGTCTCAGCCTGTAGCTCGCCGGTCGCGTTCGTGGCCTTGGCGATCTGGTTGACGTTGTTCGAGATGGCCGCGAGCAGCCGGTGCAGACCGAACAGCTCGGCCATCGCCTGACGGCGTTCGGTTGGCGTCTCCCCCGCTGCCGACAGCGCCGACTCGACGAGCAGACGCGGGATCGTCACGCGCTGCGCCTTCGCGCGCAGCAGCAACGCGCCCTCTTCTTCCGGCGACACCTTCACCTCGTGACGGTGATGGCGGCCGCCCGCGACGTTCGCGCGCCGCTTGCGTGCGAGGCGGCGATCCTCGGGAGCCTCGTCGCTCATTAGAATCACCTGCCCTTCCTGGCCCAGCGCAGCGACCCCGCCCCGTGCGGGGATCACACTTCTAGTGTGCCGCATCCTTGACCCCGTGTCGAGGATCAAGCCGACTTAGCCGTGCTAAGTCTATAGCTTGCTCCGTCTGGGACGCCGCATAGGGTCGCTCGCGGTGGCAGCCGTGTGCGGTCGCGGCATCGCCGCGGCGTGCTCGCATGTGGTCGACGAACGTCGACGCGAGCTGTCTTCATCCGTAGGATGGAGACATGGCTAAGGAACTCTCAATTGAAGAAGCAGTGGACCGTGCTCGTCGCGCTCAGGAGGATCGCATCGAAGCAATCCGAGTGCTCGCTGAGGCGCGGAACGAACTCGATACGATCCGCGAGGACGGCGCTCGTGAGCTGGCAGAGCTGCAAGCACGAATCAGCGAGCGAATGACGTCCGCTGAGCGCGATGACGTGAAGGCGTATAACGCGGCCGTCAGTGCCGGTTGGAGCGCCGATGAGCTGCGGAAGATCGGGTTCTCAGAGCCCGATAAGAAGGCTCGCACGCGCAAGCGTGCACCGCGTAAAACCACGGCTCAGACCTCATCTCGAACGCCCGCTGTATCGACGACTGCTTCGGGTCTCGAATCTGATTTCAAGCTCTCCGACGATGCTGCAACGCCGCAGCCAGCGGGCGTCTAGCTCGTCGCTTTCGGTGGGGCTTTCCCCTCCCCCTGAGCCCGAGATACTTGCACAAGATAGCCACCTGTCAAGAGCGCTTCGCGTCACTCCGTGATGCGGCTACGCCGCACCCTTGACAGGTGGCTATCTTGTTCGGGGCGGCTTTTATCAGGGGAAGAGAAAAGAACGGTTGGTCTATCGTTCGATGCCGTTCTCTGGTGCTCGTTCAGAACGCGAGTAGTGCCCCGTAGAGTGGTGTAACGATCCCGGCCAGTAAACGTCAGCGTGGCCACCGGGATCTTCCTTCGAGGA
>NZ_JBXAPS010000014.1:0-28397 GCF_058806435.1 Leifsonia sp. GW821-FHT13C09 | reverse complement strand
CGTATGTGTGCTTCATCGTCGACGTGTTCTCTCGGATGATCGTGGGGTGGCGGGTCGCGTCGCATATGCGCACCGAGGTGGTCCTCGACGCGATCGAGATGGCGCGCTGGTCCCGCGGTGCTCACCATGAGGATCTGCGGTGTCACAGCGACGCCGGGTCTCAATTCACGTCGATTCGCTACGGCGAACGATTGGCCGAGATCGGCGCCACGCCGTCGATCGGAACCGTCGGCGACAGTTATGACAATGCCCTGGCCGAGACGGTGAACGGCTACTACAAGACCGAACTCGTCCGCGGACCCGCGAGGTCAGGGCCGTGGAAGACCGTCGAGGACCTCGAACTCGCGACCCTCGGCTGGGTCCACTGGCACAACACGCAGCGCCTCCACGGCTACCTCGGCGACATCCCGCCCGCCGAGTTCGAGAACGCGTTCTATGCTGTCCAGGGCGACCGCAACCTGCTGGTCGGAATCAAATAGCGCGAGTCTCCATCAGACCCAGGGCGCTTCACGATACGGCCCTGAGTTTCGGCAGGCTTCCGCGGCGCACGACTCGACCGTCCCAGAAACGATCGTTTTCGGGACGTCAGTGTCGATGTCCGAGCCGATGATGACACGCCGACAAACCGCGTCCCGAAACCTAATCCCGAAACCGATTTGACCCGAAACGCAGTTTATAACGTTTTCGGGATGGGCGGTAGGATGGAGGGACCAGGCGAGGGGAGTCGGCATGGCCCGCAGCACCGGGACGGTTCCGCGGACCGTCGACGTTGACAGCGAGCTGTCGATGATCGAGAAGGCTCAGCAGCTTGCCGGTCACCTTCCGGATGCCGAAGCGCTCGATCGCGCTCGTCGCATCCTCGACGGCCGCGTGACCGCAGCTGAGGCGTACGCCGAGCTGGACGCGAAGTACGCCCAAGAGTGAGCGAGGACGACAAGGTGGAGCTGCGCACGGAGCCGAGCCGGATCGGTGGGACTAGGTGGAGCCGATGAGCAACGTCGTCGGATACGCGCGGGTGTCGCGCCATGACCAGAACCCGGCAGCTCAGGAGGCCGAGCTGCGCGCCGCTGGCGCAGTGCGGGTGTTCGTCGACCACGGCGAGTCCAGCCGTGTGAAAGACCGCCCGCAGTGGCTCGCCTGCCTGGACTACCTACAGCCCGGCAACACGCTTGTCGTGCGCCGGCTCGATCGCCTCGCCGGCAGCGAGAAGATGGCCATCGAGACGATCACGGACCTGCACGAGCGAGGCGTGAACATCAAGAGCCTCACCGAGCCCGACATCGACACCACGACCCCGATGGGCCGAGCCCTGTTCGGCATTGTTGCCGTGTTCGCGCAGCTCCGCGTCGACACGATCCGGGAGAACACCCGGCGCGGTCTGGCGCACGCCCGCGCTGAGGGTCGCCTGGGCGGCCGGCCTTCTGTGATGACCCCGGAGCGCACCGCGGCCGCGGCGCGGATGCGTGAGCAGGGCGACAGCATCGCACAGATCGCGGCCGTGCTCGGCGTCGGAAAATCATCCGTCGCACGCGCTCTCGCAAAGCACGACCAGAGCCAGCCGGTTGACCTGAGGAGGGACGGACGATGAGTGAACATCAGGCGAGTGCCCCATCGCAGCTCATCATGGCGGGCGCGTTCATCAAACGACCCGGCATGTTCCTGGGATTCCCGATCCGGTTCGACCGGGTGACAGCGTTCATCGCCGGGTACACCCTCGCGATCGAACAGGTGCGCGAGGCTCGATCGCCCGACGCCGCGGACAGCTTCCGGCCACCCGGTATTCAGGGACAGTTCCAGGAGCACCTACGCGAACAAGGCCGGTTGCGGTGGAACCGATGGGATCTGACGATCGCAGCAGAAGCCATCGGCTGGACCGACGACGACCCGCCCGCGATCGAGGAGTTCACGGAGGAACAGCACCGGGCCGCGATCACGCACCTAGAGCCGCTTCTGGATCGCGTGTTCCGCCTCCCCGAGTCGTTCCGCCGCGTTGACGGCGGCCGATAGGCCGGCCCGATCGTTTGATCGCACAGCGGACGTCAGGTGCTCGACGTTGCCGCTGGATATACAGCGTGGGTCTTGTCGCCGCTGCGCGGTGCGGTGCACACTCGACCTAAGCGGCGCGGGTGAGGCCCCCCACAACCCGACCGTACGGTTGGCCCTTCCCCCAGGGTCTTGGGGGTGTGGCCGACGCTCAGGCGCCGGCTACATCCCCGCTCGATACCCTGAGGTCATGGCCACTACAAGAGCCGGCCGCATCGATCCGGTGAACGGGACTCGGATCGAGCCGGCCGAAGCGGCACTAAGGGTGCTGGAACGTCGAGCCCACCGAGTCGTCCTCCAATACCTCCTCGGCCACCCGGACGCGACGCGACAGGACATCAGTGGTGGCACCGGGCTGTCGGCGGCCGTCGTCTCGCGTGCGCTGGGTGACCTGGAGACTCTGCGGTACGTGACGGTTCAGGAATCGGACCGCCGCACGTTGCCGGATCGCTTCACAGCCGACCGCTCCGGCTTCGTTTCCGACCTGACTGCACTGCGTCAACGGTTCATCGCCTGACAAGAGTCGGAGGAGCGCTCTAGGCTCTGGTCATGTTCCGTAGCGCGTTCGCCTTCGTTGCCACCGTGTGGTGGTTGGTGATCGTCGCGCATTTCGGAATCGTCGTTCTAATCACGGTCGCCGGTGGCCAAGGCTCACTGCCCGCGGCCGTGGTGTGGATCGCATGGGCCACCCTCGTCGCGCACTACTTCCTTCGACGGTTCGCACTCGGACGGTGGCAACACCGCCGCAACATCCAGCGCGCTCGGTACTGGCAGAACGTGCACGCCGAGGCCGCACGACGGAACCGCTGAGCTGTCCATGAGCCGCACCGAGCAAGAGCGCTTCTGGTCCTACGTCGTGAAGGGTCCAACGACCGATGACTGCTGGCTGTGGACTGGCGCTGTTGCCGACGACGGATATGGAAGGTTCTGGACCCGAACGCCAGACGGTGGACAGAAGGCGGTCCGACCACAGCGTTACGCCTACCAGCTCATCATGGGCACCGACCTTCCATCGGCGGTATTGCTGCTGCATCGCTGCGACGTCCCACTGTGCGTTCACGTCGCGCTCGACGTCGAGGAATCACACGTCAGAACAGGCACCCATCACGACAACATGCTCGATCGCTCTGAGCGCGGACGTCACGAGAACCGATGGACCGTTCTCGGTTACCGGGGACTGGCGCGCCAGGAACGTGCTCGACGATCACGCGCCCTCCGTGACGCCGTACGTGAGCACGGCTGGGACCGCGCGATGATCGCCAAGGTGGTCAACGGGATCGACGCGAACCAGACCGAACTTTGGTGAAACCTAACGCCCACTAGGCCGCAGAAGACTCGTCGTCTTCTGCGCTGCCCCGGAAGCTACCGGCGTCCGTCGCCGCCTCACTGTGCGCGGTCTTCGGAGACTTCTTCACATCGCGCGTTGCGATACCGAGGCGCTCAGCGACCTCCGACCGATTGATGCCGAGGTTGAGCATCTGCTGGATTACAGCATCGGCGCGCTCGCGTGCGGCGGCCGTCTGCTGCTGCTCCTTCTGACGGAGCGATTCGATCTGGCGCTGGGTCTCCTCTTGGATCGCCTCGATGGAACCCGCGGCGACGAAGTAGTCCACAGCAAGCTGCTCCAGCTTGTCTTGTCGTGCTCGGAACTCAGCCGCGCGCTCACGCGCACGACGACGTGCATCAACCTGCTTCGCTGACTTCCGAGTGTCGGTCATTTCAGGATTCCCCTCGTCTCCAGAATTCGTTGCATCTCCACCATACTGTCGCACCCGAAAATCGCGCCAATGGGTGAGCCGGCTCGTTGCGCGAATCTCGACCGCTCCGCGACGTCCTCCGCTCGTTCCTCACTCCGCACTCTGCTCTCACGGTCTCCATCCACCCAACGCGTCCGTTACACTCCCGGCCCACTTCCTCCGCTCATTCTTCTCTCCAGATGTCGTCACACCTCTGGCATCTTGGATCAGTGAGGTAGTCTGCCTGCATGATGACCATGCATATCCTCTCCGCGGGAGACGGGTATGCGTACTACACCAGCGAGACCGTCAGCGGCGACGCCAAGCGGGAGACCGGCCGCGAGCTGGGCGACTACTACACCGCTGACGGCAACCCTCCCGGAGTCTGGGTCGGTTCCGGCCTTGCCACTCTGGGCGTATCGGGGACGGTGACCGAAGAGCAGATGAAGGCGCTCTATGGGGAGGGGCTGCACCCGAACGCTGAGCGCATCATCACCGCGGAACAAGCGGCCGGCAAGTCCGTCGAGGAAGCGACTGCCGCGGCGAAGCTGGGCCGGTCGTACTACGCCTACAGCACCGGTGGAACCGACCTCTCGGCCCGCATCAATGAGGGCTATGCCCGATTCGAGCGCACCAATCATCGGGAGCCGGACGTCAACGAGCGACGTGTGATCCGCGCCCGCGAAGGTGCGCAGGCGTTCCGCGCTGCCAAGGGTAGGGAGCCCGCTGACAAGGAAGAGCTGGGCCGCTACATCACCGCGGCGACCCGTCCCACGCAGCAGGCCGTCGCCGGATTCGACCTGGTGTTCTCACCGTCCAAGAGCGTGTCCACGCTCTGGGCGCTCGGTGACGAGGAGACCCGCAAGGCGATCGAGCACGCGCACGAATCAGCGATCGCTGACACCGTTCATTACCTCGAACGTGAAGCGATCGCCACGCGTGCCGGCCGCAATGGTGTCGCCCAGATCGACGTCGAGGGAGGCATCGTCGCCACCCGGTTCCGTCACTACGACTCCCGGAACGGCGACCCGCAGCTCCACGATCACCTGGTGGTGGCCAACAAGGTCAAGGGCTCTGACGGGAAGTGGCGCACGATCGACTCGAAGCTGCTCCACCGTCAAGGCGTGGCCGCGTCCGAGTTCTACAACGCGCGGGTGATGGAGAACGTCTCTCAGGCGCTCGGCGTGCGCACGGAGTTGCGCGAAGTCACCCCCGGCAAGCGACCCGTGGTCGAAATCGCCGGCGTCGATGACCGGCTCACCTCAGGGTTCTCCAGTCGCTCCGCGGACATCCGGAAGACGCTTGCGAGGCTTGAACGGGAGTACCGCGTCGACCACGGCCGGCAGCCGGATCAGGCTGCCCGGATCAAGCTGGCGCAACAGGCCACTCTAGACACGCGTCCCGCGAAGGAGCACGCCCGGTCGCTCGCTGATCTTCGACGCTCCTGGCGCGAGCGGGCCGTGGAAGCGGTGGGCGCTCGCACCGTCGACGGGCTCCTCGCTGCCGCCCGGGCGGCCGCCCGCGACGGTGGCCGCGGCGCGGCAGCTCCCCAGCAGCTCGACGTCGACTCCGCAGCACGACAGGTCGTCGACACGGTGTCCGAGCACCACTCAGTGTGGGGGCCGCACATGATCGAGGCCGAAGCACGCCGGTACGTGCAGGCCGCTCGCATCGCCGGGGTCGACGTGCCGGAGGGGGCCGCAGAGACCATCACTCGGCGGGCGCTCGACACCGATTCCGTGTCGGTAACACCGCCCGCACCGCACGGCGCATTCGCCCCGCTGACCCGCAGCGACGGTAGCAGCATTTACGAGCACAAGGGCCGCGCGCTCTACACCTCCGCGGGCATCCTTGCCGCAGAGGATCGACTGCTCGACGCCGCCCGCACGCGCACGATCGCCCCTGTCACAACCGCCGAGTTCGACCGGACGGCGGCCGCTCACACCGGCCCGCTCGACGCGGGCCAGCGCAACCTGGCCCGCGAGTTCGCCACCTCCGACCGTCTCCTCCTGGTCGGCACTGGCCCCGCCGGCGCGGGCAAGACGACAGCGCTCGCACTGGCCGCCCGCGCGACAGAGCAGGCCGGCTCACGCATGATCGGACTCGCCCCGTCCGCCGCCGCCGCCGCGGTGTTCCGCGATGCGGTCGGCGTCGACGCCAACACAATCCACGGGTTCGTGAAGGCGTACGAGCTGCACGGCGACGCGACCCCGGACAGTCGCCACCCAGAGGAAATGAAGATCCGTCCCGGCGATGTGATCGTGGTCGACGAGGCCGGCATGGCCGGCAGCCGCAACCTCGCACGCGTTGTCGACATCGCGGCCGGACACGGAGCCCACGTCCGCCTCATCGGTGATTCCCGACAGCTCGACGCCGTGGAATCCGGTGGCGCTCTGCGCCTGTTGGAGCGGGAGGTCGGATCGGTGCAGCTGGAAACCATCCACCGATTCCGTAACCCAGACGGCACCGTGAACCAAGCGGAAGCCGATGCCTCCGAACGTCTGCGTGACCCGGCCACGACCGGCGATCCCTTCACCTGGTACATCGAGCAGGGCCGCGTCGTCGGCGGCGACGTCGACCGCATGACCGGGCAGGTGTTCGCCGCCTGGCAGGCCGACACCAACGCCGGCAAGACCTCCGTCATGCTCGCCCAGCACAACACCACCGTCGCGGACCTGAACGCCCGCGCGCAGGCGTTCCGCATCAGCGAGGGAGCCGTCACCGGACGCCAGAGCGTCGCCCTACGCGACGGTCTCCAGGCCCACCGCGGCGATCGAATCGTGACCCGACGCAACGACTCGCAGCTCCGCACCGACCGCGGCCGCGATCGGGTCAAGAACAACGACCTGTGGACCGTCGACAAGGTGCACCGCGACGGCTCCCTCTCCGTGACCCACGAAGGGCACGGCGGCCGCATCACCCTGCCCGCGGACTACGTGCGCCAGCACGTCGAACTCGGCTACGCCTCCACCGTTCACCGCGCCCAAGGGTTGACCGCCCACACCTCGCACGTTCTGGCCGACAGCTCGACCTCGCGCGCCATGGCGTACGTCGCCCTGACCCGCGGCAAGGAATCGAACCGGCTGTACGTCGAGACCGAAGACGCACAACCGATCACCGACGTGCTCGCCCAGATCGCTGGGAACTCGGAAGGGATGATGAGCGCCAGCGAAACGATCCGCAGCGAGCAGGCCCGCGTCGACGACCTGGTGACATTGATCGACCAGTACCGGGACGTCACCGACCGTGCCGATGATCTGCGGTTCGAGAAGATCGCCCGCACAGCGGTCGGCCCGGAAGCAGCGCAGCGGCTCCGTAGCGACGACGGGTGGGGCGCACTGGAGGCAGCTCTCCGCGACGCCGAGCGTGCCGGCTACGACCCAGCCGACGCCCTCGCACAGGCGTGGATGTCCGGCACACTCGAGAACGCTCGAAGCGAGCCCGCGATCCTGTCCGCACGTATTCGCGAGGACATCACCGCCTACTCGGCCGAATTCGGGCAGCCAGAGGCAAGGACCGACGTGCCCGCGTGGATCGTCGACCGCGGCGCGCTCGACTCCGCACACACCGATCCCGCCTGGCGGGAGCACCTGGCGGAACGCTACGAGTACATTGCTACACGCCTCGAAGAGCGCGGAGCGACCCTCAGCGCCGAACCGCCCGCCTGGGCGCAGCAGCTCGGGGACGTCCCCGCGAACGCAGAGCGTCGCGCGGAGTGGACACGCCTGGCCGCGGAGGTCGACACCTTCCGCGCCCGGTACGGGATCGAGGAAAACGCCGTAGACGCGATCCCAGCGCAGTACCGGGAGCAGAAGCTAGGGGCCGAGCTGCAACAGCGCGTCACGGCCATGCACAAGTCCTCTCTCCTTCGCGACCAGCCAGTAACGGACGACGCCGCCCGAGCCCGTGCCGCTCAGGAAGCCGCTGTGGCCGCGCAGAGAGCACGGGAGGCTGTCCAGCGACCCACACAGCCACAAACCCCGGGCAAGCCGCAGACGGCCGCTGAGGCGCTGCGAGAGCGGAACCGGGCCGAAGCCCAGCGCCGCGCCGAACAGCTCCGACAGGTTGGGATCAACCCGAAGACGCAGCAGCGCGATCGCGCGGCCGAACAGAGAGCTGCCGAGCGCGCCCGCGACGAACGCGACCGCTCCCGCGGTGACGACGCCCGCGAACGCTAGGCCACTCACTCGATCGAGGCGGCTCTTCCACACCCGATCATGCTCAGGCCGTCTGCTGTGGTCTATGACCGCCAGTCAGCCGGCGGCCGCTCGATCGCTACGGCAGGCGTGGACTGGCCGCCCGACTCGTGCAGATGCCCCAGCTGGCGGTCGCATTTGCGGAACGGGCCGGTTTTGGAGTCAAACAGGATTGCCGCGTGGCGGTCCCAGTGCGAGAGCCACCAGTCGGAGTCGGCGTTGAGGTGGTCGGCGGCATCCTGATCGGCTTGAAGTCGTGCCTGCCACAACGCCCACAGCCGCGCCACCACCTCCGGGTGCTTCCACCATTCAGGACACCACGGCGCGCGCTTGTCGGTGTGGACGTACTCGATCGTCGCGAAGTGCTCCAGCACCCAGTCGAGGAACATTTCGTCGACGTCGGCCGGTTCGACGTCGACGCCTTCCTCCTCGACGTCGTTACCGCTCAGCTCGGCGTCGTTGAGGGCGTCGCTTTCCTCGTCGCTCATGGTGTCAAGGTCATCGTCAGCCACGAGCTGCCACCTCCAGCGGTGAGGCGGCCGGAGCAGCCGTCGAGGGGGTGGTCTTGCCGCGCTCGATGAGGGCCTTCAACTTCCGGTCGCGGAACCAGGGCAACGCGTCCGCTATGACCGGGCGGGCGTTGGAGTTGAACATCACGACTCGCCACAATGGCAGGTTGGCGAGGTCGTCGACGGTGAGGATCGGCACCCGGCGGGTGCTGGTCGAGGTCGAGTATTGGCCGTTGTTCCCCGAGGAGCCGCCGTAGGTGACTTCCTCTCGTTCACCGATGAGGTTGGACAGGTCCCGGAGGAAGTCAGCATCCATCGCGCCGCCGCCGAACACGCGGGTCACGGCTGCACCCCAGATCGCGCCCCACCCGTTTTTCCCGAACGCTTCAACCGCCTGGTCTCGGGACTGGAAGTAGGTGTTGATTGGCATGCCGAGCGACCCGTAGAAGGAGTACACGGACGGCAGCGCCGGCCAGCGCACGATGTTGGCGCACTCGTCCAGCTCGATCACCAACGGCACGGGCAGGCGACCGCCGGAGCGCTGCGCCAGCCGTTCCCCGGTCTTGCAGATCGCGCGGACGAGGGAGGTGAGGATCGCGCCGGCCGATCCCACGCCGTCTTTGGACAGCAGGATCAGCAGGTCCTCCGACGCCAGGAAGGCGTCGACGTCGAAACGGCGGACGCCGGGAGCGGAGGTCCACTCCAGCAGCTCGTCGTAGGCGAGCGCGCCGGCCATGCGTTGCGCGGTCGCGTAGACGCTCTGTCGGGTCTTGTCGGCCCAGTTCTCCATGCCTACGAGGGCGGTCGCAGGGCCGCGCTTGCCGTGCCGGTTCAGAATCTCCACCACGGCGTCGGCGTCCTGGGTGGTCAGCCAGCGGTACACCTGTGACAGCGGGAGCTTGTCGAACGCCGCGGCGAGCAGGAAGTACGCCAGCATGTCCCGGCCGGGCTCGTCGAACTGCGGATCACCGCCCCGGTCGCCTTCCTTGCGGGTGGACGCCTCGAAAATCTCCGCGAGCTCGCGGGCGTCTTCGGCCGATTTCACGTAGTCGAGCGGGTTGAAAACGAAGTCGGGGCCGTCCTCGTGACGGTAGATGCGGTTCGGGTCGAACACGTAGGCGCGGCCGCGTCCCGTGCGGGCGGCCAACGCTTCGCGCACACCGTCGACCTTGTTGGAGGTCATGATGCAGGCGCCCGGTGCTTCTGCGATGTGGCGGACGACCACCGCCGAGGTCTTACCGCGGCGAGTGCCGAACAGGTACACACCGGTCTCCTCCCACCCCTGGTAGACCCACTTCCTGGTGCCGACGATGCGGGCAACCTTCTGGCCAGGTGTGATGCCGGCCGCGGCCGGGTGAAGCCGGCGCGCGTCGGCCGAGCGGGCGTGCTTTCGAAGGCGAGCGTTCTGCGGGTTCGCGGACATCAGTTTGATGGACGCTGCCGCACGCTTCCCCGCGCTGCGCTTTGCGTGCCAGACCGCCCCGCAGGTGAACAGGATGAGGGCCACCACGACGAACGCCGCCGTTGTCCAGGTGGCGGCCGCCGGCCACGGGTCGCCTTTCAGCAGCCCCATCACCAGTTGGATCGGGTTCCACGAGTACGTCGTGCCAGTCGGTGTGAGCGCTGCCCCGGCGTGGACACCGAGATAGGCAACGCCGACCAGCAGCAGTCCGGCAAGAGCAACCTGCCACTTAGCCCGTGCGATCGGGTCGTTCATGCGTGAGCCTCCTCACGATCGGAGCTGCGCAGCTCGTTCAGATGGTGGAAGAGCATGCGGGCGATCCGCGCCTCCTGGTCGTCACCCGCGAACCGCTCTGCCACGTGAAGGTCGACGCCGAGCATCGTCGCCATTTCCGAGGGCATCACCCGTGACTCCGACAGACGTTCCAGGAGTGTGTACCGCTCGGGGCGGCTGCGCACGTCCAGGCTTTGGATGTCCCGGTACGCCCGTTGTAACCGCTCGACGGTGCGACGCACACGGCTCACGTCGTCGTTCACGTCCTCACCGTCGAGCCGATACCGGATCGTCAGGGAGGCGGTCGTGACCGCGGACAGCTGCGCCGTGTGCTGTTCCAGGGCCTCATCCAGCCACAGCGCCACGGTGGTCACTTCCGGGTGGTCGGTGTTGCGGATCGTCCACTCGTCGTGTGCGAGGTTCGCGATCGACACCGTCTCGGCAGGCGAAGCCATGTCTTCACAGCCCTCCGTCGCGGGTAACCGTGCTTCCAGTCGGCAGCTCACCGCTATAGGCGCTCTCCACTGGCCTGATAGCAGCCCACAAGAACCGACGCATGGCTGCGCCTGCCGCAATCGTGCCTGTCCCGGCTGCCAGCACCCCCGCCGCGGGCCAAAACCCCGCGGCAAGGACCGTGGAGCCGCCCGCAACTTCTGTCGCGGACCAAAAGGAGAACGAGTGAGTCTGCGCCTGCGTATACAGCTCGAAACCGCAGAACAGGGTGGCTAGGAGGGCGAGCGCGCCCACAGCCAAGCTGAGGCCGGCTGCCAGGAGCCATACCAGCCGATGAAGCCAGGTGGCGGCCAGATGGAAGCCCTCGGAGTAGTAGCTCATTGGTTCATTCCTTCGTTCGTGAGCTTCATCGGTTCGTCGCCTTTCGGATCGACCTGCACGTGCAGGTGGTTGCAGGTGTCGTCGAATTGGTTGAACGGGAGGGTGAGTGCGCTGCCCGCGCTGGCGCGGCACTCCTCCTGACCGACAGCGGAGCCGGCGGCCATGAGTGGGGCCAGCGTGTGCAGCATCTTGATCGCGTTGGCGTCCGCCCCGGTCGTTGGGACGCCTCCGAATGCGAAGAAGTCGACCGCGTGGCCGCCGCCGTTGACGTAGTGAGCTGATTCGCTGCCCGCACCCTCGATCTGGTTGGTGCATCTGCGGTTGATATCGGAGATCCCGATCGAGGGGAAGGTGTTGCTGGCGATCGTGATCACTTGGAGGATGCGGGTGTCGATGCCGCAGTTGGCAACGGTCTTGCCCGCGGCAATGTCCTTGACCTCCGGGAAGTGGGAGGGCGTCAACCAGGTGATCTTTCCCTGGTTGGTCAGCTCCACCAGGTGCGCGGCGAGAGCCTTCGCGTCGCCTGACACTCCGGCAGCGCAGGCCGCGTCGCCGCCCAGCAGGGCGGTCACGACAGCTGTCGCCGGGTCGTACCACTTCGTGTAGTGGTTGGGGTCCGCGTTGATCTGGACGGCGTGCGCGGCCAGCGTCGGCGTCATGCTCTGCCAGTTTGGCACCCGCAGGAGCCGCTGGAAGAAGAACGTTGCCGCCTGGCTGGGGTTCATCCGTTCCGCGAGAGTGCCCCATGTGTCCCGCTGCTGGAACAGGCCACGAGAGTCGGGGCCGGCCTGGTCGCCGTAGTCGATGTTGCGAAGCCCGGATTCGCCCATCGCCGTCATCACGCCGATGATCTGGCCTTTCAATGGCACGCCCAGCGCTGCGCCGGCGTTCATGATCGCCGCCGCGTTGGCGAGCTGGTCGCCGGAGTAACCGCTGACGGGTGCGTGCGTGGCCGCGGTCTTCGGAGAGACCGCGGAGGTTGCCGCGCACGCCCCATTCTCGTTTCCGCCGCCGGTGATCAGGACGACACCGACGAAAATGACTGACAGCAGAGCCGCCAGCGCAACTACCAGTCCTCTCTTCATCGTTCGTGGCCACTCACGCTTCGACGTCGGCACTCAGCGCGGCAGCACCGGCCATACCCTCGTCGGTGTCGGTCACGGCCTCTTCCCAGTCCGAGCGGATGTGCTGGACGTGCGTCTCCGGGTTGGAGGCGTACTTGAACACGCAGTTTCCCGGGTTCAGATTCATCAGCACATCGGCGGTGTCGGGGGCGAACCCGAACGTCTCTTGCGCCCACAACGCGTCTTCGAGGCGGTCCTGCCGGAACGCGTAGACGGTCTGGGCTTCCTGAACGACGGTGTATCCCGGCGAGTCCTTCGGAATGTCGGTGCCCTTGTGCATCACGAACACGTTCGAGATTCCAAGGGCGCGGGAAAGCTTCTGGTTCGAGCGGACAAGCCGTGCGGAGGGGCCGCCGATCATGTGCCAGCCCTCCTCGTAGATCACGTTGGTGACGAAGCCGTGCTCACGGCGCAGCCGGCCCAACAGCCACATATGTCCAACCGCCATGACGGTCGGGATCGCAGGGCCGTCGTCCGGGAGCTGCGAGACATCGAACACGGTGAGCTTGTTCGCCAGGTCGACCTTTTCGCTCGTGTCCCCATCGAAAACGCCGGCGTAGTCCTCCAGCAGGTTCTCCAGCGCAAACCGGATGGAGAGACCCGCCTGGTGAAGCCGCTCCCGAGCCTCTAGCGAAAGACCCTCATCGTCCGGGACCAGTCCGAGATACGGCATCAGGTCCGACGTCGTTGCCGCCCGCCGAGTGTCCTCCCTCTTCGCGAGCATCAGACGGAGAGCGTGCCGGGTGGCCTTCTCCTCCCACTCGGTGGCGAGGACGTCATTCCGGGCGATCCGCGCCACGGCGTTAACCAGCTGCATCTGCCCCTGCAACCCCGATCCGCGAAGGATCATCGGGTCAAGCAGGTTCAGCCGTGTTGCCGCCTGGTCGTTCGGATCGAACCGCAGCGGCTTCGAGCCGAGACGGTCTGCGACGGCCGTGTACTCCCCGACGTCGCCCTGCGGTTTCTTGTCGAACACCACGGCGCGGCGGTTGGTCAACAGCAACGGACGGATCACACAGACCGTCTTGGTGAACGAGGACTTGCCCGCACCGACCGTCCCCAGAACGATCACGTTCGGGGACGTCACCTGGCGAGGCTTCATGTTGTAGGCGGTGGGGGCATCGTGCGACACCATGGTCTGCGACAGGTTGTCGCGACCGTTGACGATGCCCTCCACGCCGGTCGGGTTCCCGATGATCGCTGTGTTGAGCACTTCGGCCTGACGCGTCGTCGACGGCGCGCCCGTGAGGGAAGGCGCGTACCAGCCACGTGCAGCTGCCCCCGACGCCGTTCGGAGCGTCCCACCGGGCAGCGTGGCCGGCGGGACATCGACGGGCCGGCTCAGCATGGGCACGTCGTCGCTGTCCACCGTCGCCACAACCGTCGACGGGGCCGCAGCCGGCGGGGTGGCGAAGATACGCAACCCCGGGACTGTCGCGTACCAGGGCCGCTTTGTTGCCGCGCGGTTCTCGCGGCGAGTGGGCTGAGATTCGGTCACGACAGGGCCTCCTTGTTGCTACGACCGGCGAGAGCGTTCATTGCCTTGTTGGCGAGAGTGGTGGAATCCGCGCGCAAACCCCGGCCAATCGGCCACGTGGTACCCGACGCGGCGGCCTGGTAGGAATCCATCCAGTCGAGCCGTTCGATACCCAACCCCGTGCCGCAGACATCAGCGAGCCGACGCGATGCCTGCGCGAGGTCTTCGCGAGTTGGTGCGGTGATCGTCACGTAGCCGACCCACGAAACGCCGTGGTGGTGAGAACCGGCGGCGAGGTCGCGACGGCGACGCTGCGCGGCCGACAGGTTCGCGTCGTTCTGGTCATCGTCGATGACACCCTTCGCGCGGCGGGCGTACTGGGTTGCCGCGTCTCGCACGACGTCCTGCCGTGCCAGTGCCTTCGCCTGCGCGGCGGGCACCAGGTGCAGGTGGAAGGACACCGAGCGGATGAAAGCCAGCTCGCGGCCGATCAGAAGATCGAGGGTCCACAACGGCGAACGTCCCGACGCGGACAGGTCCGCTCCGTGAATCGCCGCAGTGCGATGCCACCACTCCACGGCCGGCGCATCCGTGATCGGGTCGTTCGGACCAAGCACCGTCGGGTCATAGCCGCCGTCGACCACGTGTGCGGAGAACTCATCGTGCGACGCGATCCCGAACGACAACGGGTTCACGTGCTTCGAGCTGCGCAGGTCCATCGGCATCGACGGGTTCTGCTGATGCAGGATCAGCGCCGTCGTCTGCCTGGCGGTCATCGCGCGAACCTGGCCCATCCGGGCCTCGGTGAGCCCGCTCGCCACGGCGTTGATCTGCTCAGCCATCAGCGCCCGCCAGCCGTCCCGTCCGGGACCGTACTTCGCGGCCGCGTCCATGAACGCCGTGGTGATCGGCCACGACACGATCACGAAATGCCGTTGCACCATCGCGTTCGAACTCGCCCGGTCGATGACCTGGCTGTACGAACGCTGCTGCTGCGCGGCCGTTCCCGTGGTGTCATTCCTGTCCAGCCGCTCGACAACCCACGCCTGCTGCGCCGCCGTGTCCGGCGGCAGCACTCGAGTAAGCGTCTGCACGTCGCGCACGAGCGACGACGGGGCCGCCCGGTGAGCCAGGAAGCGCCCCCAAGCCTCAGCGGCGCGGGTAAGCGCCCCGGTGGTCTCCATCCCCCGCAACTGCCCGGACACGCTGAACGCGACCGACAGGTAGTCCTGCTCCCCCACCGGGGCATGCCAAGCGATCCCGGGCACGTTCGCCCCATACTGCAGCCAGCCCATTCCGTCCGACCCGTCCGGGTTCACCCGTGTTTGGCGTGCGGCGACCTCAGCCTCTGTACGCACCCGCTTGTCGGGGCTCTTCAAACCCTCTTGAATCTGGTCCCACGCCGCCACGTTGTAGGGCACATAACGATCCGTGCCCAGCCGCTTCCGGGCCTTCCAACGCGCGCGGGCACGGTGGCGGTCCGCGATGGTGCCGTTGTGCGTGCGCTGGGTTACCAGCAGCGTGATCCCGACGCCCGCCAGAGCGGCGGCCGCGGCGATCAGTCCGCCGCCCAGAATCAGCCCCACCATCCCGCCGATGATGAAGAACCCAACGAACACGATGCGCGTCTTCGACTTCGTGCCGCCGAAGAACGAGCGGTGCCCCGCTTCCCCGCCCGGGTAGCGCAACAGTGGCTTTGTCGCCTCGCTGGTGTCACTCATGAAAGCGAGTCCCTTCCGTAGTGCTCTTCGTGGTCATCGACCGCAGAGCCAGCGATATCCGCCGACGACTGCGCAACTTCCTTGCTCTTGTCCGCGGCCGCCTTCGCGCCCGCAGCGAGCATCGTCGGAATGCCGATTGCGGCACCCACACCCGTCGAGGACTCGGCAGCGCCAGCAGCCATAGCGCCGCCCTCCGCGCCCGCCGCGGCGCCACCCGCGCCCGCACCGCCAGCTTCCCCGCCGGCCGCGGCAGCCTCTTTCAGAGACGTGCCGCCGGCCTCCTGACCGGTTGAGCCAGGGCCCGGGGTGCCCGTGTCAGTCGGGGTGGAACTGCCCTCGCTGGCCTTCTCTGACGGTCCCCCGCTGCCGCCACCCGAACCCCCATCGCCATAGCGGGAATCGGCCTCCTGCATCGACTTCGCCCCAATGGGCGGGCCGCCGGCCGTCCCAGCGCCCGCGCCGCCCATCGGCAGAACCGGAGCGAACTTGAACAGCAGCAGTGGGGCGAATCCAGCGATAAGCAGCGACAAGATCGAGACCACCAGCGTCACCGTCTTTTGCAGCGACGCCTGGTTGGAGAACGCGTCGACGTTCGCCGCAACCATGGAGAACACGATCCCCAGCAGGAAGAACAACAGAGGGTGAGCTGCCAGCGTCCCCAACCAGAGGTAAGCGATTTTGGAACCGAAGGCCCGCTTGTTCTTATCGACGATCCACACCCAACCGAGCGGGAACAGCACACCCGAGAAGTAGAGCGTGATCAGCATCACGATCAGCATCAACATGACCATCAGCAGGCCCAGGATCATGAAGAACATCAGCACGCAGCCGACCACCGCGCCGCCCGCGATCCCCGTCGCGTCGGAATCGCTCAGCATGTTCGTGAATTTGTCGACAAGAGCCGACGTAGAACTGGCCAGGCCCCAACTCACCAGCGAGTCGGACAACGCCCCGAAGAACTGGATCAGGAATGCTCCGAGCATCGGCCCGAAGATCGACCCCAGCAGAAAGACGGGGCCGTACAAGGTCAACGTCTCCACCAGCTCCTGCCCGGACATCTGCCCCCGGGCAGTGCGAAGGATCTGAGGAACTAGCAGCACCACGAACACGAGAATCGCCAGAGCAAACGACACCTGGTACGCGTGGATGAACCAGTCCGCCGTCAAATCCGGCAACGTCGCGTGCGTCAGCGCCGGCAGAACCGTAGTCGCCAACCCCTTCGCCGCATCCTGCAACGCCTTGAAGGTGTTCCCCGCCGGGGCCGACCAAAAGTCCGCGAACCCGGAGGCCGTGTTGATTGCATTCCCCACCCCGTCGATGAAGCATCCGACCGGGTTATCGCAGGAACCGGCCGCGGCGCTTACAACTGTTGTGAGCGCCATCAGCAGCCCCCCGTGTATTGAGTACCGCCGACTGCGAGCTGCGATGCATCAGGCTTCACTCCCCCAGCGACGTGCCATCCGTCGCCTTCCCACACCATGACGACTCCGGTAGCCGTTGTCTTGGTGGCACTCAGCGCCCCATTGATCACGTACCCAGCCTGGATATCCACCGTGACGCGATCAGCCGTTGAACTAGGGTCGACAAGCCACACGCCGTTCGTCGTAGAAAGGTGGAACGGTGTGCCGTCCGGCACGACACCATTGCTGGCGTTCGGATACTCGCTGAACGTGGCGGCCAGGTCGCGATACCCCGCGGGGGCCGAGCTGCTGATGATGTCCTTGCTCACCGCGGAAACATCATCAGCTGAGGGTACGGGTGACTGTGAGATGAATCGAACAAAGGCTGTGGCCACCTCAACGGCCCCGTACGCGTTGTGGCCAGCCGCCTTCTGTGCGGCCAGGACCATGGCGGCGTTCCGGTCCAAGCCGCCGAGGCACCCCGTAGGAGGTGCTGCGTTGTCCGTGTCACCGGCCCCGGATGAGCCACCGGTGTGCGTCGGCGTCGGAGACGGCGACGCTACGTGCGTGGCGGTCGGGTGCGTTGGATTGACCTGGTGCGTTACCGCGAACGCCACTCCCCCGATCACAGCGGCAACCACGACGACGGTCCCGATGACCCACGGCCACCGGGACCGGCCCGATGCTGAATACATGCGCATACTGCGTCCCCTCAGAGCTGGTGGGCGTTAGCCGGCGAACGAGAGCGTCACACCGACGATCACCGCGAGGGCCGCCAGGCAGACGAGCGCGATGAACGACGCCATAGCCTTCTTGCGCCCGATCGCGTGCGCGGCCGGGTTCGGGTTGACCTCGTTCGAGGCACCCGCCATGGCCACAATGCCGATGATCAAGTACACGATCGCGACGATGATGCCGATCGCCCAGACCGCGGCGATGAGCTTCTGCCAGAGCTGCGTGAACTTAGCCCCGCCGAACGAGAAGTCCGGAATGATGTGGTCCAGCGGATTGTCGATCGCGTGAACGATGAGCTGATGAGCGATGTCGTGCATTGTGATTCTCCTTGTCGCCTAGCGAGCGGTTGATTTCAGGGCCTTCACCACGCCGGCCGTGGCGGCGGTGAACGCGGCGCGAGTGGCCGGTGCAAGGCGGCCCAGGGTGATCTGCCCGCGCTCGGCAATGTGCTGGTCGTAAGGCACGTGGTAGACCTCGCGGACGTGCATGCCGTCGATGATGCGGTTCACCCGCTCGATGACCTGGGGGTGCTCGGGACGGCCGTCCGTGAGGCGGATCACGATCGCGTTGTCCGCCAGCTGTGCGCCGCGGCCGCCATGCGCCCGCAGCTCTTCGATCATCGCGACCGCTTCGAGCACAGCGTCACCCGCGTTCAGGACGGGAATCACGAGAGCGTCAGCCGTTTCGACCGCTCCCTCGAACGCACTCGACGACGGCTGATTGCCCGAGTCCATGACGCGGATCGAGTAGAACTCGTCGATCACGCCGGCGGCCGCCACGACATCCTCCCGAGTGAGGCGCGGCCTTCGGCCGACCGTCCCAATCACGGACGCGAACGACGTCTGCGGTGCGGTGTAGCCGGCGAGCTGGCCAGCGTTCGTGATGTGCTGGACGTCGCGGACCAGTTCACCGATCCCAAGCGACGGATTCCCCTCGGCGCGGAACGTCAGCGCCCCGGGGTCGTCAGACACCTCCATGATCGCGACCGAGCCACCGCGCACGGCGGCAAGCACTCCCCCAACGATCAGAGAAACCGGAGTCTTGCCGGTGCCGCCCTTCTTGTTTCCGACCAAGATTGCGCGCGGACCCGTCCAGGTCGCTTGTCGGATCACTTCCTCATCGCGTCTCAGCGCCTCGGCCGCGTCAAGAGCCGCCCGCTCGCGCGGCCCCGGCTCCATCTTGATACCCAGCTTCGACAGAGCCCCCCGCACACCCTGTGTGGCCACTGCCGGCTTCTGGACAGTGCTCGCGATGCTCAGCTCGGCCACCGGGTCGACATAGACGCTCTCCGCAGGCTCAGGAGCTGGAGCGCTTGGGGGTGCCGGCGGAATCGGCGGCAGCTCGTCAACGGTGGACGCCATCGGCTCCGGTTCCTCCGCGTACGCCAGTGACACTGGCGCAGGCGGGATGCGTTCGTGATCCGGCGTCATAGAACCGCGCTCACGCGATCTCTCAACCTGGATGGTGTCTTCCTCGACGTAATCGCCCGCACGGGCCGCAGCACCAAACACGCCGAGGCTGGCGTCGGGATTGCTATCACTCATTTACCTATCTCCTCCCGGACCAAAGTCATCCGGGATGAGATTTGACGTCCCCCCGGCCGACGCGTGCAGTCTAGCGCAGACTCCACCCGAATGGGGGGGTGAACATCGAATTCCACTGATCGAGATACCTTGCGGCCATTGGGAACGCGCAGAGGCCACACAGCAGGCGTCATGCCGAGACGGAGGATAGCTCCACCCACCGACAAAGCCACCGCGTTAACCACGGGATAACACGGTGAGGATTTTTCAGGGATAGAGCCGCATGGTTGGCCCACCAGCCATTTCCACCCAAGTGGGGGTCACTGGCACTATGTCGCTTATGCCTAATGACGCGACGCCCGAGGACGCCGTGCCCGAGAGAGTCGCGATCTTCCAAGAGGTCTGCTCTGCCCCAGCGCGAATGATCGTGCTGCGCTTCATCCTCCGCACGGGGACCACCGGTTACCCGCAGCTCCGCGCGGCCGCCGCCGGCCACATGAGCATCCCCCGCCTCCACACCGTGCTCGGAGAACTCGAAGACGTCGGCTACGTCGAAGACGACGCGCCCACCTCAGTCGGCCGCAAACCAAACAGCACGCTCTTCTGGCCCGTGCGCGACCGAATCGCCGAAGACTTCGCCGCCACCAGCGCCTACCTCTTCGGCGGGCGCACTTTCTAAGACGGGGTGCCCTTCTGGTAGGCCCTTGGCGACACGCCACGATGTGCTGGACTTAACTCCTACATGTAGGCAATTGTGGGCACATGGCTAAGACGATCGCGCGCCGCCCTCCGGGCGAGCTGACCGATCCCGTTGGGATGAACTACGTCGTCAACCGCCGCTACAAGCAGCGACTAGAAGAACTCGCCCACAGTGCGGGTGTCTCCGCTGCCGTGATGTTCGAGCAGATTCTCGATCATGTCGAGGTGACTGCCGACAACGTGCCGACCTGGTGGACACCCAGGCCGGCACCCGAGGAGCTGCCTATCAACCCCGATTAACGCATTAGGCCCGCCGCTTTCGCGACGGGCCTAGAAGCCTGTGTCAGAGCCGCTGGAGTTTGGCGACTATCTCGGTTCTGACGAATCACCCAATCCGGATGGACCGGAGGCGTTGTCGCGTCTCCGACCGTCCTAGAGAGGATGCCGTCATAGTACCTCAAAACGCGCTAGACACACGTGTAGGTATAGCCGGGCTGCCTACCGGCGTGTCCTCACATGCCCCTGCGGCGTCACAGGAGCCGTTCTCTCGGCGGACGTCGACGTCCGCCGTCCTGCGGAGCTGGGCGCTGCCCGTGCCGGAAGGCGCGTACGCGCGCCTCCCCTGTTGGAACGGTTCGGACAGCTGGTTCGACGCGCTCATGGACGCTCTGGCCACCCCGGAGGGTGAGGCGCTGCGCAAGCGGTGGAAGGTGAAGGCCACGACGTTGCTGGCGATCGCGAACGAGTACCGGCAGCACGCCGACCACGACACCGGGCGCGGCGTGACGGTCTGCCACGACCGCATCCGTGAGGCGATCGGCCGTAAGTCCAACAAGACCATTCAGCGCGCCACACGCCTGCTGGAAGCGCTCGGATTCGCCGCCACCGTCGTGGAGGGCCGCTACCTCACGCTCGCAGAGCGCCAGGCCGCGTTTGAGCTCCACGGCGGCCGCCAGATCAAGGCCGGCTCCATCGTTGCCCTGACCCTCCCCCCTGTGGATAAGTCCCGCACCGTAACAACGAATGTCCACCTACCCGAAGGGTCACCAGCTCTTAACTCACCTCACCTAGAAATAGATCACCAATCTCGCGCAAGCGCGAAGAAGGAGGCCGCTCCGCGGCCACAGCCTGGACAAAGAAGTCGATCTCGCCGCAGGCAGGGACCTCCCGTTGGACAGCCCAGAGAACTCCAACGGCACGTCTTCCTCGCCCAGCTCGACCGAGCGTACGGAAACCTCCTCGCCGGCCGCATCGACTCCCCTCTCGATGACAGCCGTGGCGGCCGCCACCACATCGGCCAGCTCGACAAGCTCCTGCGTCGCTGCGGCATCGACATCACCGCGTGGACTGTCCCCGAGCTGGTCGCCGCTCTCGATGAGAAGATCCCCGCCGGCAGAACCCGGATGGCGACCGCACAGGACCCGCTGCGCTACTTCGGATGGATGATCCGCACCACCCTTGACGCCGGCGCCCTCCCCCTCCGCGTCGTGCGGGAGCGTCAGGCACAACGTCGTGCCGAAGAGCGCGCGGAACTCGCCCGCGAACGCGAGGAAACTCACCGCCGTCTCGCCGCGGACGACCCCGAAGAGACCGCCCGCATCCTCGCGCAGCTCCACGCCGACACGGAAGCCTCGCGTCTGGCCGCGCTGCGTTCCGGCAGCCGGCGCAAATACCGGCACGGCATGTAGTCCACCCTCCAGTGCGGGGCCGCGCGCGAAATGCTATCGAGAGCTAGCACCAGCTAGCACCAGCCCGCCACCGGCCGCCGTCCCGGCAGCTAATCTGCTGCGCAAAAGACACTAAGAGGAGGCCGCTGCGCGGCCCTGTTCTTGCTGATTTTTGGTCTATCCGGCAGATAACCGTAGTTCGCTCCCGCGGGTCCGTTCCGGGCTTTCGCGGCATATCCTCGCTGCGCTCCGGTATTCCACGACCCGGCACTCCCCCGCTCCCGCTCACTATCGATTCTCTTTGCCGGACAGGCCAAAAAACGATCAGTGGGAGAGGGAGAATCATCATGACGATCACGGCGCGCGCCCCCCGTAAGACCGTCGAGGAGAAGCGGGAACAGGCCGAAGCGTTGCACGCGAGTATCGCGCAGCAGGTGGAGGCATTGCGCAGCTCGGAGCAGTGGCGGCGGTTTCTGGACTTCGCCCAGTCGTTCCACGCGTACAGCTTGAACAATCTTCTTCTGATCCTCTCCCAGTGCCCCGAGGCCAGCTACGTCGCCGGGTTCCGTGCGTGGCAGGGCAAGGGCCGTCAGGTGCGCAAGGGCGAGCGCGGAATCCGCATCTTCGGCTACAGCACGAAGAAGATCACCGAGGAGGACGAGAACGGCGACGAGGTGGAGAAGTCGATCACCCGATTCCCCGTGCTCAGCGTCTTCGACATCAGCCAGACGGACCAGATCGAGGGCGAGCCCGACCACTCCACCATCACCAGCCAGCTCGACGGCACCGACGATTTCGGCGTCATCGCCGCTCTCAGCGACCACCTCACCGCCCAAGGCTGGACGATCGAGCGTCAGAGCCTCCCCGGCTACAAGAACGGCTATACCGACCCCGAGGCCCGCACGGTCGTGATCGACACGAACCTCTCCCCTGCACACGCCGCTAAGACGCTCATTCACGAGACCGCCCACATCGAACTGGCACACATCGACGATCTAGCCGAGTACGTCGAGCACCGTGGACTGATGGAAACCGAAGCCGAGTCCGTCGCATACGTCGTCGCCGGGATGCTCGGATTCGACACCAGCGCCTACAGCATCGGCTACATCGCCGGGTGGAGCGACGGCGACACCGACGTGATCAAAGCCACCGCCGCCCGCGTGGTGAAGACCTCGCACGCCATCGCGGAAATCCTCAGTCCTAGCGTCGAGGAATAGCGATTGCGCGGCCGGCCCCACGAGGGCCGGCCGGGGGGGGGGGGGGGGGGGGGGGGGGGGGGGGGGGGGGGGGGGGTANNNCCGTCCCCCCCCCCCCCCCCCCCCCCCCCCCCCCCCCCCCCCGAGGGGCGACCCCCTCGCGCTCCCCCGGGGCTAGCGTTTGCTAGCTGTGGCTAGCAAACGCTAGCGCAAGCTATTTCTCGATAGCTGTAGCTATCACGCGCTAGCATGTGATAGCGTGATATCAACCACTAGCAACCGCTATACGGCGCTAGCTAGTGCTATCAATACGAAAGGGGGAGTGGTGATCACTCTCTTTGGAGGCACCAAAGGCGGGACCGGTAAGACCACCACGGCGATCAATGTCGGGGTGAGCCTTGCGAGCAAAGGCAAGAGTGTCATCATCGTCGACGCGGACAAGCAGCGCAGTGCGGCAAAGTGGCATGCCCGTCGCGTCGACAACGGCCAGGAGCCCCGGATGACGCTGGTTGAGAAACAGGGGAACGTCTACGCGACCCTCCAGGACCTCGACGCGCATTACGACCACGTGCTCGTCGACGCGGCCGGAGACGACAACCAGGAATTGCGAACGGCAATGACCGCAGCTCACCGAATGATCGTTGTGCTGCGGCCCAGCCAGCTCGACGTCGAAACGCTCGAAGAGTTCACCGAAGTCATAGACGCCGCCCGGGACTTCAACCCCGAACTGGAGGTGCGGAGCCTCATCAGCCAGGCTCCCACCAACCACAACGAGACGGAGACGGTCGACGTCGCGGAATTCATCGTCGAGTTCCCCCAGATCAAACCGCTGGAGACGGTGCTGTACCTGCGCAAGGCATATCGCGACACCCTCGCAGACGGCCGTGGGGTGATCGAGGTCGGGGGAGTAGCCGGCCGAAAGGCACGAGCTGAAATTGAAGAACTCGTAGCGGAGGTGTTCGCATAATGGCAATCGCAAGGAACAAGAAGACCACGCCCGATCCAGCCGCGATCGCATCATTCGGCGCAGCAGCCGAGTCGCACGTCGAGCTGCCGCCGGCTTCGCCGGCGCCGGCCGCAGCCTCAGGCGGGGGCGGTGCAGTAAAGCGCCGGCGCTCCAGCGAAGGCCAGGCGCCCAAAGCGAGTCTGGTTCGCTGGAGTGGGGAGGAAGAGCTGCGCGATCAGCTCATCGAGTACGCCCGGCGCGAACGCTACAACATGCAGGAACTCATGATCGAGGCAATGCGTCTCGGCATCGCTCAACTCGAAAAGGACTAGCTGGCGCTAGCCGCTGCTATCAACTGCTAGCCAAGGCTAGCGGGCGTGGCCCGTGGTTTTTCTTGAACGTGCATCATATGGCTGCGCTCCTCCGTCACCAACGCGGCGGCTGACCCCGCCTGGCCGACGCCAGAACTTTTCCGACGCGCTCGCACGCTCGCTTATTTCGCCGGGAAACTTCCGTTCTCTGCCAGGTACCCGCTTATGGTGCCTCCTCCGCTTCGCCATCTGGTCCCCGTATCAAGAAAAACCACTCAGCTAAGCAAACGGGGAGATGAGAACGATGAGCACACTGATCACCGACACCAACGAGGTCATCCGATTCACGGCCGTGTTCTCGGCCGGAGACCTTGCGGGGGATGTGGGACCGCAGCTCTCGTGCGAGGAGGTGGAAGCCCTCGCGGGGATGCTCCGGGCGTTGGGAGAGCCCGCCAGCGCGGACATGTGGATCAACGCACACGCCGAAGGCGACGACGAGGGAGACGCCCACCACGTGGACGCGACACCCGAGTACGTGGTGCCCGTTGACCCCATGGACGCGTTGCAGTGCGATTCCTGCCAGTAAGAAGATCCGTCCCGCTGGTGGCGAGCGACCCGAACTCGCCGCCAGCATGGGGATCGGGGGAACACCATGACAGCTAGATACACGCCGGTGGAAATCATCGCTGGGGGGGATCAGGGATGCTCGCGAAACCTTCGCGGAGCTGTATGTCGAACTGGAGGCGCTGCGCCGTGAAGCGGCGGCCTACTACCACCGCGCCTTTGTCGACGACGCAGAGCCAGCCTTCCACCCCGCCCCTCCAGGCTTCGGTGGAGACGAGCTGGAGCGAAACCCGCGACGGATAGACCTTTCACGACTGACCAACGCTGGCCTGGCGCTCTACGTGCACGGGGTCCGAACAGCACTCGCGGAACGCGACGAGCTGCACCGGCAGATCGAGACGGCCGAACATGACCTAGAGCGCATGCTGATCGCCATGGACGGCACCATCGCCCACATCGTCAGCCACAGCCTTCGCGACGCCGCAACTCTCGATCACCGCACCAAAAACGAGCATCAGCGCGTCGCGCTCCAGCCGTGGGACGTGCCCGTACGGCGACCAGGCACCGACAAGTACCTGGCACCGGGGGAGCGGCCATGACCGGATACACGCACACCTCGCGCTGCCCGCGCTGCAACACCACCGACGCCTGCCCCGCAATCGCCACCGACCAGGACGAGGCCGCCTTCGTCCTGATCTGCGCCTACTGCGGAACCCGCCGACCATTCCCTGCACCCATCCCCGCAGAGGACGAATAGAGAAGGACGTCGCGAATATTGCTACCCCCCCTTGCGTTGTGCTGCTAGGGGGACTAGCATAAGATTATGAGCAAGCGGCAGAAGTACCGGGATGTGAGCAAGTTCCTCCGCTCCAAAGGCTGGGAACTCAAGCGGCAGCGCGGAAGTCACGAAATCTGGGGGCCTGTTGACGGTGGACTCACCTTCCCCGTGGTCCAACACAACGGCGAGGTCTCCGCAGGGGTTATCAAGCAGCTCCAGGCGATCTTCCCGGATACGCCGCAGAACTGGAAGTGAGAGAAGGCCGAAGATGAGCACCAAGCGCACACTCAGCGCCCGCGCCTACCGCGAGGAAGGCGGATGGTGGGCGATCGAGATTCCCGAACTGACCTCCACCGGTCCGAACGGCGTCACCATCACCGCGACCGGTGCCGCCGTGACCACGCGAGGTATCGAGAAAGCCGCCCGAGAGCTGGGCGCTGTCTGGCTGGATGTGAACGAGGATGACATCGAGGTCGATGTCCACGTCGAAGCCCCCGAACTCGTGGTGCAGATGTGGAGAGAGGGTGTGCAGGCAGAGGCCCAAGGGCGAGCAGCGGTCGAACGTGGAGCGGCCCTCCGACGTGAGGCCGTTCGCGCTCTCCGCGCAGAGGGATACACCGTCGAAGCCGCGGCGGCCGCGCTCGGCGTCAGTCGGCAGCGCGTACAGCAGCTCGCCTCATGACACATTCCGGACACCATCACCCGGCGGCCAAGACCGCCGCATACTCGAGTGCAGTTGGGGGAGACGCATCGTGAACCGAGATCAACACCACGCAAGTCCAGCCTTGCCGGCCAAAGCGTGTTTTCACCGCCTCCGCAGCCTGAGCCGATTCCGGCCGCGATCGCCGCACTCACCGCGGCCGCGCGCCAGACGCGCGTGCGCGGCGCCGGCACCGACCAGGCCACGGTCGAGCCTGTCGACTTCGGAGAAATCGCCAGCTACGTCCTCACGGCCGTTGCCGCCAACCTGGGCGGCGTTGAGGAGCTGCTGGCCGGCCGCCCCGGATCATGGGAAGCCGATCACGTGCGACAGTTCGTGCACAGCACCGCGGGCGACGACGACGCCGACCTATGGCGGTACCGCACCGACCCGGTGCGGCTGCCGTTCGATGCGGAGGATGTGTTCTACGACTTCGGCTTGGGCGATCTGTACGACGACGAGCGCGACGCGGCCGCAATAGCCACGTTCGCTGAGGGGATGACCGAGGAGCAGGCCGCGGCCGCGCAACAGCTCGTCGACGACGTGGAAGCGCTGTTCGTACGCGACCGGGCCGCGTATGCCGAGGCGTATCTCACGACGGCCCGTCACTACCTGACCGAGCGCGGGATCACATGCGGCGTCGAGCTGGTCACCACCCTGTCGCTCGCGAACGCCCTGCAACTGCCGAAAGACGCCGACAAGCTCTGGCGAACTGACGCTGAAGGTCGCTTCGGCTACTACAACGGACACGTGTACCGAGACGCCCTGGTCACCGAAATTCCCAACACCGAGTCGGAGCCGATTGATTACCTCGTGGTCGTCTCGCCCGTGCGCGGGACGAGTGAAGCGGCCGACAGCGCCGACACCTACTTCGGCAACCTAGCTACCGGCGCTATCACCACGACGCTGCCCAGCGACGTGCCGGGTGTCTGAGACCCCAGCGGAGGAACCATGACCGACACGGGCAACCAATCCACGCTCGACCTCTTTGACAGCCCCCTCGATGCGGCGGCCGCGATGGGCATCCCATTGCACGCTTTCAGTGGCTCCGTCGTCTGGACGTTCGAACTCGACACGGACGACGCCACTACGCCTCCGACGCAACATCTCAGCATCAGCGCTACCAGCTCCTCACCCCATGCCGTGAGGGCGGCGGCCGATCAGCTGGCGGCTGCAACGCAGACCACCGTCGAGGAAGTCAGGTTCGAGGACGGGACGGGGGAGTTTCTAGTCGAGATGCGTGACTCGCGGCATCACCGCCTCACGTGGCTCGCTCAGCTCGCCACGACAGCGGCCAGCTAAGCACGCTCTCAGAGTTACCGCCGAGGTGGAACCGGTGGGCGGTCCCACCCGTCTTCGATCGCGCCGCGCCATACCCAGGCGGTACGGACAATGCCATTGACCGACGTCCAGCGGACCTGCACCGCTCGATCCGTCCAGGCGATCGCCTCGCACTCCGGACGGATCACTGTCTCTGGGAACCGCACCCACGCCCGCACCGGCCGCGGCTCCGCCGGCCGGTGGATGGGGTGGGGTTCGACGTCGAGCTCCGCATCGGTCAAGCTCACCGGCTGCGCGCGGATCAGAATCTCCTCGATACCACGACCGATCCCCATCTCCGGGTACCGGCGGTTCGTGCTCACCAGTCCATTAGAACAGAAGTTCGAAAGTATGTTCGAATAGATTCGTGAGAACGATTCGGGTGGGGGAGAGCGACTGGCTCGTGCTTGACGACGCGATTCAACCGCGCTTCTTGATCCATCACGGGCCGGCGGTGAACAAGATCACCCGCGAAACGCTGATGATGTACCGCGTCGACCATTGGGTGCTGAAACGCGCCGACCGGTGGCCTCTCGGGTACTACGAAACCCTCGCCCAGGCGCAGCGGGCCGCCGAGGGCGAGTTGGGCGTGCCGAAGTTCCTTTCGCCGGTCACCGGCCCGGATGGGCAGATTGTGACCCCCGAGGAGCAGCGCGAACGATGGGCGGCTGGCCTTGACCCACGAAGCGGAAGGCCGCGCCTGCTTCCGTGAGTCGCGAATTGGTCAGCGGCGTTCGTTCGGTGGCTAGCGGTCTTCGGGGTGGATGGTTAAGCCGCCGTCGTTGAGCAACCGACTCACGTCCGCGTTGAGCGACATCATCCGTTCCGGGTCGTCCACGATCGCATCCACCATGAGTTCGAGGTAGGCGTATGCGCCCGGCGGTGAGGTGGAGGTGCCGTTGCGGGCGAAGCTGCGTACGAGGGTGCGTATCTCGTTGAGCTGCCACTGCTGTCTGGCGATCAGCAGTGCGTCCCGGAGGGCGGGGTTCGCTTCTGGTTGTTCGCTCATGCCATTGACACTCTCACACCCGAGCCGAGGTAGGGCAGGGCCAGCCGGGCCTTGAAGTGGGCGGCGCTGCGTCCGACACTCTGTGGCAGATGTGGCCGGGGCTCTGTTGCAAAAATCGTGAAGCTTGAGCATGCTTGGCGGAGATTGGACGGACGGAACGATGACGGATTTCAA
>NZ_JBXAPS010000013.1:0-29532 GCF_058806435.1 Leifsonia sp. GW821-FHT13C09 | reverse complement strand
GAACTCACTGCGGCATAATCACCAACAGCTGATCCCGCACGGTGTCGAGAAACTCCACCACTCAACGGGACGCCACCCCGGTTCGGCGGGCGTTTTGGCGCGCAGGAGGCGCGCACCCGCAGTTTTCCGGAGATCGCTCCCTCCCGGGCGAACGATTGCCGAATGGGCCCGGCTTGTGCGATCGATTGCTTCAGCGGGCAAACCGTCACTCGCCGACGTGGAATTCGAGACCGTCACGGCGCGCGTATCCTCCGCGCGCCAGCAACTCCTGCCGCGCCAGCAACTCGCGACCTCGCCGATCGGTGTCCGGTCTGGCGAGGCGTGCCATCGGGATGTTCCCGAAACCAATGCCCTCATACCTACACGTTGTGTTTCCAAAGCGGTTTTGGCGCGCAAATCCAAAACTCGTCGGAAATCCACGGCTACCTGACCGGGCAAACGCGTTCCCGCCCATCGACCCTGGCGCACCTCTGACCCGGCCGTCTGGCCGGGTCGGAGGTCGATGGATTAGACGCGTGCCGGTGGCCGCGCGGACTCATCCAGAGCGAGTCGGATGAGGTTGACGAAGGGGACGCACGCTGTCTCCGCGGTAAGTGCGGCGAGCCACCCGATTGGGGTGTTCGGGTCGGCGGCGACCGCCCACCCATCCGTTACGTAGCGGCTGACGGTGTCCACGCACTCCTGCTTCTCGGCGGCGGTCGGGTCCGGGGAACCTTCTATGCCGATGAGTCCGCCTGGCAGTTCCGGATCCATGTTGCTGGTGTCGATGATGAATACCTGCATCCCACTCACTCCCCAGGGGTCGATCGTTTTGAGCGCCTTTCCGGCGGGTGATCGAGAGCGCGTGTAGGTGTGTAGTGCCGGGACCGTGGAGTACCGGAAGGGAGCGAAGCGGAGTGAGGATACGCCGCGAAAGCCCGGCACGGAGCACCGGGAGGAAGCTACGATCGGGCGACGGAAAGACCCTCAAACCGTCAAGGCAGCGCCGCTTGCGGCGACCTCGCCTCGGCGGCATGTCAGGACTCGAATGTGGCCCCGGCATCGTCTCGGGTAACGACGCGGGGCCAGTAATGACACACCTCGCATCGACCAGTTGAGTAGCCACCGGTAGACGCCTTCGTTCACGTGGATCAGGGGCGCGGAATACGGATCGGTCGACGCTGGAGGCCTTTCAGAACATGGCAACCAGGTTGACGCGGGACCAGTTTGAAACAGGGCCGGCGCAGGCCGTTTCACTTAAGTGCCTGCGTGCATTCGCCTTTTCTCTTCGTATCTCTGGTGTTCCCCCGTTTCTTCGGTTACTTATCATCGGCCTTGTTTGGTTCGGGAGGTTGGTCTTTATGGCTAGACGTTTCCCTCGGGAGTTCCGTGTTCGTGCGATCGAGTTAGTCCGGATCAGTGACCGCCCGTTGTCGCAGGTCGCGCGCGAGCTCGGCATCTCGAACTCTGCGTTGTATCGGTGGGTGGCTGAGGACGACTTCGCCAAAGCCGAGGCGGAGAAAGCCTCCGGGCTGGTGCCGGTTCTCGACGCGGATGAGCAGGCGGAGCTGGTGCGGTTGCGCCGGGAGGTGCGCCGGCTGGAGACGGAGAACGAGATCCTCAAGCGCGCGGCGGCGTATTTCGCGAAGGAGAACGTGCTCCCAAAACATCTTTCCGACTGATCGAGCAGCTGACGACCGAGGACCCTCACCGGTTCAAAGTCGCGACGGTCAGCCGGTTGTTGGGGGTCTCCCGCTCCGGCTACTACACCTGGGCGCAGCACCACATCTCCGCCCGCAAAGCCCGGGATAAGGAGATCGCTGCGGTGATCGCCCGGCTCCGAGCCGAGAAGGGGGCGTTCTTCCACACCTACGGGTCGCCGCGGAAGCACGCCGAGCTGCGGATGGGCCACGGCTTTGCGATCGGCCGGAAACGAGTGGAGCGGATCATGCGCGAGCGCGGCTGGGCCGGCGCCGTCAAACGCAAGTTCCGGTTCCGCACCAACCCCGCCACCAGCGAAGACCGGGTGAACCGCAACTTCCACGTTCCCGGCCCGAACCGGCTCTGGCTGGGCGACATCACCGAACACCACACGGCTGAGGGCAAGGTCTACTGCGCCGTCGTCCTCGACGCTTACAGCCGGCTCGCGATCGGTTGGTCGATCGGCTCCCGGATGACCGCAGACCTGGTCGTGGATGCGCTGCAGATGGCCCGCTGGAGACGGTTCGGAGTCCGCGGGGCGATCATGCACTCCGACCACGGTTCCCAATACACCTCCTGGGCCTTAACCTCCCGCGTCCACGAAGCCGGCCTGATCGCCTCCATGGGCTCGGTCGGCGGCTGCTACGACAACGCGATGATGGAATCCTTCTGGTCCGGCATGCAGATCGAACTCCTCGACAGCCAGCCCTGGCAGTCCAGGCGGGAGCTGGGAACGGCGATGTTCTCCTGGATCGAAGCCTGGTACAACCCCCGCCGCCGACACTCCAGCCTGGGCTACCACTCCCCGGCCGACTACGAGAAAATCGTCCCGACGACAGTCACCCTGGCTGCTGAAACGACACATCAAACTGTCCGAGGAACCGGGGGAAGATCAGTATCGACAACATCGGCGGACGTGTGTCGCTGTCGCTGTCGCTGGCGCCGACGAGGGCCAGCAGTCCAATGAGAAGTGCCGCGCGATCGCAGCGACGACACGGTAGCGCTGGTGGCGCCAGACTAGTGGGTCCGGAGTCCCAGAATCGGTCAAAATGTGGACGGTGTCAGCGGTGGGAGCGACGCTCATGGCCGGTTCCTCCGATTGGATGGCGGGTGCCGGTTGGTTCAGGTCCTCGTCCCAACACCGGACGAAGCGAGCACTCTTGCGACGGCTGCGAAACGACCGGCACATGCTTTGGCGGCGATCATGCCGGGCGGACACTGACGAGATCGCGGCTGAGGCTGCTGGCATACGCCCCCGGTCCCGCGGTGCATCAGCGGACTCATGAGACGCCGATGATGCGGCGGGTGGATCACTGGGTGCGGAAGCGTGCTGAGCGGAGGCCGTTGGGCTTTACGACGAGCTTCAGACGGTGGTCGTCGTGCGCGCAAGGAGTCTCGGCATGCGGTATTTCTTGGTTCATGTGACCGTGCCGTACGGATCGGTGGTGACCCCGACCGGGCAGACGCGGCGCTGACAGGCCGGTCGCGATCCGCGCTCGGATGCGATCGTGAGGTCGTTCAGCCACCCGAATCGGACGGATGTTCTTGGGTCCTCGATCGTCCTAGGCCGAAGTAGGCACGACCCTTGCGCGAACTCCTCAGTGGATTCGTTGCCTGCTAGTTTCGCTGCCGCATCGCGGCGAGTCGCACTGACGCGTTGGGTGCACCGTACCCGTCGTATCCTTCGAGGCGTTGGATGAGTTCGAAGTAGAGATTTCCGATGGCCGGCGTGTAGGCATGCAGGAATTCGCCGTCGGCGTCGCGGTCGTAGAGCAGTCGATGGGCGCGAAGATCGTCGAGTTGCGCTTTAGCAAGACCGAATCGCGCACAGAGGTCCTCGTAGTAGTTATCGGGTAGCGCGAGGAGTTCCAAGCCACGGCCGATTAAGGTCGACGTCGTGCTGCGAATGTCGCATGTCGTGAAGGCGACATGGTTCAGAAACACGTCGGTTCGCTCACCATGCACCGGAGCCACGTTCATCGCGAGGCGGATGCCACGGTCGGGCGAAACGAGGGCACGGCTACGGACGAGCCCTGTCTCGCTCAGCAGGTCCTGGCCGTCGTCGATGTGGAGGCCAAGAATGCTGCGATAGAACAGTACCGCCTCGTCGACGCGCTGCCACGGCTGCACTAGGGCAATGTGGTCGATGCTGAGGACGCCGTCATCTGCTGCATGCTCAGCCCCGGGTTCGAATTCGGCCATCCAGTCTTCGTCGGTGGCGGTGAAGTAGAACTCCGTTCCGTCTGGCGCCGCAATGGCTGAGATGGGCGTCTCGTCGACGCGCTCGTCTCGCGGGACGCGGCGGGTACGGAGGGCTTCGGCTCGCAGCGCCAGGGCGCGAGCGTCGTCCACGCGCAAACCTATAGCGGCGAGCTTCGTCTCCCGGCCTTCGAGCTCGTCGTTGATGATGATGCGCGCAGAGCCCTGCTCCCAGAGTTCGACATTCTTGCGGCGGTGTTTTCCGCGGCGATGGAAGCCCAAAAGTGCAAGGGTTTCGGAGATCGCGTCGCCCTCTCCTGGCTGGATCTCAATGAATCCGAATCCCTGAGGTGGGGAGGCGGAAGGGATGGCCGCGAGTTCAACGCCGGCGTCCTGATCGAGGCGCGGGGAGGCGGTGGCGCGTCGCTCGCGAATCGTGTTTTCAAGCACCAGGAGCGATCGTCGCGCATCGCGGGCCGTGACTGAAGGATCACTCTGGCGGAAGACATCGTTGAAGACCTCGAGGGAGAGCGGACCGTCGTAGCCGGAATTAAGGGCCCGATCGACAAAGTCCGCGAGGTCCCAATCTCCCTCACCCGGGAACACCCGGTAGTGACGGCTCCAACTGAGAACATCCAGGTGCATGGCCGGTGCGTCGGCGAGTTGAACGAACATGAGTTTCTCGGCGGGGATCTCGGAGATCGTGGACAGATCAGTGCCGCGAGAGAGGATGTGGAAGCTATCCAGGCACACACCGAGTTTGGGATGGTCGGCCTGCTTGATGATTCGCCAGGCGTGGTCATAGGTCGAAACGTACCGACCCCACGCGAGCGCTTCGTAGGCGACCTTGACGCCATGGTCCGATGCGACCTGGGCAAGCCGATGCAATTGTTCGGCAGCGACGTCGTCGTCGTCGACAGTCGCGGTGCCCACGTTCGAGCAGACCAGTATCTTGTCGGCACCGAGCCGGGCCATCAAGTCGAACTTCGTTCGCGCTCGCTCCAATGAGCGCTCGAATGCTTCCTGACGCGTTCCTTCGATATCACGGAACGGCTGGTAGAGGTCGAGTGTGAGTCCGAGGTCAGCCGACCGCTGTCGTACCTCTTCCGGTGCCAGAGAGCTTGTGATGAGGTCGTTCTCGAACAGTTCGTAGCCATCGAATCCGGCACGGGCGATCGCCGCGAGCTTCTCGCGAAGCGACCCACTGATACAGACACTTGCGATCGATGCGCGCATCAGTTCACTCGCTTTCCATGTTGCGTCTCAAGCATGGTCAGGAAATGTAGACGCATGCGTTGTCTGTCGGGCTCTAGGCCAGTGATCAGCCGCAGGCTGTCAGCGGCTTGTCCCACCGCCATTCGGCCGCCGTCCAGTGCGCGGAGACCGCTGGCCCGCGCCGCCCGAAGCAGCTCGGTCTCGATGGGGAGGTAAACGATGTCGGCAACCCAGGATGTGCGCGGCAGGACGTCGACATCGAAGGAGCGCCCAGGATGCTGGGCCATGCCCATCGGCGTCGCATTCACCGCGCCGTCGGCACAAGCCAGTTCGCGCCGCGTGGAGACGGTATCGGCGGCGACGATCGTTTGGGATGGGAACCAGCGACGATACTTCTCGGCCATGAGAGTGGCGCGGTCGCCGTCGCGGTCGGATAAGGCAAGCCGTTTCACGCCCAGGCTCAGCAGGGCATATGCGGTTGCTGCCCCGGCTCCTCCCGTCCCGATCTGCACGATATGGTCGCGTTTCGCGTGCGGCAGACCCGCTGTGATGGCCGAAGCAAACCCCGTCCAGTCGGTGTTGTGCCCGATCATCCTGCCGTCTCGGAACAGAACGAGGTTGACGGCATCGAGGCGTTCAGCCTCGGGACTGAGCTCATCGAGGAAAGGGATCACCAGCTGCTTGCAAGGGTGAGTGATGTTGAGTGCGGCGTACCCTTCATCGCGTGCGCGTTGCACGATCTCCGCGGCATTCTGAATGTCGCTCGACTCGAGGAGGTCAAATACGTCGTATCGGTAGTCGAGGCCGAGCTCAGCCGCTTCTGTTTCGTGCATCGGAGGCGTGAGCGACTCGCGGATACCCTCGCCGACGAGTCCAACCCGATAGCTCTTCACGATGCTCGCTCCGATTCTCTAGCCCTGCCCGCTAGGAGTTCGATGGCGAACGTGTAGCCGCGCCAGCCGGCTCCCACGAAGACAGCCATTGCGACATCCGAAATGTACGAATGGTGCCGGAAATGCTCTCGTGCGTGCACGTTGGAGAGGTGCACCTCGACCACGGGCAAGCCTGTGTCTACGAGGGCATCCCGGATCGCCACGGAGGTGTGCGTGTATGCGCCGGCGTTGATGACGATGCCGGATGCCTGGTCCGTCGTGGCGGACTGGATGGCATCGATGAGCTCACCTTCGGAGTTGCTCTGGACGAATCGGACTCGCCATCCCGCTCGGTTGGCAGCTGCTGCTGTCTTCTGATCGATTTCGGAGAGCGTGAGGTGGCCGTAGTGGTCGGCGTCTCGACGACCCAGTGCGTTGAGATTCGGGCCGTTGACGACCAGAACAAGGTCGCGGTACGAGGGTGTGTCATCGGATGGCAGCATGGGCTTTTCGGTCTCCGTCTGGTGAGTGCGGGCGCAGCTTCGGTCCCGACGGTGAGCGGCCCCGCCCGTAGCGCGGCCGCTCACCGTGCGAGCTCAATAGAAGAAGTGAGCGACCTTCGCGTCGCTTGCGTTCTCTGTCGTGGCGAGAATGTTCGGGACCAGAGTGGTGGCCTTGGGCTTCTTGCCCTTTACGGCGTCGTAGGCCGCCTGTACCGCTATGGCGCCTTCCTCACTCGGCTGCTGGAGGATCAGCGCGTTCATTTCGCCGGCTTTCAGGAGCGCGACCTGGGCCTCGGACGAGTCGTAGCCGATCACGACGACGCCATTTCGGCCCTGTGCCTTGACTGCAGCGGCAGCGCCGGCGCCCGCGGAGTTCGGTACGAATATGCCCTTCAGGTCCTTCTGAGCGACAAGGATCGACTGGACGACGTCCTGCGTGGCGGGGTCGCCGTCAGCGTACTGGGTCGGAAGCACGTCGACGTTCGGCGCGATCTCCTTCATCTTGTCGACGAAACCCTTGATCCGGGCGTTGACGGTCACGGCTTCCGGGGTCAGCCCGATGATCGCGACCTTGCCCGTCGTGCCGGACTTCTTGACGAACTCCTCGGCGGCAGCGCCGCCGCCCTGCTCATTGTCGCTGGCCACCTGAGCCTGGACGATGGATGTGTCCTTGAGTCCGCTGTCGACCAAAACGATCTTGGCGCCTCCCTGCGCAATCGCGTTGATGGGAGCGAACATCGCTTGACCGTCCGTCGGTGCGACGACGAGGGCGCTGAGATTCTTGGCGGCGATGGAATTGAGGATGGGGGTTTGAGCAGCGACCGAGTATTCCGGCGCTCCCTGCCACACCAGCGTTGCGCCGAGCTCGTCGGCCTTCTTCTGTGCCCCGTTCTTCATCGCCGTCCAGAACTGCGCAGTTGTCGCGCCTGGAACGAAACCGATGACGACTTTGGCACCGGCGCTTGTTCCGCTCGCGTTGCCGGTCGAGGAGCAGGCTGCGAGTGACAGCCCGATCACAGCGACTGACATGAGGGACAGGACCCGGGTTTTGATGATCTTCATGGACTGCCTTCCTTGGTTGCCGTATTGATTGCGGTGGGATGGTGCGTTTTGGGGATTAGCGTGCTCGGCCTCGAAGGGCGCTGCGCTTGCGGTCGACCCAGACGGCGATGACGAGGATCGCCCCGATAGCGACCTGCTGCCAGAACGGGTCGACGCCGGCGACGACGAGCCCGGAGCTGAGCACAGCAATGATCAGCGTTCCGAGGACCGTTCCTGCCACGGACGCCTTGCCCCCGACGAGTGCGGTTCCACCGATCACTGCTGCGGTGATCGAGCTCAGCTCGATGCCGGTCCCTGCCGCGGGAGCGGCGACGGATAGGCGGGTGATGAGCAGCACGCCGGCGGCGCCGGCGAGGACGCCGGAGAGGGCATAGATGCGCGCGACGTGCCAGATGGTGTTGATGCCTGCTCGTTCGGCTGCCTGTGAGCTCGAGCCGATCGCGAGAGTTCGGCGCCCGAAACGGGTCCGGGCGAGGACGTACCAGAGGACAAGAGCCAGAATCGCGGCGATGAGTACCGGGATGGGCACCCAGCCGAGGATGTTGGTGAAGCCGATGCTCGAAAGCTGCGTGGGCAGTCCGCCGATGGGGTTTCCACCGCCGATGAGGTAGGCGAGGCCTTGTGCAACGCCGAGCATTCCCAACGTTGCGATCAGAGGCTCGACTTTCATTCTCGTGACGACGAGTCCATTGATGGCCCCGGCGACCAAGCCGGTGACGATGGCCACAAGCAAGCCAGTGGTGATCGCTACGCCATTATCGGCGCCCTGGCGCGAGAGGGCGGCCATCGTCCATCCCGCGGTCATCCCGGACAGTCCGATGACGGCTCCGACTGAGAGGTCGATGCCTCCGGCGCCGATGACGTAGGTCTGACCCAACGCGGCCAGGAGGATCGGCACGGCCGCGACTGAAACGGCGAGCCACGTCCCGCGGGACAGGAAGTCCGGCGCGATGATCGACAGGATCGCCACGATAATGATCAGCACGGCCGCAGTCCAGAGGGAGGCGTACCGGTCCATGAGCGAGGCCACTCGGTTGCGCGGCTTTACGTCCGTTTCGTCGACCGACCAGGAGGACGGTTTGGTTGTGGTCGTTGTCTTGGTCATGCGTCCTTCTCCGAATCCAGACCAGTGATTGCTGCGACCAGCCCTTCTGATGTGGCTTCGGAGGCTGGAATGACTTTCGCGATGGCGCCGCGTCGCAGGACGGCGATGCGGTCTGCGACCTCGAGAACGTGGGGGAGCTGGTGGCTGACGAGCACGATCGACAGTCCGGTCTCCTCCCGGATCTTGAGGATGAGGTCGAGGACTCCCCTTTGCTGCTCCACGCCGAGCGCCGCTGTCGGCTCGTCGAGGAGGAGGATGCGGTCGCACCATGTCACCGCGCGGGCGAAAGCTATGGCTTGCCGCTGACCGCCCGACAGGTCAGCGACCTTGGCGGTGATGGAGGGAACGCGAATGTGAACCCGATCGAGCGCAGCTTTGGTGTGGCTTTCCATTCGTTTGCGGTCGACCGCGCCGAACCACCGGCGCGGAATGTCGCGCACGAGTTCCTCTCGGCCGAGGAACATGTTCTCGACGATGTCGAGGTCTGGCGCCAAGGCAAGGTCCTGATACACGGTGGCGATGCCAGCCGCCGTCGCATCTGCCGGCTTGCCGAAGTGGTGCTGCTCGCCGTCGATGAGTATTTGACCGCTTGTCGGCTGCACGCCGCCGGAGAGGATCTTCAGCAGGGTCGACTTGCCGGCTCCGTTGTCTCCGACGAGCGCCAGGATCTCGCCGGGGAAGACTTCGAGGTCCACGCCGCGGAGGGCGTGCACGCCGCCGAACCAGCGTTCGACCTGACGGACCTCGATCGCGGCGGGACGAGCAGCAACCTCGGGAGGGCTTGCAAGACTCACTGACGACGCCATGGCGTTCTCCTCACAATCATCGGTGATTAACGTTCAAGTTAGTTAGTAATAGGGACAAGGGTGACGGCTTTGACGTCATCAGGCCGCTGCTCAGGCTCTGGCCGCAGGCCGCTCCGGGAGAAGGACTGCGCGCGGGACGTGGCCCCATTTCGTGGCCTCGGGAGTGTAGTGCTTTGCGCCGTACCAATCGACGGTCTCGGCCGCCACCGACGAGGGGGCGTATCGCTCAAGCGCCCACGGACCCTCGGCGCTTGCCGACAAGTGATCGAATGTGAGACTGATCGAACCGGGGGCCTTGCCCGCCTCGACCCACTTCATGACGGGCGTCAGGAACTCGCCGAATGATGAGTCGGGGCCCTTGCCGCCGTGATACATGCCCGGGACCATGTAGAGCGCAACGCTGTCGTTGAGAACCTCCTCGCCGAGGAGCTCCCGTGAGGCGGCGACATAGTTGAGGACGGAGTACGGGGAGGATGCAGGATCCGCCCAGCCCTGCCAGATCAGAAGTTTGGACCCGGCTTGTACGAATGGGCGGAGGTCAGGGTTCGTCGGGTCGTACAAGCCCGAGAGCTCATGCAGCACGTCGAACTCGTCGAGGGTGTACTGCAGGTCGGGTCCCCGCACGCCGGTGGGGCCGTCAAAGCTGGTCATGAAGTCGGGGAACTCGTCGCTGTACAGGCGTTCCGACGCGTTCCAAACAGTCAGTTCCGCGCGGGAATCGCTCCCGGCTGGCATCATCAGGCCTTCCCATGCGAGCTCGGAACCGAGCGGGACCCCGCGAGGAAACAGCCGGACCCCATCGGGCGTGCGCGGGCCGTCATAGAGCTTTCGGACGACCTCCGCCTGTCGGGGGGTAAGTCGTTCTGCCGGATCGACGTGGTCGCCGACCAAGGAGGCGGGGTCGAAATCCACGAGTCGCGGGTCGGTCACGGCGTTTCCGGCCTTCACTCCGACTGCGTCAGCTGCCCGCAGCACCGCTGCGTGAAGGCCTGGCAGGCGGTCGCTGGTCAGAATGGGGCGGCCGGCCTCGTCGGAGTTGACGCTCGCGTTCCACGCATGCCAATACGTGTTGGTGGTGACCATGTCGATGGTCGGGGCGTCTGCTGCGATCCCGTCGAAGTCCTCGGGATAGCGCTGGGAGCTTGCGAGCGCGATTCGCCCACCGCTGGAGAGCCCGAGGAGGTAGGAATACCTCGGCCCCTGTCCGTAGGCGACCTCGATGAGGGCGCGAACCGCGAGAGTCACACGATGGAGCGACTCATAGGCGAAGTCGATGACGGCCAGAGCGTCTCCGACCGCCCACATTGCATCGGCGGGGTAGTTCGAAGAACCGCGGTGACCGGTGTCGTATGTCGCTGTGACGAATTCTCGTTCGGCTCCGGGGAGCGCGATGAGGGGTGATGCGGGCCACGGTTCACGCCAGATCGAGCCGCCGTAGCCACCTGGAGCGATAACCAGCAGACGTTGTGTCCACGCGGCGACGGGCAGCTTCACCTCGATCCAGATGTTCGACGCGACGTAGCCCTCGACAATGAGCAGACCCTCGTCGCGAGACTCGGTGACGCGATCCAGTCTTATCCGCGCCGCCGAGAGGTCCAGACGGAGCAACTCCGACGAGGAAAGCCGCAGCGGCACTCGCTCCTGCTCGGCGAAACCGCTGTTGGTCGTGAAGATCGTCATTGATGCCCTTCCGGGAAACTGGTCCGGTTCAATGTACTAAACCGTACATTGAAACCGCAACATATTGAGAAGATTCTTTTGGAACTATGCTGAATTTTGCGGGATGAAGCCTGCGGGTCAATGTACCGTCTAGTCCAGGACGGAGTGAATGCCGTGACAAAGGGTGGAAGAGCGATGGTCAATACCGCAGAAGGCGAACCGGCGATGAAGATTCGTGATGCTCGGCGGACCAAGGAGGACATCCTTCGGGTAGCCACAGCCGAGTTCGCCGACAACGGGTTCGCCGGCGCTCGTGTCGACGAGATCGCTGCCCTGACCACGACGACCAAGCGGATGATCTATTACTACTTCGAGTCGAAAGAAGGTCTCTATCTGGCTGTCCTCGAGTCCGCGTACGCGGTGATCCGTCAGCTCGAGCGCGATCTCGACGTCGACGAGCTGAGCCCGATCGCTGCGCTGCGCTCGCTCGCGGAATCGACGTATGAACACCACACGACCCACCGCGACTTCGTCAGACTTGTCGCGATCGAGAACGTGCACAAGGCCGAACACCTGCGCGGTTCTAGCAAGATCCGCGAACTGAATTCGACCGCGGTGGCGACGTTCCAGCGTGTGCTCGAGCGGGGGGTCGCTGATGGATCCTTTAGGACCGATATCGATGCTCTCGATCTGCACATGCTAGTGAGCGCGTACTCCGTCTTCCACGTCGCGAATCGCTATACATTCCGCGAGAATTTCGGCCGCGACCTCCTTGATGTCGACCTACACGATCACTATCGGCGCCTCGCAGGCGAGGTGGCCGTTAACATCATGACGGTAGTTCCCAACCGCTAGAGGCGTCTCCCGATCTGAGCCATTGAGGAGCTAGGTTCACGTTAGTCCATTTTCGCGCCAGCCGATCTCGCGGCAGATGCGTCTATCGCAGGGGGTCCGAGCTTGGCTGGAGCGGCCAGCTGCGTCGTCATCCCTCTGAGCTTTGGAGCCGCCTGCGGCGGCGCGGAGCTAGCCGGTTTTGCTTGTCCTTACCCGGTTGATCTACCCAGAGGTTCTGAGCTTACGACAGCGTTCGGGGAAGAGTCGCCGGCAGCAACATCTAGCCGCCCCATTCATTTTGAGCGCACAACATCGGCGCGCGGGGGGTTGGTGAAACGGCAAGGTGCCCATAGCCACCTACGATGACGGATCCGGGCAGGTCGCTCACAGCGGGACCGCGCTGCAGTATGACCACCGTCGGGACAGCCAGAGGACAGTTGCAATCATCTTCGCGTTGTGCCCAGGACGGGGATCATTGCATCCGATCACCGAAAATGCGGTAAGTAGTCGGCTTACTCGACCCTGCTAAGGTGGAGTCCCCGTAAGGGGACCGAGGGTTCAAATCCCTCCGTCTCCGCCATGCCCTGCCCTGGCCATGCCATTGAATGTGCTGGTCGGCCGCAAATGTGGGCAAGGACACCGCGGAACCGGTCACCGACGACTACGCCGAAGAATCGCCCTGGCCGTTCACCGGCGGTGTCATCCGGCGGTCCCCATCGATGTCAGCGGCGAACCGTTCGTCGACCTGGCCAAGGAGGAGGCGGCGGCCTTCGCCCGTGACTGATCGTCAGACCGACCGGGCACAACGGAAGCCGATGTGCGTGGTCGCCGTGTCCTCCGATTGCGGCGACCGCGCCGCCGGGCGGTAGCGCAGGCAGTACTCGGCAGCGCACAGATGCGAACCTCCCTTGAGCACCCGCCGCGGCTCCTCCGGCGGAGGCGGAGCGAGCAGGCTGGGCCGGTCCTGAGGAGCCGGCGCCGGGCTCCGGCCGGGGACGATGTGGCCGTACGTGTACACGTCGGTCGTCCATTCCCAGACATTTCCGATCATGTCGAACAGCCCGAAGTCGTTCGCGGGGAAAGAGCCGACCGGCGATGTGCCGACCCACCCGTCCGCTCCGGTGTTCCGGTATGGGAACCGGCCCTGCCAGGTGTTCGCCATCAGCTTCCCGTCGGGGCGAGGCGACTCCCCCCAGGCGAACGTACGTGCCTCGTGACCGCCTCGTGCTGCGTACTCCCACTCGGCCTCGGTGGGTAGTCGCTTGCCCGCCCAGGCCGCGAAGGCCAGTGCGTCCTCGAAGGCGACGGAGACGACAGGATGGTCCATTCGGTCGGAGATCGTCGACGCCGGGCCGAACGGCGCCCTCCAGTGCGCTCCCGGCACCCACGCCCACCAGGCACGCCAGTCCGAGAGGTCAACGGGCCCATCAGTGGGCATGAACACCATCGCGCCCGGCACCAGGTCCGCGGGGTCGGCGCCGGGGAAGTCCTCGGGCTCCAACGGCCGCTCGGCCACGGTCACATAACCCGTGTCGTCCACGAACTCCGCGAACTCGGCATTGGTCACCGGGGTCGCATCGATCTCGAAGGACGCGACCGTTCGCGCGTGCACGGGGCCCTCATCCGTATAGAAGGCCGTCGACCCCATCTGGAAGGATCCGCCCTCGATCCGCTGCATCCCCACAGCCCGACTCTAGGAGGCGTGGGGCGGGGCGGGGAAGAGTCGCCCGCTCGCGAGCGAGAGCGCACCGTCCTTCGCCTCAGGCGTAGTCGTCGTAGATGCCACGCCCGGTCTTGACGCCGAGACGGCCCTGCTCGATGTAGGAGCGGAGGAATGGGGCGAGCGTGTTCTCGCGGCCTGCGATGGCGGAGTAGTGGTCTTCGATGTCGAGGACGACGTCGAGGCCGACCTGGTCCATGAAGCGGAAGGGGGTGAGCTTGGCGCGGAAGAGGTCGGCGAACAACGCGTCGACGTCGGCGGGGTCTGCGACGCCCTCGGCGACGACGGAGAGGGCCTCACGTTTGATCGCCGCCCAGATGCGGTTGAAGATGAAGCCCGTGCTCTCTTTGCGCACGATGTGCGGGAGGAGGTGGTACCGGCTGAACTCGGAACGCACCAGCTCAATGACCTCGTCGGTAGTGGCCCCGCTCGACATCAGCTCGACCGAGCGTGCCTCGGGCGGCATGTAGAAGTGGGCGTTCAGCAGTCGGGCGGGATCGCCGACACTGTCGCGGAAGGCCGAGGTGGGGAACGAGGAGGAGTTGCTCGCGAGGACGGCGTCCGGGCTCGCGTGCCTGTCGAGGTCGGCGAAGACCTGCTTCTTCAGGGTCAGCTTCTCGGGGACGGCCTCGATGACCAGCCACGCATCGTCGAGCGCGGCGCTGAGGTCTGTGGTCGCGGTCACGGCGCCGTCGGGCGTGCCCCCGAATGCCGTCGCGACGTCCGGACGCGCCGCTTCGACGAAGGCCGTCGCGGCGTCAGCGGTCGCGCGGTCGGTGTCGTGGACACGCACTTCCGCTCCGTGAAGGGCGAGCATCAGTGCGATGCGTCGGCCCAGGGTGCCGCCGCCGATGACCGCGAGAGGCCGGGTGTCGACATTGGTGGGCGGGGTGAAAGACATGGATGTCTCCTTCGGTGTTGAGGCTCAGAGCGAGGCGGTCGACCCGAGCACGGCCCGCAGCGAGCCGGTCGAGGTGGCGACAGGGTTGCGGCGCGGTCGGGCCGGTCGGAGGTTGGCGATGAACGCGGGGATCGCTGCCAGGACGAGGACCGCACCGTAGACGAGGGTCGTCGGCTTCAGTCCGACGACGGTCGTGAGTGCGCCTGCGGCGACGGCCGGGACGCTGAACCCGAGGTAGCAGATGACGTAGACCGCCGAGAACATGCCGGCGCGCTCGTGGGGTGCGGCGAGCGGGAGAGTGACCCGCAGTGCTCCGGAGTAGCCGCTGCCGAAACCGCAGCCGGCCACCATCGTTCCGACGAAGTAGAGGACCACCGACCCGGAGGCCACGGCGAGCGCGGTGACCGAGACGCCGGTGATGAGGCAGATGACGCCGACGAGCATGGTCGTGCGGTCGGACCACCGTCGCGCTGCGAACACGGCGATCGCGGCGGGGAAGAACAGTGCGAAAAGCGCGAGGCCGCCGATGATGACCGCCGGATCGTGGGTGAGTGAACGAACGATCGCAGGTCCGAGCGAGAGGTAGAACCCCCCGAGCGCCCACGTCGCGGCGCCGACCGGCATCGCCGTGGCGACCGTCTTCACCGCGGCAGCAGGGATGCGGAGCCGCGGGACGAGCGATCGGGCCGTCCACCGCAGCGTTCCCCCGGTCTGCGGGTGGAGGGCGAGCGGGATCCCCAGCATCACCAGCAGCGCCGCGATCGTCAGATAGACCACCTGCGCCGGTGCGGGGGCGAAACCGACCAGGAGGGACGATCCGATCGCCCCGCTCGAGAGCCCGACAGGTGAGGCGAGGCTGTTGAGCAGCGACCCGGCCGGACGGTCGGGGTTCTCGAACGCCATGAGTGCGGCCCCGGCAGCGCTCATCGTCGCCCCGGTCGCCACCCCTTGGATCACCCGCGCGGCGATGAGGGCTGCGGGGGAGGCTGCGCCCGCGAAGAGGAGCATCGCCGCGATCTCCAGCACGATCGCCGCGATGAGCACCGGCCGTGTGCCGAGGTGATCAGCGAGAGAACCCGTGATCAGCAGAGTGACGAGGATGGCGGCCGCGTAGACGGCGAAGACCGCCGTGACGGCGATCGGCCCGAGCCCCCACTCGTGCGCGTACCGCGCGTACAGCGGCGAGGGGGCTGCGGAGCCGCCGATGAACACAACGAGCACCGCAGCGTGCAACCAGAATGCCGCGTGACGGCGTCTCATCAGGACCTCGATTCCTTAAAGCGAAAAGTACGCTTTAACACTACTCCCTAAACGCATACTTTGCGCTTTAAGGTGCGAACCCTAGACTCGACCCATGGCCACCGCACCGACAGCCCGCCCGGGAGGCCGCAGCGCGCGCATCCAACTGGCGGTGCACTCGGCGGTGACCGAGCTCCTCGAGGAGAACGGCGGGGACCGGACCGCCCTCTCCATTCCGGAGATCGCCAAGCGGGCAGGCGTCAACACGAGCACGATTTATCGCCGGTGGCGCGACCTCCAGGGATTGCTGGCCGCGGTGGCGTCGAACTCTCTCGCCCTCGAACAGGTGGAGGACACCGGCACGCTCGAGGGAGACCTCCTCGCCTGGTTCGTCCCGTACGTCGAGGAGTTCTCCACCGAACTCGGGCGGCAGGTCCTGCGCGACATGGTCGCTGACAAGGACGTGACCACCGACTACTTCGAGATCCTGCGGCGGTACATCGAGGAGATCCGGTCGCGGGCGATCGAGCGAGGCGAGACGCCCCCGACGACCGATCGCGTGGTCGATGTGGTCGTGGCTCCGGTGATCTACCGCATCCTCTTCACGCACGCAGACGAGGAGCAGCTCGACGTCCGGGACAAGATCGATCGACTCATCCGAGAGATTTCCGACGCCGGGTGAGTTCCAGATCCGCGCTCGTCAGGGAAGGACTGCGACCTTCAGCCCGAGCGACGGGTACAGGGCGGTGAATGCGATGGCGAATCCTCCGTGGATGGCGCCCAGCACATGGCCGCCATTGGGGACTTCGGCGAATTCGGTGACGTAGCCGGCTCGTTGGAAGAGCTTCTGGGCTTGCTGGCCGGACTGGACATAGAAGGGATCGTTCGACCCGGCGGTGAAGACGGCCAGTCCGCGGTAGGTGTGGCCGGCAAGGTAGGTCGCCGGCTTTTGTGCGTCGTACGCCGCCTGGTTCCCGACGAAGACGGAGTCGAGCATGGCGGCGGGGTCCTCTGATCCGGGGAAGAGCTCGCCCGAGATGTCCACCACGTTGCGGAAGTCGTCGGGGTACTTCGAGGCGAACAGCATCGCGCAGGCGCCGCCGTTCGAGTACCCCGCGATCGTCGTCGTGGAGCCGGACGGGTCGACGTCCAGGTGTTGGCGGGCCCAGTCGAGGACGTCGACCGTGATGTAGGTCTCGGCTTTTCCGAAGCGTGCGGAATCCGTGCAGCCGGGGTCCTGAGTGGGGTCGCCGAGCTGGTCGGCGACGACGACGATCGGGCCCAGTCCGTGGTTCCGTGCGGCGAACTGGTCCAGCACCGCCCCGACGTATTGCGGGTCGGGGTTGCCCGGCTGTCCCATCATCAGGATCATCAGGGGAAGGCGTGGGGCGTTGGGCACGAGCGCGGCCGGCGGGAGATAGAGTCCGGCGTCGCGCGCGGCGAATCCCGAGTGCGGGGCCGGAATCTTCACCGACTCGGTCTTTCCGTGCTTCGGCATGCCGCGCGGCGGAGTCCACGACTTCGCGATGTCCGTCACGGCCTTGGTCGCGACGGGGTGGACGAGGGCCGTCTGATCCGCCGCGTTGGAGGTCGGAGTGACGCCGAAAAGGGAACCGATCGTGGGGTTGACTCCGAATGCGGCGCTGGAGGCGAGTGTGCCGGCGACCAGGACGACGCCGACCGTCAGCGCGGCGAGAAGCGACCTCCACCAGCGCGCCCGGTGAATGGAAAGCGCGGCGATCGCGATGGAGCCGCCGAGCGCGGCCGCATACGCGGCGATGGCATGGGGGACGGGAATGCCGAACGGGTTCCACCCGACTGCGACGACCCAGAAGACGAGTGCCCCGATCGCCTCTCCGATGCACAGGGCGACAAGGACGCCGATCAGGCGCCGATGCGGGTCCTGGCGGTGACGTAGGCCGACCTGTGTGATCAGAATGCCGGTCAGAATCCCCGAGAGCACGAGCAACGCGTACGGCAGGGGACCGGAGATGATACCCACCCCGGAGAACTGCTGAACCAGCCAAGAGACCACGGCTTATTATCCGGTACCCGGCCGTGATCGGCGTTCAGGTGAGGCGGTCGCGGCCGCGTCCTGCGCATCGTCGAGTGCTAGCGTCGCAAGCGTGACTGTCACCTCCCTCCTCGACCTGCGCTTTGCCGCCGACCACCTCGAAGACGGGCCTCGCGCGCTGCGCGACATCCTCGCGGACACACGCGCATTCGAGGGCTGCCTGGGCGTTCAGATCGTCACGGACGTCACAGACCCCGCGCACGTGGTTGCGGTCGAGCGCTGGGAGTCCCTCGAGCATGACGAGGCCTATCGCGCCTGGCGGGCCGGGCCCGGCGCCTCGGGCCTCGGCGAGTACTTGGCCGGGCCGCCCACGCTGACACGGTTCACGGACGTCGTTTCGTTCTGACGATCCCTCCGCCGATCATGCGCGATGCGTCAGCCCGGCGAGTGTCGAGAGCTCGTTCCACACGGCCCGGATGGCGTCGCGGATGGACTCCTCGTCGACGCCGGCGATGCGCTGCATCACGAGCCCGTCAAGGCTCGCGAAGGTCACTCGGGCGATGGAGTCGAGGTTCTCGGTGATCCCGAACGCTGTCAAGCCGTCCTTCATCGCGTCGATGTAGTCCGCGTACGACTTCTTCACCGCGGGACGGAAGGCGGGATTGCGTCTGGCCTCCAGGATCATCTCGTACTGGAAGGAATGGAGTTCCGGGCTGGATCGGGTGCTGTTCAGGAGGGCCTCGATGAACTCCTCCTCGGAGGTGGAGAACAGGAGCAGCCGGGTCGATTCGATGGCGTCCTGCGTCACGCCGTCGAGGGCCGCGGCGAGGAGGGCGTCCCTGCTGCCGAAATGGTGCGCGATCAGCGTGTTGTTCACGCCGGCTTCCTCGCCGACCGCGCGGTAGGTGAGCCCACGGAGGCCCTTGCTCGCGACCACGCGGATCGCCGCCTCGATCAGGAGGTCGCGCCCCGTGCCGTACGCCGCGCGGCCGTTTGTCTTCATTCGTCGATGGTACCGATCCGAACGCGCCTGTTGACACAGAACTAAGCATCTGCTTACATTCACTAAGCACTTGCTTAGTTTGACGTCGCGCTCCGCGCCGGCACCTCACTGTGGAGGAGAACCCGATGGCCGATCACACCGAATACTCGGCAGGTTCGTACGACGAATCGGCGCTCGAGCCGTTCGAGGTCGGGCGGGTCCAGTGGATCCGTCGATTCGGTGAAGGCAGCCGTGCCGGCAGCGCGGCCGGCTTCTGGGTCGTCAGCCCCGAAGACGCTCCCGAACCGTTCACGGTCGTGGGCGAGGCCGACGAGTCCATCTTCATCGTCCAAGGCCGACTGAGCCTGGAGATCGACGGCGGCCCGGCCGTCGAGCTCGGCCCGGGATCAGCGGCGACACTCGACACGGGCGTCTCGACCCGCTGGACCATCCATGAGCCCGTCGTCGAGTTCTTCGTCTATAGCTAGGCACCCGCGATGACCGAGAACAGATACGACGTCATCGTCGTCGGCGCCGGCTTCGCCGGCCTCGTGGCCGCGCGGGAGCTTTCGCAGCGCGGACGCCGCGTCGCCGTCGTCGAAGCACGCGACCGGATCGGCGGCCGCACCTGGACGCGCCCCGAGTTCGGGATGGAACTGGAGCTCGGCGGCACCTGGGTCCACTGGACCCAGCCGTTCGTCTGGGCCGAGCTCCAGCGCTACGGAATCGGAACCGTGGCGAGCCCCACCCCTGAGGTCGCGCACTGGTGGAGCGACGGACGTGCACACACGGGATCGCCCGACGACCTGCTCGAACTGCTGGACCTCCCCAACACCCTCCTCGGCCACGACGCGCGCGCGTTGTTCCCGCAGCCTTTCGACTGCCTGGCGAACGGCCCGCGAGCTCTCGCCGACGCGGACACCCTCAGCATGGCGCGGGCGATCGCCGGACTCGACCTGCCGCCGGTGCAGCGGGAGCTCCTCGAATCGTTCTGGACGCTGAACTTCAACGGCCGACTCGATGACGCGGCTTTCTCCCAGGCCCTCCGCTGGATCGCGCTGACGAACGGGGACTGGCGGGTCAACTTCGAAGCGTGCGCCAGCTACAAGATCCAGGGCGGCACCCGGCGGCTCGCCGCAGCCATCGCCGGCGACATCACCGGAGATCTGCTGCTGGAGCGGGAAGTGCGACGGATCGCCGAGACGCCGGACGGCGCCGCCGTCGAGCTGGCCGACGGTTCGGTCCTGCACGCTTCCGCTGTGATCGTGACCGCACCGCTGCACGCCCTCCGGCACATCGCGTTCGAGCCCGAGCTGCCGGCGCCCTCGACGAGCGCGATCGGGCGAGGCCAAGCGGGTCTCGGCACCAAGATCTGGGCACGGCTGGACGGTGAGCGCGCTCCGTTCGTCGCCCTCGGTTCCGCCGACTGGCCGCTCAACTTCTTCCAGACCGAGTACATCCGGGACGGCTCGACCATCGTGGTCTGCTTCGGCCCCGATGCCACGGCGGTCGGCCCGGATGACCGAGGCCTCGTCGAGGAGACGTTGCGACGTCTGGTACCCGACGCGGTCGTCCTCGAGACGGTCGGCCACGACTGGGTCGCAGACCCGTACGCAGGAGAGACCTGGCCGATGCACCGAACGGGATTCCTCACGGAGTCCCTGGCCTCGCTCCAGGCTCCTGTCGGCCCCATCCGCTTCGCCGGATCCGACCTCGCCGACGGCTGGGGCGGATTCATCGACGGAGCGATCCAAAGCGGGCTCGCCGCAGCCCGCAGCACCATCCGCACTGACGCACCCCTCATCCCCCGCGCATCGGCCATCGTCGGCGCGTAACATTTCCCACCCGAGATCAAGGAAGATCCTCATGACCGCTTCAGCGTCACCCTTGCCTGTCGCCTCCGAGTCCGTGGAGCCCGCTGCTTCGTCGTCCGGCCTGCGCCGGAACGCCGTCGGCGTGCTCGGCATCCTGTTCTTCGTCCTCTCCGCCCAGGCGCCGTTGACCGCCATCGCGGGCGCGCTTCCCCTGACCGTCTTCCTGGGAAACGGCGCGGGAGCACCCGGCGCCTACGTGGTCATCGGCATCGTCATCACCCTCTTCGCGGTCGGGTTCATCGCGATGTCCCGGCGGATCAAAGTCAACGGCGCGTTCTACGCGTACGTCGGAGCCGCGTTCGGCCGGCGCACGGGTTCCGGAGCGGCGTGGCTCGCCATCCTCGCCTATGCGACCGTCCAGGCGGCCATGTACGGGCTGTACGGCGTATCCGTCTCCGCCCTCTTCGCCGCCCTCGGGCTCACGCTGCCCTGGTGGGTGCCGGTGATCGTGACGGTGGCTCTGGTCCAGGTTCTGGGATCGCTCAACATCGAGCTCGGCGCCCGCGTCCTCGCGGTCCTCGTGGCCTGCGAGGTGGCCGTCCTGCTGGCGTTCTCCTTCGGGGTTCTGTTCACGGGCGGCGGACCGGAGGGCATCAACCCGGTCGCCAGCTTCTCGCCGAGCGCCGTCCTCTCCGGCGCGCCCGGCGTCGCCCTGATGTTCGCCGTCGCGTCCATGTTCGGCTTCGAGTCGACCGCCATCTACTCCGGCGAGGCGAAGGATCCTCGCCGCACCGTTGCACGTGCGACGTACCTGTCGGTCGCCGTCATCTCGATCTTCCTGTCGTTCGTTGCATGGATGTTCGTGAGCTATTACGGCGCGTCGAAGGTCACCGCGGCCGCCGGCAAGGCGGTTCAGTCGGGCGACTCCACCTCGTTCGTGTTCAAGGCACTCGACGGTGTGCTCGGCGGCTGGTCCGGCATCGTCGCGAGCATCCTGCTGGTCACCTCGTTGTTCGCGGGCATCCTCGCGTTCCACAACGGCATCAACCGGTATCTCCACTCCCTCGGCCTCGACGGCTCCCTGCCGCTTCGGGTCTCGCGGACCAACCGGCACCAGGCGCCGTTCGCCGCAGCGTGGGTGCAGACCGTGATGTCGCTGGTGCTCGTCCTGCCCTTCGCCTTCCTCGGCCTCGACCCCGTGCTCACCCTGTTCTCCTGGCTCAGCGGCGTCTCCGTCGCCGCGCTCGTGGTGCTCTACGTCCTCTGCTCGGCCGCCGTCGTCGTCTACTTCGCCCGGAACCGGGAGGGCCGCAAACCGTGGCAGACCGTCATCGCGCCCTCTCTCTCCGCCGTCCTCCTGCTGGGTGTGCTGTTCCTGGTCGTGTCGAACTTCACCGCTCTGATCGGCGGCGAGCTCACGACCGCGATCGTGCTTCTGATCATCGTCCCGATCTGCTTCCTCGTCGGGTTCCTGGTCAGCCGGCCCCGGCGCACCGCACCTGAGGAGCCGGGTCCGCTCGCCTCCGCTTCCGACCACAACTGACCCCTGAACCGACGAGATCGAGGCTTCGACCATGACCACCTACGATGAACTGCTCCAGCGCGTGCTGGGCGAGGAGACCTCCGGCAAACCTGTCCGCGAACCCGCGACCGGCGAACTGATCGGCTACGCGCCGCGGCACACCGCGGACGACCTGGAAGCGGCGATCAGCCGCGCGGAGCAGGCGCAACCCGCCTGGGCCGCCCTGGGGGATGCCGCTCGTGCGGACGCGCTCCGTCTGGCCGCCGACCTGGTCGACGAGTCCTCCGAGGCGCTCGTCGAACTCCTCGCCCGTGAGCAGGGCAAGCCACTGAACGGGCCCAACGCCCGCTTCGAGGTCGGCGCTGTGGCCACCTGGCTGCGCGTCACCGCCGACCTCCAGCTCGACCCGCAGGTCGTGGTCGAGGACGAGAACCTCGTCGCCGAGCTCGTGTACGAGCCGCTCGGGGTGGTCGCCGCCATCGGCCCGTGGAACTGGCCCCTGATGATCGGCATCTGGCAGAGCGCCCCCTCGCTGCGGATGGGGAACACCGTGATCGTCAAGCCCTCCGGTTACACGCCGCTGAGCGTGCTGGCACTCATCTCCATCCTGAACGAAGCACTCCCGGCGGACGTCCTCATCGGCATCTCCGCCGGCCGCGACGTCGGATCGCTCCTCGCCGCGCACCCTTCCATCGCGAAGATCATGTTCACCGGCTCCACCGCCACTGGCCGGAGCATCATCGAGAGCTCGGCCGGCAACCTCGCCCGCCTGACGCTCGAGCTCGGCGGCAACGACGCCGGCATCGTGCTCCCCGACACGGACCCCGAGGCCATCGTGGGCGACCTCTTCTGGGGCGCCTTCATCAACACCGGCCAGACCTGCGCCGCGCTCAAGCGACTGTATGTGCACGAGTCGCAGTACGAGAACGTCATCGACGCCCTCGCCCGTTTCAGCACGTCGGTGCCGCTGGGTCCGAGCCTGGACGAGACCAGCCTGCTCGGCCCGGTGCAGAACCAGGCCCAGTTCGAGATCGTGAGCGGCCTCGTGGAGGACGCGCGCGCCCGCGGAGCCCGCATCGTCACGGGAGGCAGCCCGGCGAAGGAACTCGGCGACCTGTTCTACCCCATCACCCTCGTCGCCGACGTCAGCGACGGAGACCCCATCGTCGACGAGGAGCAGTTCGGCCCCGTGCTGCCGATCATCAAGTACACCGACGTGGACGAGGCGGTGACGAACGCCAACCGCCTCGACGTCGGTCTCGGCGCGTCCGTGTGGTCCTCCGACCTCGCGGCCGCCTCGGAGGTGGCGGCCAAGCTCAAGGCGGGCTCCGTGTGGATCAACCGTCACGGCACCCTCCACCCGCTGGCGCCGTTCGGTGGCGTGAAGGGCTCGGGCTACGGGCTCGAGTTCGGCGTCGACGGCCTGAAGGCAGTCGCGGCGCCCAAGGTGATCCACCGCCCGAAAGCCTGACCGACCCGACCACGACAGGAGCTACCCATGAACACGGAAGATCGCATTCAGGACTTCGTCGCCGAGGCCGAATGGCCGAGCACCGCGACCATGCTGCAGGGCTTCGGCGAGCCGGGGCTGCCCGCCTCGGGCGAACTCGTCGGCCGCACCCTCGACGTCCTGTACGACGGTGCGCCGAGCACGACCTACGAGTTCCTCACCTCGGACGAGCTCGCGGTGGCCGAAGCGGAGCGGGAGCGCCGGATCGTCCGGTACCGCGCCGTCGAGGCGCGACCGGGGATCTTCTACCTCGACCTGCTCGACGGAGCGCTGACAGCTACGGTCAACGACTCTCTCGCGCTGGACCTGTCGGACGGTCGCGTGACGCGTGCGCGCTCCCGCTTCGTCGATCGCGACGGCGCGGTGCGCACGACCACCGACTTCTCCTCGGGACGGGTGGCCGGCGCCGGGCCGATCGAACCGCGTCGGCGCACCGACGCGCTGGTCGGGCTCCGCATCTTCTACCGCTACAGCGCCACCGAGGCCTACGAGCACATCTACCTCGACGCCGGCACCTTCGTCTGGCACTGCGTGCGGGGAGGGGAGGCCGGGCTCGCCGACGTGGACCGTGCCGAGGCCTGGGAGCTCGGCGACGACCTGTACCTCCTCTACTGGCAGGAGTCCGTCATGGCCGTCGAGAGCTTCCTGATCGTCGACCTCCAGAAGGAGCGGTCGATCGGCCGCATGTTCTGCTGGGACGCCCCCACGCTCGACGCCGTGCACATCCCGTTCGACAGCCGGTTCACCATCCTCAACGAGACCACGTACCCGGCCGATCCGAAGTGACGTCCGCTCGCCGCCTCGTGCTCGACGACTTCACCATCCACGCGATCGCGGACGAGCCGACGGCGGCGAGCTACCGGTTGCCGACCTCGTGAAGATCGTATATGATCTCAGATATGGTCCCGAAGGGACATTCCCCGACGACGAGGAGCGACGATCCGTGAGTGACATCGACCCGGACGATCTGCCCGCCCGCCCCGGCAAGATCATCGCGGTGCACCTGAACTACCGGTCGCGCGCGGCGCAGCGCGGTCGCACTCCGGCGCAGCCGTCGTACTTCTTCAAGCCGGCCTCCTCCGTCGCCTCCACCGGAGGCGAGCTCGAGCGACCCGCCGGAATCGAACTGCTCGCCTTCGAGGGCGAGATCGCTCTCATCATCGGTCACCCCACCCGCCGGGTCTCGCCCGGCGAGGGCTGGGCGGCCGTCTCCGGCGTCACCGCCGCCAACGACTTCGGCCTCTACGACCTGCGCGCCGCCGACAAGGGTTCGAACGTCCGCTCCAAGGGTGGGGACGGCTTCACCCCCCTGGGGCCCGAGGTCATCCCGGCGGCAGCCGTCGACCCCGGCGCCCTGCGCGTGCGCACCTGGCTGAACGGCGAGCTGGTGCAGGAGGGCACGACCGACGACCTGCTCTTCCCGTTCGGGCAGCTGGTCGCCGACCTCTCGCAGCTGATGACGCTGGAGCCGGGTGACGTCATCCTCACCGGCACCCCGGCCGGGTCGTCGGTCACACAGCCGGGCGACGTCGTCGAGGTGGAGGTCGACGCCCCGACCGTTCACGGCACCCCGACCACTGGCCGGCTGGTCACGCGCATCACCGAGGGCACCGTGCCGTTCGGCGACTTCGGCAGCAAGCCGAGCGTGGACGACTTCCAGCGCAGTGAGGCATGGTCGCGGCCGCCCGAGAAGGCCTTCGTGCTGACCGACGAACTGCGCGCCAAGCTCGCCTCCGTCGCCACCGCCACCCTGAGCTCCCAGCTGCGCAAGCGCGGGCTGAACAACGTGAGCATCGACGGCCTGACCTCCACCCGCCCCGGCACGAAGGTGATCGGCACGGCGCGCACGCTGCGGTTCGTCCCGAACCGGGAGGACCTCTTCGCGTCGCACGGCGGCGGCTACAACGCCCAGAAGCGGGCGTTCGACGCGGTCGGCGCCGGCGAGGTGCTCGTGATCGAGGCGCGCGGCGAGCGCGGCAGCGGCACCGTGGGCGATGTGCTCGCCCTGCGCGCGCAGGTGAACGGCGCGTCGGGCATCGTCACGGACGGCGGCGTGCGCGATCTCGCCGTGGTCGCGGCCCTCGACATCCCGACCTACTCGGCCGGCCCGCACCCCGCAGTGCTCGGGCGCAAGCACGTGCCGTGGGACACCGACATCACGATCGCCTGCGGCGGCGCCACGGTGCAGCCCGGCGACGTGATCGTCGGCGACGCCGACGGGCTGCTCGTGATCCCGCCCGTGCTCGTGGAGGAGGTCGTGGCCGACGCGATCGAGCAGGAGCGCGAGGAGGAGTTCGTCGCGGAGATGGTGCGCGGCGGAGAGAAGGTCGACGGGCTGTTCCCGATGAACGCGGAGTGGAAGGATCGGTACCGCGCATGGCTGACGCAGCGCTGAACACGGCGGCCCCGAGCAAATCCCAGCTCGCGTACGAGTTCATCCGAGCACGGATCGAGGACGGGCGCTATGTCTCGGGCTACCGCCTGGTGCTCGGGGCGATCGCCGGCGAGCTCGCCATCAGCGTGGTCCCGGTGCGCGAGGCGATCCGGCGGCTGGAGGCCGAAGGCCTCGTGACGTTCGAGAAGAACGTGGGCGCCCAGGTCGCCTTCCTGCAGCCCACCGAGTACGCGTACACGATGGAGACCCTCGCGCTGGTGGAGGGCGCCGCCACCCAGCTGTCGGCTCCGCGGCTCACGGCCGATCACCTGCGCCGGGCGCGCCAGGTCAACGACGCCATGATCGCGAGCCTCGAAGGATTCGACCCGCACCGCTTCACCCAGCTCAACCAGGAGTTCCACTCGGTGCTGTTCGAGGAGTGCCCCAACCCGCACATCCTGGACCTCGTGCACCGCGGCTGGAACCGGCTCGCCGTCCTCCGTGACTCCGTCTTCAGCTTCGTGCCCGGCCGCGCCCGCGAGTCCGTCGCCGAGCACGCGCAGATCGTCTCCCTCATCGAGTCGGGCGCCGAGCCGCTCGAGATCGAGCTCGCCGCCCGCCGTCACCGGCTGGCGACCCTGGACGCCTTCCGCGCGTACCAGGACGAGCACGCCCACCACTGACCAAGCTCTCCACACTCAAGGAGGCCGCGCATGGCGCAGCACTACGTTCCCGAGAACCTTCCGACGTCTATCCAGCACTTCATCGACGGGAAGTTCGTCGACAGCGTCTCCGGGAAGACGTTCGACGTCCTCGACCCGGTGTCCAATGAGACCTACGTGCAGGCCGCCGCGGGGCAGAAGGCGGACATCGACCTCGCCGTCGCCGCCGCGACCCGGGCGTTCGAGCAGGGGGCGTGGCCGCGGCTGAAGCCGCGCGAGCGCGCCCGCGTCCTGAACCGGATCGCCGACGCGGTGGAGGAGCAGGATGCTCGGCTCGCCGAGCTGGAGACCTTCGACACCGGCCTCCCGATCACGCAGGCGCTCGGACAGGCGCGCCGGGCCGCGGAGAACTTCCGGTTCTTCGCCGACCTGATCGTGGCGCAGGCGGACGACGCCTACAAGGTGCCGGGCAGCCAGCTCAACTACGTGAACCGCAAGCCGATCGGCGTCGCCGGGCTCATCACGCCGTGGAACACGCCGTTCATGCTGGAGAGCTGGAAGCTCGCCCCGGCGCTCGCGACCGGCAACACCGTGGTCCTCAAGCCGGCCGAGTTCACCCCGCTGTCGGCGAGCCTGTGGGCGGAGATCTTCCGCGAGGCCGGTGTGCCGGACGGCGTCTTCAACCTGGTCAACGGCCTGGGGGAGGAGGCCGGCGACGCGCTGGTGAAGCACCCGGACGTGCCGCTCATCTCCTTCACCGGCGAGAGCCGGACCGGGCAGCTGATCTTCGCCAACGCGGCCCCGTACCTGAAGGGCCTGTCGATGGAGCTCGGCGGCAAGTCGCCGGCCGTCGTGTTCGCGGACGCCGACCTGGACGCGGCGATCGACTCGACCCTGTTCGGGGTGTTCTCACTGAACGGGGAGCGCTGCACCGCCGGCTCCCGCATCCTCGTCGAGCGGGCGATCTACGACGAGTTCTGCGAGCGCTACGCCGCCCGTGCGAAGAACATCATCGTCGGCGACCCGCACGACCCGAAGACCGAGGTCGGCGCGCTCGTGCACCCGGAGCACTTCGAGAAGGTGATGAGCTACGTCGAGATCGGCAAGGGCGAGGGCCGGCTGCTCGCCGGCGGCGGTCGCCCGAAGGGACTGGAGCACGGCAACTACGTCGCCCCGACGGTGTTCGCCGACGTGAAGCCGGACGCGCGCATCTTCCAGGAGGAGATCTTCGGTCCGGTCGTCGCGATCACGCCCTTCGACTCCGACCAGGAGGCTCTGGAGCTTGCCAACGGTGTGCGTTACGGCCTCGCCGCCTACCTCTGGACCAACGACCTGGAGCGCGCCCACACCTTCGCGCAGAACGTGGAGGCCGGGATGGTCTGGCTCAACTCGCACAACGTCCGCGATCTCCGCACCCCGTTCGGCGGGGTGAAGGCCTCCGGCCTCGGCCACGAGGGCGGCTATCGCTCCATCGACTTCTACACCGACCAGCAGGCCGTCCACATCACCCTCGGGCCGGTGCACACCGCCCGTTTCGGCGCCACCGTCCACCAGCCCGAGGAGGCCGAGGAGGCCGCCGAGGACGCCGGCGACTCCTGATCCCTCCATCCCCGTCGACACAGCAAGGAAGCTCTGACATGACCTCACCCATCACCCCGGACGCCCCGGAGCCCGTGACCACCTCCGGCGACCCCATCCCGGCGCCCACCCATCGCATCCCCACTCCGACGGCGACACCGCCGGACGTCGTCCGCTGCGCGTACATGGAGCTGGTCGTCACCGACCTCGAGGCCAGCCGTAACTTCTACGTGAACGTGCTCGACCTGGTCGTCACGGAAGAGGACGAGAACACCGTCTACCTGCGGTCGTTCGAGGAGTTCATCCACCACAACCTCGTACTGCGGAAGGGCCCGGTCGCCGCCGCCGCCGCGTTCTCGTACCGGGTGCGGACGCCGGAGGACCTGGACCGCGCCGTCGCGTTCTACACCGAGCTCGGCTGCCGGGTCGAGCGCCGGGCTGAGGGCTTTACGAAGGGCATCGGCGACTCGGTCCGGGTGGAGGACCCGCTCGGCTTCCCGTACGAGTTCTTCTACGACGTCCAGCACGTCGAGCGCCTCGCCTGGCGCTACGACCTCTACACCCCAGGCGCGCTCGTGCGGCTCGACCACTTCAACCAGGTCACCCCCGACGTGCCGCGCGCCGTCGCCTACATGGAGGACCTCGGTTTCCGCGTGACGGAGGACATCCAGGACGAGGCCGGCACCACCTACGCCGCCTGGATGCGCCGCAAGCCCACCGTGCACGACACCGCCATGACCGGCGGCGACGGCCCGCGCCTGCACCACATCGCGTTCGCCACGCACGAGAAGCACAACATCATCGCGATCTGCGACAAGCTCGGCGCGCTCCGCATGAGCGACGTCATCGAGCGCGGCCCCGGCCGCCACGGGGTCTCGAACGCCTTCTATCTCTACCTGCGCGACCCCGACGGCCACCGCATCGAGATCTACACGCAGGACTACTACACGGGCGACCCGGACAACCCGGTCGTCACCTGGGATGTGCACGACAACCAGCGCCGCGACTGGTGGGGCAACCCGGTCGTGCCCTCCTGGTACACCGACGCGTCCCTCGTGCTCGACCTGGACGGCAACCCGCAGCCCCTCACCACGCGCACCGACGACTCCGAGATGGAGGTCACCATCGGGGCCGACGGCTTCTCGTACACGCGCAAGGGCGACGAGGCGCAGGGCTTCAAGCTGGGCGCGCAGGTCTGACAGCGAGAAGCGGGGGGGGGGGGGGGGGGGGGGGGGGGGGGGGGGGGGGGGGGGGGGGGGGGGGGGGGGGGGGGGGGGGGGG
>NZ_JBXAPS010000012.1:0-36800 GCF_058806435.1 Leifsonia sp. GW821-FHT13C09 | reverse complement strand
AACTACCCCTCACGTTGACTGCGTAGCCAAGCTCATTCTCGAAGAATGTTCGTTACACCACTCCACGGGACTTGACCTCGAAAACCCCTGAATATCAAGCAAGGTGCGGGCTAGGTGCCCCAGCGAGATCTAGCGGAACCTAATCGTGGTGTCGCGGGTTCGAGTCCCGCCCTCGCTACACAGGTTGAAAACACAGGAAACGGCGGCTGGTGAACAGCCGCCGTTTCGTCGTTGGCGCGGCTCTGCCTCGCGGTAGGCGGCGGCGCGTCCGAGTCGCTCAACAGCGCTCTTGGCTCGTGACCAGAGATATTGTGTGGCTGAACCGTCCCTCCACGAATAGTTGAGCCCTATGGTCGACCCAGCAAGTAGTGATGAGCGCCCGCGCACCGAGCTCCAATTGCTCCTGCCCGGCGAAGATGACATCGGGGAGTCTCCGATCTGGCTGCCCGAGGAAGGTCGTCTGGTGTGGGTCGATATGACGCCTGGCGTTCTCAACACGTGGGATGGATCATCCAAGACCAGTCGCGCTCTGGACGGCTTCATCGCCGCTGTGTCGCCCAGTACGCGAGGTTATGTCGTTGCTACAGCGTCGGGATTCTTGGAATTGTCGGCGGGCGGGGGCGATGGCCGATTGCTGTCCTTCCTGGACGCGGACCACGTGATGAATGATGCGAAGGCCGGCCCTGATGGTCGGCTCTGGGCAGGCAGCCTCCACAAGGATGAAGTCGCCGAGCAAGGCGCCCTTCATGTACTCGATACCGACTGGGGCGTGAGGCAGGTCCTGACCGGCCTCACGCTGCCGAATGGCCTGGGCTGGGACCGCGAGGGCCGTATCTTCTATCTGAATGACAGCGTGACGGGCGAGACGTTCGCGTTCGATTTCGATCCGGCAAGCGGGTCGATTTCGCACAAGCGAGTCGTGCGCCGCTTCCGTGACTCCGAAGGATTGCCAGACGGCCTCGCAGTGGACATGGACGGCTGCCTGTGGATCGCGCTCTGGGGCGGAAGCAAAATAGTTCGCATCAGTCCGGAGGGCGACCTCCTCCGGGAAGTCGCGTCGGAAGCGAGTCAGCCGTCCTCCTGCGCGTTCGGGGGACCAGGCCTGCGCGAACTCTTCGTGACCACGGCGCGGTATGGACTCGATTCGCCTCGGACCGCGGACGGGTCCCTCTACCGGCTTGCTGACGCCGGAGTGTCAGGAGTGCCTGTCGGGTCCTTTCGCGGCTGAACAAACACGCGAATCGCTACCGCCGAGATAGCGCACAATTGTGGCTGAGACGTTCTCCGTCCTGTCGTCCCACCAACGCACGCTGGGCGGCTTAGGAGAATCCCCAATGGCCATCGCGACTCCGCCTACCTATGTTCATGCGAAACGTAGACCTTCGATGGCGAAGGCGGTCACGTCCCGGTGGCCGAGCGACCGCACTACGCAGGACCCGCGCCCCCAGCGCCTTGCTCACTGACAGGAGAAACCGGACATGACCGCGACAAGTTCGGACGGCACTCACGCGATGGAGGCCGGTACGGCCCCCGGCGACAAGCTCCAAGGCAACATCGGATTCTTCAACCTGGTCTTCACCGTCCTCGCCTACAACGGCCCGATGGTGGTCTTTCTCGGCTTCATACCCGTGACCATCCTGTTGGGGAACGGAGTGGGAACTCCGGTCATGTACCTGTTCTGCGGCGTGATCGCGGCACTCTTCGCTGCCGGCCTCGTCGCGATGGGCCTGCGCCTTCCGAAGCCGGGTGGCTTCTACGCCTTCGTCTCGGCGGGGCTGGGCAAGATTCCCGGGCTCGGCACTGGTTTCGCGGCGATGGTCTGCTATTACGCAGCCAATCTCTCGGCCTACGCGCTGGGCGGCGTCGCGACCGACTCCCTCGTCCATGGTGCTCTCGGGGGCCCTTCACTGCCCTGGTGGCTGTACGCGGGCGTGATGTTCGTCATCGTGGCGGTGCTCGGGTACTTGAACATCAACTTCTCGGCCAGGCTGCTGACCGTCTTCCTCGCCCTCGAACTGCTGCTTCTTGTCATCTACGACATCTCGGTGATCGCCCAGGGCGGAGCCCACGGTCTCGGCTTCGACAGCTTCAAACCGTCGAACATCTTCTCCGGCTCCATCGCCGTCGGCTTCATCTTCGGCATCGGTCTCTACGGCGGGTTCGAGGCCACCATCATCTTCCGTGATGAGGTGAAGCGTCCACGCCGCACCGTGCCCCGGGCGACCTATGCTGTCGTCGGAACGCTGGCAGTCCTCTACTCCCTGACCGCATGGGTGTTCATCAACTCGTATGGGGCTGATGCGATCATGGCCGTTCTCAACAAGAACCTCGTCGCAGCATCGAGTGAGAGCGTCAAGCACTACACCGGAAATGTCGCGTACTTCGCCGTCTCCGTGCTCCTCATCACCAGCTCCTTCGCCCTGGTGCTCGCGAGTCACAACATCACGTCGCGATACCTGTACAACTTGAGCGCGGACGGCGTGCTGTCGAAAGGCCTCAGCCGGGTGCACGGACGTCACGGGTCCCCGCACCGCGCCTCGATCGCGGTGAGCATCGCGTCGTTGGTGGGACTCGTGATCTTCGCAGTCGCGCAGATCGACGGCGACACGGCCTACGCGAGGCTCTCCGGCGTGTACTCGTACTGCTTCGTCATCCTGCTCGTCGTCGCCGCGCTCGCCATCACAGTGTTCCTGGTCCGGGACAAGACGGCGAAGAAGAAGGCGACCTGGCAAGCGATCGGCACCGCCGTCTCGCTCGTATTCCTCGCGGTGGCGCTCGTCCTCTCGACGATCAACTTCGACTTGCTCGCCGGGACGGAGGGATGGCTGACCTGGCTCGTGCTCGGAGTGATCTACGGGCTCATCGCCGTCGGCGTCATCCTCGCCGCGGTGTACCGGACCCGGCGGCCGGAGGTCTATGCGCGCATCGGCCGCGACGACGCCGGTGATCTCGTCCCCGACCCTGCCGGCTGAGTCGACGACAGGATCGCCGCAGCACGCAGGTGAAACGATGAGCCGCACCCGCCTTCGGGCGGGTGCGGCTCATCGTGCGTCGGCCGGCCCCCTCCCTCAGCCGATGATTCCGTGCCGGTGTTGGTCTCCTGCACTGGCGGACCGCGGCTTCGTTGTTAATCGACCAATAGCGCGGAATCCGGCGACGGGGTGAGATATGTCATGGCCGCAGGGGAACTCGGTCGCCGGAACGTGAAAGGGATCAACGTGGACATCGCAGAACAGACGAGACAACGGGGAATGTATTTCGACGAGTTCGAGATCGGCCAGACCTGGGAGAGTCCCGCGCGGACGATCACCGAAGCAGACCTCGTCCTGTTCGCCGGCATCTCGGGCGATTTCAATCCGCTGCACACCGACGAGGAGTTCGCCAAGGCGACGCAGTTCGGCGGACGCATCTTCCACGGACCGGGTGTTTTCGCCATCGCCACCGGGCTGGAATCGCGCCTCGGAATCAAAGAAGGAACGGCCATCGCCTTCCTCGGGATGACATGGAACTTGAAGGGCGCCGTACGGATCGGCGACACGATCCACGTGCGACAGACGGTGGCGTCCGTCAAGCCGTCGTCGTCGAAGCCCGACCGCGGAATCGTGACCTTCGATGTCGAGGTGGTCACGCAGAATGGTGATGTCGCCCAAGACGGCCAGTGGGTCGTCATGTTCAAGAGGGAGCAGGCGTAACACATGCGTTTCCTGGAACGGATCACGAACGCGCCCGACGGGGATGCAGTCGCTCTCGAAGACGGCGATCGCCTCGTCACGTTCGCCGCGCTCGTGGACGCCGTCGATCGCTTCGCCGGGCGTCTCCAGGAGATGGGCGTCGCCCGTGGCGGGCGCGTGGCTCTGATAGCGGACAACTCGGCGGCCTATCTGGTCGTTGCGTTCGCCGTCTGGCGCCTCGGCGCGACCCTCGTCACGGTGTATCCGTCGTCGACGACCGACGAGCTCGAGTACGTGATCGGCAACTCCCTGTCGACGGTCGTGCTGGCGGATGGCAGAGCCTCCGCGCGACTGAGCGGCTCCAGCATCTCCGTCGACACGATCGTCGATAATGACACGGTCCTGCAGGACGCGTCGCCCGATTCAGTCGCCTCGGTCCGCTCGCTTCCCCCGCTGGCGGAGCTCGATCCGGAGGCACTGGCCCTGATCTGCTACACCTCCGGAAGCACGTCGCGTCCGAAAGCAGTGATGCACTCTGCGGAGGGACTGTCTGCCGGCGCCGACGCCTATGCGGACGTGTGGCGCATCGGCCCGAACGACCGCACGATCGTCTGCCTCCCCATGGCGTGGGTGTTCGGGCTGACGACGGCATCGATGTCGACTCTGAGCCGCGGCGGCACTGTCCTCATCCTCGCTCGCACCAACCCGGCGCTCCTGGTGGAGGCGATCGGTGACCGACAGGGCACGTTCCTTCCCGGCGTGACCACGATGTTCGTCAAGCTGACGGAGTACGCGGAGAACCATCCGGGAGCCGCCGACTTCCGCTCCCTCCGGTTCTGCATCTCCGGTGGCGAGCCTCGAAACGAGGCGGTCTTCGCCCGGTGGCAGCGCCTCACGGGTGTACCCGTGCATGACGTGTTCGCTGCATCCGAGTGCTTCCCCGTCGTGACCTACGATCCGGCCGTGGACCCGGAGCCGCGGCTCGGGAGCGCCGGCAGGGTCGTACCGGGTGCGCGGATGCGCGTGGTGGACGAGGACGGTTCGGACGTGGCGCCGGGCCGAACAGGCGAAGCCCTCTGGAAGGCGCCCGCGCACTTCCTCGGCTACTGGGACAATCCCCAGGCGACGGCGGATGCGACAGTCGACGGCTGGTACCGCACCAAAGACCTCGTCACCGTGGATGAGCAGGGATACGTCTACGTCCTCGGCCGGCTCTCCGACATGATCATCCGCGGCGGGGCCAACGTTTCGCCCGCCGAAGTGGAGGGCGTGCTCGCCGAACACCACTCCGTTCGCGCAGCGGCCGTCTTCGGGCGTCCCGATGCCGAGTACGGCGAGGCGGTCGTGGCCGCGGTCGTCGCACGGCCGGGAGAAGCCATCGATCCGGATGCGCTCGCGGAATTCTGCCGCACGCGCCTGGCTTCGTTCAAGGTGCCGACCAGCTTCATCACCGTGGACGAACTGCCGGTGAATCCGCGCACCGGCAAAGTGGACCGGAAGTCCTTGGCGCTGGCGACGAACACGGCGGCCGGCGCATGAGTACTCTCTCGGTGGCAGCCACCCAGTTCGAGCTCCGGCCGGAGCGCACATTCGATGATTTCGAGGAGCACCTGACCGGCCTGGTCCGTGCCGCAGCCGCTGACGGGGCGGACGTCGTCCTTCTGCCAGAGCTGACGACCACGGGTCTGCTCGCGTCGCATCCGGAGGCGGAGCACCTCACGGTCGATGACCTCGACGAGGCGTACCGCTCCGTGTTCCCGTCCTACAGCGGGCGGTTCGTCGACGCGATCGTGCGGGTCGCCTCCGACCTCGGCGTGGTGGTCGTAGGCAGCCACTTCCGCGAAACGGAAACCGGCGCGCATCGGAACACCGCATACGTGGCTCACCCGGATGGCCGGGTGGAGCAGCAGGACAAGCTGCACCTCATCCCGCAGGAGCGGAGCCTCGGCACCGAGGCCGGCGACGCTGTGCTCATCACCGAGATCAACGGGATGAGGACGGCCGTGCAGATCTGCGCCGACATCGAGTTCCCCGAGGTGTCGCGGTACCTGGCGAAGCGCGGGGTGGACCTCATCCTTGTGCCATCACTGACCTGGAACCGGCGCGGGGCACAGCGCGTCCGCTACGGGGCGCACGCGCGCGCCATGGAGAACCAGGTCTACGTGGCGGTCTCCACACTGGTCGGCTCCAGCGGTCTGCCGCGGGACGGCGCGATGCACGGCACCGGTCATGCTCTCGTCGCCATGCCGTTGGAGCGGCGATTCGGCGACAACGAAGGCATCGTTGTCGCCCACGACGACGACGGAAGCGAAGGATTCGTGATCGCCCGGCTCGACTCGGCGCTGCTGGAGGAGTCCCGCGCACAGCCGGAGCCGCCCGGCTTCCGGTACCGGCGCGAGGACCTCTACGCGCGGCTGGAAGCGGACGCGAGCTGACATGGCCCTGTTCGTCCACACCTTCCGGGTGCGTTACCACGAGACCGATCCGCAGCGGTTCGTCTTCAACAGCCGGTATCTCGAGTACGCCGATGTGTCGATGACCGAGTACTTCCGCTTTCTGGGTTGGGGATACCCGGAGCTGCTCGCGGTCGGATACGACCCCTCGCTCGCCACGACGCACGTGACCTTCCACCGTCCGGCGCGACTCGACGACGTGATCGAAGCGCAGGTTGCCTGCGTGCGCGTCGGCACCTCGAGCGCCGACCTCCGTTTCAGGTTCCACCGGGAAGCGGAGCTGGTCTGCACGGTGGAGAGCACGTACGTGAACGTCGACGTGTCGACGGGTCGCGCCCAGTCGATTCCCCGCCCCATCGCGGATGCGCTTCGCGCCGACATCCGCACGTCTGAAAGGACCTCCGTCTCGTGATCACCACCGAGCTCACCCGTCTTCTGCAGATCGAGCATCCTGTGCTCTCAGCTGGCATGGCTCGCGTTGCGCAGGCCGACCTGGTCGTCGCCGTCAGCGAGGCAGGGGGAATGGGCTGCTTGGGCGGCGTCAGCTTCATGCCGGACGCGCTGCGGGCTGAGATCCGGGACATCCGCAGCCGTACCTCCAAGCCGTATGCCGTGAATCTGCTGCTCCCGGAGTCGCTGACGACGGAGGATGAGGCGACCTGGGCTCCCGTCCGCGAACTCTGGGATGCGATGAGCCCGGCTCAGCGCACCAAGTTGACCGGCGTCCAAGCGCTCCTCACTCCCGGGGCGGTCTCAGGCCAGGTGCAAGTGGTTCTCGACGAGGCGCCGCCGGTCGTCGTGCTCACGTTCGCGACGCCGTCGTGGTTCATCGACGCGGCGAGGAGCAGAGGCATCCTGGTGGGCGCGATGGTCGGCTCGATCGGCGGGGCCCAACGCGCCGCCGCAAGCGGAATCGACTTCCTGATCGCGCAGGGCACCGAGGGAGGAGGTCACACCGGTCATGTCGCCACGATGGCGTTGACGCCCGCCGTGGTGGATGCGGTCGATCTCCCGGTCGCCGCCGCCGGCGGTATCACAGACGGCCGTGGCCTCGCCGGCGCGCTCGCGCTGGGCGCGCAGGCGGTCTGGGTCGGTTCCCGGTTCATCGCCACCCCGGAGGCGTACGGTCATGATGCCTTCAAGGCGCGCGTGCTCGCCGGTCATAGCCGTGACACCGTGCTGACCAAGTCGTACACGGGCAAGCCGCTCCGTGCCTTCCGGAACCAGTGGACCACGAAGTGGGAGGGCGATCCGTCGTCGGTGCGGAGCTTCCCGGGCCAGTACGCGGTCGCCGGCGAGCGAGTCGAGACCGGCTACCAGGATGGCGACCTGGACTGGGGCATGATGCCGATCGGGCAGGGTGTCGAGAATATCCACGAGCTGACGCCCGCCGGAGACGTCGTGACCTCGATGGTGGCTGAGGCGGAGGCGATCATCGGGGCGCTTGCGCGGTCGACGACCACCTCGGTCGAATAGCGGACCGCGCGAGCCCCGCCCCGGTCGGCTTCCTCAATCGACGCGCGCGGCGCCGAAGCTGTCGGTCGGCTCGGGGAACAGCGGGCCGCTCGCAGGCGCCTCGCTCGCCACGGCATCGGTCACCCGGTCGCCGGTGTCGCGTGAGGGCCGCAGCGGTCCGAGAGTCTCCGCGGTCAATTCCGCGCCCGCCGCTTCGGCGGTCATCGCCAGGTGCAATGCCGTGATCATCGAGGGTGAGCGGATGGACGCGCCGAGGATCTCCTCGACCTTGGACAGCCGATAGCGCATCGAATTGTGATGGATGTTCAATTGTTTGGCGGCGGACATCACATCGAACTCTTCAGCGAAGTACGTGGTGATCGCTTCCAGCAGCAGCGGCTTGTCCCGAAACGGCCCGAGGATGCGGTCGCGCCACTCGGCCATGCTCGCCTGCCCGATGTCCGCCAGCAGGCGGACGGAGAAGTCCAGTTCGTCGTAGCTCGCGGCCCGCGTCTTGCGGCCCCTGAGCGCGAACTGCACGGCAAGGATCGCGTCGTGGTGCGAGGTGGCGACCTCGCCGATCTTCTCGATGGCCCGTCCGGTGCCGACGAAGGACCCGGGCTGATTCGAGAGGATGGACTTGATCGTCTTGGCCTGCGTGTCGGCGTTCGCCTGGAGCAGGACGGTGAAGCCGTTCGCCTGCTCCAGGGTGAACCCGGTCGCCCGATGAGCGGCGATCGTCTCCTCCAGGAGGTCGGCGGCCGGGATGCGGTGCTGACGGTGCGCGTTCGGGAACACGATCGAGAGCACGCGCACCTCGTTCGCGAAATTCAGGCCCAGCGCCGATGCTCGTTCCTCGAGCCCTTCGGTGCTCTCATACGGCTCCAGTTCGAGAGCGCGCCGCAGGATGGAACTCCGGATCGCGCGGTCCTGATTCATCGCGAGAGTGTCGATCCGCTTCGCCGCCTCCAACAGCGACGCCGTGACGGCGGCGGCCGCGCGACCGTACGCATTGAGGAAGCCGACGCGCCGGCTGGCGAGGATGAGCCAGCGTCGGGGTCGGCCCGGCAGTGAGTGCAGGCGAACCGCGAGGCCCTCCCAGCCGCCGACGTCGAGCTCGATCGTGGGCGCTTCGTAGCCGCCGATCTCCTGGCGGAACAGGACGAAAGGGAGCGCTCCGGTCGCGTTCTCCACGAGCCCGGACTCGTCGGTGACGCCGGCGACGCCATCGGTCAGCGTCGCAAGTTTTCGCACGAGCGAGACGGCGGGCTCGGCAGAGTCCATCGCCGCGACCAGGGACTGCTGCATCGACATCATCCGCTGGAAGCGCGCAGTATCGGGACTGGCGTGGGCGCGGCTCACGGTGTCGATGATGTCGGCGAAACGGGTCGTCCTCGGGACGAGGAAGACCGGGATCCCCGCAGCCGAAAGCGCTTCGGACGCGCTCGCCTGAAGCGACTCGCTCAATGTCTCCGGGATGACCACCGCGGCGACTTCGGCTTCAGCGAAAAGGGCCGCGATGCGCGCGGGTTCCGTGGGCCCATCCGCCCAGCCCCCGATCAACAGGATCAGCTCGTCGGCGCTCAGCCGATCCTCATCGAGACGATCCGAGAAGATCTGGGCCGATGTCACGGGACGTTCCTCGAAACCACTGGCGCCGGCGATGAGACGCAGGCCGAGGGCTTCGTGGCTCATCAGGTCTGCCAGCGTGCACGGGCTCAGGGTCGGACGACTCACGTCTCCTCCGTGAGGCCTGGTGAGGCCGTGGTGCCCGGCTGCATGAGGCGATTCTAGCCACGCGCCCTCCGCCTGACTCCGGTGCTTCTCACAACCAAGCCCCGGAACTCATGGAAATTCTCCAATGGTTGGCCTGCTGGAGTCAGCTCTAGTCTGGGCACAATGACGAGGCCGGAAGGTCGCCGAGTATCGCGGAGGGACGTTGTGGGAGAGCGCTATTGGACATCGTCCGTGAGTCGGGTGGATGAGTCTGCTGTACGGATCCGTGGATACGACCTGGAGGAACTCATCGGGGGCGTGTCGTTCAGCGCCGCAACCTACCTCCTCATCCGCGGCTCGCTTCCCACGCCGGAGCAGACTCGGATGCTGGATGCGATCCTGACCGCGGTGCTCGATTATGCACTGGAAAAGCCGGGCACCGTTGCGGCGCGCTACGTCATGTCGGCGAACCCGAACGTGGCGGCCGGCCTCGCGGCAGCCGTCCTCGCAGTGGGGAAGAACACACTGGCGCCGGAGGACACGGCGAAGTTCGCGATCGAGAGCTTCGATCGGCTCCAGGTCTCGGAGAGGTCCGCCGCGGAGGTGGCCGAGGAGATCGTGTCCGAGTACCGGTCGTCGCGCCGCAGGATCCCGGGCCTCGGGCACCCGGTGTTCAAGTACGTCGACCCTCGCGCGCAGAAGATCAAAGAGATCGCCGAGACTCTCGGCTTCTGGGGACCGCGGGCATCGTTCTACGAATCCGTTCACGCGGAGTTCGGGCGGCAGACGGGGCGGGACTGGATCCCGGTCAATGATGTGGGGATGATGGCCCTTGTTCTTGTGGAGATGGGCTTCACTCCCGATGAGACGACGGGAGTCGCCATCCTTTCGACCTTGCCGGGTGTCATCGCTCACCTGACCGAGGAGCAGGAGAGCGGTCGGCCGATCCGGATCATCCCGGCGGAATCCGTCGAGTACGACCCGGCCGTCCGGGACTTCCAGGCCGATAAGGAGGCAGCGGGATGGTGAAGCGGGTAGCGATCACGGGCGCAGGTTCGGGCATTGGACTGGCGGTGGCACGTGCGTTCGCGCAGAACGGCGACACGGTCTACGTCGGCGATATCTCGCGCGAACGGCTGGACTCGACGAAAGCAGCGCTGCCCGGGGTCACGGTCGTCGAACTGGACGTGACCGATTTCGACGCGATGCGAGCGTTCGGCGTCGAAGCCGCCGGCGACGACGGTCTCGACGTGTTCGTCAACAACGCGGGTGTCTTCGACGCGTACGCCAGCATCGAGGAGACCACGCTGGAGCTGTGGCAGCGGATCATCGCGATCAACCTGACCGGCTACTTCCACGGCTGCAAGGTCGCCTCCGAGTTGATGATCCCGAACCGACGCGGACGGATCATCAACGTCGGTTCGGTCGCCGGGCAGCGGGGTGCGGCGGACGGACTGTCCTATGCGGCGAGCAAAGCGGGGATCGAGGGTATGACGAGGAGGCTCGCCATCGACCTCGGCCCGCTCGGGATCACCGCCAATGTCGTCGCCCCCGGTGTGACCCAGACAGATATCCGGAAGAATTCCGGCGAGCAGCTCGGAGGCGTCCTCGACATGGATCGCGGGATCGGAGCCTCGCCCGAACTCTGGGACTTCCTCATCCCCGCCAAGCGGGGAGGGAGCGCCGATGAGGTCGCGGCGGTCATCGCTTTCCTCGCATCCGACAGCGCTTCGTACGTCACCGGCCAGGTCATCCATGTCGACGGCGGATGGACGGCCACCTGAGATGACCGGATGGCAGGATGTGAGAATCACAGTGGGGCGGCCAGCGGAGGTCCGGAATGGTTCTTGACCAGGCAGATATCGTCGTCGTCGGGGGCGGCATCGTCGGATTGACGACGGCGCACGCGCTGAAGCAGCGCGGATTCGACGTCCTCGTCGTCGAGCAGCGGTTCACCGCGTTCGGGGCATCAGGGCGCAACTCGGGCGGCATCTGGGTGCAGACCGTGCGCGGCGGCACCGAACTTCAGCTCGCACGCCAGGGTGCCGAGCTCTACGAGCGGTTCCTCGACGATCTGGGTGACACGTTCGAGCTCCGGCGGGACGGTGGCCTCATCTACTTCGAGACCGAGGACCAGCAGAAGGTCTTCGCCGACTATGTGGCCGACCGTCATGAGCACGGGGTCCAAGCTGAGCTGATCAGCGCCGCCGAGGCGAGAAAGCTGTCGAGCGGGGTTCCGGCGTCCGCGATCGGCGCGGTGTTCAGCGGCGACGACGCTCAGGTGAACACAGCGAAATTCACGCGCGCTCTCGGCGACGCCTGCAAACGTCGCGGCGTCCGCATCTACGAGAACACGCCCGTTCTCGGCATGACCCGACACGGAGACGCCGTGACCGGCGTCCGCACGGTGCGCGGTGACATCGCCGCCGGCGGGGTCGTCTGGTGCACGGGCGCCTGGGCCTCCACGCTGTCTTCGGAAGGCATCGATCTTCCCATCACCCCCATCCGGGTCGGGATGCTCATGACGCAGGCCGTGCCGCGGCAGGTTCACGTCGTCACACGCGGCCCGGGCGGCGTCAAGAACTTCGGAGCGCTGAGCTCCCTGCCCAGCTTCGAGCCGACACTGTTCGCTACGCCGGGCCTGGAGGAGGGCTCGCACCTCACCTACGAGGACATCGTCACGCAGAACGCCGAGGGCAACATCATCATCGGCCACACCCACGACGCGGCTCAGTCCCTCAACCCCCACATCACGGTGGAGGCGACCTCGCTGATGATCCAGTCGCTCCAGCGCCGCGATCCGTCCTTCAGGACGCTGGGCGTCACCGGTCTGTGGGCAGGACTCGTCGGAGTCACGGCCGACCGGCTGCCGATCATCGACAAGGTCGACGGGCTGTACGTCAATTCGGGCCACGTCGCCGGCACCGCTTCCGGCCCCCTCGCGGGTGAGCTGATGGCGCAGCTCGTCGCGGGGGAGGACCCGACCATTCCGCTGGAACCGTTCGCTCGCGACCGCGAAGCGCTCGCGGAGCCGGTGTTCAGAGACGGGGCTCCTTGATGCACGCGAATCTCAGTGACCAGGGTCGGGCCTCTCTCGCTGATCAGGACTTCCTCGACGCCATCACCGCCTTCGTGGACAGCGAACTCGACGATGTGCACGGTCGGGACGCGCGCGGCGAGTACCCCGCGGATCTGGTGAGCCGGCTCCGCCAGCTCCACCTGTTCGACGCGTGCACACGTGATCTCGAGACGTACGCGCTCGCCCTTGAGGAGATCGGCCGGGGGTGGCTCAGCCTCGTCCCTGTCGTCAACGCGCACTCGACGAGCGTGTGGACAGTGAAGAACTACGGGACGGCCGCTCAGCGGGCGCGATGGACCGGGTCGCTCGAGACAGGCGCCGCCATCGCCGCTCTGGCGCTGACCGAGGCCCACGCTGGTTCCGACCTGCAGCAGATCCACTCCACAGCCGAACGGGTGGAGCACGGGTGGTTGATCCGCGCCCGGAAAGCGCTGATCACCCACGCCGCGAACAGCGACCTGCTTCTCATCCTGGTGAGAACGGATCCGACGCCGGGAAGCGGTGCCGGCGGTCTCAGTCTCTTCCTGCTCCAGGCGGGGGAGTGGACGGTCGACCGCAGACTCGACAAGCTCGGCTCGCGTGGCATCGAAACCGTCGAGCTGTCCGTGAACGGCATCATGGTGCCGGACGACCGCCTCATCGGCGGAGTCCCCGGCCACGGATTCCGACAGGTCATGGACGGGCTCGAGGTCGGACGGATCGCTGTCGCGGCCGCGGCGGTCGGCGTTGCTCGAAGCGCGTTCTGGAACGCCGTGTCCTATGCGAGCGAGCGCGAAGCGTTCGGGACGGCGCTCATCGACAAGCCGACGGTCCGCACGCGCCTCGGGGCTGTCGCCATCGAGATCGCCGCCGCCAAGGCACTGACGCTGGCCGCCGCCCGCGCCAAGCAGGCCGGCGGCAGGCGCGACATCGAGGCCGCATCGGCCAAGGTCGCGGCAGGCGACGCCGCCATCCACGCCGCGCTGGCCGGTATGGAGCTCGGCGGCGGCTGGGCGTACGTCGAAGACCTCGAATTCTCGCGCTTCCTGAGGGACTCGGCCCTGTTCATCGCGGGGGAGGGCTCCAACGCGGTCCTGACGGACCTGGTCGGCACGCGCCTGGCGAAGGCCGGGCCGAGCCGGGATTGGATCTGAGTCGTGCCGCTGCGACTGCCCGAGGGCAAGCGTCTCGCCGTGTCCATCTCCTCCGACTTCGACGCCCAGAGCGTCTGGATGGGGACGTTCGGCGTCGCGACGCCGAGCTTTCTCTCACGCGGCGAATTCGGCGCGCTCGTCGGCGTCGACCGTGTACTGAACGCCTTCGGGCGGTACGGCATCACGACGACGTGGTGCACGCCTACCCACACTCTTCAGACGTTCCCGGAACAGTGCGATCGCATCCTCCAGGCCGGACACGAGATCGCTGCCCATGGCGTCTACCACGAACCGATCCACAAGCTGGACGTGGACGAAGAGCGCCGCCTGCTCGAACTCCAGATCAGCCAGCACGAACGGCTCCTCGGCCGACGTCCGTTCGGGTATCGGTCGCCGGCGTGGGACTTCTCGGATGCGACACTCGGACTGTTGGAGGAATTCGAGTTCGTCTGGGATTCCTCGCTGATGGGCCGGGACTTCGAGGTTTATCGGCCGCGCCCGGTCGTGGTGCAGGATCGCGAGAACGGGAACCGATTCGGGCCAGAGTCGCCGATCATCGAGATCCCGGTCTCGTGGTACCTCGACGATTTCCCGCCGCTGGAGAACCTCCCTCGCAGTGTCGGCATGGCGTCGACCGGCGACGTCCTGCAGCGGTGGAAGGACTCGTTCGACTTCGCGTACGAGCGCGTCCCGGGCGGAGTGTTCGCGCTGACCGTGCATCCCCAGACCATCGGGCGAGCCCACCACCTCATGATGTTCGAGCAATTCCTGGAGTACGTCGCGGGCCATGGCGGTGTCTACTTCGGCACGCTGTCGGACATTGCCGCGGCCTGGGTGGATGAACAGCCCACGTTGTAACCCTCACGGCTCCCCGGCAGTTTGCTCGTAACTACTCCTATGGATCGGGCGGGGCACGGTTCCTAGAGTCGTCTCAAGCCTCCCGACCAACCGACGAAGGACCTCGATGAAGATCTGCTTTCTGAACCCATTCGGAACCGATGCGTACGACGAGATCATCGGAACGGTCCTGCAGGGCGCGCTCCTCCCCGACACCGAGCTGGAGATCCGTCATCTGACCGCGGGCCCGCGCAACCTCGACTACTACGCGCCCAAGCAACTGGTGCAGGTCGAGATCCTTCGTGCGGTGAAGCAGGCCGAAGAGGACGGATTCGATGCGGTGGTCATCGGATGCTGTTACGACCCGGCGCTCACCGAAGCACGCGAACTGGTCTCCATTCCGGTGATCGGCCCTCTCGAGTCGTCAGTCGGGCTCGCCCGGCCGTTCGGCCACCGCTTCGCCGTGGTGACCGATCACCATAAGGCGGTTCCGATGTTGAAGGACACCATCCGTGTCTATGGCGCCGAGGCCAACTGCGTCTCCGTCGAATCGGTCGGCTGGTTCGTCGACGACATGGTCCTCGATCCCGCAGCCGTCGCCCACGACACGTACGCGAAAGTGCTGGACGTCATGCAGCGGACCGGAGCGGAGACCGTCATCATCGGGTGCACCATCGTCTCCGCGTGCTACGAGCTCGCTGCGATGAATGGTGACGCACGACTCAACGAGCTCTCCGTCATCAACCCCAACGTCTTGGCGGTCAAATCTGCGGAGCTCTTCGCCCAATTGGACGCCAGGGGCATGTACAGGATCTCGCGCGCCGGCTACTACCAGATCCTCGAGGACCATGACCCCGTCGAGGCCGCAGAGGTCGCCCCGTATTTCTCCGGCACCCACGTCTGAACGAAAGGAAGAATCATGAGCACGTCTGTCATCGTCATCGGCGGGGGCCTTGTCGGCACATCCACTGCGTACTTCACCGCGCGGGAGGGCCTGGATGTGACCTTGTTCGAGCAAGAGACCATCGGCTACGGCGCATCCGGCCGCAATCCCGGCTTCGTGTGGCTGCACTGCCGCAACACGGGATGGGCGCTCGACGTCTCGTTCGCCGGCCGCAAGCTCTACGACAATCTCAAAGAAGATCTGCCGATCCCGTTCGAGTTCCGTGCCGACGGCGGACTCATCTACTTCACCGACGAACGCCAGGCTCCGGTCTTCGAGGAGTTCGTCGCCGCCCGGCGTGCGGACGGACTCGACATGGAGCTCATCGACAACAAGGCCGTTCGTGAGCTGGTCAAGCCCATCCGGGAAGACGTGCTCGGTGCGAGCTTCTGTGCGAACGATGCGCAGATCAACACCCCCACCGTCGTCGCCGCACTCGCTGCCGGGGCACGGCAGGCCGGCGCCGTCATCCGTGAACACGAGCCCGTGCTCGAGCTGATCTACGACGGCGAGCGGGTCGTCGGCGTGAAGACGGCCCAGGGGATGTTCTTCGCCGACTATGTCGTGGTCGCATCCGGCGCGTGGACCGAGAAGCTGATGGCCGCGAGCGGAGTCGACGCCCGCGTCGGGCGGGAACGGCTGCAGGTCATCGCCACCAAGCCGCTTCCCCAGCAGATCCGGCCCGTGGTCTACGGACCCCTGACAGCCAAGCAGTACGAGCTGTTCCGGGTACTTCCCTCGTGGGACGAGCAGGCCTTCCTCTCACCGATCGAGATCGAGACCGGGTCGTGGATGCTCACCCTCGCTGCGCAGCGCGCCAACGGAGAGATCCTTCTCGGCTGCCCGATGGACTACCCCTCCGACGTGGATCTCTCGCCGACGCTCTCGGGCATCCGTGCGACCGCCGAGAACATCGGCGACGACTTCCCCGGCCTGAAGGATGCGCCGATCGATCGCATCTGGGCGGGTGTCCTGCCGTTCACCTCGGACATGGTGCCGATCATCGACGAGGCGTCGCCCGGGCTGATCGTGGCCGCGGGGCACGTCTTCGGCAACTCGTCCGGCCCGATGACCGGCAAACTCGTCAGCCAGCTCATCCGCGGAATCGAGCCGGAGATCGACCTCACCGAGGTGCGGTGGGGCAGGCACCTCGATCCGATCGTGCCCGGCGTGGCTGTGCACTGGTGACCGGTCGCATGGTCGTGCTGGGGGATGTGGACGCCGCCGGAGTGCTCTACTTCGGCAACGTCTTCCGCTGGCACGAAGAGGTGTTCACCCGATGGCTGAGCAGTGCCGGCATGCCCCTCGAGACCTTGTTCGCGAGCGGGCGCGGCCTCCCTGTGCGGTCGTCGTGGGCCGAGTACCCGGCAAGCGCCGGGCTCGGGGAGGCCCTTTCGGTCACCGTCGCGGTCAGCGATTTGCGAGACACCGAGTTCGTCTTCACCACCGATTGGCGCTCGGAGAACACCGAGCGCACCGTCTCATCCGTCTCGACCAGGCACGTGGCGTGCGTGAAGGACGCCGACTCCGGGTATTTCGTGCGGACCGACGTCTGGCCCGAGCTGCGTGAGCACCTCGAGCGCTTGACGACCTGACACCCCCACCAGCAGCCGGATTCCTCCAGCAGCAGAAAGGCGAGAAGCAGCCATGAGTTCGACTGAACGCGCCGAATACGACTATCTGATCGTCGGAGGCGGCAGTGCCGGTGCGGTCCTCGCCCGGCGCCTCGCAGACGATCCCGCCGTCGACGTCCTCCTGATCGAGGGCGGCCCGGCGTACGAAGACGACCCGAAAGTGGTCTACCTCGGTGAATCCCTGGGCCTGACCGGCGATCCGAAGTACGACTACGACTACCCTCTGGTCGAACAGGAGCGCGGCAATTCGCTGCTGCGCATCAGCCGCGCGAAGATGCTCGGCGGGTGCAGCTCCCACAACGACGCCTGGGCGCTCCGGGCGCCGGACGCCGACATGGACCGCTGGGAGGCGCTCGGCGCGGCTGGCTGGAACGCCGCGAGCACCGCCCCCTACTTCGAACGGGTCCTCTCGGACATGCGCGTCCACCCCGTGGCGAAGACGGCGGCCCTGTCCAACGCGGTCGTCGACGCGGCGGCCGAGCTGAACATCCCGGAGATCGACAACACCGCCGGTGAATACGGCGAGGGGATCTCGTGGGTCTCCATGAACGAGCACGAGGGCAAACGCTTCTCGACCGCCCAGGCGTACCTGTTCCCGTCGGCTGAGCTTCCCGCCAACCTGCATCTTCAGCTCGAGACGTTGGCGACGAAGATCCTCTTCGACGGCGACAGGGCGATCGGTGTGGAGACCGACCACGGCTCCTTCTTCTCCCGTCGAGAAGTGATCGTCAGTGCGGGCGCCATCGACACCCCCAAGCTGCTGATGCTGTCCGGTATCGGACCCGCGGAACACCTGGAGACGCACGGCATCGCGGTCAAGGTCGACCTCCCCGGCGTCGGCTCGAACCTCCAGGACCACATCGAGACCCCGGTCACCTGGGAGATCTCGAAGGACCCGGGAGAGAGCATCAACGGGCTCGACCTCGGCGTGTACGCGTCGCTCGGCGGCGACGAGGACTTCGACACGCAGTTCACGGTCGGCCACCTCAACTACTGGCTGGACGCGCCGCCCTTCACCGACCTCGTGCATGCCGACCGCGCGCTCACCCTGGCACCCAATGTCGCCCGGCCGGCCAGTCGTGGCACCGTGCGTCTCGCATCCGCCGACTACCGGGACAAGCCGCTCGTCGACCCGCGCTATTTCACCGACGACCAGGACGCCGACGAGGCGAAACTCGTCGCGGGCATCAAGGTCGCGCGTAGGTTCGCCGGCACGGCCGCATTGAGGGACTGGATCGTCCGGGAGATCGTGCCGGGTCCCGAGTATCAGAGCGACGAGGAGCTCGGTGCTCACGCCCGGAAGTATTCGAACACCGTCTACCACCCGATGTGCACCGCGAAGATGGGCGACCCCGACGATCCGGACGTGGTCGTCGACGAGCGACTCCGGGTCAAGGGGGTGAACGGACTCCGGGTCGTCGACGGTTCCGTGATGCCGGAGATCGTTCGCGTGAACCCGAACATGACCATCATCATGATCGGCATGCGGGCCGCGGATCTGGTGAGGGAGGACAACGCATGAGCATCACGCAGACCACCATTCCCGCTCTCGGGCACGTGATCGGTGGCAGACGGACCGGGGTCGCCGCCGAGAGGGAATCGATCGAGGTCTTCGACCCCAGCACGGGAGTCCCCATCGCGACGCTCCCGATCGCCACCGCCGTGGACGTGGACGAGGCAGTGGCGGCGGCAAGGGCGGCGTCGACCTCCTGGCGGCGCTCCACCCCCGCTGTGCGTGCTGCGGCGCTGTCCGCCATCGCCGATGCGATCGACGCGCATTCCGATCGCTTCGCGTATCTCGAGTCGCTCGATGTCGGAAAACCGATCACGAACGCGAAGGCGGAGATCGCCGGCATCTCGGACACCTTCCGCTATTATGCGGCGGCGGCGCGCACGAGCCACGGGACCGGGACAGGCACCTTCGCCGAGGGCCTCCATTCACGCGTCGAGCGGGAACCGATCGGCGTCGTGGGTCTGATCACCCCGTGGAACTATCCGCTGCTCGAGGCGGTCTGGAAGCTGGGGCCCGCGCTGGCGGCCGGCAACACGGTCGTGCTCAAACCGTCTGAGCTGACACCTCTGACCACCGTCACCTTGTTCGAGCTCATGGCGGAGATCCTGCCGGAAGGTGTCGCAAACCTCGTCCTCGGCGACGCGACGACCGGACGGGCGATCGTCGACCATCCAGCCGTCAGGATGGTGTCTCTCACCGGCGATGTCGGCACCGGGGTCGCCGTGGCGACCGGTGCGGCGGTCACATTGAAGCGCGTCCATCTGGAGCTCGGCGGGAAGTCGCCGGTCGTCGTACTCGACGATGTCGATGTCGACGCGACGGCGCAGTATCTCGCCGCCGCCGGATTCGTCAACTCGGGCCAGGACTGCACGGCGGCGTGCCGTCTCATCGTCCACGATGCTGTCTTCGACGAATTCCTCGAGCGCTACGTCGCGCACGCGCGGGCCATCGTCGTCGGGTCGGCCCTCGACGAGGCCACCACGATGGGCCCGCTCGTCTCCCGCAGGCAACGCGACCGGGTTGCCGGATTCGTGGAGCGGGCGACGGCCGATGGCGCCCGGGTCGTCTTCGGTGGGCACGAGCTCGATCGCCCGGGCTACTTCTTCGAACCGACGCTCCTCACCGACGTGAGCCAGTCCTCGGAAATCATCCAGCGCGAGGTGTTCGGCCCCGTCGTCACGGTGCAGCGCGCGGCCTCCGCCGACCAGGCGCTCGAGTGGGCCAACGACGTCCCCTACGGTCTCTCGGCAAGCGTGTGGACGGACGACATCAACGCGGCCCAGCGCTTCAGCCGCGAACTCGATTTCGGCACGGTCTGGATCAACACCCACCTGTGGACGGTCCCGGAGATGCCGTTCGGAGGCTTCGACGGGTCCGGATACGGCAAGGAGCTCTCCGGAATGTCGATCGACGACTACTCCCGCTACAAGCATGTGATGCTCCAGGAAAAAGCGGTGATGGCAGCCGAACCATTCAGATGATTCCACGATTCGGCTCCGGCGCCGCTGCTGGAGCCGCAATGATCGTCGCGGCGTGCGCGATTATCCAGGGCGGTGCCGCCCTGGCCGTCCCGCTGGTCGCGACGTTCGGTTCCGAGGCCACCGCAGCTCTGCGCCTTGCACTGGCTGGACTGGTGCTCGTCGCGCTCTACGGGCCGAAGCCCTGGAGGTGGGGCTTCCGCGCCGGGTGTTCGGTGGTTCTTTTCGGTGTCGCGGTCGCTGGGATGAACGGGTTCTTCTACGCGGCGATCTCGCGCATTCCGCTCGGCCTGACCGTGACGATCGAGTTCGTCGGTCCGCTCGCTGTCGCCGCTGTAGCGACGAAGCGGCTCAAGGACCTGCTCTGGGTGCTCCTGGCGGCGGCCGCTGTCGTCGTTCTCGGGCTCGACGGCATGGGTCTGAACGGTGCGCCTCTCGACCTTCTCGGAGTGTTCTTCGCGGTGGCAGCGGGATCATGCTGGGCCGCTTACATCATCGTGGGCCGGCGCATCAGCACCCGTATCCCCGGCCACGGCGCTCTTGCCGCCGGAACCTGCGCCGGCGCCCTGGTGCTGGCGCCCTTCAGCATCGGCCGGTCCGTCGCGCTCCTGGCGGAGCCGTCGGCGGTCGTCACGATTCTGGGTGTGGCTGTCCTCGGGACGGTGATTCCCTACAGTCTGCAGTTCTCGGCGATGCGCAGGCTGAGTTCGCGATCGTACGGTGTGCTCGCCAGCCTCGAGCCCGTCATTGCGGCGATCGTCGGCTGGGTCTTCCTCGCTCAGTCGCTGACGTGGATGCAAACAGTCGCCATCGCGGTCGTGGTGGCGGCTTCGCTCGCGGCAACCGTCGGTGAGCCACGGCGCACACCGGGGGCACGGGAAACGCCTCCGAGGCGCGTGAACGAGGGTTCTTGGTAATCGGCCGAAAGCAGGCCGGAATTATCGGACATCGTCCGAGATACGCGGGCCTTCCGGGCATTTTACGATCGCAAAACGAGATCAACGCAGATCGATGACAGGTCGGCAACCGGTCCGCCGGCGGTGCACATCGGCACCGCATTGAGGGAGACGCTCATGACACCACTCGACGACACCACGCCTCTTGGCGAGGACGAGTCGACCGCGACCGCCGCCATCCGGAGCATTCCGCGCGGCAAGACCCTGATCGAGGCGGACGACATCGAGGTCCAGTTCTCGGGAGTCACGGTCCTCAAGGGAGTCACGCTCGCTGTGGATCGCGGCGAGGTCGTCGCGATCATCGGGCCCAGCGGATCAGGCAAGAGCACGCTGCTGCGCTGTTTCAACCTCTTGCAGGTCCCTGACGCAGGGCGGATCGCGATCGGCGACACACAGGTCTTCTCCGGAGACGGATCCCAGGTTCGCAGCCGAGACCTCATGCTGCTGCGCCGAAAGGTCGGTATGTGCTTCCAGTCCTTCAACTTGTTCCCCCACCTGACGGCGCTCGAGAACGTGATGCTCGCTCAGACGCGGGCGCTCGGTCGGTCGAAGGCCGAAGCCAGAGAACGCGGCATCAGCCTCCTCGAGCGCGTCGGCCTGGGGTCGCGCGCCGACGCGAAGCCAGCTCAGCTCTCCGGAGGCCAACAGCAGCGCGTCGCCATCGCTCGCGCGCTCGCCCTCGACCCGGAGGTCATGCTGTTCGACGAGCCGACGTCGGCCCTGGACCCGGAACTCGGCGTCGAAGTGCTTGCTGTCATGCGGGAGCTCGCAGACGAGGGCATGACGATGCTCGTCGTCACGCACGAGATGCATTTCGCCGAAGACGTCGCCGATCGGGTCGTGTTCATGGCCGACGGACGTATCGTCGAAGAAGGTTCCCCGGCGAAGATCATCCGCGACCCGGACCACGCACGGACCCGCCAGTTCTTCAGTGCGGTGATCGATCGATGACCTTCCTCGGCTACGTCTCCGCTCTGCTCTCGGGCATCGGAACGACACTGACGCTGACGGCCGCCAGTTTCCTGCTCGGCGCGGTGATCGCTCTTCCGGTATCCATCGCGCGAGTATCGCGTTTTCCGTCGCTGCGATTCCTCGCGGGCTCGTACATCGAAGTCGTTCGTGGCATCCCGCCGATCGCGTGGCTGTTCGTCCTCTTCTTCGGGTTGAACCAGTTCGGTCTTCGGCCTTCCAGCTTCGCGGCGGCGGTCGTGGGGCTGGGCCTGATCTCCGGGGGCTACCTGGCTGAGATCTACCGGGCGGGTCTCAATGCCGTGCCGGCCGGTCAGCGAGAAGCCGCGGCCGCTCTGTCCATCGGCTCCACAGCCGCCTTCCGCACGGTGATCGCCCCCCAGGCCACGATGACGTCGCTGCCGCTTGCGATCGCGTACTTCATCGGCCTGCTCAAGGACAGCGCGGTCGCCTCGGTCATCGGCGTTCAGGACATCACGACGATCGCCCTGGGTCTGAGCCGGCGATCGCTGGATGCGCTCACCATCTTCGCCGCCGCCGGTCTGGTCTACCTCATCATCAGCATCCCCGTCGGCATGTTCGGCCGCTGGGCGGGGGACGCGATCGCGAGGAAGTGGGGTGCCGGACGTGCATGATGACAATTGGTGGTCGTGGTTGCTGGACCTCATGCCGGGGCTGCTCGTCAGCGTCGAGCTCACCGGAGCGCTTCTGCTCATCGGCCTACCGTTGGGCACCATCTTCGCCCTCGGCCTGGGCAGCCGCAGCCGCGCTCTCCGTTACACCGTCACCTCGATCGTGGAGATCTCTCGAGGGATCCCCGCCCTGGTCCTGCTCTATCTCGTGTATTTCGGCCTGCCTCAGGTGCACCTCGGCATCGACGCGTTCACCTCCGCCTCACTCGCTCTCGGGCTGAGCTTCGCCGCCTACTCCTGCGCGGCCATCAGGTCGGGGCTGGATGCCGTGCCACCGGGGCAACGTGAGGCTGCTCGGGCGCTGGGTCTTCCCGCTGCCGACGAGTTCTTCCGAGTCGTCCTTCCGCAGGCGGCGAGAATCGTGGCGCCACCTCTGCTCGGCTGGGCGATCATCTACTTCCAGGCCACGTCCCTGGCCTTCGCGATCGCCGTGCCGGAGCTGCTCAGCCGCGCATACACCCTCGCCGTGCAGAACTTTCAATACTTCTCGCTGCTGGGTCTTGCCGCGCTGGTCTATGCGGCGATCTCCATTCCCGCCTCGCTCTTCTCCGACTACCTCGCCAACCGTCGTACTGTCCGCGCCCGAATCAGCCGAACCAAGCACCACCTCGTCACAACCCAGGAGAGATCATGAAACACAGCACATCCCGAGCAGTGGCCGCCCTCATCGGTGCCAGCGTCAGCGTCCTCATCCTCGCGGGCTGCGCCAGCGGCAGCTCCGGATCCACCGCTGATACGAAATGCACCCCGAAAAGCACGTTCAGCACCCTCAACTCGGGCTCGCTCACGATCGCAGGTCCGGACTACCCGCCGCTGTTCACATACACCGACAACAAGATGGGCGGCGTCGATGGTGACATCCTCGCGAGTTTTGCGGCCGCCAACTGCTTGACGACCACGGTGAACGTGCTTCCGGCCGCGAGCGTCATCCAAGCCGTTTCCGGTGGTCAGGCAGACGTCGCAGCCGGTGGCTGGTACCGGACCGCCGCGCGGGCGAAGGTCGTGGGTCAGACCCAGCCGGACTACTCCGACCCCGCGGTCCTCGTCGGCATCCACCCCACGAAGGACATCGGGGACTACAAGGGCAAGACCATCGGCACGACTCAGGGGTACCTGTGGTCCGACGACATGGTCAAGTGGGGAGGCGACAACGTCAAGCTGTACCAGTCGCCCGACGCCGTCTTCCAGGACCTGATGAATGGGCGGATCGACGTCGCGCTGATGGCCGTCAACGAGGCCGCCTACCGTCTGAAGCAGAACCCGGGCACCAAGCTCTCCTACACGACTATCGTGCCGTTCGCCCCGGTGCCCGCAACCAGCACTCCGTCCGTGACGAACTTCCCGTTCGCGAAGTCGAACACGAAGCTCGGCGCCGCGCTGGACGCCTACATCACGGAGCTGCGCAGCACGGGAAAGCTCGCCACGATCCTCGAGAAGTACGGGATCGACAAGAGCGCCGCGAACCCGACCGCTCAGAAGTGAGTGCGAACAGGGAGCGCTAGGTACGACAGCAGACCGGGAGCCGGCCGCCTTGGAGGGCGGTCGGCTCCTTCCATGTGAGCCGGAGTGACCCGACTAGCCCTCGGCTTGGCCCTGACAGTCGTCGCGATCGGCCTGCGCTCTCGCTGATTCCGGCTGGAGGGGCCTCAGGCGGTGGGGACGAGTTCTTGGAGACGGCCGTCGGTCATTTCGAGGATTCGGTCGCAGTAGCCGAGCACGTCGCGGTCGTGGGTGACCATGATGACGGCGACGCCGGATGCGTGGGCGCGCTCGGCGAGGAGCTGGACGACCTCGTGGCTCCGGGTGCGGTCGAGGGCGGCGGTGGGCTCGTCGACCAGCAGCAGGGTCGGGTCGTTGACCAGCGCCCGGGCAATGCCGACGCGCTGCCGCTCGCCGCCGGAGAGCTGCGCGGGTCGGTTCTTGGCGCGGTGCCTCATGCCTACCGCGCCGAGCAGCCGCGAAGGGTCCGCGTCCCGATTGCCCGCAAGTCGCGCGGTGAGGCGCAGCTGGTCGGTGGCAGTCAAAGCGGGCAGCAGGTTGCCGGCCTGGAAGACGAAACCGATCGTCGAGAGACGGAACCGGGCCGCAGCGCCCTTCCTCAGCGCTGTGATGTCGGTGCCGTGGACCCGCACCGTGCCGCTGTCCGGCTTGCCGAGCGCACCGGCGATCGCCAGAAGGGACGACTTGCCCGAGCCGGAGGGGCCGACGATCGCAACGAATTCTCCGGGGTGGACGGTGAGCGAAACATCGTCGAGCGCGGTGACCCGTGCGTCGCCGTCGCCGAGCTCGAGGCGTGCGCCCACGATCTCCAGGGCGGGGGTGCTGGTGTGAGCGGTCATCGCTGGCCTCCGAGGGCGTTGATCGGGTCGACTCTGGAAATGCGGAGCACAGCGATTCCGGCTCCGATGACGCCGAGGATGATGGTGAGTGCGGAGGCGAGCGCGATCGGGCCGGCCTCCAGGTCGAAGGGCATGGCGGAGGGCATGAGTGCGCCCATTCCGACGCCGGCTGCGACGCCGATGGCGGTGAAGCCGACCAGGAGAATCACGCCCTGGGTGAGGCTGTCGCGCAGGAGGTAGCCAGTTGAGGCGCCGACGGCGCGCAGCACGGCGATCTCGTGGATGGTCCACACGGTGAAGAACGCGCCGACGACGAGCGCGCAGATCGCGTAGAGGAAGACCTGGATCATCGTCAGCGTCATCGTCTCGGCCTCGTAGCCAGGGGAGGCGTTGAACGCTGCGGTGCGGGTCATCGTCATGGTACCGGCAGCCTTGTCGATCGCGGTGAAGTCCGGGGCGACGGCGTCTTTCGCTTTGACGGCGACGACGCTGGAGTAGTTGTAGTTCACTGCGTCGATGGTGGCTTGCGTCGGTGCGCCGGGCGGGGCGGTGTTCGAGGCGATCAGCCGCCACGTATCGATGGGCAGGTAGGCGACGTCCACGTGCCCGAACGTCGACTGGCCTTCAGTGAAGCCGACGACCGTCAGCTCCACGTTCGTCCGGTCGAGCTTCACTCGCGTGCCGAGTTCGATGCCCGCGTCTTTCGCCGTCTCCGACACCACGATGCCCGCCGGCCCGGACAGACGGCTTCCGCTGGAGACAGCGGGGGAGAGGAAGCCGCGCGACTCGACCCCGAACAGCGTGAGGTCCACTTGCTTCTTCGCGTCGGTGACGCCGTTGACGATGCTGACGCCCAGCGGCTCGGCCTTGGCGATGCCGTCGGCGTTCTGCCACGCGTTCAGTTGTTCGCGGTCGACCAACGACCGGCTGAAGGCGTTGTCGGTGATGGTGCCTTTGTCGAAGGCGAACGCCGTGGCCGGCATGGACTTCAAGCCGGAGACACCGTCATTGACGAGGCCAGAGGAGAGGCCGGACAGCAGCAGGACGAGCACCGCGATCAGCGCGATCACGATGCCCATCAGCGTGAAGCGGCCTCGAGCGAACCGGAGTTCGCGCAGAGCGAGGAACATGACACGTCCTTGAGGAGAGAGATGACATACCGACAGTGCGTCGGTAAGTTACCGACAGTCTGTCACCAAACTTCGCTCGATCTCAAATCGGGGTGTCGGAGGGCAGTCCCTTCACGAGAAGATCGGCGATCAGTGCCGTCACGGCGTCCGGATCGGTACCGTGCGTGACGAGCTGGACCCCAGCATTCAGTAGCCCTTGGACCAGGATGGCGTGGTTCTCGGCGTCGCCCACCCCGGCCTCCCGGAGCAGTGCGGCGACGGGGTCGAGGAGCGTGGTGTGCAGGGCCATGATGTCCTCGTACCTGCTCGGCGAGAGTTCGGCCTGCTGGAGGGTGGCGGCGATGTCATGCTTGCCGTCTGCGGTCATGCGCATCGTCGCCTCGACATAGGCGCGGAGGCGATCGGACGCTGGGACAGCGCTCAGGGCCTCGTCGATCTCGGCCGACCAGCGGTCGAAGGAGGCGAGCGCCACCGCGGTCAGAATGTCGTCGCGGGAACTGAAGTACTCGTAGAAGCTCGAGCGGGCCAGCCCCGCGCGCTCGGCGACCGCCCGCGGGGTGACCCCGGCCAGGCCGACCTCGACCAGGAGCTGTTCGGTCGCGGCCAGCAGTGCCGCGCGCTGCGCGGCGCGGTGCTCGGCGACGGTCGGAGCGGAGATCTTCGGCATCCGGCAATTATCCTCCCTGTGCCGATGTTCGATCATGCCGACACTGTGTCGGTATAGTATGACGCCATGTCATCACGCACCCGCTGGTTCGGGCTGCTGTTCATCAGCATCGCCGTCTCGCGCATCATCGTCGACAGCACGATCGTCAACGTGGCGATCCCCTCGATCGTCGACGACCTGAAGATCAACTCAACCCAGGTCCAGTGGGTGCAGGAGTCGTACACCCTTGTCTTCGCTGCGCTCCTCATCCTCTTCGGCACCCTCGCCGACCGCATCGGCCGCCGCAGGCTCCTGATCATCGGCCTGGCGGTGTTCACCGCGGCCTCGATTCTGGCGGGATTCTCCACCAGCGGGGAGCTGCTCATCGGGGCTCGCGTCGCGCAGGGCATCGGGGGCGCCATGGTGCTACCCACCACGCTGTCTCTGATCAATGCGACCTTCCGAGGACGCGAGCGCGCGATCGCGTTCGCGATCTGGGGCTCGACGATCGGCGGGATGGCGGCTATCGGCCCGCTGCTCGGCGGCTGGCTGACTACCGACTTCTCGTGGCGGCTGGCGTTCGGGGTGAACGTCCCCTTCGGCATCGCCGTGATCATCGGCGCGTATTTCACCGTGACGGAGTCGGCCTCCTCGGAGCGGACGCGGTTCGACGTCGTCGGCGCGGTCTTCTCCGTCATCGCGACCGGATCGCTGGTCTACGGTCTCATCGAGGGGCGGGAGCTGGGCTGGTGGGCCACGAACGGCACGATCGAGCTCGGCTCGTGGACGTGGCCGTTGGCTATTTCGCCGACGCCGTTCTTCTTCCTGGTGGCGGCGCTTGCGCTGATCTCATTCATCGAATGGGAACGCGGCCGCACCAAGCGCGGCAAGGCGACCATGCTGCCGCTCGAGCTCTTCTCGATCGCGTCGTTCCGCAACGGCAACATCGTCGCGATGATCATCAGCCTCGGGGAGCTCGGCTTGCTGTTCATCCTGCCGCTCTGGCTCCAGAACGTGCTGCGCTACGACGCATTGCAGACCGGGCTCATCCTGCTGGCGCTCGCCATCGGCTCCTTCCTCGCCAGCGGAGCGGCGAGCGAGCTGTCACGCCGCCTCTCGCCGGTCGCCATCCTGCGGCTGGGTGTCGCGCTCGAGCTGATCGCGCTGCTGCTGCTGGGCGTCCTGCTGCCCAGCGACCTGGGATGGCTCGCGATCGCCGCCATCCTCTTCGTGTACGGCCTCGGTCTCGGGCTCGCGAGTGCGCAGATCACGAACGTGGTGCTCGCCGACGTCCCCGTGGAAGAGAGCGGCCGCGCATCGGGGACGCAGAGCACCTCACGGCAGGTCGGCTCCGCGCTCGGCGTCGCGGTGCTCGGAACACTGCTGTTCAGCTCGCTCAATGCACACCTGAGCGACGGGCTGGCCGCTCTCGATCCCGCGGAGCGGACACGGGTCGTCTCCGCGGTCACCGACAGTGCCGGCGCGGCGATCCCCGGACTCCTCGACCACGGGCCGACCGCTGCGATCGGCCGCATCGCGGCGGACGCTTTCACCGGGGCCGCAGCGACGGCCGCGTTCGCCGCCGCGACCTTCCTGGCCGGCGCACTCGTCGCCTCCCTCTTCTTCGGGAAGGCGCAGGTGCAGCGTGGGGTGGTCGGCACCGGCGACGCTCCCGAAGACCCGGCGGACGTCGCCGTCGGTGGCGCCAATCTGCCGAGCTGAAGGCCCGGCACGTCCAGGCAGTGGCGATCACCAGGTGGTGGCGGTTGGCGCCCCCAACCGCCGGGACACCCCGGATGTCGCCGCCTTCGTGGGTGCGCACCAAGCGGTTCGACGTCAGGGTCGTCGCCATGGAGTGCGGAGACCCCGGACCCCGGTGGCGGGTTCCGGGGTCTCCCCTCGGGTGCGGCCTTCTAAGAACGCACGGCCGTCGGCTGGCGGACTTCCGCGACCGCTTGCATGAGTTCACGCACGCGCGGCTCCGAGGCGCGGTTCTCGAACACACCGTCGTGTTTGAAGTAGGTGCCCACGATGGCGCCGTCGGCGATCGCCAGCTGAGTCGCAGCATTCTCCGCGCGCACGCCCGTGTTCACGAAGACGGGAACGTCGCCTGCGGCACGCTTGACCGTCTCGAGTGTCGCAATGTCTGTCGCCGCGCCTGCGGTGGGTCCGGACACGCAAATGCCATCGGGCAGGGTGGCGAACACCGTTGTCTTGGTGATGGATGTGAGGTCGCGGTCGGTGAGGTAGCTCGCCGACTCTGGGACGATGTTGAACAACAGCTTGACGTGGTCGGCGTCGATCCGGTGCCGGTGACGTGCTACTTCGCCGATGTTGGTGTTCCAGAGTCCGAAGTCGCTGGCGTAGACACCTGTGAAGATCTCGCGCACCCACTGCGCTCCCGTGGCCATTGCCAGGTCGATCGAGGCGCGACCGTCCCACAGCACGTTGACGCCGTACGGGATCGCGATATCTGGCAGCAACTCCGCGATGATGCGCGCCATCGAGATGGCCGTCAGCGGTTCGGTCTTGGTCAGGTACGGCAGACTGAACTCGTTCGAGACCATGACGCCGTCGACCCCGCCGCTCTGCAGAGCGTCGAGCTCCTCTTTCGCCCGATCGACGATCGCGCGGATGCCCGCCTTGCTGTCGTAACCGGGATCTCCCGGCAGGGCAGCCAAGTGCAGCATCGCGATAACGGGCTTGGGAACCGGGAAAAGTTCCTCAATCCAGTTGGCCATCTCGTCCCTCTCATTCGTCCTTAGTGTGAATTCTGAACATATCATGCAGTAAATCACGAGAATCTGCCACATAGTTGTCGCCATCTTGTGAAGCATTCACATCGTGTGTGATGATGACGCTCATGAAAGCAACCGAGCGCCGCGCACTGATCGAAGCGCGCATCCTTGCGGCCGGGGAGGTCGACTTCGCGTCCCTCGCCGACGAGTTCGATGTGTCGGAAATGACGATCCGCCGCGACGTGGACACGCTGGAAGAGCGCGACGTGGTCCGTCGCGTGGCGGGCGGGGCGATCGCGTACGCGGGTCGCGCGACTGAGCCGAGCTTCTCGGCGCGCGCTCTGTCTGCCGCCAGAGAGAAGACGCACATCGCCGAAGCGGTGGTCGGTCAGCTGCGCAAGGGCGAGACGGTGATCCTCGACAGCGGGAGCACGGCACTCGCGGTGGCGCGAGCCGTTGCGGGAAGAGACCTTCAGCTAACGGTCGTGACACCCAGCATCCTCGTCGCGATGGAACTGGCAGACGAGCCGGACACCACGGTGCTTCTGCTCGGAGGCGAAGTGAGGCCGAAGGAGCTCAGCCTCATCGGACCGGAGACGCAGCGCAGCCTCGCCGGTTACAACTGCGACACCTATGTGATGGGCGTCGGCGGCCTCGCCAGCACCGGCGCGACCGAGTACCACCGAGGTGAGAGCGCAGTGAAAGAGATCGCCATCTCCTCGGCGGAGCGAGTGATCGCCGCTGTCGATGCCAGCAAGCTCGGCCAGGTGCGCCTCGTCCGGGTGTGCGGACTCGACGCGATCGACACGATCGTGTCTGACGGTGGACACGACGACACGACGCTGCTCGCCGCCGAAGAACGCGGCATCGCGGTCATCCATGTTGCGGCACCAGCCGCGCTCCAGAAGGACATCTGATGCGCAAGCGCTACACCATCGGAATCGACATCGGGACCACGGGGACCAAGACCGCTCTGCTGGATCTCGACGGCCGGATCGCGGCGGTCGCGTCGAGGTCCGTCGCCCTCCACTCGCCCAGGGTGGGCGCTGCTGAGGCGGACCCTGCCCGGTGGGTGTCGAACATCCACGAATCCGTGCGCGAGGTCCTCGCGCAGGCTGGGGTCCACTCCGGCGAGGTCCTCGCCCTCTCGACGTCGGGAATGGTCCCGGCGGTGATCGCACTGGACGCGGAATCGCGTCCCATCCGGTTCGCGATGCTTCAGAACGACTCGCGCGCCACCGCTGAAGTCCGCGAAGTCGCAGGGGCGACAGAGTCGGCCGACGTCCTCGCCAAGTCGGGATCGTCGATCACGCAGCAGTCCGTCGGACCCAAGGCGCTCTGGCTGCGCCGCAACGAGCCGGACGCGTGGCGGAACACACGCACTCTCGTCGGATCGTACGATTACGCCCTCATCGCGCTCGGCGCCGAGCCGCACGTCGAGCAGAACTGGGCGATCGAGTCCGGGCTCTTCACGATCGGTGGCGAACCCATTCCCGAGGTGCTCGCCGCGTCGGGCGTCGAAGTGGGCCAGCTCCCTCGGATCCTCCGGCCGGGAGAGCGAGCCGGAGGGCTTTCCGCTGCAGCAGCCGAAGCAACGGGACTGCCTGTGGGCACGCCGCTCATCGTCGGCGGGGCAGACCACGTGCTCTCGGCGTATGCCGCGGGCATCGCGGAACCCGGCGATTGGCTGATCAAGCTCGGAGGCGCCGGTGACATCCTCGCCGCATCGAACGAGATGAAGATCGACGAGCGACTATACCTGGATGCTCACCCCGTTCCCGGGCGCTGGCTGCCGAACGGCTGCATGGCGACGAGCGGAAGCCTGATCCGCTGGTACCAGACCCTCATCGGCGACGTCGACGTAGCCACACTGGAGCGCGAGGCGACCGATCGAGAGCCCGCTGACCTCCTCTGCCTGCCGTACTTCCTGGGCGAGAAGAGCCCGCTCCACGACCCCGACCTGCGCGGTACCTTCGCCGGCCTGCACCTGGGTCACACGCGTGGCGACCTCTATCGAGCGGTCCTGGAGGCCATCGCCTTCGGGTTCCGACACCACACCGAGGTCTTCCGGGAGCTGGGCATCCCCCTCCAGCGGGCGTTGATCACCAACGGCGGCAGCAAATCGACGCTCTGGAAGCAGATCCACTCCGAGGTGCTGGGCACGGAGGTCTACCCGATCATCGACCATCCCGGCGCATCCCTCGGAGCCGCGATCCTCGCAGGGATCGGAGCCGGAGCCATCGACGCGACCGAGCCCATCACCAGGTTCTCCCAGGTGGGAGAACCTGTCGTGCCAGACCCCGAGAAGGTCCGCCGCTACGACGAGGCATACCCCCTCTGGCGTGAGCTCGGCGATTCCGTCGAGCACATCTCCCACCGGCTGGCACGCAGGGCGCGTTGAACGCGACGGGCTCGCCGCCTGGACGAAGCAGCACCGAACACATAATCCCGTTCCTTGGAGGACCAATGAGCAACACCCGAACTGTCGTCGTCACCGGTGCCGGATCCGGCATCGGCCGTGCGATCGCCACCACCCTCGCCACCCGGGGGTGGCAGGTCGTCGTCTCGGACATCGACCTGACGGCGGCGAACCGAACGGCCGAGGCGCTTCCCGCCGATGCCGGACAGGCGCACGAAGCGGCTCGTCTCAATGTCACCGACGCCGACCAGGCCCGCGCGGTGGCGGACGACATCGCCGACCGTCTCGGCCTGGACGCCTGGGTCAACAACGCCGGCATCTCGTACATGCAGCGTTTTCTCGAGATCCCGCTCGAGCGCTATGACAAAACACTCGACATCAACCTCAAGGGTGTCTTCGTCTGTGCTCAGGCGGCCGCCCGCGCGATGGTGCGCGTAGGTAGCGCGGGCCGGATCGTCAACACGGCGTCGATGGCCGGCAAGCAGGGGCGTGTCCCCTTCCTTTCCGACTACGTGGCCTCGAAGTTCGGCGTCGTCGGACTCACCCAGGCGATCGCCTTCGAGCTCGCGGAATACGGGATCACCGTGAACAGTGTCTGTCCGGGCTATGTCGCGACACCGATGCAGTCGCGCGAACTCGAATGGGAGGCGACGCTCCGCGGCACCACGATCGAGGCGGTTCGCGACCTGTACATCCAGGACACGCCTCTTCGCCGACTCGAGCAGCCGGAGGATGTCGCGAAAGTGGTCGCCTTCCTCCTCTCCGACGACGCGTCCTTCATCACCGGCGAGGCCATCGCTGTGAACGGCGGCGCGTACATGGACTGACCGAGCCACGCGGAAAGAAGAGCAGCACACCAGCCCCATCAATCCAAGAATCCAGAACCGAACCCTCGGAGGGATCAATGACGATCGGCAACACACCACAAGACAACGGACTCTCGATGGAGGCCGTCGTCGATAGTGATATCCAGTCCGGCGACGACCGGGAACTCGCGCAATTCGGTTACAAAGAGCAGCTGAGCCGCTCCGTGGGCGGGTTCTCCTCCTTCGCCCTGGCCTTCTCGATGATCAGTGTCATCACCACGGTCTTCACCCTCTTCGCGCAGCCCTTCCAGACCGTCGGGGGCGCAGCGATCTGGTTGTGGATCCCGGTGATCGGCGGAGTGCTTCTGCTCGCTCTGGTCTACGGGCACCTCGTCGTCCGCATGCCGCTGACCGGATACGCGTATCAATGGGCCAGCAGGCTCGTCGGCCTGCGGTACGGATGGTTCGCGGGCTACAACGCGTTCCTCTGCCAATTCATCGGGTCCGCCGGCATCGCGGTCGCACTGGCGACGGTCTTCGCGCCGGACTTCTGGCCGCACCCGACGCAGGGCGACGTCATCCTGCTCGCCACCATCGCCGTGACCGCCGCCGTTGTGATCAACATCGTGTCGATCGCGCTGACCGCGCGGATCAACAACATCGGCGCGATCGTCGAGCTCACCGGCGTCGTCCTCCTCGTGGTCGGCCTCGGTCTGGGGGTGTTCTTCTTCCGCGGCATCCAGGGCCCCGCCGTCTTGTTCCAGGTCGGCTCGTCCGTGCACAGCCCGGTCGATCTCGTCGCGATCGCGACCGCTCTCCTGCTTCCGGTCTGGACCATCGGCGGCTGGGAGGGTTCAGCGGACCTCGCGGAGGAGACCAAGGACCCGCGCAGAACCGCACCACGTTCCATGATCCGCGCCGTCTCCGTGAGCGGCGCCGCCGGGTTCCTCATGTACGCGGTGTTCGCTATGGCGATCCAGGGTGACATCGGTCACGTCGTCAACTCCGACTCCACAAACCCCATGGTGGCGATCGTGCAGAGCCACTTCGGCATCGCGGCAGCCTGGGTCGTCCAGGGGATCGCGTTCGTCTCGATGTTCTCGTGCCTCCTGGCGAACGTGACGGTCGCGGCCCGAACGAGCTTCTCGCTGGCGCGCGACAACATGCTGCCCTTCTCGCGCCTGCTCTCTGCAGTCGGCTCTCGCACCCAGACGCCGATCTACTCGCTGATCTTCGTCGGCCTCGTCGCAATCGGAGTCAACTTCCTGTCTGCGGGTATCGCCACCGAGGTGACGGGTATGGTCTCCGTCGTGCTCTATGTGACCTACGGAATGACTCTCGTCGCCACGATCATCGGCGCGCGGCGCAACCGCATTCCGGATGCGCCCGCGCAGTACTTCGGTCTCGGGAAATGGTTGCTCCCGCTGTGCGTCATCGGAACGGTGTGGGCGGTGGTCATCATCCTGTGCATGACGGTTCCGATCAGCTCGTGGACCGTCGCAGCGTACACGGCCGGATTCGAGCTCGCAGCCGTCCTGTGGTTCTTCCTCGTGCTTCGTCGCCGGATGAACCGAGGGACCGCGGGCCCCAACCTCTCCTACGAGGCGGGTGAGCCCCTGCGAGAAGGTGGGAGCAGCTGGCAGGTCCTCTGAGTTGAGGCCGCGGGAACGCGTCCGGTGCAACTGAAGACCATGCGAGGTGGGGTCGGCGCAGCCGCCCCCACCTCGCATGCGTGTACCGGGCCATCCAGCTGACTCTTGTCCGGACGTCAGGACCCGTCACGGACATCCCCGAGCGCTGTGGGTGAAAGGCGGATGTGCTCGAACGAACCGCGCGTACCGTCTCCTGTCGGCGATTGGATGGCACAGCCCAGGAAGACGCGGTCTGCCGGTCGGGCTCCGAGCTGAAAAACGCGCACGAGGTCCCAGTCGGTGCCGTCTGCGGAGCTGTGAAGCGCGAACGCGGACCCTGCCCGGGCGATACGCATCCAAGAGGACGGTTGATCCAGGTAGGCGCCGTTCGCGTCATCGGAAGTACCGCGCGTCACGACCGACACCACGCGTGCCCTTCCTTGCGGGTCGCGCTCCAGGCACACCTTGAACCACAGCGACTCGCTGACCCAGCCCAGCAGGATTGCCGAGTCGAACCGGGAACGCAGGTCCACGCTCGCCTGCGCCGAAAAAAGGAAATTCGGTTCGGACACCCACGCTCCCACACCCCGGAGGCGGCTCACTGTTCCCCCAGACCACGGATCGACGAAGAGATCGTCTCCGGGATCGGCAAGCAATGCGACCGCTCCTTCGCCCACACTCTCGGAGTCGTCCACGAGCAACGCCGGAGTTGCCCCCGGGCCAAGGGTGAAGGGATGCAACCGGCTCATCGGGGCCTCTCTCGCTCTCGCTGGTCAGTGTAGGCGAGAGGCGCCGAAATGTGCTCTGACCGCCTTTCCTCCGCTATCGCTGTATGCGATCCAGGGCTCTACGAAGTTCGGCGTCCACCGTGTTCGCTTCCGCCGCCGTGACGCCTCGATCATCGCGAAGCCGTTCCGATCCTGGACAGCGGTCGCCACCCGCGTTGAAATGGATCGACATTCGACCGTCCGCGAGAACGAGATGGCTCTCGCCGCAGGAGCGGCATTCCTGGAAGCTGAAGATCGGAGCCATACAGCGACGGTACCGGCGTTGTGTTTCCTGCGGATTGCAGCGGTCGAACGGCTCGTGACGGTTGTGATCAGCTGTGCGTAAACAGACCCACGCACGTAATTCGGCGGCAACACGGCCGAGGTAGCGTCCTCGCATGGGGACCTACTTCACGCTTGTGACGTGCGACTATTGCGGGCAGTCACGGCCCGTTCTCGAAGATGGGCGCATCGTGACGCACAGTCTGCCCCGGGGAGAATCCTGCCCTGGTTCGAGCGTCGAAGCGGACGAGGACGTGTCGCCTGCCAAGCGCTCAGCGATCGAGTTCGCCCTGCGCGCAAGCGTCGGTCGGCTGCGGGCGCCGTGGCTGCGAGGCCGCAGCGGTTCCTGGGGAGTGCGTTAGCGCGCGCTCGCGTCGATCTCCCCGGAACCTCGTTCGATCAGGCTGACCGGCACGGCGTAGGATCGCGCAGGCTCGTCGTCCCCGTCGAGGCGGAGGAAGACGCGTTCCGCGGCGATCCGGCCGATAGCGTTGGGATCCTGGCGGACGACGGTGAGACCGGGGACCAGAAGGTCGGCGAGGTCGATGTCGTCGAAGCCGATGAGAGCGACGGTGTTCTGCCTCCCCGAGCGGTGCAGCTGCCGGGTGGCGCCGCCCGTGATGATGTTCTGCGAGGAGAAGATCGCCGTGGGCGGCTCCTCCTCGGCGAGGAGTGCCGCGACAGCCGACTCGGCCGCAGCCGCGTTCGTGAGGCCTTCGACGATTCGCACGTGGGTCGTGGGAATCCCCGCCCGCCCGAGCTCTTCGAGGAAGCCGCGCTTGCGTTCGTGCATCGTCTGGATGGCGGGGTGGTCGCCGAGGAACGCGATTCGTCGATGGCCGTGCTCGATGAGGTGGCGGGTCGCCAGCGCTGCGCCTTCCGCGTTCGCGCTCGTCACGGTGTCGGCCTCCAGGCCCATCGGTGCCCGGTCGATGAAGACGACCGGTGTTCCCCGGCCGACCGCCGAGACGAGGTACGCCTGGCTGGCGCGAACGGTGGTGAGGATGATGGCGTCGACCCGCCTGCGGAGGAAGGCCGAGACGGCGAGCTCTTCGCGCCGGGGGTCCTCATCCAGGCTTGCGGCTAGCACCGCGGTCGAATGCTCGGCGGCGACATCGGCGATCGCTCGATGCATCGCCGCGGCGAACGGGTTCGCCACGTCGCTCAACAGCAGCCCGATGGTGTTCGTTCGGCCGCCGGCCCTGCGGAGGTTTCCGGCTTGCAGGTCGGGGTAGTAGTCGAGCTGCGACACCGCGTTGAGCACACGCGCCGAGGTGGCAGCGCTGACGTTCGGCTCGTTGTTGAGGACTCGGCTGACCGTCTTCGTCCCGACACCCGCGAGCAGCGCGACATCGCGAATGGTCGGGCGTCGTGCGGGTTCCGTCACCGTCTTCGCCTTTCTGAGGTCCTGGCGGAAACGACTCTACTGGCGACGACGGTGGTGGGGGGGGGGGGGGGGGGGGGGGGGGGGAGGGGGGGGGGGGGGGGGGGGGGGGTGGGTGGGGGGGGGGGG
>NZ_JBXAPS010000011.1:0-45000 GCF_058806435.1 Leifsonia sp. GW821-FHT13C09 | reverse complement strand
CAACCTAGACAGAGCCCACCTCGGCATCGCAGGCCACGCCCCCATCGACCGAATCAACAACGGTCGAGGTCAGTACAGCTAGCGGGGTCTGCCGGCTCCCGAGCGCCATCCATTTCCTTGCGTTTCGACCCGCTTCAGGTGGTGTATTGCGCCAGCCTTCAGCGAAGGCTTCGATGTATTGACACGGCGGCTGTTGCCTCAGTCCGGGTGACCGTGGCGTCGGGCAGACTGGTGGGGTGGAACGTGAGCCTCCGGCGCCAAGGCCGTTTGGTGTCTCTGCTGATGAAGCGGTCGAGTTGTGCCGCGAATGGATGATCTATCTGGGCGCAGTGGACACTGTCGCCGCGCAAGATCCTGCCCGGCAGCTCTGCGACCTCTACAGTTCCCGGTACCTCGCCTGGGTCGATAACGGACGGGGGAACCTGGATATCGATGCGGTGGAGAATGCTGCGAGGCTAGCGACCTCCGATGGCCGGCAGGCGTTGATCTTCGTGCGAGGGGGAGTTCGACCGGTGGCGCAGCAACAGGCCGACGCCCTGGGCGTGGCGATCCTCTGGTACCACGCTGTCGACGCAACCTTGGCGGGCGCGAGTCGACCCGGTCTTGCGGTCGTGGCCTCAGGGCTGAGGACGGCCTAATCCACCGTCCAAGTCAGAGGCGCAGGGAAGGCGACGGAGCTTCGCTCGCGGTCGACGCTCGTGTCGGGTCGGTGCGGGATGCTCGTGCGAGCTCGCGACGGGAGGCGATCCGAGACTTCTCGAGCGTCTCTTCTCGCGGATGGCGCTGCATGGTGTCGCCTAGTTCGGCGATCGCGGCCCGTGCGGTTCCCGCGATGACGACGGCTTCGTTTCTTCCTCTGCCGCGGGTGAGACCGACGTAGAGGCCGGCTGCGTCGACGCCGGGGCCGACGATGGATCGTTCGGTGGTTTCCCCTTGGACTCCGTAGACGGTGCCGGCGTATCCGAGGTGCAGGTGGGATCCGGCGTACTCGTGGGTGATCTTCCTGAGGTGGGACGAGTCGGTGAGACTTGTTAGAAGCACGTGGTCTTTGGTGATGGCCTTGATAATCCAGGTCTGGCGGTTCTCCACCCCGGACGTGTTGTCGTTGCGTCGAGTCTGAACGACGTCGCCCACAAAGCACGGCTGATCGGCCTGACCGAGTACCTGACGGTCGGTGGTGAGGTCGCCGGACGCGATGCGCTGAGTTTGGATGCTTTCGTTGATCTGTTGCGCTTCGGCATGGGTGGCGGTCACCAGGGCGATCGTCTGCCCGTGTCCGCTCGCGTCGAACCATCCGTCGACCATCGTCTGCCGGGCGTCGACCTCCGTGGTGACGGACGTGACATGCCCTTTTTCTATTAGCTCCCCTGCGATCCGCTGTCCTTCTTCGGCGCCGTCGGCGTCGCGGAGTCGCAGCGTGAGGTCGGCCCAATCGGGATCACGGAACCGATGGATATTTGTGAGTTCGATCCGGCCGAAGGCTGCGGATCGGAACAGGGCCATGGCACCGGAATGTCCGACAGGGAGGGCTTGGTAGTCGTCGCCGACCACCGCGATAGTTGCTCGTGTGCGTTCGATGACGTCCAGAAGCGCGTTTGCGGCTTCGAGGTCGAGCATGCCGGCCTCATCGACCACGATCCGGTCACCTGGTCGGATCGCGATTCGAGGGCCGCGATACTCCGCTCCGGTCGTGGGGTCGATAGCTCCGGGGAGCAGTCGCGTCCACTCCGTGTTGCCAGAGGCGCTCGTTGTCCAACGCCATCCGTAGTCGTGGAGGAGCTGGTGGAGGGAGGAGGCGGCGCTGTTGGTTTCTCGGCCGGCGACGGTAGAGGCCTTCTTGGTCGGAGCGACGATGATCATGTTGTGTCCGTGCCGGCGAAGCGCGGCTCCGGCGACCTTGAGCATGGTGGTCTTACCCGTTCCCGCGGCCCCGGTGATGGAGACGATCGAGGCTGTTCCGGCGAGGGCGGCAGCACCATCTGCCTGGTCGCCATCGAGGACGCGCTCGGGGTCGAGCGCGTGAGCGATCGCCGTGATCTCGCGGGTCGAGACGGCATCTCCGGGTGCTGCCATCGCGTCGATCCGGTTCGCAAGAGTGGTCTTCAGAACAACGGTTGCGGTGGCCATCCGATGCTTGACGTGCTTCGGCGTGTCAGGATCGTTCAGCAACGTCACCGTGTAAGTGCGAGCAGCAGCCTCTGAGACCGCGTCAACAGTTGCGGCAAGTTCAGTGCGCTCGGCCAGAACCCCCGAGGCCGCGATCGCGCGGATGGCGCCGGCCCGGATGTCCAGGTCGCTGAATCGGCCGCCCGTGCCTGTTGAACGTGCATCCGCGTCAACGATTGCTCTGGCCGCGAGAAGCTCCAGGTCCAGGTCGTCGATCGAGACCGCAGCAAGGCGAACGGGGGAGGGGGTTTGTCTGATCGTCGGGTCCACCGAACTCAGCTCTTGCCGAATTAGCTCGGCCCAGTTGTCTTCGTCGAGGTGCCCGGGCTTGTTCGGCCGGTTGGCTGCCCACGCCCACCGGTCGATCTGATTCAGCACGTCGTGGGAAGGCTCCTGTCCGGGGTGCTGTTGCTTCCACCATGCGGTGCGGGCAATCTTGTTGGCTTCGATCTGCGCGGACCGCTTCGACAGGGGACGTACCAGGTGCTGCAGCTGGGTGATTTCACCGTCCTCATTGAGACTGAACCCTTTCGCTGCCAGAGCGGTGATCCATGCGGGGTCGGTGCGGGCGGCGAGGTCGCCTTCGGCGTTGATGACGTTTTGGAACCGCAACGCAACCCGGGTGTCCACGTTGGACCATTTCCCGTCGATGCCTTGGACTTTCACGTTCAACCACAGGTGCCGGTGCTTGTGCGGGTCCAGCGAGCGGGAGCGTTCATGCTTGAGCTCGACCACCTCGACTCGAGCGAGGTCTTCTCGGATGCAGCCGCCCTTCCCGCGCCGCGCGTTGAGTTCTTCCTGCCAGAGGTGGATGATCCGGTCCCGCAGTCGGTCCTGGAGGTCCTCGTAAGCCGCGTTCAACTCCGGGTCCAGCATCGCCGCGATGCTGAACGACTTCGGCGCGTTGATTGTCGCGTCCAACACCAGATCCGCGTTCGGGGAGGACATCTCGAACCCGCGATGCATACCGGTGAGTGGGTCGCCGCCATCGACCCAGGTGCGCAACTGCTTCCGGGTGAGCAGATCATCACGGATGGACCCGTTCTCCACGATGTACCGGGTCATCACCGCACCCGCGTAATCCGACGCAGCGAGCACCCCTTGCGCGGTCGTCGCAGTCAGGTGGGAATCGCAGACACCGCCGAACGCGTACGCGATCGCTTGCCTCACCCCATGTGAGGCAACCCCTCGTTTCCACCGCGCCACACCCCCGCGCATGGCGCCCAGGATACTCCCATTCCACAGAAAGTGCCTGCGTGCATTCGCTCTTCTATTCGCTCTTCTCTCTTTCCTTTCTCTTTCTCCTCCCTTCGTCTTTTTGGTGTTCCCCCGTTTCTTCGGTCACTTAGCATCGGCCTTATTGGTTCGGGAGGTTGGTCTTTATGGCTAGACGTTTCCCTCGGGAGTTCCGTGTTCGTGCGATCGAGTTAGTCCGGATCAGCGACCGCCCGTTGTCGCAGGTCGCCCGTGAGCTCGGGATCTCGAACTCGGCGTTGTATCGGTGGGTGGCGGAGGACGACTTCGCCAAAGCCGAGGCGGAGAAAGCCGCCGGCGTGGTCCCGGTCCTGGACGCGGACGAGCAGGCGGAGCTGGTCCGGTTGCGCAGAGAGGTGCGTCGGCTGGAGACGGAGAACGAGATCCTGAAGCGTGCGGCGGCGTATTTCGCGAAGGAGAACGTGCTCCCAAAACATCTTTCCGACTGATCGAGCAGCTGACGGCTGAGGACCCTCACCGGTTCAAAGTCGCGACGGTCAGCCGGTTATTGGGGGTCTCCCGCTCCGGCTACTACAGCTGGGCGAAGCACCGCATCAGCGCCCGCAAAGCGCGGGATGAGGAGATCGCTGCCGTGATCGCCCGGCTCCGGTCGGAGAAGGGAGCGTTCTTCCACACCTACGGGTCGCCGCGGATGCACGCCGAGCTGCGGATGGGCCACGGCTTTGCGATCGGCCGGAAGCGGGTGGAGCGGATCATGCGGGAGCGCGGCTGGGCCGGCGCCGTCAAACGCAAGTTCCGGTTCCGCACCAACCCGGCCACCAGCGAAGACAAGGTCAACCGCAACTTCCATGTTCCGGGCCCGAACCGGCTCTGGCTAGGCGATATCACCGAGCACCACACGGCTGAGGGAAAGGTCTACTGCGCCGTCGTCCTGGACGCCTATTCACGGTTGGCGATCGGGTGGTCGATCGGCTCCCGGATGACCGCGGACCTCGTCGTCGACGCTCTGCAGATGGCTCGGTGGAGGCGGTTCGGGGTCCGTGGGGCGATCATGCATTCCGACCACGGTTCCCAAGGCGGATTCAATTGGTCGTCGCAACACCTCGATCGGGAGGTGTTCGGGTGGTTCGACGGCAGCAGCAGGCAGATCGAGCAGTGCGGCCGAGGCTGCGGTCTCCGGGGACGCCGCCGATCCCGCGAGAGGTGCAGCATCGGTTCTGGGTTGAGATCGCGAAGGGGTTGTTGCCGGAAGAGGCGGCTGCTCGGGTTGGGGTGTCGCAGCCGGTCGGCGGCCGTTGGTTCCACAACGCTGGCGGCATGCCGCCGTTCGATCTGAGCAAGCCACCTTCCGGCAGGTATCTGTCATTCGCGGAGCGTGAGGAGATCGCGATCCTCAACGCGCAAGACTGGGGTGTTCGTGAGATCGCTCGCCGTCTCGGGCGTGATCCGGGGACGATCTCTCGCGAGTTGCGGCGCAACGCGGCGACTCGGGGCAGCAAACGGGACTACCGGGCGTCGGTCGCGCAGTGGAAGTCGGACATTGCCGCGAAACGGCCGAAAGTTGCCAAGCTCGTCGCGTATCCCCGATTGCGGGCCTATGTCGAGGATCGCTTGTCCGGGCGGATCGTGATGCCCGACGGTGTCGTCGTGGCTGGTCCTCAGGCGCCGAAGTTCACGGGCCGGAACAAGCCGCATCGGAAGGATCGGCCGTGGTCGTGGGCGTGGAGTCCGGAGCAGATCGCGAACCGGATTCGCGTGGATTTCCCGGATGATGAGTCCATGCGCATCAGCCATGAGGCGATCTACCAGTCGCTCTATATCGAGGATCGCGGCGCTCTGAAGCGCGAGCTGGTGTGGTGTCTGCGCACCGGGCGAGCCCTGCGGGCTCCGCGGGAGCGTTCGCGACGCAAATCGTGGGCGCACGTCACTCCGGAGACGCTGATCAGCGAGCGGCCTGCCGAGGTTGAGGATCGCGCCGTTCCCGGGCATTGGGAAGGCGACTTGCTGATCGGGCTGGAACGCTCCGCGGTCGGCACCGTCGTCGAGCGCACGACTCGTTACACGCTGCTGGTCCATCTGCCACGCGAGGACGGTTACCGGCACAAGCAGACCCCGAAGAACGGGCCCGCGCTGGCCGGCTATGGCGCGACCACGATGAAGAACGCCCTCGCGAATACCATGTCGACGCTGCCGGAGCAGCTGGCCCGCTCGGTGACCTGGGATCGGGGCAAGGAGATGTCCGCTCACGCGCAGTTCCGTGTCGAGACCGGGATCCCGGTGTTCTTCGCGGACCCGCAATCGCCCTGGCAGCGCGGCACGAACGAGAACACCAACGGGCTGCTGCGACAGTATTTCCCGAAGGGCACCGACCTCGCTCGCTGGTCCGCCGAGGAGCTCGAGGCCGTCGCGTTCGCTCTGAACACCCGACCCCGGAAGACACTCGGGGTGGAAGACTCCCGCCGAGGCCTTCAACGAGCAGCTACTGTTGCTCCAACAAGCCGGTGTTGCAACGACCGGTTGAATCCGGTCAATACACCTCCTGGGCGTTCACCTCCCGCGTCCACGAAGCCGGCCTGATCGCCTCCAGACTGGTGGACTCCGGTGTGTTGGCGCCCGAGTTCCGCCACCGCGGAGACAAGCGTGGGCCGGGGTCGGGCCGCCCGGCGAAGTTCTACAGACTCGCGCACGACGAGTTCACTGCCGCCGTGCCTCCGCGCCGCTACGACCTTGCCGGCGAGCTCCTCGCGAGCGCCGTCGAGATCTCCGACCGCACAGGACGGCCCGTGCGGGAGTGTCTGCTGTGGGTGGCAGGCGAGCGCGGCGCGGGCCGTAGCGACGCGACCCGGCCGCTCGCGGACACGCTCGGCGACCTCGGCTACGAGCCGGTCGACGACGATGCGGGCGGGTTCGTGCTCGCCAATTGCCCGTTCCATCGGCTGTCGAGCCGCCACACCGACGTGATCTGTTCGGCCAACGCGGCGTACGTGGCAGCGCTCAGTGCTGGCGCGAGCGATCCGCGCGAAACCTGGCTGGAGCCGCTGGATGGCGGCTGCTGTGTGCGCGTCGGACCCGCGGCGGCAGACGCTCCCGCGACCGAACCCGCCGGCTGATCGGACACTTGGCCGCGAGGTACGCCGCGAAGTCCGTCTGGAGGCGTAGGCCTATCCCGGTTGAGATCCGCCCTCGAGGACGGCCTTCAGTTGGGTGAGCTGAGCGACTTCGGCGTTCATCGTCTTCTGAATTGGGCCGCTCATCAGCCTCATGAGACCAGTCGGTGTGCGGACACGAGTACCGTCGCCATCGGGAGACAGGACGTAGGCACTCGGTCATCCGGTGCGGGCGCTGTCGGGCGGGGAGGCGCAGCGACTGGCCCTGCCGGGCGCGCTCGTGTTCGGCGCGAGCGTCGTGTGCGCGATCAGTCGCTCCCGTGTGCCCGGGCGACCAGGTTCCGCCTGGTATGTGGGGCAGGAGGCCGGATGCTGGCGTTCACGCTCCAGGGCGGCGAAGTTGCTGTTATCAATACTGGAGTGCCGGTGTCGCTTCGTGGGACTGGTTAGGACATACGCGACCGACTCGGACTCGACCTCCGCCTGGCCTTTCTTGCCGGCAGGTGTCGACGTCGACGTGGCGCGACTTGATACGTGCGGTTTGGTCGATGAGTGGTTCGGCTGCCTCTTCCGAGAGAGCCCTGCGGCGAGCAGGAGGCGTCGCGTGGTCTGAAAATCGGGTTCCAAATGGGGTCTGGTCGAGACCGGTCGCCAAATTTGGGCGACGCGCATATCTGACGAAGCGCAGGTTCATTCGAGCGAAGTTAGGGCTCCGAGGATGGCCGCCCGGGCGCGCGCGTCGAGGGTTGTGGAGGTGAGCAGGGCGATCTCTCTCACGAGGTCGGTGTCTGTCAGGCCGACGAACTTCACTGTGTCGGCGTGCAACGGAAGGGCTAGCTCGGGGACGAGGGCGACGCCGAAGCCGGCGGCGACGTACCCTGCGACGACGGCGTAGTCGTCGCTGCGAACAGCGGCCCGGGGGGTGAATCCTTTTGCTTCGGCGGCGGCGAGCAGGGCCGCCTCGACCGGGTCATGGATGCTCATTCCGAGGATCCAGTCATCGTCCCGGAAGGCGTCGAGGCCGACAGCGGCGCTGCCCGCGAGCGGGTGGTCGTTGGCAACGATGAGCGAAAGCCGTTCGGTGAAGAGGCGGTGGCGTCGCATCCCAGGACGGGTGTGAGGCATGTGTTTCGGGTGCGAGTAGATGATTGCCGCGTCCAGACGCATCGCCTCGGCGTCGCTCAGGAGGGATTCGACTTCAGCCTCGCGCACCGTCACGTCGAAACCGGCTCGCCTCACCTCGCGCACCACGTCCGGGAGAAGTCGCGCGCCCGCGGAGGGGAAGACGCCGAGCGTGATGGTGGTGCGCTGGCTTTCGAGGAACTCCTGGGCCTGCGCGACAGCGCGGTCGGCGCGTTCCAGGATGGCCTCGGCGTGCGAAAGGAGGTTGGCGCCGAGTGGCGTGATTCGGGTGCCGCTGGCCGTGCTGACCACGGCCGGTGCGCCGAGCAGTTTCTCGAGCCGTCGCAGGTGATGGGCCACCGTCGGCTGGCTCCAGCCGAGCGTCACGGCGGCGCGGGCGATCGATCCATCGACGGACACGGCGCGCAGCGCGGCGAGTTGGCGCAGGTCGAGCATCGGGCCCCCATATTCTGTATTGAGGAGTGCAGGTTTCTCAATATTCCCATAGTAGGTTCAGCGCTCTGAGAATGGGGGCATGACCGTTACTACGCCCTACGCCGACGCCGTGCGCCGGTACGCCGCTCGAGATCTGCAGCGCTTGAATGTGCCCGGACACGGGGCGGATCCGGGGGCGGTGCCTCTTCTGGCCGACTTCTACGGTGAGGAGCTGCTGCGGCGAGACATCCCGCCGCTGCTGGATGGTGTGGACAAGGGCCGGCACAACCCGCTGCAGCTCGCTCATGATGAGGCGGCTCGGGCGTGGGGTGCGCGACGCACGTGGTTCCTCACCAACGGGGCGTCCCAAGCTAATCGGATCGCCGCGCTCGCCCTGGCGACCTTCCGGGAGCCCAGCGATGCTGTGGTGGCCCAGCGCAGTGCACACTCGAGCTTTGTCGACGGGATCGTGCTCGGCGGCTTGCGAGCTCGTTTCCTGGCGCCCGCGATCGACGAACGATTCGGCATCGCGCACGGTGTCTCCCGCGCGTCCCTTGCGACGATGCTCCATTCGGGCGGCCCGGTGAAAGCGGTCTACGTCATCACGCCGAGTTACTTCGGCGCGGTGGCCGACGTCGCCGCCCTTGCCGAGGAAGCCCACTCGGCCGGAATCCCACTGGTGGTGGATGCGGCATGGGGGGCGCATTTCGGGTTCCACCCCGGACTACCGGCAAACCCTCTCGCGCTCGGTGCGGATCTGGTGATTTCGAGCACGCACAAAATGGGCGGCAGCCTGACGCAGTCTGCGATGCTGCACCTCGCAGAAGGCCCGTTCGCCGATGCTCTCGAACCCTTGGTCGAGCGCGCGTTCGGGCTCACCCAGTCGACGAGCGCGAGTTCAGTGCTGCTGGCCTCCCTCGACCTCGCGCGTGCTTCGCTGGAGTCGGGGCACGATCGGATCGCGAACTCGATCGCACGGGCACACGACTTGCGCAGCACGCTTCGAGCGGGTGGACGATTCCGGATCGTGAGCGATTACTTCGACCGCTTCGACGACATCGTCTCCGACGATCCTCTGCGCGTCTCGATCGACGTTCGCAGCAACGGACTTCATGGTCATGCCGTTCGTGAAGAGCTCATGCGCACAGCAGGCATTTATACCGAGATCTCGACGGACGCGTGCATCGTTGCCTTCGTAGGACCCGGGCAGGAGCCGGATGTCGCCAGATTCGTGGCGGCACTGGACTCGCTGCGTCCCGATGGAGAGCTGGCGAGCCGTGGGGAGGCGTTGCGCATTGCGCTTCCCCAGCCCGGACTGTCGAGAATGCGGCCACGGGACGCCTTCCTCGGTCCGACGGAGGTCGTCCCTGCCGCACAGGCAGTGGGGCGCGTGTCCGCCGACTCGCTCGCGGCATACCCGCCGGGCATCCCGAACGCGTTGCCGGGCGAGGTCGTCAGCGCCGAGCTGATCGCTTTCCTGCAGCAGATCGCCGCGACCCCGGGCGGCTATGTGCGCGGTGCGGCCGACCCGCTGGTCGCGACCTTCCGGGTCGTCAGCGAAGACTGACCGACCCGCAGTGTGGGACTGTGCGGCAGGCGCTACTGCAGCATTTCCTGATCGCGCAGGCGGTCCCAGAGCGCGACGCGCGTGAAGGCGGGCTCGCCCAGGCGTTCGAGGACCACGTTCAGAAGCTGCTCGCTCAGCATGAAGGCCGCAATGTCGCTCTGGAACGCGTGGTCGGTCGCGCTGGTCACGTCGAGCACGACGTCAGCGCGGGGTGCCACGGGGCAGTCCAAGCTGTCAGTGACAAGAAGGATGGTCGCTCCGCGGCGCTTTGCCATGACAGCCAGCTCAAGGGCGCTGCGCTGGTAGCGGTGGAAGTCGAACAGCACGAGCACATCGCGGTGGGAGAGGTCGATCACCGTGCCGAGATCGCGACCGCTCGGGTCGGCCAGCATCCGGACGCCGGCGCGCATGTGCTCGAGGTGCAGGCCGAGGTGAGAGGCAACAAGGTTGGAGAACCGACCGCCCACCAGGAGGATCCGTTTCGACGTGTTGGTTAGCAGGTCGATGGCCGCCTCGTATGAGGCCTCCGGGATTCGTGCCAGCGATTCGAGTGCACGCTCGGCCTGCGCCTTGCCGTCGCGCACGATCACCTCACGGGCGCTTCCCTCGTGCGCAACCGCCGGGAGGCGGATTAGGGGGCCGGAGGACTGGCGCGTGAGCTCTTCTCGAAGAGCGCGCTGGAACTCGGGGAAACCGGAGTAGCCGAGGCTCTGAGCGAAACGCAGAACTGTGGGCGGGCTCACACTCGCCTGGTGGGCCAGCTCCGCTGTCGTCGACAGGCCTGCACTCGGGTAGTCGGCAAGCAGCACCCTGCCGACCTGCCGCTCAGCCCGGCTTAATGAGCTCAGCGCCGCAGCAACTCGCTCCGAAACCGTCTGCGGATTTTCCACCATGCGGCAAGTCTGCCAGCAGACACCCCTCCACGGTCAGTCAACAAGGAGAAGCTCGGCGCCCGCGCGGTCGTCCGCGAAAAGCCGCGTCGAGGTGGCAACGCCGTCCGCGAGGCGCACCGTTGTGACCGATTCCGCCGGCAACGCGTCCCAGTCGCTTCCGGCAACCCCGGTGGATCCGACCAGCAGGGTGCCGTCGGCTTTACGGGTCCAGCGCAGCGCGAAGTAGTCCTCGGTGTGCTCGTTGGGCAGGTCGAACTGGTGGATCTCGTCGAGATCGTCTTCGTCGAGCCGGCTGCGGGCGCTGGCGTGGACTACGACGAGCTGTTCAGCGTCGAGGAGGAGGGCGTTCAGGCTGCAGGTCGGGTACGCGCTGCGCAGCCTCCTGGCCGCATCGAGGGTGGCTTGGCCGACAGTGGCGCCGGTCGCGAGCCGCTCCCGGATGAGCGCGAAATACATCTCGCTGTCAGTGTCGCCGGTGAGCCCGGCCAACGTCTCCGGCGCCAGCATTCCTCGCACGACGTCGAGGGGCTTCAGGGATCCGTTGTGTTCGAACGAGACACCGTCGGCGCTGAACGGATGAGTATTTCGTGTGTCAATGGCGAGGCCGATTGTCGCCCAGCGCAGGTGCACCATACCGGCGCGCCCGTCGAGGGCGAGGGCGTCACGGAACCCTGGATCAGTGGCGGCCGAGCGCATCGACTTGCGCACGGTGGGGGTCGCTCCCGGATGGTCCACTCCGGCCCAGCCCCAACCGTCGCCGTGCAACCGGGCGAGAGAGAGGAACCCCTCCATTCCGGCGTCTCCCAGTTCGCGATCGACGGCCGACGAATCGGGGGCGACGTAGGCGAAGAGTCGACACATTTTTTCCTCCATGAGTATCGTCCGCAGGATCGAAGTTTGAAACAACCGTATCAGAATGAAGAAAGTAGGTGATTTTGAAAGATTTATGTCGCATGATGGTCCAACAACGATGTGGCGCACGCAACCGAAAGGGCACCGAGCAGTGAATGATGTACCCCTCGAACGGCTGGATCTTGAAACGCTTGCGGGCGACCTGACGAACGAAGGCGTCGAACTCCTGGTAGGCACAGCACTCGACTTCGCCGGGGTCACGCGCAGCAAGGGTGTTCCCTTGCGCCGGCTCCGCAGCTTCAGCGAGGTCGGGATGGGCGCGTCGCCGTCGTGGAACGTCTTCTGCGCCGACAATGGCATCGCATTCACCACGGCAATCGGGGTTACCGGCGACCTGCGCTTGCGGCTCGATCCGCGTCAGACGCGGTCGATCGGCGACGGCTTGGCATGGGGGCCGACCAACTATCACAATCAGGACGGCACCCTCTCGAGCTTCTGCGCCCGTGGGGCGCTCGAGACCGTCGAGCGCCGCGCCGCTCAGCTCGGCCTGCTCCCGCGGATGGGTGCCGAACTGGAGTTCACGCTCGTCCATCCGGACGGTTCGCTGCTCGCCTCCCCGGGATGGGCGGCTTACGGGATGCGCTCTGTGATCAGTAGGCGCGGATTCATGGTCGATCTGACCAAGACGCTGGAGGCCGCCGGAGTCGGGGCGGAGCAGGTGCACGCCGAGTACGGCGCGGACCAGTTCGAGGTCTCGCTTGCGCCGTTGCCGCCGGTGGCGATGGCCGACACGAGCATCCTGACACGGGTCCTGATCGGACTCGTCGCCGCCCGCCACGGCTTCGGCGTCTCCTTCTCTCCCCTGCCCGCGGTCGGCGGGTCGGGCAACGGCGCGCACCTGCACCTGTCCTTCACGAGGGACGGAGCCAATCTCTTCTCCGCCGGTCCGGGCGACCACGGCCTGACCGCAGATGGCGGCGCAGCTATCGCCGGAGTTCTCAGCACCCTTCCCGAACTCCTCGGCGTATACGCCGGATCAATCGCTTCCGCGCTGCGACTCACGCCGGGAACATGGTCGGGCGCGGCGGTGTGCTGGGGTTTGGAGAACAGGGAAGCTGCGCTGCGTCTGCTCGCCGGAACGCCGGGAAACCCACAGGGCGCCAACATCGAACTCAAGGTCGTCGACCCGAGCGCCAACGTCTATCTCGCAGCCGCGGCCTTCCTGGGCTCCGCCCTGCACGGCGTCGAGCGGGCGCTACCCCTGCCGGCGGAAGTCGCCGACAACCCGGCCGACTCGCCCGGCTTCGAATCGATGCGCCTCGACACCGACCACGGAAGAATGCTCGACCGCCTTGCCGCCTCCTGGTTCGCCCGCGACCTCTTCGGCGTGGACATCGTCGAGGGCATCGTCGCTGTGAGGCGTCACGAATCCGCCGTCTTTGCCGGGCAGGCGCCCGACCGAATCACCGAAGCCCTCCGCCTGGCGTGGAGCTGATCCGGTCCAGCGACGGCATACGCAGCACCAGGACCGACCAACACCCGCACCACGCGTCACCCGCACGTCACCGAACCCGCACAAGGAGGAAACAAATGGCAATCGAAGACCCCACTCCCACCGGCCAGCGCGTTCGGAAGCGCCGACTGCCGCTCTGGGCGGCGCTCGCCCTTTCTCTGGCCACTGTCGGCCCCACCCTGGCGATGTCCGGCAACGGTCAAGGAATGGTCGGCATCGTCGGCAAGTCCATCCCGCTGGTATTCGTCATCGGCCTGATCGGAGTCGCCCTCGTCGGTTACGGTTTCGTGCGCCTCACCCGGCACCTCAACCATGCCGGTTCGGCATACGCGCTCGTCGGCGGCACCATCGGCCCGCGCGCCGGGTTCTTCTCCGGATTCGCGATGCTCGGGGCCTATGTCGGCTTCTCGACCGGTACTCTGGCGCTCACCGCGGCCTTCGTCAACGCTTTCCTCGCCGGGTTTCAGCCCGGGGTGGCGCACCCGTTCCAGATCCCATGGCCGATCATCATCATCATCGGCGCCGTCGTATCCTTTCTGCTCGCCGGGCGCGACGTGGCCATGATCGCCAGGGTGCTCCTGGTCATCGAGGGCGTCGGCATCGTAGCGATGATCGTGCTCGTGATCGTGATCTTCGCCAAGGGAGGCGCGCCGACCACGGGTTTCGACCTCTCTGTCTTCAGCTTCGCCGGCGTGAACGTGGAGCAGGTGCTCTCGGGCGTGGTGGCGGCTTTCCTTTCCTGGGCTGGCTTCGAGGCGTGCGCCTCGCTCGGTGAGGAGACGTCCAACCCGAAACGGAACATCCCGCGTGCTCTCGGCGGTACGCTCGTGCTCACCGGCGTGCTCTTCATCGTCGTGATGTTCGCACAGACCATCGGCTTCGGAACCGACAAGGCGGGGCTCAACGCGCTCGCCACCTCGGGGAACACGCTCGGCGATCTCGGTCACGGCTACATCGGCTCGTGGTTCTCGCTCATCATCATCTTCACCTCCATCTGCGCTGCGTTCGGCTGCCACCTGGCCACCGCGGCGACCGCGGGCCGGATGATCTATGCCTTCACGCGGGACGGATTCGGGCCGTCGTTCCTGTCGGTACTGCATCCGAAGACCGACGGGCCGCGTCGGGCCACCTGGTTGGTGACCGCGTTCACGATCGTGACATTGCTCATCTGCTCGGCGACGGGCTGGCCTGTGATGGGCACAGGCTCACCGGCCATCGATGCGTACTTCCTGTTCGCGGTCGCCGGCGCCGTGTGCCTGATGATCGCCTACCTCATGGTGGAGGTCGCCGCCGTGGTGTTCCTGACCCGCAAGAAGTTCATGGCAGTTCATGGCGGGTCCGGGCGTGTGCTTGGCGTCGTGCTTCCGACCGTCGGCGCGATCGTCATCGTCGTCGTGCTCTGGTTCAACGTGAAGGACTCGGCCGACCCCGCCTCAGCGGGACTGCTCGGCCTGTACTGGTGCGCACTCGGACTCGCACTGTCGATCGCAGCGTCGAAGATCGCCTCCCGAGTCGGTGCCGCGCTGACACACGAGTTGGAGCTGCCCTCCCTGGGGAAGGAACTCGACCCATTCGAGGAGCCGGCCCTGGAACCGGACGCCCGATGACGGGGCTCATCGATCGGGATGCGAGCGTGATCGCCGGAGTCGAGAAGCTCAGGTTCTTCCCGCTCGAAGTGGTCGAAGGCTCCGCTGCCATCCTTCGTACGCCATCTGGGCGCGAACTGATCGACCTCTCGGCGACCTGGACGGCGTCGGGGCTCGGGCACGGGCATCCGGCGATCGTCGAGGCTGTCTCGGCCGCGGTCCGCATCGCGCCCGGTTCCGGCGGGCTCTCGGCCGTTCATCCTGACTCCGTGGGCTTCGCTGAGGATCTGCTTGCCCTGGTTCCCGGGGCGGGCGAACGGCGGGTCTATCTCGGCCACGCCGGATCCGACGCCAACGATGTGGCACTTCGCGCCTGCCGCCACGTCTCCGGCCGCCGAACAGTTCTGGCGTTCGAACGCAGTTACCACGGTGGCATCGGCCTGGCGATGGGGGTGTCGGGCCAGCAGATCGAGGCCGGCCACGACCGGGATCCGGATGCGGTCTTCTTGCCCTATCCTAACCCGTTCCGTCCGACCGAGAACGGCATCGACGCTGACACCGAAGCCTCCTTGGCGGCGGCGCGCTCGTGGCTCGAGGGCGGCACCGTCGCCTGCCTCATCGTCGAACCGATCCTCTCCGACGGCGGCCTCGTCGTTCCTCCCGACGGCTTTCTGCGCCGTTTGCAGGAGCTCTGCCGAGCGAATGGTGTTCCGCTGATCTGCGACGAAGTGAAGGTGGGGCTCGCCCGACCCGGCACCCTCCACGCCTACCAGCATGACGACATCCAGCCTGACATCGTCACCTTCGGCAAAGCGATCGGCGGCGGGTTGCCCTTGTCGGCCGCAGTCGGTCCGGCGCGAATCTTGGATCACCCTGCGGCCTCCGCGCTGCTGACGACCGCCGGCAACCCGATCAGCACTGCCGCTGGGCGTGCCGTCTTGCGCACGATCGTCGCCGACGATCTCGCGGCACGCGCGGCCGTGGCCGGCGAACGATTCCGCGCCGGCCTGACGCGGATCGCGGCAGGCGAGGGCCGAAACAACGGCCGCGCGGCCGAACGCATCGGCGATGTCCGGGGTCGAGGCCTGGCCATCGGCGTCGAGCTGGTCGCCGATCGCGCGAAAAACCGACCCGATCCGGCTCTGGCGCAGAAGGTGGTCTACCGTGCCTGGCAGCTGGGCGCCGTCGTCTACTACGTCGGCGGCAACGTGCTCGAGATAACGCCCCCACTCGTCATCTCCGACGACGAGATCGACCGGGCGACCGATATCCTCGACCGGGCTATCGCCGACGCGATCGCCGGCCGGGTGACAGACGAGGAGGTGCGGCCCTATGCCGGCTGGTGAGTTCGACATTCTCGAGGGGCTCGGCGATATTCCGGCCGGTCTCGCGGACGAGGCCCGAACGCTGGGCCTCGTCGACCATCACGTGCACGGCTGCTTCGTCGATCCGCTCGATCGCGGCGTCTTCGAGGAGTCCTTCAACGAGGCTTCGGCCGACCCCATCCCGCCGTTCATGACGCAATTCGACTCCCAGCCGGGATTCGCGTTCCGACGCTGGTGCGGACCGTTGCTCGGAGTCGAGCGCCACGCCTCCGCCGAGCGGTACTGGCACGCGCGGAGCGAACTCAGCCCGGCCGAACTCGACCGACGCCTGCTCCGCACCGCGGGCGTCGACCACTGGGTGATGGACACGGGATTCAGTTCGCGCCCGATCACGACCCCCACTCAGATGATGGAGGAGTCGCTGGGCGAGACGAGCGAGATCGTGCGCCTGGAGCTGCTGGCCGAGAGCCTGCTGGACCGCGATATCACCGCCGCCGACTTTCCGGATGCCTTCCGCGCCGCCCTGCAGGAGGCGAGCATCGAGGCAAAGGGTTTCAAGACGATCGTCGCTTACCGCACGGGCTTCGACATCGACTGGGAGCGCCCGGACGACTCGAGTGTGATCCGAGCCGTCGATAGGTGGAAACACGGCGAACGTCATTCACCGCGACTCGCCGACCCCGTGCTCGAGGCGTTCGTGGTGCACACTGGCGTCGAGCTGGGTCTGCCCATTCAGGTGCACGTCGGCTTCGGCGACCGGGACCTCGACCTGCACCGCACGAACCCGATGCTTCTGCTCGGCTTGCTGCGGCAGCGGAGCGTCATGGCCACGCCGATCATGCTGCTGCACTGCTACCCCTACCACCGCGAGGCCGGTTATCTGGCGCAGGCGTTCGACAACGTCTATTTCGACGTCGGTCTCGGTGTGAACTACGTTGGAACACAGAGCCGCCAGCTGATCGCCGAGTCGCTCGAACTCGCGCCGTTCGCCAAACAGCTCTACTCGTCCGACGCGTTCGGCCTCCCCGAGTTGCACCTCATCGGCTCCATCCTCTGGCGCCGCTCGATGGCCGAGACCATCGGCCACTGGGTGTCGGCCGACGAATGGTCGGAAGCCGACGGTATCCGGGTCCTTCGCATGATCGGCTCCGAGAACGCGCGACGGGTTTACGAACTGTGACGCCCGCCGGACGGTCGGCGCGTGCCAGCCGCCGACGCATAAGAAACCGGCGCGATCCCGGCTCACGGTAGCATGGGCCATCTCCCCGCACGGCACCGTTGTGGACGACCGCGCCGCGGCGTGGACACGCGACTGCAACTCTTTCATCTACTACGGCGCGATCACCACGGGCCCAGATCACGGGAGGAGTCTTCAAGGACTCTCAGGCGCGCTGCGACGGTCTGGTGTCAATCCTTGTGCTCGTCGTAGTGGTCGCCGTGCAGCGCGTGCCGGTGACCATCGTGCAGGTAGTCCACGTGATCGCCATGCTGAACCGTGTCGTGTCCGCAACCAGGGCCGTGTTCGCCCTCCAAACGCTGATCCACGAAGGCCTCCTGCGACAGGTGCGCGGAAAGGGGACCTTCGTGACCTCGGCGATGATCGAACCGGCCATCGCCCAGAAGCTCACCACGCTCAGCGAGGACTACGCAGCCCAGGGGATTGTCACCGTCACCGAAGTGCTCGAGAGCGACCTAGTCGAACCGCCCGCACCGGTCGCGGCGCTGCTGGACGTCTCTCCCGGCGGCGTGGTGTTTCGGCTGTTCCGCCGGCACGTGACCCAGGAAGGCCCGATTGCCCTCCTGCATAACTATGTCCACGCGACCGGCGCACACGGGATCGAGAAGATCGACTTCACGCGCGAGCGCCTGTTCGCGACCTTGGAGGGTGCCTACCATCTGCAGATCCAGTCGGCGCGCCGAACATTCAGCGCCCAGCGAGCCGACGCCGCGGTCGCAGCCGCCCTCGACCTCCACGAGGGCGACCCGGTGCAGTACCTCGAGCAGGTCACCTACCTGGCCGACGGACGGCCGATCGAATACTCGGACGTCTGGATCCGTCCGGATCGCCTCCGTGTAACGTCCCTCCTGTCCCGCTGAGCCGGCGCCCGGTCTAGTCGGTGTAGGCCGCAAGCCCATCGAACTTCGGCTGTGACGCCGGGTCGGCGACCGCCGCGGCGCCCACCGCGCACGCCGTGGCGAGAGACTGCTCTGGCTGCTGACCGGAGCGCAGTGCGAGCACGAGAGCCGCGCAGAACGCGTCGCCGGCGCCGACCGTATTGACCGGTGCGGTCACAACGGCGGGCGCAAAAGCGATCCGCACGCCGCGCTCGAATAGAGCGGCCCCTTGCGCCCCGTACGTGACGGCGACAAGGCGGGCGTCGGCGAGCTGGGGAAGCAGGGCGTACTCCGATTCGTTCACGATAATGAGATCGGCGCGATCGACCACCGCGCGCGGCAGTGTTCGGGCGGGAGCAGCGTTGAGGGCAAAATAGCCTTGGACACGCGCAGCGAGCCGCTCGATTGCGGCGAGGGGGATCTCCAGTTGGGCAAGCACAGCGTCCGTCGAGGTGAACTCCACGCCGTCCGCGCTCACGAACGCATTTGCTCCTTCGCAGACCGCGATTTGGTTCTCTCCGTCGGCGTCCACCACGATGAGCGCCGTACCGGTGGGCTCTTCCACGGTGGCCACGGCGGAGACATCGACGCCGGCGTCGCGCAGCGCAACAAGCATGGCGGCGCCGTCCGCGTCAGCGCCGACGGCGCCCACCATCCGCACGCGCGCCCAGGCGCGCCGCGGCGGCGGCCTGGTTCGCACCCTTGCCGCCCGCGTCGCGCCGCAGTCGGCCGCCGCCAACGGTCTCGCCTGGTGCGGGCAGGCGCTCGGTTACAGCGGTGAGGTCGGCGTTCACGCTGCCGACGACGACGAGGTCAAGATCTAAGGGCATTTGCTTTCCTAACGGGATCGGCCGACGGCGCGGTCAGCTCACGGAGGTCTGCACAACGGAGAGCTGTCCCGCGCGCGGGGAGACGATGCACTTGGCGAGATAGGCCGGCGACCCGTCGACGGAGGCGACCTGGGTGAGGATGAGCACCGGATCACCGGGCGCGAGTCCAAGCATTTTTCCGCGTATGGCGCCAACGACCCCAGTCGTGATGTGACAGACGCCCGACCCGAAGATCGGCCCGCACCGCTCGATGAGCGAGGCGAGCAGTGTCGCCGGGTCGGCTGCGGCATCCTGCAGCGTGGCCGACAGTGCTGGGCTAACATCCGAGAGGTATCGTCCGGCGGGCAAGTGCTCCTGCACGATCGCGACAGGCGTGCCCGCGCGTTCCAGGATGCTCTCCCGGAACCACGTGTTCGCCTCGCCGTCCAGGGCCAGGTGGGTGGAAGTGAACTCCGTCGTCGGCTGCAGGACGAATTCGATGGGCCGAACGACGACCGGTCCGTCCTGGTCGCCGACCGCTCGCTCGAACGGCCGCAGTTCTTCAAGCCCGACCCGGGGGATGTCTTCGGCAACGAACCGGCCGACGCCGCGCTTGGTGACGATGAGGCCGTCTTCCTCGAGGAGCATCAGCGCCTCGCGCACCACCGTACGACTCACCCCGAGCGCCGCTCCGAGTTCGGTCTCGCGCGGAAGTGCCGATCCGAGCGGGAACACCTGATCGCGGATGCCTTGCGCGATGCGCGAGTAGACGGCGACACGCAACGGCTGGCCGACGGAACTCGTGAGCGCCTTCGTGAGGAAGTCGTCCGCGACGGTCATCGTTCCCCTCCTTCTCTCCACGGCAGCCGCGCTGCGGCCGATCTATTCAACCACGAATAATTCGGAAAAGCACATGTCGTACCAGAGAGGTATAACATCAGACTGCGTGAATCGACGCGTCATCCGGACGAAGGAGTCTCCCCGTCATGAATCCCCCCGTCGTTGCCAGTCCTCAGCCGGCCACGTCGCCTGCCCTGCACGGCGCCCGCGCCGTCGGACTGGTTGCAACCCTTATCCTCGGCGTGCTCTCATATCAGCTGAACGCGAGCATGATTACGCCCGCTCTGCCGGACATCGCACGCTCGCTGCACGCCGATGTCGGAGCCGTCTCCCAGGTCTCCTCGCTGTTCTTCCTCGCCGGCGCCGTCGGCGGCGTCGTACTCGCGCGATGGAGCGACTTCATCGGCGCAAGCGCGCACTGCTGCTCGTGCTCGGCGTCCTCTCACTCGGGACCCTGATCTGCCTGTTCGCCCCCTCCCTCACAGTGCTGCTCATCGGCCGAGTGCTGCAGGGAGCCTCCAGCGCGGCGTTCCAGCTGGCCTACGTCATCCTCAGCGAGTCCATGACCGCCAAGGTCTTCGGCACGACGCTCGGCATCATCACCGCTGTGAACGGCGGCGTCGGCGGTGTCGATGGCTACATCGGCGGCGTACTCGCTGACTCGTTCGGCTTCCGCGCGATCTTCGTCGTCATTTTCCTCGTCGGGCTCGTCGCGCTGGTGTGCGTGCAGCTGGTGGTGCCGCGCGCCGAACGCCCCGTGTCCGCGGGTCGGATGGACTGGTGGGGAGCGGCCGCGCTCTCCCTCGCGCTCATCTGCATCACCTACTTCGTCTCGAATGGCTCCTCCGCTGGTTGGCTCGCGCCTGTCACGCTCGTCTACCTCGTCGCGAGCGTTATCTTCGTGCTCGTGTTCTGGTTCGTGGAGAAGCGCCGCGCGACTCCGCTGATCGCGGTGGAGCACCTGCGCTCCCGCCGGGTGTGGCCCGTGCTGGCGACGACCGTGCTGACCCTTGCCGGGATTTTCGCCGTCATCAACTTCACGGTCGTGCTGCTGAGCCAGGACAAGGCGCACGGGTACGGACTCGATGCCGCGACCTCCGCGCTCCTCTTCCTTGCACCGGCCGCGCTCGTCGGCGTGGTCGCCGCGCCGCTGTCGGGCTGGCTGGCCGGCCGTCGCGGGTGGATCCCCGTGCTGCGCGTCGGGATGGTGCTGAGCATCATCGCGCTGATCGTGATCGCGCTGCTCCCGCATAACCAGTGGACGGTCTTCGCGATGATCGCCCTGCTTGGCGTGACGTACAACGGGCTCACCCTCACGACGATCAACGGCCTGGGTGTCGTGCAGTCACCGGCGGAGGCCCCGGCAGCCCTGCCGGGGCTCAACGGTGCCGCGTTCGGGATTGGCGCGAGCCTCGGCATCGGGACCGTGGCCCCGTTCGCGGCCGCAGGCCCGGCCGCTGGATACTCAACCGCCCTGTGGATATCTGTCGCCATCACCGTGCTCGCCCTGGTCGCCAGCCTTCTCATCGTCCCGCGACGCGACTGAACCGCTCGCCGACATCACTCCACTGAAAGGAATCACTATGCCCCGACCCCTCTATTTCGACTGCGACACCGGTATCGACGACTCGGTCGCGCTCGCCTACCTCCTGGCCTCCCCTGAGATCGAAATCGTCGGCATTGGGACGGTCAGCGGCAACGTCAGCGCGGCTTCCGCGGCCGACAACACACTCCGTCTGCTCGCCCTCGCCGACCGAAACGACGTCCCTGTCGCGATCGGCGCGCACGACCCCCTCGGCGGCACGTTCGACGGCGGCGCACCGCACGTCCACGGCGCCAACGGCATCGGCGGGATCGCGATCCCCGCAGCCACCTTGCGGCCGGTCGACGAAGATGCCGCCGACCTGCTCATTCGGTTGTCACGCCAGTACGAAGGCGAGCTCGAGGTGCTTACGGTGGGACCTTTGACGAACATCGGGCTCGCGCTGCAGCGTGACCCCGAGCTGCCCGGCAGGGTGGCCCGCGTCACGGCGATGGGAGGCGCCGCCCTCGTCCCCGGAAACATCACCGCCGTGGCTGAGGCGAACATCGGCAACGACCCCGAAGCGGCGGCGCTGCTGGTCGAGGCCGGATGGCCGGTCACCCTCGTGCCGCTGGATGCCACGATGGCGAACACGCTGGAAGAGGAGGACCGGCTTCAGCTGCTCGGTTCGGAGGTGCCGCTCGCGCGCGCCCTCGGCGAAATGCTGGACTTCTACTTCGACTTCTACCTCGATGAGTATGGGCGCCGGTGCTCCGCCCTGCACGACCCGCTGGCGGCCGCTCTCGCGGTCGGCGGGATGGAGGCAGCGGTTGCACCGGCCGTCCCCGTCGCAGTCGACACGACCGAAGGCCCAGGGCGCGGTCAGACCGTGTGCGACCTCCGCGGTCAGCGCCAGGGCACGGTCGACCGTAAGGGTGCGAACGTGCGGGTCGTACTCAGCACGACCAAGCCGTTCGCGCCGCACCTGCTCGAGAGGCTCAGCGGAGTTCCGCAGGCGGGATAGCCGCACCACCCAGCAGCGTGGATCCACTCGAACACCGCTGACGGATGCTGGCTCGTCGAAAGACGGGCCAGCACCCGTTTCGTATGACGTCAAGCGCCGATCACGCTCGCCGAGGTCACCCACGCGTCCTCGCAGTCACCTGATCGCCCTTCGTCGCGGGACGGATACCGGTCGCCGGTCGAGCGTGAATAGTCAGAGACCTTGGGCGACGACGATGGTGGCCTTCACGTCCTCGAAGCAGCCCGGACGCGGCCGATAACGAGACGCTGTGCACGGAACGCGACGAAGGTGTGCACCGGATCTTACACCTGACTTTGTCTTCCGTCCGACAGCTCTCCATGGGCGACGAGATCGAGGTGAATGTGGGCGTGCGGGAAGCATGGCTACGCCTGATCGCGCTCACCCAGTTGCTTCCGCCTCTGCTGGACACGGAAGCGTCGCGCGAGTCCGCCTCCAACCACTACGAGTACTTCGTGCTCTCGCGATTGGCCGAGGAGCCGTTGCACCGGATGTGTCTCAGCGCATTGGCGGCGGCCACGAACGCGTCGATGTCCTGCCTCAGCCACGTGATGAACAGGCTGGAGGCCCGCGGCCTCGTCGCTCGCATGCCCTGTGAGGAGGACGGCCGAGCGACGAACGCCGTGCTCACCCGGCGCGGTGAGGAGCTGGTGGCCACTGCGGCTCCGGGGCACCTGGACGCCGTGCGCGATCGCCTGCTCTCTGCGCTGACCGAGGGTCAGATCGCGCAATTGGGCGAAATCTCGGCCGCTCTGCTCGGTGCTATCGACCCCGCCCGGCGACCGAGCGACGTGTGTGCGCCGATCGTCGAAGCAGCCTCAGCTGGCTTCTGAGGTTGGCGCACCTGGTTAGTAGGCACGCCGTGCTCGCCAGTCCCGTCTTCTACGCCCTCGGCGCATCGGAGAAATCCACCGAGCCCTCCGTTCATTCCGGACCGCTCCTCGCCGCGCACACGGGAAAACGTCCCCGGGGGCGCCGAAAAGGCGCGGCCCTCGTGGTCGCGCGTCAGTCAACCTGAGCGGTGCGGGTCGGATGAATACTCATCGACGGGAGATGGAGGACCGACCGGTTAGCCGACGGCGGTAGACTGTCGCTGGATGAGCCGACACGGCACTCGTTCGCCGCCGAAGATCAGTTCTCCGTCGATCACCCGGAGGAGCCGGGTCGCGGCGACATGGCACCGCGGGCGGCGTCGGCGATCGCGGGGGCGAACGCAGCCACGACGCCGACTGGGGACGGGGCGGCGGCGAGTTTGGCCGCAAAGCTGCCGGTCGGCCCGTACTGTCGTTCGAGCGCGATCAGAAGGGCGGCGGATCCGCCGGATCGGCCGTCGAAGGAACTCAAGTCGGCGATGATCCCGCGACGGCCGATCCACCAGCCCGAGGCGTCGTCCCCGACCATCGAGCCGACCCTGGCGGCCCCGGCCGGGCCGATGCCGAGACCGACGATGCCCGTCCCCGCCGTGACGTTGGTTCCGGGCTCATCGCCGAGCCCGCCGAGCTGGGACGTCACTGCCTCATCCGCGACTAGAACGCTGGGTACGCCGAGAGATCCGGCAAGGGATGAGAGGAGGCCCTCAAGGTCGGTGAGACTCCGTAGAGTCCCTGGCGATGGTGTCGACCGATCAGATCCCGAACGTGCCAGGCGGCCCTTCGAGCGGTTGAGGATCGTCTCCACGACGTCGCCCCCGTAGCGGAAGCTGTCGAGGATGACGTCTGCGCGCACGCTCTCTCATCGTCGGACGGTGCGGCAGGCGAGCTGCACCGCGAGCCGCGTCTCCGGATCGCCGAGGTCGAGTCCCAGTAGCTCCTGGGCTCGGATGATCCGGGTGGAGACGGTGTTCCGGTGCAGGCCGAGGGCGTCGGCCGTCGCCGCGATCCCGGACTCGTGGTCGAGGTAGGACGCGAGTGTCTCCAGCAGTTCCGGGCCGCGGGCGAGCAGGGGCGCGAGAAGGGACTCGGCCGCAGGGACGAAGGTGTCGCTCCCCGTCCAGGACAGCAGCAGTTGCTCCAGACCCAGCGCGTCGATACGCAGGAAGTATCCCGTGGCCGACCGATCGGCCGCGAGCCTGGCCGCGTCGGCGGCGCCCTCCAGGGTCGCGACCAGGCCAGAGGGGCCTGTCTCCAAGGTTCCGACGCCGGTGGCCACGTTGAACACCCGGCGGGCGGAGGTGTGCAGCACGTGCAGGGCGCGCACGCTGTCCTCTACCCGGCTCGGCCCGGGCGGTGCGGCGAAGCTCAGCCAGCCGGTGATGCCGCGTCCGCTCGTGGCGGCGTGCGAGTCGGCGGGCAGCGCCGTCAGCTCGCTGGTGACGAAGCGCAGCAGCTGGAGGGTGTCGACCCGGCTGCGTCCGACCAGCCGGAAGCCGAGGTGGTAGCCGCTGGAGCGCCAGCCGCGCTCCAGCATCCTCTGGTCGAGCTCCGGGTCGCGGTCGTCGCCGCGCTCGAGGAACTCGCGCAGCAGCCCAGAGGCGACGGCGGCGTCGTTGACGTCGGCGACCTCGTCGATCAGGATGCGCGCGGCGACGACCGGCATCGCCACCTCGGCGGCCACGCCGATCGCGCTCAGCTGCAGGGTGCTGAGCCCGGTTCCGAACACGGCGAGCCGGAGTCCGGCCCGGCTCGGGCTGTCCACCCGGACGGAGGCCGCTGCGTCCTCGGCGACGGACACCAGGTCCAGCCAAGGTGCGAAGTCGATGGCGGCGTGCACGGCGGAGGGGAGTTCGCCGCCTGCCTGAAGGAGGACGCCCTCGCCGTCGATCAGGGCGACACCGTGCCCGACGCTCGCCGAGAGGTGGCGGAGCAGGTCGGCGAGGTTGTCCGCGTGGTACTCGATCGACTGCGCGACCCGGCGCACGTACCCGAGCGTGAGAGCGTCCCGGCCCTCGACCAGTTCCCACGCGGCCCGCGCGAGCGCCATCGGCTCGTCGACGTCGAGCAGGGCGAGGCCGAACCGCTCCGCCAGGGTGCGCGTGCCCGGGCCGAACGCCTCGGCTCCCGGCGCGGCTATGGCGCGGTAGCCGCGATCGCGGACCCGGCGCACGAGCGCGTCCTGCTGCCACGGCGTGGCCGGGGGCGGCGACGTGAGCAGAGCGAGGAGGTCGGCGCCCTGCGGCGGGAGGTCCGACTCGGTCGCCCCGACGACGAGGTCGCGCCAGGGCGTGGCGGGATCGGCCCCGGCGAGGATGCGGGCGCCGCCCCCGGCGGGGTGTGCGAGCAGCGCGGCGAGGTCGAGGCTGTCGCTCATGCCGCCTCCAGCCCGGCGAGGCCGAAGGCAGCGGGTGTGACCCGGGCCAGCCGGTCCGCTTGGTCGGTCCACCACGCGGGCGCGGGCAGGGCGAGCACCGTCACGTGGCGGGCGATGGTCACCCCGTCCACCTGCAGGATGTCGCGTGAGCGGGTGTCCAGCGCGACGATGATCTCCGGCGCGGCAGCGACCGTCGCCCCGTCCCGCACCACCGCCAGCAGCTCCGACCGGGCCACCAGCCGCAGCAGCGAGCCGTCGTCGCCCTCGACCTGAGCGGCGCTGACGAAGGGATCCTCGGGCGAGGGCTCGACCAGCGACACCCGGCCGGAGCCCAGCAGCCGGCCGCCCAGAGCCTCGGCCAGGGCGGCGGCGTCCGCGTCGGCGGCCGCCGCCATCCGCTCGCCGAGCTCAAGCGCCCGCAGAGAGGTGCCCACGATGCCGTGATCGCGCAGGTCGCCGACGGTGAAGCCGGCCATCAGGACGGTGCCGGTGCCGCCCGCTTGCACGACCGCCGCCCGCACCTGCGATTCGACGTCGGCGGCGCGCGTGGTCTCCACGACGGCGACGCCCCTCCCGGTGTCGCACACGGTCACGATGCTGGGGAGCCCGTCGACCAGGAGGGACACCTGGTCGAGGCGCGGCAGAGCGCGACCCATGCAGTCCGCGTCCACGACGTCGAGATGGTCGGCCAGCAGCAGCGGCGCCAGCCCGTTCATCCCGCCGCCCTCCAGGGCGCACACCGCGGCGGCCCGCACTCCCGTCCAGCGCTCCGCGGCGGCCAGGAGCGGGTCGAAGGCGGTGGCCGGCGGGATCCGCTCGCTGAGCAGATACGTGGAGCCGGCGAAGGCGACGGTCACGCACGGGGTCGACGGGTCGAGGTCGTCCACCGCCTGTATGTGGAGGGGCCAGATCGGCGCACGCTCCGCCATCAGCCGGAGCAGGGTGGCGCCACCGCCGCCGCCCGATCCGAGCAGCGAGAATCCCCGGCTCAGTGCGTCGAGACGCTCCAGGCCGAGAGTTTCCATGCTGTCAAGGTTAGGGGCTGCGGCGGCGATTCAGGCCGAACCGGCCCGCGCGAGCGAGCGGCTCTCGACCGGGACGAACTCCTCGGTCAGCCCGAACGCGCGAGGCCCGAAAGCGGCCAGCGCCTCCGGCGTCCGCATCTTCTCCGGGGTCGAGATGCCGAGCACGCGCACCCGCTGGCCGTAGCGCAGCCCTTCCGTCGTGATCGGCTCGCCCGACTCGATGTCGGTCACGCAGATCAGGTCGGGCACGATGGCCACCAGCTCGCCGTCGCGCAGGGCGATCAGGTTCTCGTTCTGGAACCGGATCTCCAGCTGCGAGTCGTCGCCGGCCGCCAGGGCGGAGATGGTCGCCCTGCCCTTGGCGAAGCCCTCGGTGGTGCGCCGCTCGACGTCGGTCACCTTTCCGCTGAACAACTCCCGCACCTCCGAGTAGAGGGTCGTGGACAGGGTCTGCGCGATCGCCTCGAACGGTGAGCGGTGCGCCTCCCGCGCCTCGCGGATCGCCCGGCCGAGCGCGAGCGCCATCGAAAGGGTGCGCGGAACGGCGGTGCGGCGCACGTCGGCGCCGGACATCGCGTACTCCGCGATGTGGCCGACGCCGCCCAGGCGGATGGTGACGCCGCGGGCCAGCCACTCCATCTGCCGGTCGTCGTCACCGGTGTCGATGACGACGGTCTCGCCGCGCTCGCCGGCGAGGGCGAGCGGGGAGCCGTGGACGCCATAGACGGCGAAGGTCTCCATCGACAGTTCGGGGAACGCGCGCCCCATGCCGTCCGCGTCCACGACCGGCAGCCCGGTCTCGGCGGCGACGATCAGCGGGATCATCGAGTTGATGCCGCCGCACTCGATCGGCATGGTGGCGTCCGCGGTGCGGCCGAGGTGCGCCTCCAGGGTCCGGAGTGCGAGCGTCGGCTCCGTGCCCGCCGGGATCTTCTCGATCATCACGGTCGGCGCGCCCATCTGCGCGGTCGGGATGACGAACAGGTCGTCGGCCAGGTCATCCGGGTCGAGGACGGTGATGGCCCGGTCGCCGAGCACGCGCTCGACCAGCATCTGGCCGATGTACGGGTCGCCTCCTCCTCCCGTCCCGAGCAGGGTGGCGCCGCGGGCGAGGTCGGGCAGGTCGGCCGCGGTGAGCGTCCAGCTCATGCTCCGGCCTCCACCAGCTGCCGCTCCGGCGTGCCGTCGAATCGGTGCGAGGGGAGGTCGTAGCCGAAGTACGCGGGACCCACCATCGCGAGCGCCTCCGCCGTGTGCCAGCGCGGATCGCTCGGCGCGGCGACCACCCGGACGCGCTGGCCGTAGCGCAGGCCTTCGGTGGTAATCGGCTCGCCGCTCTCCGCGTCGAGCACGATGATCAGGTCGGGCGTCGTCGCGAAGGTGACCTCGCCCGACTGCGCGATCAGGTGCTCGTTCTGGAACGACAGCTCCAACGCAGCCACATCCCCGGCGGCCTCGATCCGCGCGCGCCCGCGGGCGAACCCGGTCGTCGTCGCGCGCTCCACGTCGACCACCTTGCCGGAGAAGAACTCCCGGGCGGCGAGCCGTTCGACGGTCGCTGCGACCGGGTCGGTCTTCGCGAGCCGCGCCTCGGCGATCCCGGAGCCGATCGCGAGGCTGTGCGAGAGTGAGCCGCCGACGAGCGCGTCCCGCGCGACCGCACCGCTCATCGGGAAGCCGGAGATCATGACCGAGCAGCCCATCTCGACGCAGGCCACGCGGGCGATCCGCTCCGTCCAGTGGTTGTCGACGGTCTGGAGCACGCCGACATTGCCCTTCTCGTCGCTGAAGGCGAGCGGGGACGCCGTCACGCCGTACAGCGTCGGCAGCACCATCTGCAGCTCCGGGAATGCGCGTCCCATGCCGTCGGCGTCCAGCAGCGGGAGTCCGAGCGCGGCCGCCGCGGCGACCGGGATGGTGGAGTTCACGCCGCCGATCTCGGCGCAGGCCACGTGGGTCACCGGCCGCCCGAGATACGTTCCGAGGGCATGGACGGGCGCCACCACCTCGTCGAGGGAGGGGAGCTTCTCCACCATGACGGTCGGCGCGCCCATCATCGCGACGGTGAGCACGAGCGCGTCGTCCGGCACCTCGTCCAGACCCACGACGGTGACCGGCCCGTGCTCGGCGAGCGCCTGCCGGGCCAGCAGCGAGCCGATGTAGGGGTCGCCGCCGCCGCCGGTGCCGAGCACCGCCGCGCCGCGCGCGAGATCGCTGATGGCGTCCGCGGTCAGAGTCCAGCTCATACCCGCACCCCCATCGCTAGGTCGCCGACCGCCTTGACGCGGATGCGCGTGGCGTTGCCTGGCAGGTACGGGATGGGCACCTCGTCGAAGTCGACGATCGCCACCGACGCGGGGGAGGCGCCGGCGGCGATAGCCTTGTCCACCGCCTCCGCCCGAACGGCGGCGATGGCTTCCTGGCGCCGGCCGGGCTCGACCGCGTACACCTTGTCGATCTCGCCCCCGACCTGCGCGATGGATGCGCCGATCGCGTTGGCGACGGCGTAGTTCTCCGGCCGGTGCACGGCGCCGAAGATCGGCAGCTCGTCCGGCAGCAGGATGGAGCCGCCGCCGACGGCGACCACCGGGATGGGGTCGGGCGAGGTGCGCATCCGGTCGACGGCCTCCGCGACGCGCTCGGCGATGCGGGCGAGGACGCGCTGCACGAAGGCGGGGTCGAGGTGCGCGACCTTCGAGGGGTCGCCGACCGTGGCGCGGCCGGCGGCGACGGCGATGTCCGTCGCCGTGAGCGTCGAGCCGCCGAAGACGAGCGCCTCGGTGGTGAGCCGGTAGCCGACGGACTCAGGACCGACCTCTGCGGTCCCGGTGTCGACGATGGAGCCGCCGCCGATGCCGATGGAGAGCACGTCCGGCATGCGGAAGTTGGTGCGGACTCCGGCGACCTTTACCTCGTTGGCCGTCTCGCGCGGGAAGCCGTTGATGAGCATTCCGATATCGGCCGTCGTCCCTCCGATGTCGACCACCGCGCAGGTCTCCAGACCGCTGGTGAGGGCAGCGCCCCGCATCGAGTTGGTGGGGCCGGAGGCGAACGTCGCGACCGGGTAGAGGCGTACGTAGTCCTCGTCCATCAGGGTCCCGTCGTTCTGGCTGAGGAAGATCGGCGCCTCGATGCCCTGGGCGCGGACGGCGGCCGTCAGGCCGTCGACGATCTCGGAGGCCAGCTCCCGCAGCGCCGCGTTGATGATGGTCGCGTTCTCGCGCTCGAGCAGGCCGATCCGGCCGATCTCGTGCGACAGCGAGATGGCGACATCGTCCCCGAGCTCCGCGGCGAGGACCGCGGCGGCCTGCGTCTCCACATCGTGGTTCACCGGCGAGAACACGGACGAGATGGCGACCGACCGCACGCCGTGCGCGGCCATGTCGGCCGCGATGCCCTTCAGCTCGGCGACGTCGAGCGCCGAGATGGGCCGGCCGTCGAACTCGTAGCCGCCGTGCGCGAGGTAGCCACTGCCGCCGATCGCCTCGATCAGCGTCTCCGGCCAGTCCACCAGCGGCGGGAGGGCCTTGGTCGCGGGGAGGCCCAGCCGCAGCGCGGCGGTGGGCGCGAGCCGTTTGGCCTGCACGAGCGCGTTGATGAAGTGTGTCGTGCCGATCATCACCGCGTCGATGTCCGCGCCGTCGAAGCTGCGCGCCTCGCGCAGCGCCTCGATGGCGCTGACGATGCCGCTCGTCACGTCCGGGCTGGTCGAGTTCTTGACGCCGGCGAGGGTGGTCCGGCCGTCCATGAGCACTGCGTCGGTGTTGGTCCCTCCGACGTCGATGCCGATGTGCATAGGTTCCGCTTTCTGCTGTGCTGCGTGCGCCGCCCGTGGACGGCGCACGCAGCTGGTGGATCGATGGTGCGCGGGCGCGCCGCTCAGTTGGTGGCGACCGCCTCCGGTCCGGCCGGCGCCGCCGGCTCGGAGTCGGCCGGACCGGCCTGCTTCGTGGTGGCGCGACCGACGCCCCGCACCCAGCCAAGCTTCCCGGCGACCGTGTAGAGCACGATCGAGAGGAGCAGCGACCAGATCGCGGGGATGCCCCAGGTGACGAAATAGCCGACGAGGGAGGAGACGAGCCAGCTGACGAGAGTCGCCGGGACGATCCGCGGCGCGAACTCGGGCAGCCGGCCGGAACTCCTTGTCGCATCGAGGTCCCCGCGCCACTTCCGGACGAAGAAGTACTCGGCGACCATGATGCCCGCGATCGGCGGGAAGGCGACGCCGAGGACGATGAGGAAGCTGGTGAACGCCCCCAGGATGCCGGCTGCCGCGAGGATCGTGCCGACCACGCCGAGCACGATGGTGGTGGTCACCCGGTGCAGGTTCTTCGAGAACGCCGTCGAGATGAAGTTCACCAGGCCCAGCGTGGAGGAGTACAAGTTCCAGTCGTTGATCTTCAGCGTTCCGGTGATGACGATGATGAGCCCGACGAAGCCGATCGAGGAGGTCACGATCGCCACGATGTCGCCGGTCCCCGCGGCGTGGGCGAGCAGCACGCCGGCCAGCCCGATCACGAACTCGCCGAGGCTCACTCCGACCACGGTCTGCTTCACGACGTCCGCGCGGCTCCGGTTGAACCGGGTCATGTCGGCGGTGATGATCGCGCCGACGATGAGGCCGCCCGCCACGATGCCGGTGCCCTGCCAGACGGTCATGGTCGGGCCTGGAGCCGGTGAGGTGAGCAGGTCGGCGATGGAGTGCTTGCTGAGTTCGCTGATCACCGACCAGCCGACCAGGATGAGGAAGAGCGGCACGGTGATGTTCGCCAGCCACTGCATCCCGACGAAGCCGTAGGCGACCACGGCCGTGACGGCGAGGCCGAAGATCACGCTCCACGCCCAGATCGGCAGAACCCCGGGCATGAGGGCGTCGAGCGACTGGGCCGAGATGGCCGACTGGATGCCGAACCAGCCGATGAGGCTGATGCCGATTGCCAGGCCGACGAGGGACGCTCCGATCTCGCCGAAGCCCGTCCAGCGGGCGAGCAGGGCGGTGTTGAGGCCCTCCTTCTGCCCGATGATCCCGACAATGCACATGATGACCTCGAGGATGATGGAGCCGAGCAGCAGCGCGAGCGCGGCCTGTCCGAAGGTCATGCTGTAGCCCAGGGTTGCCCCGAGCAGGAATTGCGAAAGGGCCGAGACCTGGCCGAAGCGCTGCACCGCGATCCCGAACCACGGCTTGCGGGCGTCGGGGGTAACGCGGGAGAGGGCGAAGTCGTCGGCATGTGCTGTACGTGCCATGAGGGTTTCCTTCTGGTGTGGAGGAACGGGGTTGCGACGATCCTAGAGATCCGTGGAAGGAGACTGAATGTGCGTTTTGCCCGAATTGGCGGATATTCTGTGCGAAACGCACAGTCCGGGGATCGCCGTTCATCGGCCGCAGGCCACCGAACTAGCGCTTGCGGTGACGGGATTATTCTCGTCGAGCGCGTGAATAGCGCCTCCGCCGACCCCGCCGAGCGGATCTAGCAGATGCCGCTCGGGTGCGGTAATCCTCTCGGGCCCGAAGTTATACTGATGCCGCAGCCCGAGGATCCTCTCGATCACTTCCGCGTCCGTCGCGGTCGGTAAATGTTGCAGGGCGCCGGATCGGTCCTTTGGCCCCTTGAACCCTTGGCGCCTCGTAGCGTGTTAGCCAGTGGTAGTAGCTGCCGGGCCACGCAGTAGTTGGGTCGGCGCATGTCACACCCGGGACGTCGGTCAGTGAGCGGCGGCCCGCGGCCGACGACCGCGCTGTTCCCAGGCATTGGGAATCTCAATGAAGATGTCAAGCCGCCAGTGCAGTGGTTCGGAGGGGCTCCAGGTATTGGGTGCGGTCGTGGAGCATGGCCCAGAGAACGTTGATGCGGCGTCGTGCGAGCGCGATGAGGGCTTGTTTGTGTGACTTGCCCTCGACGCGTTTGCGGTCGTAGAAGGCGCGGGACGAAGGGCTGTTCTTCAGACTGGAGAGCGCGGCGAGATAGCAGGTCCGTAAGAGCCGACGATTGAAACGCCGGGGCCGATGATGGTTGCCGCTGATGCGGCCCGAGTCCCGTGGCGCGGGTGCGACTCCCTCGACGCTAGCGAGTCTGTCTGCGCTCTCGAACGAGCGCAGGTCACCGCCGACGTTGGCAAGGAATGTCGCTGCCAGGATCGGGCCGAAGCCGGGCATGCTGGTGAGTATCTCCGCGTTCGGGTGATCGTTGAACCGTGCAGTGATGGTGGCGTCGAGTTCGGTCAGCTCGTTATCGATCGACGCGATCACAGCCGCGAGCCTGGCGACGAGAGTAGCGCCGACTGTCTCGGTCGAGAGCGTGGTGTTCTGCGCGTTCGCGGCGTCCAGGGCCTTGGCCGCGACCCCAGCGCTGTTGCGGCAGCCCCGCTTCTTCAGCCAGGCAGTCAGCCGTTTCGCACCTATGCGGCGCAACGCTGCAGGCGTCTGATAACCCGAGAGCAGCATCAGTGCCGCCTTGTTCTTCTTGTAGTCGAACGCCCGCTCCAACCCAGGAAAGTACTCCAACATCGTTACCCGCAACCGATTGATCGCCCGCACCCGATCATGAACCAAATCCAGCCGGCGGGCAGTCAGAAGGCGCAAGTCGATGCTGATCTGATCACCGTCGCGCACCGGCTGCAGGTCGGTGCGCATCCGAGCTTGGTCGGCGATGATCCTGGCGTCCTTTGCGTCCGTCTTCCCATCCCCGCGATAAGTCGCGGCCGCATGGTGGACGATCCTTCCAGGGATATAGAGTAGTTGCTGGCCATGATCGACCAACAGCGAGATCACCAAGGCGGCGCCCCCAAAGTTCAGATCCGTCGCCCAAACAATCGCGGCACCGTCAGCGATCTCGGCGACATCTCCGATGAGCTCCAGGAGCGGCTCTTCGTCGTTCTCGACCCGCCGAGACAGCAGCACGGTGCCGTCTGCGTCGATCACGACGCAGTGGTGCGCTCGTTTGCCTGAATCTATCCCCGCCCATATTTCGGGCATGCGCGTGTCCTTCCGTCAGCAATCAATGAGAGCCCTATCGATAACCGCGCCGGCACGTCCTTACCCAACGATCAATGTCGCAAGTCTCAATAAGCGGTCGAGTCATCGGCGGGCAGCGGGCGGCCATTCCCAGTGAGCCGTCAAAACGGCAGGGCGACACTGAGCCATACCCGCTGCCCGTGGGTGATCGAAACACTACGACAGTCCCGAAATCACCCACCCCAACAACGTAAGGAAGGCGACCTCATCATCGGTGCTGACCATGCCAGCGCGATCGGCACGCTCGTCGAGCGCACCAGCCGATTCGTGATGCTCGTCCATCTCCCGAACGATCACGGCGCCGAGACCGTTCGTGACGGCCTCAGCGACAATGAGCACCCTGCCGGTCGCGTTGAAGAAGTCGCTGACCCGGGACCAGGGAGCCGAGATGGCCGCGCACAAGTCGTTCACGATCGCGACCGACATGAACGTCTACTTCTGCGACCCAGCCTCACCCTGGCAACGAGGATCGAACGAGAACACGAATGGGTTGCTGCGGCAGTACTTCCCGAAAGGCACCAATCTCTCTGCCCACACCCAAGCCGCCCTCGCCCGCGTCGCACACGAGCTCAACACCCGCCCACGCAAAACGCTCGACTGGGAAACCCCAGCCGAGCGCCTCGCTAAGCTACTCGCCAACTAACCGCCGTGTTGCAACGACCACTGGAATCCGCCATGTGGGTCGGGGTCTGGCGTTGCCGAGTTGTTAGTCCTGGTGCTCGATGATCTCCGCGATGGCGTGAGCCGTTTTCAGCACGCGTGCCGCGGTGTCTCGAATGACCGTGACATCGTCGTCGGCCCATCCGGTGATGTAACCGATGCTGTAGGCGCTGGTGTCGAACCCGATTACGCCCGCGACGATGAACGCGGCCGATTCGGCTTCGACTTCCATCCGGCCGCGGTGTGCGCGGTACGCGTCAAGGTCGTCGACGTGACCCAACTCGATGTGCGCCGATTCGTGAATGAGCGTCTTCGCGGCTTGCTCGATGGCGAGGTTCTCCGCCAGGGTCACCCGGTGCGACTCCGGGTCGGTGTACCCGCTGGCATTGCCGATCGCTGCGCGGTGGACACTCCATCCGTGCGTCTCTAGATGGGCAGTGAGGGGAGAGATGATGCCGTGGTCGTCGTCGCCGACCAGGCGCCGAGTTGGATCCTGGGGCAGCGGCTCGGCCCCTTCGATCGGGTCCGTCTGGGAAACGTCGAAGACAGACAACGTTGGGAAGTACCGAACCACATGCTGTCGGGTCTCAGCTGCTTCACTCGCGTCGTCGTCACGGTCGGTCTTCTTCTCGCGGTACCCGAAGATCTTGATTGATTTCTCACCTCTGCGTACCTGTCGTCCCTTGGCCTGCCATTGCCGGAACCCGGCGACCATGGTCGCGTCTGGGTTCTGGGCGAGGATAAGCAGAAGGTTGTTCAGGCTGTAGTTGTGGAAGGAGCGGGCGAACTCCAGGAATGCCCGCCACTGTCCGCTGTCGGCGAGCTGCTGGACCTGTTCCACGATCGATGCGTGCAATGCCTCCGCTTCCGCTTGTCGGTCATCCGCACTCCGAGTGATCGCCCGTCCGCTCATGATCTCCACCTCTCTCATCGTCCTTGTTGCCGTTCCGGCACAAAGATCGAGAGCGTGCGGAGGCAGCGCAGTGCCCGAAGGGAGCGGTTGCTAAGCGCAGGGAGCGCAGCGAGTGGAGTCTGCAAAAAGCGAGTGGAGGGAACGGAGCTGGTGGAGCTCGCTATGATCGGATGCCGGATCGGAAAGAAGGCGTAACAACGCAGCACGCCGAAGGCGTTCGAACTCAGACGGCGAGAGTTGGCCGGACGTGCGGTTGCGGCTTCGATGCCGTTGCGGTCCGTGGGTGAGTTCGGCACGTGTTCGCCGACTCCATGAGTTCTCAAAATTGCTTCGCGCCAGTAGAGCCGTGCCCCGGTAACGTCTGGTTCGATGCGAGACGATCAGGGTAGAGTCGCGGCATGGCGCGGGAAGTTCGTTCGCATCACGATCTCGCCGCCGGGCTCCGCGCGCGGGTGCTCGAGCGCGGCAGCTTGCGGCGGGAGTTGCGTGCGTTCGCGCTGGATGGCGATGGGGCGAATGCTCCGGAGCCGCATTCGGCGTTGATCGTGCAGGTGCGCGAGGAGTCCTCTCGCGTCACGGACGCTCAGGTCGACGCGGGCCGTCTTGCTCTGGGGTCCGAGAAGGAGGCGTTTTGAGCTCGTCCTCGCGGCGGCGATCGGCGCGGGATTGGAGCGCTGGGAGGTTGCGGTCAACGTGATCCGAGAGGCCGGCGATGCGGCTTCCTGAGATCGACCGGGGTGACACGCTGCGTCACCGGGCTCTGATCGGGATGATCTCCCGCCTGTCGGGCATGCGTTTGCCGGACGCAGCCCGGGTCGCATTCTATGACAAAGACTTCGCCGGCCCAGCTCTGGGCGAGTGGACCCAACGCACCATGCGAGTGCCCAGTGGCTGGAGCGTGAGCGAACGCGAACTCGAGGCGGCTACTATCGCGTCGTGGAACCAGTGCCCTTTCTGTGTCGGGGCGCACGGAGCGATCGCTGTGCAACGGAATCGACCGCAGCACTGTCGACGCCGTCATCGATGGCTACCGGACGGCTCCGATATCGTCACGGCTCGCTGCAGCGCTCGCCTTCATCGAGAAACTGACCCGCGACCACACAGGCATGACTTCCGAGGACGCACGCGCTGCATTCGCGGCCGGAGCCACCACCGCAGACCTAACGGATGCTGCCGCCGTGGCGTCGCTGTTCAACATCATCGCCCGATACGCCAACGCCCTCGACTTCGAGATCCCCTCGGAGGAAGACTTCGCCAGGTCCGCCAAGATGCTCCTGCGACGCGGATACTCCTGAGCAAGGGCCGCGAATCGAGGACCGACCTGTCGCCGCTACTTCGTCCTTCGATCGCCGCGCCACCAGAGCGCTACCCAGAGGCCGCATCGTCTACAGATCAGCGCCTTGCCGCCTTCGAGCGCATGAACCTTCCTCCTCGGCAGGTCGCGACCGCAACAGGAACACACAACCAATGTGTCATCCATGTGCGGAGATCGCTTCCACGAGCTGATCGACGGTCGGGAGCCCGGCGACACCGCCCGGCGTGAAGTAGATCCGACAAGCGAGTTCGGTGGTCAGCGCTCCGTTCGGAAAGAGATCTTCACCATCTACAGTGATGGTCGGCGAGCCCGCGAACGCGACCGACGCCGCGTCCTCCGCAGTCTGAAGCCGTCGGAAACCGACGGGCGTGGATCTATCGCCGAGTCGGTTGAGCGCCTCGCGAACGCGAGCGCCGGCGAGTTCCCAGTTCTCACACTCGTCGACATGAAGCACTTCGATCCTCATGGTGCAATTCTCCGCCCTCCGAGCACAGCATCGCCGTGTGTGCCGTTTGACAGCCCTCGACGGCGTCGATCAGTTGGAGGCGATCGGCGCCAGGAAGGGTGCGGTCCGTTCCAGCTTCTGCTTCTTCGCTTTGGAGCCATCGTCCTGATCCTGCCCTATCGCTTCGGACGGTCCGGCTTCACCCGCAGCGGGGAGGAGTGGCGTCGTGCTTCGCGGGACCGCACGGTCTTAGTACGTGGCGGCGGGGATCAGCCTCGGACCGCCGCGACCAGACGCTGCCAGGATTCCCCGAACGTGTCGATCCCGGCGCGTTCGAGCTCTGACGTGACCTCATCGAGCGGCACACCGATCCGTGCAAGCTCGTCGAGCGTCTCGCGCGACTGCGCGTAGGTACCCCGGATGGTGTCGGGGCGGATGCGGCCGTGGTCGTGCAGGGCCTCCAGCGTCGCGGCCGGCACCGTGTCGACGACGTCGGGTGCGACGAGCTCCTCCAGATAGCGCGTGTCGCGCATCGCCGGGTCCTTCACGCCCGTGGAGGCCCAGAGCGGCCGCTGCGGGTGGGCGCCGAGCGCGTCCAGTCACTGCCACTCGGGCAGCGCCAGCGACTCCTCGTACGCGGTATACGCCAGCCGTGCGTTGGCGACCGCGGCGAGGCTTCGGAGGCCGGCCGCGGCGGGTCCGCCGATCGTGTCGAGCCGCCGATCGACCGCGACGTCGACCCGCGAGAGGAAGAACGACGCGACTGACCGGATGCCGGAGGGGTCGATCCCCGCGGTGACGGCGCGGGCGAGTCCGGCCCGGTAGGCCTCCCGAACCTGCCGGTACCGGTCGAGCCCGAACAGCAGCGTCATGTTGATGGAGGCGCCTTCCGCCGTGGCGTCCTCCAGTGCGCGGACGCCCGCGTTCGTCGACGGGATCTTCACCAGCAGGTTCGGGCGGTCGACGAGTTCGCGCAGCCGGCGCACCTCGGCGAGGGTCGCCGCGGCGTCGTGGGCGGCCTCGGGGGTCACCTCGATCGAGACGAACCCGTCGGCGCCGCCCGAACGCTCGTGGACCGGGAGCAGGACGTCACAGGCCGCGCGCACGTCCGCCGTGACGATCGCGAGCGCCGCCTCGCGAGGGGCGGTGCCGGCCCGTGCGAGGTCGGCGAGCTGTGCCGCGTAGGCGGCGGGATCCTTCTCGACGGCGGTCGCGAAGATGGTCGGGTTGGTCGTGATGCCGGTCACGTCGCGTTCGGCGATCAGCGTGTCGAGGCGCCCAGAGAGGATGTCGGCGCGGGAGAGGTCGTCCAGCCAGATGCTGACTCCGGCGTCGCGGAGGTCGGAGGTGGCGGTCACGATGCGGCCCTCCTGACGCCGGCGTCGCCCTCTGCAGTTCGCGAGTCCGCACGCAGAACAGACGGAAGGGGCAGGTCGGCATCGCGCAGACGCGCGCGCGAGACCGGAGCGCGCGAGGCGACCAGCGCCTTGATGTCGTCGTTGACGTCCCAGACGTTCACATTCATCCCCGCGACCACGTGGTCGTCGCGCAGCCAGAATGCGATGAACGAGCCGGATGACGGCTCGCCGCGGTACACGATCTCGGCACCCGAGGTGAGCGGTGCGAACCCGGCGTACTCCATCCCGATGTCGAACTGGTCGGTGAAGAAGTACGGCACGGCGTCGTGCTCGACGCGTTCGCCGAGGATCGCCCGGGCGGCGGTCGTGCCGCCATCGATCGCATTGGCCCAGTGCTCGCTGCGCAGCCGCGCCTCGATCAGCGGGTGGACGGCGAACGCGATGTCGCCGGCGGCCCACACGTTCGGGGCGCTCGTCCGCAGCGACGAATCCGTGAGCACGCCGTTTCCGACCGCGAGACCCGCGTGCTCGGCCAGGTCGATGACGGGCACCGCGCCGACGCCGATGATCACCACGTCCGCCGGCACAACCTCGTCGTCCGCCAGCCGCACGCCCGTGGCGTGTCCGCCCTCGCCGGCGATGGAGTCGACCTCGACGCGGGTCCGGATCCGCACGCCGTGGGCCGCGTGGACGTCGGCGAAGTACCCGCCCAGTTCGTCGCCGAGCGCGGCGGCCAGCGGCACCGGGTCGCGTTCGAGAATGGTGACCGCATTGCCGAGCGCCCGTGCGCTGGCCGCCACCTCCATCCCGATCCAGCCGGAGCCGATCAGCACGACCTCCCGCCCGCCTCCCGCGATGATCTCGCGCAACCGATCACTGTCGTCGACGGTGCGCAGCGAGAGCACGCCGTCGAGGTCTGCTCCACGGATGGGCAGCCGCCGCGGGGTCGATCCTGTCGCCAGCAGGGTGCGGTCGAAGCGGTAGGCCGCGCCGTCGGAGTCGGTTTCCGTGCCGGCGGTCGGGTCGAGGCGGGCGATGCGCGTGCCCAGGTGGAGGTCGATGTCGTTGTCGCGATACCAGGCCTCGTCGTGCACATCGAGGGAAGCGCGCTCGTCGGTCCCGGCCAGATAGCCCTTGGAGAGCGGCGGCCGGATGTAGGGCAGGTGGCTCTCGGCGCCGAAGAGCCGGATGGTCCCGTCGTACCCGACCTCCCGCAGCGAGGTCGCGGCTGTCGCCCCGGCCAGCGAGGCGCCCACGATCGCGACCTCCTTCGGCGCGCTCATCGTTCGGCCCTCCATTCGTCGAAGGGCGAGGCCGCGTCGACCGAGGAGGCTTCGGCGAAGCGCCGCGCGCCGGTCCTCGCGAGTTCGCCCGTGAACCGGGAGGTGCGGGTCAGGGCTCCGGGTGCGCGCACGCCGCGGATCGCCATGCAGAGGTGCTCGGCCTCCAGCACGACGCCCACGCCTCGCGGCTCCAGCTCGGTGTCGAGCCAGTCGGCGACCTGAGCGGTCAGGCGCTCCTGCAGCTGGAGGTCGCGCGAGAAGTGCTCGACTGCGCGGGCGAGCTTCGACAGGCCGAGCAGCCGGTCGCCCGGCAGGTAGCCGACGTGAGCAACACCACGGAACGGCAGCAGGTGGTGAGCGCACAGCGAGGTGAACGGGATGCCGCGCACGAGCACAAGGTCGTCGTAGTCCTCGTCGTTCGGGAAGGTGGTGGGTCGCAGCGGCGGAGCGTCGAGCAACTCGGCGAACGCGGCCGCCACCCGCCGGGGCGTGTCGGCCAACTGCGGGTCCCCGGTGTCGCGCCCGAGAGCGCTCAGGAGGTCGGCGATCGCCGCCTCGGCGCGCGGCCGGTCGACGGCCGCTATCCAGGGGCCGGGCAGCGGATCGGCGACCGGGTGGAGCGGTGGATGGTCCTCGTGGGACTCTGTCGTCAGTGACATCGTGTCCTCCTCGTGCGCCTCTTAGGCCAAGAGTCACCCCCGGCGCTTCTTTTGTCAAGAAATACTTTTTTAGAGTTAGGATGGGTGCATGACCGATGACGATCTGACCGCGGTCGCGGCGCTCGCGGAGCCGGTGCGGCGCGAACTGGTGCGTCTCCTTGCGGCCGCGGCCGAGCCGATGGGACGTGACGAGCTCGCCAAGCGGGTGGGGCTGCCGCGGGCCACCGTGGCCTTCCATCTGGAGAGACTGGTGGACTCCGGTGTGCTGGTCGCGGAGTTCCGCCACCGCGGAGACAAGCGTGGACCGGGGTCGGGGCGCCCGGCGAAGTTCTACGCCCTCACACGCGACGAGTTCGCCGCGACCGTGCCGCCGCGCCACTATGACCTGGCCGGCGAGCTCCTTGCAAGCGCAGTCGAGATCTCCGACAGCACCGGACGGCCCGTGCGGGAGTGTCTGCTGTGGGTGGCAGGCGAGCGCGGCGCGAGCCGCAGCGACGCGACCCGGCCGCTCGCCGACACTCTCGGCGACCTCGGCTATGAGCCGGTCGACGACGATGAAGGCGGGTTCGTGCTCGCCAACTGCCCGTTCCATCGGCTGTCGAGCCGCCACACTGACGTGATCTGTTCGGCCAACGTGGCGTACGTGGCGGCACTCAGCGCCGGCGCGAGTGACCCGCGCGACACCTGGCTGGAGCCACTGGCCGGCGGCTGCTGCGTGCGCGTCGGACCTACGGCGGCAGACCGTCCTTCGACCGAACCCGCAGGCTGATCGGACAGTCGGCCGCGAGGTACGGCGCGTCGTCCGTCTGGAGGCGCAAACTCGTTCGGGTCGAGCGGCCGCCGCGCCGTCTCGTCCCACTGGACGATGCGCGGTGCGCCAGCGCTCAGGTGGCGAATCGCCCTTGGGCCGATCTCTCTTGGCCTTGGTGGTCCTTGGTCTCTTTGGTATTGGTTCTCTTCATCGGGTACTTCTCGTTTCAATAGCTGCGGTTTCGAAAGCCAGGGCCGACCGGGGCCGAGACCCCCGCATCGTTGCCGGCAGACGTGTCATTGCCCGAACCGCGGGCGTAGCGTCGCCGCTGGCGACGGGGGTCTAGCCATTGCTGCGAATGCACGGGTTCCTGACCTGACCCGTCCTCCGCCTGCCGATTCGCATTTCGGTAGCTCCAAGCACCCGATTTCACCTGTGACTCGTTCCTTCTGCTCAATGCTTCCTCTGCCGTTGAAGTATTGAGCAAGCACGACATCGGACAGATTTCTGATCTCGGCTAGTCTGACCATTTATCTAACCAGACTAGTGAAACTCGTGCGCAAGGTGGACGATCGTCAGAAGAGTCTCCCCACACACCGCGAAGGAGTACGGGATGGGCCGAATGATTTACGAGACCGCTCCAGCCCTGGAGATCAACGATCGGGCGTTGCGACATCTTCACGCGGCCAGTACCGAAAAGCTGCGCCTCCATGACGCTTTCTCGTTCATGTGGGACGACGAGCCAGACATCGGTGGAGATCGCAGCGCGGAAGCCGTCCGGCACGGCGAGTACGGGGCCATCTGGATCTCACAGAAATCGTCCCTGTACTTCAGCTTCGATGGCCCGCTCAAAACGCCCCTCAACCGCGACTGGGTTCGACTCCTGCTCGCGACGAGCTCCGGGGGCGGCACGCTTCGGCTGCTGCCGGAACCAATTGATGAGGGTGTGCACTGAGCGGACCAGACCTAGGTTGGGGACGCTGTTATCTCGGCATCCCCACACGGCCGCCGGGTTGCCCGGCGTCAGCCATCGGCGCAAAGGACCGCCCGACTGGACGCGGACCGCGCCGCCCTACTGGGAACGCGGCCCGCTCGACGATCCCGAACTCGCCGTTCCGCAAGACTCCAAGCCTCCGCACTGCCGGTCAATCCCGTTGCGACTGGCAGTGGTTGAATGTAGTGAAGGCGGCCGCCCTACCGACGGCCGGTTCAAGCCTCTATCGCCCTGAGGGTCTCACGTCGATCAGGTGGGCTCTTCGGCGGACTGATCCCCTGGCCTCGTTTCAGTGATGCGAGCCCTGCGCGTGGTGGACACTTTGATGCTGTCCACTCTTCTGGTCAGCTCACCTGCTCGGCAACGTGACACCGGGTAGCGACCATATTCACCAGCTCCTTTTCGCTGGGCTCCCGCTGGCGGGACTGCTCCTGTCGACCCGCGACTTCCCACCCGGAGTAAGCACTAGCGGGTCTCCCACGCGGTTGAGCCACCGTTCACTCGCCCCTTCGAGCGTGACCTGGCAGCCGGCTCGTCTGGGGGCTCAGGATTCGAGGATGCGCTTGAGCTCGGTCAGCTGGGCGACTTCGTCGGCCATGGTCTTGGCGATCATGCCGTTCATCAGTCTCATGAGACCCGTCGGGGTGTAGTCGAGCGCGAACGTCAGGCGGTTGCCGGTGGCTTCGGGGGAGAGCGTGTAGCGTCCCGTGGGCCGGGCGGGTCCCGCGATGACCGCGAATTCGAGTTCGCGTCCGGGGTCAGCTCGCGTGATGCGGTAGTCGCCGTCGATCGCGCGTCCGCCCGGACCGGTGAGGGTCTGGGTGTAGACGGCGCCGAGCTGCCCGGCCGTCCCCTCCCGCAGGCGGATCGACTTCACGCCCTTTCGCCAGAGCGGATTGTTCCCGCCGTCTGCGAGGAACGCATAGACGTCGTGCGGGCTTCGTTCTATGACGATGTCGTTCTCAGCGTGAGCCACATTCACCTTCTGTTTCGTGGGTTGTTGATGACTCGGACCCGTGCCCGGGGCCGGGATGCTCTTCCGGCCCCGCGGGGTTCGGCTCCGCGAACGGGTGGCGGTAGGCGTCCCTGGCAAGCGATTCGACGTACTCCTCGGGTGTCATCCCGCGGGCGGCGGCGCGGGACGACAGCGCGCAGAACGCGGCGCGCGTGATGGTCACGGTGAGTGCACCCGGGCCGGGCGTCCGCTGCAGGTACATCGCTTCCTCCCTCGGGCCGTGGGATTGGCACTTCAATCAGAACTTTAGGGCCCTCATCGCGATGAGTGCGACCCGTGGGGAGATTGCTTCGTGCACTAACTTGACCCAAAACGGTTTCTGAATAAAGTCAAATGTGGGGGCGATGCTGGGGCTCTGTCGGGAAGGAGTTGTGGGGCATGTCGGATGAGCTGAACCGAAGATTCGGCCACTCCGTGCGCCGACCAGTGTCCGGCGACTCCTTTCTGCACGCTGAGGCGTGGATGGCCGAGGTGGGACGTGCGCTTCGCGGTCCTGACGGCGCCCGCCTGCTCGCGTTTCACGGCCTTCCGATTGACCTGGTCCTTGCCGTCGCCCAATGCGACGCGTGTTCTGCCGATTCAAGCGGCATCACGCGAGCCCACCTGGCAGAGCTGGCCGAGCGAACCGGTGTGAGTCGCCGCCAGGCGGCCAAAGCGAGGCTCGTCCTCGTCGAAGCGAAGTTGGAGAGCTTGGACCCGCACCCTTCCAAGCACGGAGCGACCCATCGCGTTCTGAACCGATCGCCCCACGACGACGCCGACTGAGACAGGACGTCTGTGGAGCGCGCAGGAATTGCTGTCCTAGTCGGTTTGCCAGTGCTCGCGCAGGATCGCAGCGAGCTGCTCGGGCTCGATGCGGTGTGGCGGGTCGAAATGGTGGCGATCGTCGAAGACCACCAGCCGGTAGTGCGGGAAGACGTGCGAGAGGCGGTCCGCGATCTCACCGTAGTCGTCCGGGTTGCTCTTGCCGCCGAGGACGAACAGAACCGGCCGCTGGAACGCCGTGAGCGCGGCACGGTCCAGATCGTAGCTACCGAACTCGTGTAGGAACGCGGTGATGCCGGCCGGTCGCTTCGCCATCCACGGTGGGGGCTCGCCCGGCGGCGGAGGCGCCAGTTCGACACCGGGTCGGACGCCCAGTCGCATGAACTCGGCCATGAAGCGATCCGGCGGTAGCGACTCGAGCGCCTCGTACTGCTTCCACAGCTTCGCGTGCGCGTCGCTCCACCCCCAATTGCCTGCCCAGGCGGCCTCGAGAAGGGTGAGGCTCGCGAGGCGCTCCGGCTGCTTCGCCGCGAAGGCGAGCGCTGCCGCCCCGCCGCCGGAGTATCCGACCAGGTGGAACGTCTCCCAGTCGTGCGCGTCGGCCTCCTGAAGCACTCCGTCGATCTCGGTGTCCAGACCCCAACTCGGAGGTGGCGAATCGTCCCGGTATAGCTCGAGTTCCTTCGCGACCGCGTCGACCTCCGGGCCCAACGCGGCGATTAGGGCGCCGTAGGCGAGGGAGGCGGGCAGGACGCTTCCCGGCAGCAGCACGACCCTCTGGGGTTCCATGGGCAAACTGTACGCCGCGAGAGGACCTCCGGGGATGCGCGTCATTTTCGCGCCCTCGGTCGCTTGAGAGCCGCGAGGTCCCAGCCCACGGCCCCCACGAGTCGCCTCGTAACGCCGGCGTGAGCGCCATGACAATGGCGCGTGCGGGCGGTGCAATGCTGGTGCCCACAGACTGTGATCGGCCCGGTCGTCTTTTCGCGCCTTGTGCCACCTGCCATTCGGCGGGGCTCGCATCCTCGCAGTCGTCCTATCCGCGTACACTCCACGATGCGTCGGGGGAGACGACGGAAGGACAGCATTGTGGATGATCCGCCGGTGATCGTATTCGATGTGAACGAGACGCTCTCGGACTTGTCGCCTCTGGGACGACGATTCTCGGAGATCGGTTTGTCCGCAGACGAGGCGCAGTTGTGGTTCGCGGCTCTGCTGCGGGACGGGTTCGCCTTGGCTGCGTCGGGCGATAACGGATCTTTCTCGGCCATTGGCGAGGACCTTTTGCGGGTGAGGCTGGCCCGAGGGGACGCGGAGATGGGTACCGATGCCGCGGTCGCGCATGTGATGTCTCAGGACATCGGAAGCGAAAGTGTCTCAGGACATCGGTGCCGGTTGGTGTCTCAGGACATCGGTGACGGTTCGTCTGGTCGCGGGTTGGGGCGGC
>NZ_JBXAPS010000010.1:0-50700 GCF_058806435.1 Leifsonia sp. GW821-FHT13C09 | reverse complement strand
AACTCACTGCGGCATAATCACCAACAGCTGATCCCGCACGGTGTCGAGAAACTCCACCACTCAACGGGACGCCACCAAGGGACCTTGCAACGCCACAGCCAAGGGTGACGAAGCTGCCCCAAGACATCGGTAACAGTTGGCGGGTTTATGCGTGCGCAAAGGGTCCTTGTTGGTTACCGCCGTCTCCGTCGGGCGGCGTGTTCGAGGACCGCGGATGCCAGCGTGAGGGGCGTAGTGTTCGCGCTATGGAAGAGGCGCTGTTTCGGGACTGGGACGAGGGTGTCCTCAGACGCCCGGAGGGTGACAGCGCAATCGAGTTGCTGCGCGCGGAACGGACCTTTCCAGAAGTTCTCCGGCTAAGCGTCGACGACGACTGGCTGGAGGAGTTCGATCTGGCTGGCTGGGAGCACGGCCGCCCCGTCTACTTTTCACGTGGCTTTACACCGCGGATGTAACAGCGAGCCGACTCGAGCGAGGAGTCGACCCGAGCGAGGTCCCGGCCCGAGCCGACCCTCCATGGACTATAAGGACCGACGCCTCGGCGTGGCCACCCCGTGACTACCGAGGCTCATCGGTCAGGTGCAGCCCTCCTGAGCTGTTGGAGGAGACGGTTAGCTGCTCCAGCCATGCCCGGTTGATCGAGGTTGCCTGCGTGTGCCTGTAGCGGAACATCAAGGGGATCGAAGGGTCCATCCAGATTACGCACCGGCTGCCGCCGGCGTCGGGACCCTCGTCCCAGGAGAAGAAGAAGCCTTCCTTGCGCCTGAGTTTGGTGCCGATAACGATCTGCAGATGCGCGAGGGTGCGATCGTCGAAGCTGATCTCCGTGGATCCGGAGTAGACGAGCGTGCCCATTCGAGAAGCCTAGCCGTGGCTCGGCGGTGATGTGGTCTCTCGGCTAGCGTCTCGCTGGTGGGCGAGACCACCGCCTCAGAGTCGAGACGGTGCTCTCACGAGGTCCAAGGGCGTTTAAGAGCGAGCCGGGCATGTTCTTCAGCGGGTTGACTCGCGCGGCTTCCGTTCTCCGATCGGCTACGGCGCCCGTCAACCTGGTTAGACCAGTGCGGCGCACTGTCCAATCGCTTTGCCACCTACCGTGTTTGGCACGGGGCCGAATCCGGGTGAGACCTTCGGGGTGATGCCGAAGCAGATCAGGTTGCGTCCGATGGTGTTGTGGCCGATGTACATGCCGTTGCCGCCGGGGTCGGTGTCGGTGATGGTGATGCCGGCGAAGGTGGCGTTGGACCCGATCTTGTTGAACAGGACGCCGATCCAGTTCGTTTTCTGGCCGCCCATCGTGATGTTTCCGCCGATGGTGTTGTTCTTGATCGACCAGGGGAAGTCCGCGCCGCCGCCGGCGATAGTGACGTTGCCCTTCACCGTGATGCCGTTGAGGAGGACTCCCGTCGCGCCGATGGCGGTCATGTTTCCGCCGATGGTCACGACCGAGTTGCCGCCGTCGGCGCATGGGTGGGCGGTGTTGCCGACGGACTCCGGTGACTGGCAGCCGAGTCCGAGCAAGGATCGGCTCCACGCTGTGACGTTGCCGCGGACAGTGACCGTGGAGGAGTTGGTCTGGGCGTCCAGAGCAGCGCCCGGATTCACGGTGAGGTTGCCGGTGACGTTGAGGGTCGCGCCCTGCGGCACGGCGCATTGGCCGGTGATGATCAGGTTCTTGAACGTTCCCGAGACAGCGCCGCCAGTGCACGAGCCAGTGGCCGCAGCGGAGGCTGCGTTCGCGGCTGGTGCGCCTGCGATGCCGACGACGCTCGCTGCGACGAGCGCGATGAGTATCCGCGTCAGAGTTGTCTTCTTCATGGTCATCCCTTCCGTGATGACGGGCTGGGATAACCGGCGTGCCGGATCGCATCGACGGTGATAGCGATTATTGAACCGGGAGTTCAACCCCAGCGTGCGGACCCCCGTCCGCTCGTCAGTCCCCCAGCTGGCGCGCGTTGGCGCCGAAGCTACACCCCCGGTTTCCGCAACGGCAAGAGGTGATCACCACTCACTTTGTGGACTACTCGGGGCCGCTCCCCATGACACTGTGATCGTTTCCACGCGTCAGGGGAGCCCCGAACTGGTCAAGCCTTCAACTGCGGTCACGAACGACGGGTGTGATCGTTGACGCCAAGTCATCTCGAATCCGACCCGTGCCTGAGCTGGGGGACGCCTCCGGCGTGCTGCTTCACAGGGTCTTCTCTCCGATTCGGCAGCCGAGCATAGCGGCCTCCACCAGCTCCGTTCCCTCCACTCACTTTTTGCAGACTCCACTCGCTGCGCTCCCTGCGCTTAGCAACCACTCCCTCCGGGCACTGCGCTGCCTTCACCCGCTCTCGATCTTCGTGCCGGAACGGCCAGAAGAACGATCGATTCAACGAGGGAGTGAGTGGGATGCGGGTATTCATCATCGAGACAAGCAACATGGCACCGGAACTGCAAGGCGGACTTATCGGCATTGAAGGATCCTCCGACCCGACTACCGCGGAGAAGCAGGAGTGCCTGGAGACCGTCAGCACCTACGTGATGGATGGTTGGGCGATCGCCGCCGACCCGGACACCCCGATCGGCTGGCTCGCCGCGCTCACCGCCGAGGCCGCATGTGCACCCTTCGTCAACCTCGCTCGTTCCGAGGCCAATCGCGAAAGAGATCCCGACGATTTTCGGATTTGCGCGTCAAAACGGCCTTCGAGACACAACGTGTAGGTATGAGGGCATTCGTTTCGGGACAGCACCGCGGCGCACCTTGCCGTTGGTTTTCCTGGCGCCTGCTGCACTGCCCAGTCGCGCGGCGGCTACGCCCGGACCTGACCTCTTCTGCCTTGCTATCGAAGAGGCTGTGTCGCCACCGGTTCGCGTTCGCGTCGGTGGTCAGGCGGACGATGACCCTGCGGTCCCCGGCACGGCTTAAGCCGGAGAAATGGTTCGATTTCAATGATTTTCTAGCGGGTTTCGGACATTCGGGCCATTTGCGCGCCAAAACGACCTTGGAACCGGAAGTTCTAAGTAGAAGGAGTTTTTATTCGAAAGGACAAGACTGCCCAGTTTCGGACAGCAAAGGGGGGTGAATGCAGGTGCGAGGTGGAGTAGCCAGATGGAAGCGAGGACAGGCCTCTCACGGGGTCAAGCAAGCCGTCAACTACGCGTTCAGCGGTGTCTGCGACGCCACACTCACCGCCAAAACCGCTGACGGGGTTATCGCTGCCGCTGGCTACGCCGACGCCGTGATGACCCGGTACATCGTTCAGAACGGTGCCATCCGCGACGACCTCCTCACTCGCGACCAGCTCAAAGCCTGGGTTGACGGACTCGACCCGCTCACCGGGGAACGGCGAGGCCGGGATCTCGAGTCGCCGGTGGCTGATCTGATTTTGGATGCGACGATCAACGCGCCGAAGTCGTTTTCCATCGCCGCCATGCTCGACCCCGACCTGGCCGCCGCGTACGAAGACCTCCAAGACCGGTTGCGGGACCGGATCGTCAAGCTGTGGCAGGCGGAGCTCAACGCCCGCCGCGGCAAAGGCGGCGCCATCCGCGAAGACCTCGCCCGGATCGAGGTCGTCGAGCTCCGCCACGAACGCTCCCGATCGTTGGATCCGCACAAGCACCGCCACTTCTGGCTGAATGTGAAAGTCCAAGGGCTGGACGGCAAATGGTCCAACATTGATACCCGGGTGGCGTTGCGGTTCCAGAACGTGATCAACGCCGAAGGCGACCTCGCCTCCCGCACCGACCCCACGTGGATCAGTGCTCTCGCCGCCAAGGGGTTCACACTCAACGAGGATGGGGAGATCGCCCAGCTGCAGCACCTGGTGCGACCACTGTCGAAGCGCTCCGCGCAGATCGAAGCGAACAAGCTCGCCCGCACGGCATGGTGGCGGCAGCAGCACACTGGCCAGGAGCCCTCCCACGATGTGGTGAACCAGATCGACCACTGGGCGTGGGCGGTCGGCCGACCCAACAAGCCAGGCAAGCTTGACGAAGATGACTGGGCCGAGCTCGTCCGGGAAGAACTGCATACCGCCGACCCTGCACTCGCCATGCAGCGTTCTCCTGCGTCGCTGCCTTCTATCGCCGTCGAGGATCTCGACCTTGAGTTGCTGGCAGCCAAGGCTGTTGTCGACGCGGACGCCCGCTCGACCGGCAGCGGTGGCCGCTTCAGCATGATGGACGTCCGGGCCGGCGCACTCCGCGCCATCGCCGCCACCGGCGTTATCGCCGACCGAGACGCGCTCACGACGCTCGCTGACCAAGTTGTAGCGAATTCGCACACGGTGACACTGATCTCGGAGCCGGACGCCCCGAAGCACGTCAAGCACCTGATGGCGGTCTCCACCGCCACCCTGAAAGCCACCCTCGCCCAAAAGGTCGACGCGTTCTCCGCACCCGGACAGATCCTCGACACAAGCGAGGTCGCTGCGATCGCTCGCGCGATTGAACCCGATCGGCCGCTCGACGACGGCCAGCTCGCGGGCGCGGCCGCAATCGGTGGCACATCCCGCAACGTCGTCATCTCCGGCCCGGCCGGCACAGGAAAGACCACGATGCTCAAAGTCGCGGGCGCTGCTCTGCGGCTGCGCGGTCACAAGATGATCATCGTGGCGCCGACCAAGAAGGCTTCCGCTGTAGCCGGACGCGAGACGATGAGTTCATCGTCGTCCCTCCACCAGCTTCTGCATGACTACGGATGGCGCTGGGCGACTGCCGCTTCTGGCGCAACTGAGTGGCGGCGGCTCTCGGTCGGCGAGGTTGACCCGGCCTCGGGCTACAGCTATCGCGGCCCCAGGACCAACATCACTCCGGGGGATCGCATCGTCGTGGATGAGGCCGGCATGCTGGACCTCGAGGCGGCGTCAGCACTTCTTGACGTGGCGCACACCACTGGCGCAGGCGTTGCGCTCGTCGGTGATGAGCAGCAAGCCTTGCCTGTCGGGCACTCTGGCGCGATGGCGCTCTTCTGGCGCCGGTCATCACGGCGCGTGGAACTCACGACTACCCACCGATTCGAGGATCCCGCGTGGGCAGAGATCTCCCTTCGTCTACGCGATCCCGTGGACCAAACGGCCATGCATGATGTGGCCGCCGACATCATCCGAACTGATCATGTTGTGTTGGCCGATGGCGACGCCGCCGCCCGCGAAGCAATGGTCGAAGGTTGGTTCAACGCGATCCAGCATCGTGAGTCGATCTCCCTGGTCACAGCGACGCACGTCGAAGCTCAGGAGATCAGCGAAGCGATCCAAGCCCGGCGAATAGCATCGGGCGCTGTCTCTGCGGACAGGGCGATTGTCGGGCAATCAGGCCAGACGATCTTTGTTGGCGACGTCGTCCAGACTCGACGCAATGACTCGGTCGCCGACGTGCAGAACCGTCAAAACTGGATCGTGAAAACCGTCGGCAAAGACCACGTTATACTCGCCGCAAGCACCGACACGACCGACCTCAGGAGGGTCACCCTCTCCTACGCGGAATCGCACATCCACCTCGCCTACGCCACAACCGTCTACGGAGTTCAGGGCGAGACGACCGACCGTTCGCTTGTCGGTCCCGGAGTGGACGCTGCGGGCCTCTACGTCGGCCTCACGCGCGGTAAGCAACAGAATGCCGTCGTACTCGTTGCCCCCACGAAAGATTCGGCGAAGTCCGAGCTGGTCGAAATGATGCAACGCAAGAGCGTGGAAGAAACGATGGAGATGTCTCGAGCGGCAGCCCGCACGGAACTCCGGCGGGCCGCACAATCTTCGGCGGCACCCATCGTCACGGCACCCCAACGGCCCGCTGCCTCAGTTGGCCTGGAATGATCGCCCTGAAGGCTCTACCCGGCCAGACCCGTAGCCCACAGTTGCCGGCCGACGAGATTGACCCCGTCCAAAGTGCCCCCTCGTGGGTCGAACCCGAAGATGGCAATACCGAGCTGATCGCAACGATCGACTGCTTCGGGAAGAACGCCCCGCCGAACAAAGAGCAGACCTCGACGTCCGTCAGTAATGGAGAGCGACGCCGCACGCTCCACGAGTTCCAATCCAACGTTGCCTCGCCCGTTTTCGACCCAGCCGAGGTAGCGGGACCCATACAGATCGCAGACCTGGCTCGATTCACCCGCTGCCACGACAGCGTCTGTCGCGCCGAGGTAGATCATCCACTGGCGGCACAGTTCGATTGCTTCATCGTCCGAAGCTCCGCGAGGCTTCGGCTCCGGAGGTTGCCGTTCCACAAAACCAGTCTGCCCGAGACTGCCGTCCCCGCCACGTGTGGTCCGTCGTTGGAAGACTGGATGTCGGCGCTCGCGCGTAGCCTGACGCCACCCACCCGAGCGCAGCGCAAAGCCTCGAGCGGCAATCGGAGTTGAGCTATGGGGAGTATTCACGCATACGAGGCGCGCGGCGGCAAGCGCTATCGCGTCCAGTACAGAACGCCCGAGCACGCTCTCACTGGCAAGCGCGGATTTCGAACGAAGCGAGACGCCGAACTTTTCTTAGCATCAGTTGAAGTCGCCAAAGCTCGAGGCGAGTTCATGGACGCTCGAGCGTCCCAGTCGACGATCAGCACGCTCGGTGTCGAGTGGCTGGCCAACCAGCACCATCTGAAGCCCTCGTCACTACGCCCTGTAGAGATAGCCTGGCGGCTGCACGTCGAACCGAAATGGGGAAGCCGACGTGTCGGTGAGATCCGTCACTCAGAGGTGCAGAACTGGGTGACAGCCTTCACCAAAGGCAACGGAAAGCCGCGTTCGGCAACCACCGTTCTTCGCGCCTACGGCGTCCTCGCTGGGATTCTCGACACCGCCGTGATGGATCGTCGAATCCCGTCGAATCCTGCGCGAGGCGTCAACCTCCCTCGAAAACTCAAGGGGAAGCACAAGTACCTCAGCCACGCGCAAGTCGATCTCCTCGCGGAGAACGCGAAGAAGCACCGGACCATGGTTCTGTTCCTCGCCTACACCGGGCTGCGATGGGGCGAAGCCACGGCCCTTCATGTTCGCGATGTCGATCTGAATCGCCGACGTGTCGACGTACATGAGAACGCAGTAGAGGTCTCGGGCACGATCCATGTCGGGACTCCCAAAACGGGCGAATCGCGCAGCGTCCCGTTTCCGCCGTTCCTCGCTCCGCTCCTACAGGAAATCACCGAGCACAAGACCTCATCGCAATTGGTCTTTGGCGACGGGGACAATTACCTGCACCAACCCGATCGTCGCCGGGGTTGGTATGTCTCTGCGATCGCGCGATCACAAGCCCTCGACAAGAACTTCCCACGTGTCACGATTCATGACCTACGGCACACCGCCGCGAGCCTGGCGATCAGCGCCGGAGCCAACGTCAAGGCTGTGCAGCGGATGCTCGGTCATTCATCTGCGGCGATGACCCTCGACACGTACGCCGATCTCTTCGACGACGACTTGGATGCTGTTGCCCTGGCCCTTGATGCGGCCCGGGCAAACGCCACAAATGTAGTCAAAATGTAGTCAAACGCCCCATCCCGAGAAAGCGAAAACCCCCGGATCCCTTATAAACACTGGGATCGCGGGGGTTTTGCGATGGCGGTACCGGTGGGATTTGAACCCACGGTGGGCTTTCACCCACACAACTTTTCGAGAGTTGCACCTTCGGCCGCTCGGACACGGTACCGCGGACGAGTTTACTGGATGCTCGCGGTGACCGCGAATCGGGCGGCGGGGCCGGGCGCGTCCGCCGGTCAGGGAAGCGCAGGCCGCGGGCGGTACGCTGCCGGGATGGGGATTCTGAAGCCGCTGGTCTGGCTGGGCGGAGCCGTCGTCGTCGCGGCGGGCGCGGTGACCGGACGAGTGTGGGTCGCGCGACAGCGGGCGTCGATCGCCGCAGGCAAGGAGCGGATCAATCAGACGCTGCCTGTGCATTCCGCCTGGTGGCGCGATCACGCGAAGACCGCGGGCGAGATCCTCTACGTCGCCATCGGGGACAGCGCCGCCCAGGGGATCGGCGCCTCCGCGCCGCGCAACAGCTACGTCGGTGTCATCGCCGACCACATCCGCTCCGCGACCGGGCGCAGCGTCCAGGTCGTCAACCTGTCCGTGTCGGGGGCGACCGTCGCGCTGGCGGCCGCCGACCAGCTTCCGCGGCTCGGCGATCACGCTCCCGACCTCGTCACCGTGTCGATCGGCGCCAACGACATCGCCGACTTCGACGCCGGGCGGTTCCGGGAAAGTATCCGACGGGTGTTCGACGCGCTTCCGGCGGACGCGATCGTGGCCGACCTCCCCTACTTCTACCTGCCGCGCAACGAGCGCAAGGTCGCGGTCGCGAACGGCATCCTCCGCGAGGCCGCCGCCGAGCGCGGGCTCACGGTCGTCCCCCTGCACGAGGCCATGCGGCGGGAGGGGTGGCGCGGTGCGATGCAGCAGTTCGCCGATGACTGGTTCCACCCCAACGACCACGGCTACCGGGTGTGGGCGTCCGCCTTCCTGCCCGCGGTCATCGAGCAGGCGACGGCCAAGTTCCCGCGGCGCGCGGCGCTCTAGACGGCGTCGGCATCGTGCAGGGGCTCCGGGTGCGGAGCCAGGAACGACAGCACGCGATCCCACGCCGGCGCGATGACCAGGTGGCCGGCGCCCGGGAACATCTCCATCCGCGAGTCCGGAATGGTCCGCTCGTACCAGGCGGCGTGGGCTTGGCCCGCGATCCGGTCGGCCTGGCCGCCGATGATGAGCGTCTTCGCCTGCACCGCCGACGGGTCGAAGCCCCACGGGCGGGCGGTGTAGCTGAGGATGTCGGCCGCGACGCCGCCGGGGCCCTGACGGTACGCGTCCTTCAGCATCCGGCCGAGCCGGTCCTCCAGGCCGCGGCGGGCGAGCACCACGGCGTCCACTGGCCCGACGCCGAGCGCGTCGAGCGGGACGCCGCTCTCCAGGTCGGCGGCCCGCACCGCGTCGGCCTGGCCCTCCAGCATGGCGGACAGCCGGCTGCGCGCCTCGTCGGGCGCCAGGCGGCCGAGTTCGTCGGACTGCTTCTGCAGCTCGGGCGGGATCCACGGGACGTACTCGTTCGGGGCCGGCGTCGCCACCACCGCGACCCGGTCGACCAGCTCGGGATGCCGGGCTGCGAAGGCGAGGGCCACCCGGCCGCCGGCCGACCAGCCGGCGATGCCGATCGTCGGCGGACGGTTCACGCCGATGGGCGACTCCAACCGCTTCATCTCGCGGATGTACTCGGCGATGTCGTCGGCCGCGCCCACGATGCTCGGCCACGAGCCGGCCGGCCACGGGTCGCTGGAGCCGTAGCCCGGCCGGTCCAGCGACACAATGTGGACACCGCGGTTCGCGGACGCGTCCGGGTCGGGGTCGAACATCGACGAGCCGGGAGCCGGATGGCAGAACACGACGACGCGCTCGGCGACCGGGTCGCCCAGGGTGGTGACGCCGACACGTCGGCCCGAACGGAGGGTGAAGGTCAGGTTGGCCATGCGGCCCATTGTGGCCCGCACCCGCCACGCCGAGAAGCCCGTCGCCAGCGGAGGAGATCGCCCACGGGATGCCCCGCGAGTGCAGCCAGCGGAGGGGTTCGGCCGGTGGGACGCGCCCTCCTCCGTTGGTTGCGGAGGAGATGGGGCGCGAAATGCCCCCGCGAGGCAGCCAGCGGAGGAATCGGGCGGTGAGGGAGGCCTGATCTCCTCCGTTAGCTGCGGAAGAGGTGGTGCGCGCGAATACTCCGCGAGGGCGGCAGCGGAGGAATCGGGCCGCGTGGGACGGGCGATCTCCTCCGTTGACCGCGATCCCGGCGGCGAAGCGGACGTGTCTCCTCCGTTAGCCGCGGCGCTACCGGCCTCAGAACGCGGCGTCGAGCTCGCGCTCGCGCGGGGTCGCCGCCGCGGTGAAGGCCACGCGCAGCGCCTCCCGAATGGTCGCGCTCCGCTCGTCGACGCGTGTCGCGAAGCCGAGCCGGGCGGCCTCCGCCGCCCGCTGCTTGCCGCTCGACACCGGCCGGACCTCCCCCGCCAGGCTGATCTCACCGAACGCCGCGAGCGTGTGCGGGATGGCCCGGTCCGACGCCGCCGACGCCACTGCGAGCGCGATCGCCAGGTCGGCGCCGGGCTCTGCTAGCCGCACCCCGCCGACGGTGGAGACATACACGTCCTTGTCGCCGAGGCGGATGCCGGCCCGGCGCTCCAGGACCGCGAGCAGCATTGCCACCCGCGACGAGTCGACACCGTTGGTCACCCGCCGCGGGTTGGGCGCCGTGGTCGCCACGACGAGCGCCTGCACCTCCACCGGAAGCGGGCGGCGGCCCTCCATCGCCACAGTGACGCAGGTGCCGGACACCGGCGTCGTCGTGCGGCTGAGGAAGAGCCCGCTCGGGTCGGGGACCTCGGCGATCCCGTCGCCGGCCATCTCGAAGCAGCCCACCTCGTCCGTCGGCCCGAACCGGTTCTTCAGGGCGCGCACGAACCGCAGCGCGGTCTGGCGGTCGCCCTCGAACTGGCACACGACATCCACCAGGTGCTCGAGCAGCCGCGGGCCGGCGATCGAGCCGTCCTTGGTGACGTGCCCGACGATCAGGATCGGGAGGTCGCGCTCCTTGGCCACGCGGATGAGCGTGCTCGCCACCTCGCGGACCTGACTCGGGCCTCCCGCGATGCCCTCGGCCGACCCGCTCGACACGGTTTGCACCGAGTCCACGATCACGAGCGACGGCCGCACCGCGTCGATCTGGCCCACGATAGTCGCGAGGTCCGTCTCGGAGGCGAGGAAGAGCTGGTCGTGGAGGGCGCCCGTGCGCTCGGCGCGCATCCGCACCTGGCTCACCGACTCCTCGGCGCTGACGTACAGCACGGGGTTGCCGGCGCGCGCCGCCCGGGAGGCCACCTCCAGCAGCAGCGTCGACTTGCCGACGCCCGGCTCGCCGCTCAGCAGGATGGCCGCGCCCGGCACGATGCCGCCGCCGAGCACCCGATCGAACTCGCCGATGCCGCTCGGCCGGCGCTCCGTCGACTCCGTGCCGATCGACGTGATCGCCCGCGCCGCGCGGTCCGCTCCGACGACGACCGGCTTCAGAGCACGCAGCACTCCCGTGGGGGCCGACGCCTCCGCGACCGTGCCCCACTCCTGGCATTCGCCGCAGCGACCCACCCACTTCACCGTCGTCCACCCGCACTCGGTGCAGCGATACGTCACAGCGGCTCGTGCCACGGAACCTCCTCAGTCGCGCTCCACACTACGGTCGGCCACCGTCATCCTCGGGAGGATCGCGGAACTCGTGGAGGAGTCGCCCGGGCGCGCGAGCTGTGGAGGACGAAAAGCCCGGACTCAGTTGAGCGCGAACTGCTTCGTCGTCGCCGAGGTGATGCCCGCGACCGACACCTGCAGGTGGTACGACGCCCCGCCCGCCGGCACCTGCGCGCGCTGCGCCTGGCACGTCGCCGGATCGGACCGGGTGCGGTCCCAGGTGATCGGCGCCTGCGACGAGATCGTCTTGCCCGGCTGCAGCAGCACCTGGGCGTCGACCTTCGAGCTCTGGCAGTCCGTGGACTTCCAGTAGACCTCCGAGCCGCTGGTGATGGTGAACACCTGTTGGGCGGTGCCCGCGTCGATGACGCACGCATTCGACCCGGTGTTGGTCAGCGCGACCGAGAGCTGCGGGAGCTGGCCGGCAGAATAGCGGTCGGCGTCGGTCACGGCCTCCACTTTGACGTCAGCGGGTTTGCACGGCTGACCGCTCGCGCTGGCGCTGGACGTCGGGATGCTGGTCGGCGCCGCGGCCGCGGTCGGCCGGGGAGAGCTCGTCGTGACCGGGCCCCGCGCCGGCTCGCCGCTCGACGAGCCGGGACGCACCACGATCAGGACGATGACCACCACGACCGCGACGAGGCCGAGGAGGACGATGAGCCGGCGGCGCCAATAGACGCCGCTCGGCTGCGGGCCGACAGGGTGCTTGAACGTCGACATGCCCGAAGGGTAGCGCCGACCCGCGACACGCCGACGCAGGCGCGCTCAGAGACGCTTCAACATGCGCGTGTTTCCCAGGGTGTTGGGCTTCACGCGGGCGAGATCCAGGAACTCGGCGACACCCTCGTCGTGCGAGCGGACGAGCTCGGCGTACAGGGTCGGGTCGACGGTCTCCGACCCCATGTCCTCGAAGCCGTTGCGCTCGAAGAAGCCGACCTCGAAGGTGAGGCAGAACAGCCGGCTGAGTCCGAGCTCCGCCGCGTCAGCCTCCAGCCTGGCGAGCAGCGCCCGGCCGACGCCGCGGCCGAGCCACGGGTCGGCGACCGCGAGCGTGCGCACCTCGGCGAGGTCGCTCCACATCACATGCAGCGCACCGCAGCCGATCAGCTCGCCCTTCGGCGTCTCTGCGACGCGGAACTCCTGCACCGACTCGTAGAAGGTCACGGCCTCCTTGCCGAGCAGGATGCGTCGCTGCACGAGCGGCTCTACGAGCTCCCGAATGCCCGGCACATCCCCCGTCCGCGCCCGCCGAACCACAAACCCGTCGCCCTCAGAACTCACCCCACAACCCTACCGACCGCGACCTCCCCACGAAAAAACCGCCGAGTACGCAGACTGTCTGCGTACTCGGCGGTTTTCGCGTACTCGGCGGTTTCAGTCGTTCGCGGCGAGGTCCGGGGTGGCCGGGCCGGTGCCGATGGCGGCGGCGGCGTTCACGCCGGCGCCGACCGACTCCTGGCGGGAGGTCGTGGTGAACACGAAGTCGCCGTCCTTGAAGTCGACGTGCACGTGGTCGCCGGCGTTCAGCTCGCCATGCAGGATCTTCTCGCTCAGTCGGTCCTCGATCTCGTGCTGGACGGCGCGGCGCAGCGGCCGGGCTCCCAGCGTCGGGTCGAAGCCGACCTCGATCAGGCGCTCCTTGGCGGGGACCGCCAGCTCGATCGTCATGTCACGGTCGAGCAGCCGGTCGGAGAGGCGCTTGATGAACAGGTCCACGATCTGCAGCAGCTCCGGCTTGGAGAGCTGCGGGAACACGATGATCTCGTCGACACGGTTGAGGAACTCCGGCTTGAAGTTCTTCTTGAGCTCCTCGTAGACCTTGCCGCGCATCCGGTCGTAGCCGGTGGTCGGGTCGCCCTCGATCTGGAAGCCGACGGGGCCGCCGGAGATGTCCTTGGTGCCGAGGTTCGTGGTCATGATGATCACGGTGTTCTTGAAGTCGACCACGCGGCCCTGGCCATCCGTCAGACGTCCCTCCTCCAGGATCTGGAGCAGCGAGTTGAAGATGTCCGGGTGCGCCTTCTCGATCTCGTCGAACAGCACGACGCTGAACGGCTTGCGGCGGACCTTCTCGGTGAGCTGGCCGCCCTCCTCGAAGCCGACGAACCCGGGAGGGGCGCCGAACAGCCGGGAGACCGTGTGCTTCTCGCCGTACTCCGACATGTCGAGGGAGATCATCGCCGACTCGTCGTCGAACAGGAACTCCGCGAGCGCCTTAGCCAGCTCGGTCTTACCGACGCCGGTCGGGCCGGCGAAGATGAACGAGCCGGAGGGACGCTTCGGGTCCTTGAGGCCTGCGCGGGTGCGGCGGATCGTCCGCGAGAGGGCCGCGATGGCCTCCTCCTGGCCGATGACGCGCTGGTGCAGCGCCTTCTCCATGTAGACCAGGCGGGCCGACTCCTCCTCGGTGAGCTTGAACACCGGGATGCCGGTGGCCTGCGCCAGCACCTCCGCGATCAGGCCCTCGTCGACCTCGGCCGTCGTCTTGACGTCGCCCGAGCGCCACTGCTTCTCGAGGCGCAGCCGCTCGCCGAGGAGGTTCTTCTCCTCGTCGCGCAGGCTCGCGGCCTTCTCGAAGTCCTGGTCCTCGATCGCGGCCTCCTTCTGGGAGCGGACGGCGGCGATCTTGTCGTCGAACTCGCGCAGCTCCGGCGGGGCCGACAGGATCGACAGGCGCAGGCGGGCGCCGGCCTCGTCGATCAGGTCGATGGCCTTGTCCGGAAGGAAGCGGTCCTGGATGTAGCGGTCGGCGAGGTTCGCCGCGGCGACGATCGCGCCGTCGGTGATGGACACCTTGTGGTGCGCCTCGTAGCGGTCGCGCAGCCCCTTGAGGATGTTGATCGCGTGCGGCAGCGACGGCTCGGCCACCTGAATCGGCTGGAACCGGCGCTCGAGCGCTGCGTCCTTCTCGAAGTGCTTGCGGTACTCGTCGAGCGTGGTCGCGCCGATGGTCTGCAGCTCGCCGCGGGCCAGCAGCGGCTTGAGGATGCTGGCGGCGTCGATCGCACCCTCCGCGGCGCCCGCGCCGACGAGGGTGTGGATCTCGTCGATGAAGGTGATGATGTCCCCGCGGGTGCGGATCTCCTTGGTGACCTTCTTCAGGCGCTCCTCGAAGTCGCCGCGGTAGCGGGAGCCGGCGATGAGCGAGCCGAGGTCGAGCGTGTAGAGCTGCTTGTCCTTCAGCGTCTCCGGCACGTCGCCGCGGACGATCGCCTGGGCGAGGCCCTCCACGACGGCGGTCTTGCCGACGCCGGGCTCGCCGATCAGCACGGGGTTGTTCTTGGAGCGGCGCGACAAGATCTGCATGACGCGCTCGATCTCCTTCTCGCGCCCGATCACGGGGTCGAGCTTGTTGTCGCGCGCGGCCTGCGTGAGGTTGCGGCCGAACTGGTCGAGGATCTGGCTGCCGGCCTGCGCGGTCGCCTGATCGTTGCCGCCCACCTGGACCTGCTCCTTGCCCTGGTAGCCGGAGAGCAGCTGGATGACCTGCTGGCGCACGCGGTTGAGGTCGGCGCCCAGCTTGACGAGCACCTGGGCGGCGACGCCCTCGCCCTCGCGGATCAGGCCGAGCAGGATGTGCTCGGTGCCGATGTAGTTGTGGCCGAGCTGGAGGGCCTCGCGCAGGCTGAGCTCGAGGACCTTCTTGGCGCGCGGGGTGAACGGGATGTGGCCGGTCGGCTGCTGCTGACCCTGGCCGATGATGTCCTGGACCTGCTCGCGGACGGCGTCCAGCGAGATACCGAGCGATTCCAGAGCCTTTGCGGCGACACCCTCACCCTCATGGATCAGGCCGAGCAGGATGTGCTCCGTCCCGATGTAGTTGTGGTTGAGCATCTTGGCCTCTTCCTGGGCCAGGACGACGACGCGCCGAGCGCGGTCGGTGAATCTCTCGAACATTTCTACTCCTCGCGACGCCGTTGCAGGGTCGGCGCCGATACATCGAGAGTAACCGCGGCATCCCGTGCAGCGGAGGCATGTTCGCTGGAGGCGTGACGCCGTGTCAGCCGCGGAGGGCGGCGATCGTGAGGGTCGTGTCGGGGAGCTTGACGGTGACGTCCGAGGTCGTCGTGAGACCGCTCGGGGTGTCGAACACGGTGGTGTGCGGGACGATGTCGTGCGTGCAGACGCCGCCGGGCACGGGGGCGAGCGTGGCCTCGAGCTGGTTCGACGCGACGACCTTCACCGACTGCACCGTGGGCGGGCAGGTGGAGCTGCCGTTGAGCACGATCCCGAACTGCTTGCCGTTCTGCAGCCAGGTCGCCCAGGAGGCGCCGCCCGCGCTGCTGGCCGGAGGCTGGACGCCCTGCGGCTCGCCCGCGTAGTCCTTGGCCGGTTTCACCTGCGTGCTCGTACAGCCCGCGAGAATCAGGGCGGCGGCGACGAGGGCGGCGGTGGCCGCGACGGGGGTCCGGGGGCGCGCTGCACGGTTCACGCGCTCATTCTATGGGCGGCCTCCTGAGGGCGCTGGGTGTCTAGGATGCCGCTATGAGCAACCTCGAACGCGATCCGGTGGAGGTCCTCGCGGGCGACGATGTGATCGTCGCCGACGCGGGAGTGGAGATCCTGGAGCCGCGTGAGGTGCCGCTCGGGGGCCCGCGCGCGATGACCGTGCGGCGCACCCTCCCGCAGCGCCGGCGCTCCCTGATCGGCGGCTGGTGCTTCGTGGACCACTACGGTCCGGACGACGTCTCGCTGACCGGCGGGATGCAGGTCCCGCCGCATCCGCATACCGGCCTGCAGACGGTGAGCTGGCTGTTCGAGGGCGAGATCGACCACCGCGACAGCGTCGGCAGCCACGCCCTCGTGCGCCCCGGCGAACTCAACCTGATGACGGCGGGCCGCGGGATCAGCCACTCGGAGGTCTCGACTCCTGGCACGCAGCGGCTGCACGGCGTCCAGCTGTGGGTGGCGTTGCCGAGCGCGTCGAAGGATGTGGAGCCGTTCTTCGAGCACCACGTCCCGTCTCCCGCCCCGCTCGGGGACGCGACCGTGCGCACGTTCGTCGGCGCCCTGGCCGGAAGCGGGACGGCGGCGACCGTGTTCTCGCCGCTCGTCGGCGCCGAGCTCGTTGTGCCGGCCGGGACGCGGGTGACGATCCCCCTCGATCCCGCGTTCGAGCACGGCGTGCTGGTGGACGCCGGCGAGGTAGTGGTCGCATCGGCAGCGGTCCCCGTCGCGCATCTCGCGTATCTCTGTCCCGGCCGGGACGCGGTGGCGGTGGAGGCCGGCGACGCCGGCCCGGCGCGCCTCCTGCTGCTCGGCGGCGAGCCGCTGGGCGAGGAGATCGTGATGTGGTGGAACTTCATCGGCCGCAGCCACGAGGACGTCGTCGCGGCGCGGGCCGAGTGGCAGCGCGACGTGATCGACGGCGAGGACCCGGACGGGCGGTTCGGGACGGTGCGCGGGTACGACGGCGGCGCGCTGCCGGCGCCGGCGCTGCCGACGGTGCGGCTGAAGCCGCGCGGCTAACGGAGGAGATCCACTCCGACACGCCGTCGCGCGACGGACTGCGGAGGACTTCACGGACAGCGGAGGCGCGATCTCCTCCGTTGCCGGCGCTACTGGAGGGCGGAGGTGAGGCGGGCGAGGTTGTCGAGCACCGTGGAGCGCAGGGGCTGCTTCATCCATTCGTCCAGGGTCAGCTCGCGGCTCTCGCGGCGGTAGCCGTCCTCCACTTCGCGCATCTGGTCCACGAACGAGCGTCCGCGCACCATCAGCGAGACCTCCATGTTGAGCAGGAAAGAGCGCATGTCCATGTTGCTCGACCCGATCACGGCCACGTCGTCGTCGATCGTGAAGTGCTTGGCGTGGAGGATGTAGGGCGCCTTGTACATCCAGATCCGCACGCCGGCGCGCAGCAGCGCCTCGTAGTACGAGCGCTGCGCGTGGTAGACCAGCGCCTGGTCGCCGATCTCGGAGACGAACAGGTCGACCGCGATGCCCCGCTGGGTGGCGGTCGTGATGGCCGTGAGCATGGCCTCGTCCGGCACGAAGTAGGGCGAGGTGATGACGATGCGCTCCTGCGCGTAGTACAGCAGCGCGAGGAACAGCCGGAGGTTGTTCTCACCCGCGAACCCGGGGCCGGACGGCACCACCTGGGCGTCCAGCTCCTCGGGGTCGTTGGCGTTCTGGACGTCCTCGTCGGTGATCGGCTCGGTCTCGCGGCGCAGCAGTTCGTCGGTCTCGCTGTACCAGTCGGTGATGAAGATCGCGTTCAGACCGGCGACGATGGGCCCTTCGAGCCGGACGACGAGCTCCTTCCACTTGAGCCCGCGCCGGATGTTGGACTTCTTGTTGTAGCTGCGGTCGATGACGTTCTGCGACCCCATGAACCCCACCCGGCCGTCCACGATCAGGAGCTTGCGGTGGTTGCGGAGGTCGGGGCGCTGGTACTTGCCCTTGAACGGCTGCACCGGCAGCATCAGGTGCCACTTCGCGCCCATCGCGGTCAGGCGCTTGATCGTGGCCTTGTAGTCGGGCGTGCGCACCGACGCGATGTGGTCGAGCAGCACGCGCACGATGACGCCGCGGGCGACCGCGGCCTCCATCGCGTCGAAGAACGGGGCGGTCGTCTTGTCGAGGGTGAGGATGTAGAACTCGACGTGCACGTACCTCTTCGCCTTCGCGATCGCGGCCGTCATCGCCGCGAGCGAGTCGTCGTAGTGCCCGTCGAGGCTGGCCCGGTTGCCGCCGACCAGCGGCATCGCGCCGAGGTTGCGGTTCAGCTCGACGACGGACTCCAGCCACGGCGGCCAGGGGTGGTCGCGGCGCACGCGCTCGATGCCCTCGGTGCTGTCGATGATGAAGCGGTTGATCTCGTCCTGCTTCTCGCGGCGCTTCTTCGGGAGCTTGTAGCTGCCGATCAGCAGGAAGAACAGCACCCCGATGTACGGGATGAGGAAGATCGCCAGCAGCCAGGCTGTGGCGGAGGTGGGCTTGCGGTTGCGCGGCACGACGATGATGGCGATGACGCGGATCACGAAGTCGAGGAGCAGCGCGAGCACGACGATCGTCGTGGTCAGCAAACCCGCATCCATTCGGCCCCCTCCGGCGTCAGGCGTCGAGGACCGGGATGTACGCCCTCACTGCTAACCGTAGTGGGCGCTAGGACTTGGGGGCGAGGCCGCGGCGGGCGCGCTCCTCGTTCTCCATGCGGGAGTACACCTTGCGCTCGGTGCGGTCGGCCCGCACGATGGCGCGCATGGTCATCCAGAACAGCAGCCCGACGAGGACGGTCGGGGCCAGCGACCAGACGATTCCACCGATGATGTCTCCCATAGCGGGATAATGGTACCTCCCGCACATGTGAACGTCCTCGTCCCGAAAGCAGCACCACGCCTCCCATCGTCGTCTTCCTCACCACCTGGTCCTTCGACCCGGCGGCCGCGGTCGTGCTGGTCGCAGCGGCGGCCCTCTACCTCGGCGGTGTGCTGTCACTCCGGCGCCGCGGTCACCACTGGCCCGCGCGGCTGACCTGGATGTACCTGCTCCTCGGGCTCGGCTCGTACGCGGTCATCTCGTTCGGCTTCCTCGGCGCCGAGAGCAGGGAGCTGCGCTGGGCGTTCACGACCCGGATCGCGCTGCTGCTGTTCGTCGTCCCGGCCCTGGTGAGCCTCGGGAGGCCGATCGCGCTCGCCCGCGTGGCGCTCGGCCCGACGGGTCAGGCGCGAACCGACCGGTTCCTCCAGTCGCGCCCGGTGAAGCTGTTCGGCAACGCGATCTTCGCGACCGTCTTCGCCTGCGCGGCGTTCATGATCTTCCTGACGCCGGTGGCGGCGGTCCTCCGGGAGTCGCCGTGGTCGGAGTGGACCGTCTCGGTGCTGGTTCCGCTGTTCGGCCTGCTGATGGTGCTGCCGATCGCGGCCCACTCGGTGATGCACACCAGCTTCTTCATCACGGTGGAGTTCCTGCTGGCGTTCGTGGCGCTGCTGCTCGACGCCATCCCCGGGCTGCTGCTGCGGCTCAACGACACGGTGCTCGACCACGCTGCGGCGATCGCCGGCCCGTTGCCGTCGTGGTTCCCGAACGCGCTGCACGACCAGCATCTGTCCGGCGACTTCCTGTGGTTCATCGCGGAGGTCGCGGACGTCCCGATCCTGATCATCCTGTTCATCCGCTGGATGCGCCTGGACCGCCGGGAGGGCAAGAAGCTGGACGAGCTCAGCGACGAGGAGATGGAGGCGCTCACGCAGGCGCACCTCCACCAGCGCGGCTGACCCCCGCGGCCACCGATTCCGGAGTTATGTACGCCTCCACACGGCGTGTCGCGTACAGAACTCCGGAACGGATTGCTGCGGGCTACTTGACCAGCGGGAAGAGGATGGTTTCGCGGATGCCGAGGCCGGTGAGGGCCATGAGCAGGCGGTCGATGCCCATGCCCATGCCGCCCGTCGGGGGCATGCCGAACTCGAGCGCGCGCAGGAACTCCTCGTCCAGGCGCATCGCCTCGTCGTCGCCGGCGGCCGCCAGGCGCGCCTGCTCCACGAAGCGCTCGCGCTGCACGACCGGGTCGATCAGCTCGGAGTAGCCCGTCGCCAGCTCGAAGCCGCGCGTGTACAGATCCCACTTCTCCACCACGCCGTCGCGGGAGCGGTGCGCGCGCACGAGCGGGCTGGTGTCGACCGGGAAGTCCATGACGAAGGTCGGCCGCACGAGCCCCGACTTCACGTGGTGCTCCCACAGCTCCTCGACGTACTTGCCTGGCAGCGGGTGCGGCACCTCGATGCCGGCCTCGGCCGCGAGCTCGCGCAGCCGCGACATCGGGGTCTCCGGCGTGATCTCCTCGCCGATGGCCTCCGAGAGGCTGTCGTACATCCGGATGCGGTCCCACTGGCCGCCGAGGTCGTACTCGGTGCCGTCGGCCCAGGTGACCACGTGCGAGCCGGAGACGGCGAGCGCCGCGTCCTGGATGAGCTGCTGGGTCAGGTCGGCGATCGAGTTGTAGTCGCCGTACGCCTGGTAGGCCTCCAGCATCGCGAACTCGGGCGAGTGCGTGGAGTCCGCGCCCTCGTTGCGGAAGTTGCGGTTGATCTCGAACACCCGGTCGATGCCGCCGACGACGGCGCGCTTGAGGTACAGCTCCGGCGCGATGCGCAGGAACAGCTCGGTGTCGAACGCGTTGGAGTGCGTGACGAACGGCCGGGCAGAGGCGCCGCCGTGCATCACCTGCAGCATCGGCGTCTCGACCTCCACGAAGCCCTGGCCCGCGAAGGTGCTCCTGAGGCTGGCGACGGCCGCGGCGCGGTCGAGCACGTTGCGTCGGGCCTGCTCGCGGGCGATCAGGTCGAGGTAGCGCGAGCGTACGCGGGTCTCCTCGTTGAGCTCGTTGTGCAGGTTCGGCAGCGGCTGAATGGCCTTGGACGCGATCATCCAGCCGCGGACCATGATCGACAGCTCGCCGCGGCGGCTGGAGATGACCTCGCCCGAGACGAAGACGTGGTCGCCGAGGTCGACCAGCTCCTTCCAGCGCGCCAGCGACTCCTCGCCCACCTCGGCGAGGGAGACCATCGCCTGGATGCGCGAGCCGTCGCCGGCCTGCAGCACCGCGAAGCAGAGCTTGCCGGTGTTGCGCTGGTGGACGACGCGGCCGGCGAGGCCGACGGTCTCGCCGGAGGCCTGGTCGGCCTCCAGGTGGCCCCAGGCGGCGCGCACCTCGGGGATGGTCGTCGTCACCGGGACCTGCACCGGGTAGGCGCCGCCGCCCGCGTCGCCGGCCTCGGCGATCAGGCGCTCGCGCTTGGCCAGGCGGACGGCCTTCTGCTCGCTGATCTCGTCGGCGGTGAGGTCGCCGTCGGCGTTGAGGTCGGTGGCGGGCGCTTCGGTCATCGTGTCTTTCCGTTCCGGCGGGTTCTGTGCGGTGGAGGGCGGCGGTTCTGTGCGTGGAGGTCGTGCGGCTCTGTGAGGCTCAGCCGAGCGTGATGCGCGCGTTGTCGATCAGGCGGGTGGAGCCGACGCGGGCGGCGATCAGCAGGAGCGCGGGACCGTGGAGGTCCGCACCCGCTTCGAGGAACGTGTCCAGATCGACGATCGCGAGATAGTCCAGTTTAACGACCGGCTCGGCCGCCACGCGCGCGGTCGCCGCATCGAGGGCGGCCGCCACTCCCCCCGACGCCGCCGCGGCCCCGGCGGCGAGCGCCTGCGACAGCGTGAGGGCCGCCCTGCGCTGGTCGTCGTCCAGGTAGCGGTTGCGGCTGGAGAGCGCGAGGCCGTCGTCCTCCCGGACGGTGTCGACCACGGCGATCGTGACGGGGAGGTCGAGGTCGTCGACCATCCGGCCGACGAGGTGCACCTGCTGGGCGTCCTTCTGGCCGAACACGGCGACGTCGGGCTGGACGATGTGGAACAGCTTGGTGACGACGGTGAGCATCCCGTCGAAGTGCCCGGGACGCGAGGCACCCTCGAAGAGCCTGCCGACCTCGCCCGCGGTCACCCTGGTCGAGGACGGCCCGTGCGGGTACATCTCGGCGGCGGTCGGGGCGAAGACCAGGTCGGCGAGGCCCTCCAGTGCGGCGACGTCCGCGTCGAGGGTGCGGGGGTAGCGGTCGAGGTCCTCGTTCGGGCCGAACTGGAGCGGATTGACGAAGATCGACACGACGACGAAGCCGCCGAGGTCGCGGGCGCGGCTCACCAGGCTCAGGTGGCCGCGGTGGAGGGCGCCCATCGTCGGGACCAGCACCACCCGGCCGACGGGCGCGTCGGCGGGACCGTCGAGCGCGGCCTGGCGCCGGGCGTGCGACACCCACTCGCGCAGTTCGGCGATGGTGGTCACGACGTCGGGCATGACGGTCCTCTCGGGGTGGTGACGGTGAGGGACGGTGCGCTCGGCTGACGAGGGCGACCCGGCCGCATCCAGGCTACTCGCCGCGGAGGTACCAGCCGCGACCGTCGTCGCCGGGGTCGCCCTCGGCCGGCCCGGCGTCCGCGCCGCCGAGCGCCTCCAGCACGTCGCCGACGTCGAGCGCGGTCGGGGCTCCGGCGCGGGTCAGCGCGTTGTCGACGGCCGAGCGCAGCAGCGAGCTGAGGAACGATCCCGGGTTCTCGACCCCGATCCCGGCGAGGATTCCCGTTGACTGCTCCACGATCGAGCGCGAGAACGCGGTCGCCGTCGCGATCGCCTCCGCGTAGGCGGGACGGTCGGCCTCCGCGATCACGACCGGCTCGCCGCCCATCTCGACCACCAGAGCCTGCGCGATCGGGAGCACCGGAGTGGGCGCTGTGACGGCGAACCAGCTCTCCGCCAGCCGAGTGAGGTCGAGGCTGGTGCCGGTGAACTCCAGCGCCGGGTGCACCGCGAGCGGGATGGCGCCGGCCTCAGCCGCCGGGCGCAGCACCTCGACGCCGTACGCCGGCGCGGTGTGCAGCACGAGCTGGCCGGGCTGCCAGGTGCCGGTCGCGGCGAGGCCGGCCACGAGCCCGGGCAGCTCGCGGTCCGGCACGGCGAGGATGACGAGCTCGCTGCGCTCCACGACGGTCGGGACGTCCAGGATCGGCGCCTGAGGGAGCATCGCCTGCGCGCGCTCACGGCTCTCGGCGGACACCGCGGAGATGCCCACGATGGCGTGGCCCGCTCCGGCGAGCGCGGCGCCGAGGACCGGGCCGACGCGCCCGGCGCCGATGATGCCGAGGCCGAGGCGGCCGGAGCGGCGGGTGGTGTCGTTCATGCGTCCTCCCCAGGTGATGCGGAACGGGATGCGGAGTGGGTGGGATCGTCGGGCCGGTCTACGACCCCCGGCTGCACGCGGACATCCGGCTGCACGCGGACATCCGGCTGCACGCGGACCTCCGGCCGCACTCGCCAGCGGTGGCTTCGGTCCGCGGTCGCGGCCTGCACCGCGCGCACAGCGACCGTCTCGAAGAGCCGCTCTCCAGTGGCGGCGTCCATCGCGCCGAGCCGGGGATGAACCGGGCCCGAGACCGTGTGGAAGCGGGCCTCCGCCAGCCCGAGCAGCCGATCGAGCGGGCCCTGCTGCAATTCCAGGCTCTGCAGCCGGGCCAGCGGCACCACTGCGAGGCTCCGCCAGACGAAACCGCGGCGCAGCAGCACAGCGCCGTCCACCATCCGGAAGCCCGTGCGCTGCCACGACAGCGGCCGCAGCCAGATCGCGCGGCGCGGACTGCCCGTGAACGCGTCACGGCCGCGGGAGGTCATGCCCTGCAGGATCGCCGCGTCGTGCTCCGCGGTGAAGTCCGGGAGCACCAGCGACAGCACCTTGGCCACGTCGGCCTGGTCGCCCACCGGCAGCATGGTCGTGTTCGGCTGGCCGGCCGCACCCTTCTCGCGGGTGTGCCCGGCCGTGTCGATGCGGATCTGCCACCAGCCGAAGGGCCGCCAGAGCAGCGGCTGGAGCACCTCGACGGCGTGGATGCGGCCGGGCGGCAACGTCTCGTTGCTCAGGGTGAGCAGCCCGAAGCCGACCCGGACGCCGTCGGGCGTGCCCGCGATCGAGTACCGTAGCGACTTCGTGAACCGGTTGATGTAGAAGCTCGCCGAGCCGAGCAGGCCGGGGAGCACGACGATCAGCAGCCAGGGCGCGCCGCCCGCCGAGCCGATCACCAGCAGGACGATCACGACGAGGACGAACAGGGTGAACCCGCTCAGCACGAGCGAGCCGGCCAGCCGCAGCGGCGGGATCTTCACGACCGACTCGGGCGGCGCCGCGTTCGGGTCGAGTTCGGGCGCGAGGAAGTCGTCGATGCGCCGGCTGACGAAATCGCCGACCTGGGCGCCACGGGTGGAGGGCGCACCGGTCGCGGCCGGCGCCGCGGCCTCGGCCTCCCGGACGCCCGACGCCAGCCGCAGCACGTCCGACCGCAGCCCGTCGGCCAGCACCGAGCCGAGATACGACAGCGTGACGTTCGCGTCGTGCCCGGCCACGGAGATCTCCAGCTTCGCGGCTCCGAAGATGCGCGCGAGCAGCGGGCGCACCACGTTGATGCCCTGGATGCGGTCGAGCCGGGCCTTGCGCTGGGTGCGGAACAGGATGCCGCTGCGCACCTCCACCGCGTCGTCGGTGATCCGGAAGCTGTGCATCCGCCACGACACGTAGAACGCGGCGAGACAGCCGAGCAGCACGACCGCGACGCCGAGCAGCGCCCAGCCCTCCCAGCCGTGGTTGTAGATCGCGTCGATCGGGTCGCCGCCGAGGTCCGGCGCCCCGACGAAGAAGCTCACCAGCCGCTCCCGGAGGTTGGAGAGCACGAAGCCCAGGACCGCGATGAAGACGATGCCGCCACGCAGCAGCGGCGTCGCCGGGTGGAGGCGGTGCCATTCGCCGTCGGTGAAGCGCTCGGCGGCGCGTTCGGCGGCGTTGAGCGGACCACCCGGGAGCGGACCACCCGGGAGCGGCGCGCCGGGCGCACCGCTCTGCGGCACCCCGCCCTGCGGCACCCCCTCGGCGCCCGGTGCCGTCACAGCCCCGCCCGGCGGCTCTCCGCCAGCTCCACCAGCCGATCCCGCAGCTCCGCCGCCTGCGGCTCCGGAAGTCCTGGGACGACGACGTTCGTCGACGCCGCCGCGGTCACGAACTTCAGGTCGGCCAGCCCGAGCATCCGCCCGACCGGCCCGCGCGTGATGTCGATCAGCTGCATGCGGCCGTACGGCACCGACACGAAGCGCTGGAACATGATCCCGCGCCGGAACAGCAGGTCGTCGGCGCGCAGGATGTACCCGATCGACCGGGTGCGCCGGTTCGCGATGAACAGCCCGATCAGCGTCGCGACCACGACGACGACCAGCACCATCCACGCCCACGACCACCCGGCGACGAGCCAGAGGAACACCGACGCGGCGCTCAGGACGAGTCCGCTGAGGAGGGTGCTGACGACGACCACGACCACGTACTTCGGCGAGACGCGGTTCCACTCCCCGACCGTGAGGTCAATGCGAGCGGGCACGGGCGGTCTCCAGGTCGTCATCGTTGTCGTCGGGCGGGAGGGTGCAGAAGAACTCGGCGACCAGGCCCGCGATGAGCAGGATGACGGCGCCCGCCGTGCCGAGCGCGGTCAGCAGCACCGCGTTCGAGGCGGGCAGCACGTCCCGAGTCAGGATGTAGATCAGGATGCCGGCGCCCGCGCCCGTCAACAGCGCGCCGCTCAGGCTGCACGCCTTGGCGAGCACGACGATCCGCATCGCCTGGAACGGGTCGATGCGGCGCGAGCTGCGTCCGCGCACGGCACGGCGGATCGGGACGGCGAACGCCACGATGATGATGGCCACGGCGACCAGGGTGATCGGCAGGGTCAGCGGGGGGACGAACGCCGCGAGGCCGGCGCCGGAGGCCGCCAGCTCCCCGAGAAAGCCCACGACCAGCCCGAGCACCCCGAGGCCGATGAGGGAGGTGGGACGGGTGCGCTTCATGCGTCGCCGCCCTCGTACAGCGCCACGGGATCGGTGGCGCGGGCCGCGAGGTCGGCGACGGGCCCGTAGCCCGGCAGCACGGCGTCCGGGTCGACGTCCAGCCACGGCACCAGCACGAAGGCGCGCTCGTGCGCCCGCGGGTGCGGCAGGACGATCCGCGGGTCGTCGTCGGCGACGATCCCCTGGTAGTCCACGATGTCGATGTCGATGGTGCGGTCGCCCCAGCGTTCCTCGCGGACCCGGCCGAGGGCGTCCTCCACCCGGTTCACCGCGGCCAGCAGCGCCAGTGGGTCGAGGATCGTGTCGATGAGGGCGACGGCGTTGAGGTAGGCGGGCGCCTCCTCGTCGATTCCCTCCGGCTTGAGCGCGGGGGTCTCGTACAGCCGGGACACGGCCTCGACGCGGACGCCCGGGTCGTCGGCGAGCAGGCGCAGCGCTTCCCGGATGGTGGCGACGCGGTCGCCCAGGTTGCTGCCGAAGGCGAGCACCGCCGGCGCGCCCACGCGCAGGCGCTCGGGCCGCGGCCTCATGGCCGGCCCCGCAGGATGCGTACAGCGACGTCGCCGAACGGCACCTCGATCGGCGCGTCCGGCTTGTGGACGGTGACCTCCACCGAGTGCACCGGATCGTGCGCCAGCACGACCCCGGCCACGCGCTCCGCGACGGTCTCGATGAGGTCGACCGGGTCGCGGCGGACGGCGTCGGCGATCTCGGCCGCCAGCTCGCCGTAGTGGACCGTGCGGGCGAGATCATCGGAGGCCGCGGACTGCGACAGGTCGAGATGCGCGGTCACGTCCACGACGAAGTCCTGGCCGTTCTCGCGCTCGAAGTCGAACACGCCGTGGTGCGCCCGCACGCGCAGCCCGGTGAGAACGATCGCGTCCGTCGGCGTGCGCGAGACGGACACGGCAGCGGAATCAGTCATCGCGTCCAGCTTGCCACGCCTGCACGACATCCAGGGCCATCCGCGTCGACGCCACGTCGTGCACCCGCACCGCCCAGACGCCGGCCTGAGCGGCGAGCGCGGAGATGACGGCCGTGGGCGCGTCCCGGTCCTCGACGGTGGCGCCCTCGCCGAGCAGCGTGCCGAGGAACCGCTTGCGCGACGCCCCGATGAGCACGGGGTAACCGAGGGTCTCGAACTCGTGGAGCCCGGCGAGCACCTGCCAGTTGTGCCGGGCGTTCTTCGAGAAGCCGAGGCCGGGATCCAGCACGAGCTTGGCCGGGTCGATGCCGTGGTCGATGAGGCTCGTGACCCGGGCGGAGAGCTCGGAGCGCACCTCCGCGACGGTGTGGCTGTAGTGGGCGCGCGAGTCTGCGGCGTCGAGCCGGCCGCGCCAGTGCATGACGACGTACTGGAGTCCGGTGTCGAGCACCGCGTCCGGCATCCCATCGTCGGCGAGGCCGCCGGAGACGTCGTTGATGATCGCGGCGCCCGCGTCGGCGGCGGCGCGCGCGGTGGAGGCGTTGAGTGTGTCGACACTGACCGTGACGCCATGCTCGGCGAGCGTGCGGATGACGGGGACGACGCGGGCGCGCTCCTCCACCGGGTCGACGCGCAGCGCGCCGGGACGGGTGGACTCGCCGCCGACGTCGATCAGGTCCGCGCCCTGCGCGACGAGGTCGAGCGCGTGCGCGACCGCGGCCTCCGGCTCCAGCCACAGGCCGCCGTCGCTGAAGGAGTCGGGCGTCACGTTGAGGACGCCCATGATGAGCGTCACGAGCGGCGGCCCCTCCGCGATTCGGCACGAATGTCGCGTTTGCACTCGCGAAAGTCGACATTCGGCACGAATGTCGGTGTCATTCTGCGCCTCCGCCGATCAGCGCGATCAGCTCGGCGCGGGAGGCCGGCTCGGTGAAGGCGCCCCGGGCGGCGATCGTCACGGTGGTGGCGCGGGTCTGCCGTGCGCCGCGGGTGGTCACGCACTCGTGGGCGGCATCCAGAACAACGAGCACGCCGCGGGCCTGCGCGCCGTCCTCGATCGTGTCGGCGATCTGCTCGGTCAGCCGCTCCTGGAGCTGCGGTCGCGCCGACAGCGTCTCGATCACGCGCGGGATGCGGCCGAGGCCGATCACCGCGTCCCCGGGGAGGTAGGCGACATGCGCGACGCCGAGGAACGGCAGCAGGTGGTGCTCGCACACCGACCGGAAGGCGATGTCGCGCAGGATCACGGTCTCGGCGCGGGCGTCCTCCAGCGGCACCGGTTGACCGAGCTGCCCACGCGCATCGACGCCCACGCCGGAGAAGAACTCGGCGTAAGCGTCGGCGACGCGCGACGGCGTGTCGGTCAGGCCCGGACGCGACGGATCCTCGCCGATGGCGGCGAGGATCTCGGCGACGGCCGCCTCGATGCGTGCGCGATCGAATCCGGTCATGCGGTGCGCGGCCTAGGCTGTGGCCGGCCGCGGCTTGATCGCGGGGGAACGCTTCGGCTTCGACGACGGCGGCTCGGAGTCCACTCCGCCGTCCACCGCACCGGCGTCGATCGGCGCCTTCGGGAACTCGATGGGCGGCAGGTCGGAGATCGGGCGCTTGTCGCTGGAGAGCCACTGCGGGCGCTCGGGCAGCTTCTTCACGTCGGCGAAGATCTCCGCGATCTGGTTGTGGTCGAGCGTCTCGTGCTCCAGCAGTGCGGCGGCCAGGCGATCGAGGACCGCGCGGTTGTCGTTGATGACCTCCCACGCCTCGTCGTGCGCCTTCTCGATGAGCGCGCGCACCTCGGCGTCGACGCGCTCGGCGATCCGCTCCGAGTAGTCGCGCTGGTGACCCATGTCGCGGCCGAGGAACATCTCGCCGTTCGCCTGGCCCAGCTTGACCGAGCCGATGTCGGCGCTCATGCCGTACTCGGTGACCATCTTGCGGGCGATGGAGGTCGCCTTCTCGATGTCGTTGGAGGCGCCGGTGGTCGGGTCGTGGAAGACGATCTCCTCCGCGACACGGCCGCCCATCGCGTAGGCGAGCTGGTCGAGCAGCTCGTTGCGGGTGACCGAGTACTTGTCCTCGAGCGGCATGACCATCGTGTAGCCGAGGGCACGGCCGCGCGGGAGGATGGTGATCTTGGTCACCGGGTCGGTGTGGCGCATCGCCGCGGCGGCGAGGGCGTGGCCGCCCTCGTGGTACGCGGTGATCAGCTTCTCCTGGTCCTTCATCACACGGGTGCGCTTCTGCGGTCCGGCGATGACGCGGTCGACGGCCTCGTCCAGGGCGCGGTTGTCGATCAGCTGCGCGTTGGAGCGCGCCGTCAGCAGAGCGGCCTCGTTGAGCACGTTGGCCAGGTCCGCGCCGGTGAAGCCCGGCGTCTTGCGGGCCAACACCTCGAGGTCGACGGAGGCCGCCAGCGGCTTGCCCCGGCCGTGCACCTCGAGGATCTTCTTGCGGCCGAGCAGGTCGGGCGCGTCCACGCCGATCTGGCGGTCGAAGCGGCCCGGGCGCAGCAGCGCGGGGTCGAGGATGTCGGGACGGTTGGTCGCCGCGATCAGGATGACGTTGGTCTTCGGGTCGAAGCCGTCCATCTCCACCAGGAGCTGGTTGAGGGTCTGCTCGCGCTCGTCGTGACCGCCGCCGAGGCCGGCGCCGCGGTGACGTCCGACCGCGTCGATCTCGTCGATGAAGATGATGGCCGGCGAGTTCTCCTTGGCCTGCTGGAACAGGTCGCGGACGCGGCTGGCGCCGACGCCGACGAACATCTCCACGAAGTCCGAACCGGAGATGGAGTAGAAGGGGACGCCCGCCTCACCCGCGACCGCGCGGGCCAGCAGCGTCTTGCCTGTGCCGGGAGGGCCGTACAGCAGCACGCCCTTGGGGATGCGCGCGCCGACCGCCTGGAACTTGGCGGGCTCCTTCAGGAAGTCCTTGATCTCCTGCAGCTCCTCGATGGCCTCGTCGGACCCGGCGACGTCGTCGAAGGTGACCTTCGGCGTCTCCTTGGTGACGAGCTTCGCCCGGGACTTGCCGAACTGCATGACCTTGTTGCCGCCGCCCTGCATCCCCGAGATCATGATCCAGAAGAAGACGCCGATGAGCAGCGCGGGGATGAGGAAGCCGAGGATGTTCACGAACCAGTTGGGCTGCGGAACCGAGTCGTCGTAGCCCTTGGGGAGGTTGGCGTTGTCGATCGCCTTGACGATGTCGGCGCCGCGCGGGGTGACGTAGTAGAACTGCACCTGGTTGCCGTTGGCGCCGTCCGCCTGCTTGAGCGTGAGGTCGACGCGGTTCTCGCCGTCGACGATCTTCGCGCTGGAAACCTTGTCCTGCTGCAGGAGGTCGAGCCCCTGCTGCGTGGTGACGGGCTTGAAGCCCGACATGGTGATCAGGCTGGAGCCGATCCAGACCGCGATGATCGCGAGCACCACGTACAGGATCGGGCCGCGGAAGATCTTCTTGAGGTTCATGGTGCGACCACAGTACCGCCTGGGCGCTGTGGGTCGGCTGCGTGTTCGCTCTGGGCGCGCTTACCGCTGCGGGGCCGCTCCGCCGCGTCCCGCCGGGCGGATCAGGAGGCGGTGAGGATGGCGGGCCAGTACTCCGCGATCACGCCGTCCTCCACCCGCACGAAGTCGTGACCGGCGAACGACATGGTCTCGTCGCCGAGGTGACAGGTCATCACCCACCGAGCGGCGACGTATCCGTCGCCGGTCAACGGCCCGGCCTGCACGTCGAACTCGACGCTGTCGAACTGGTCCACGGTCTCGGCGATCGCGCGGGCGAACCCCCGCGGGCCGACGACATCCCCCTCTGGCCAGTGCCCGACGGCGCCGGCCGCGACGATCGGCTCCAGCGCCGCGTGCCGGTCGCTCCAGGCGGCCAGCCAGCGCCGGTACAGCTCGGTGGGTTCGTAGGGCATGCCGTCATCGGACCACTCCGCGGGCGGCGGCGCAAGTCGACGGGGCGGTCGGTCGCCTCAGCTGTAGACGACCGGCGCCAGGATGCCGACGCCGCGGAGGTTGCGGTAGCGCTCGGCGTAGTCGAGGCCGTAGCCGACGACGAACTGGTTGGGGATGTCGAAGCCGACGTACTTCACGTCGATCTCGACGCGGGCCGCCTCCGGCTTGCGGAGCAGCGTGAAGATCTCGATCGACTCCGGGCCGCGGCTGCGCAGGTTCGCGAGCAGCCACGAGAGCGTGAGCCCGGAGTCGATGATGTCCTCGACGATCAGCACGGTCTTGCCGCTGAGGTCGGTGTCCAGGTCTTTCAGGATGCGCACGACGCCGCTCGACGCGGTGCCGCTGCCGTAGGAGCTGACCGCCATCCAGTCCATCGTGACCGGGATGCGCAACTCACGGGACAGGTCCGCCATCACCATGACCGCGCCTTTCAGCACGCCGACGAGCAAGACGTCCTTGCCCGCGTAGTCGGCCTCCACCGTGCGGCTCAGCTCGGCGATGCGGGAGCGGATCTGCTCCTCGGTGATCAGAATCTCGGTCAGGTCGTCGTGAACGTCCGTGAGTTCCATGGGGGAGGCGCTGTCCTTAGCTGTCGGGGTGAAACGTGAGCAGGCCGTTCTGCCTGACAACTCTAACGCCTGGCAGGCTGAGCGGTCCCTGGCCGTGCCAGCCCGTGATGAGCTCCGCGACGGCGAGCGTGTGCGCCCTGGTCAGCGACACCCCGAACTCGGCCGAGACCACCAGCCGGATGATCCGCTGGCGCAGCGCGGCGGGGTCGGCGGCGAGGCCGCGCACGTCGAGCGCGACGGCGCCGTCGTCGGTCTGGCTGACCAGCTCCTGCGCCCACTCCAGGGCGAGGCCGTCGAGGGCGTCGTCGTCCTCGCGGAGCTGCTCGGCGGTGCGCGCGAGCGCCTCGGCCACGCCGGGCCCGAGCTCGTCCTCCAGCGCCGGCAGCAGCCGGGTGCGGACGCGGACGCGCGCGTACGCCGGGTCGTCGTTGTGCGGGTCGTCCCAGGGGGTCAGGCCGCTGTCGGCGCAGAAGGCGCGCGTCGTCCGGCGACGCAGGCCGAGGAACGGCCGCAGCAGCGTTCCGGTGTCCGGGCGCATCCCCTGGAGGCTGGACGGGCCGGAGCCCCGGGCCAACCCGAGCAGCACGGTCTCCGCCTGGTCGTCGAGGGTGTGGGCGAGCAGGATGCGGGCTGCGCCGGTGGCCGCGCGGGCGCGGTCGAACGCGGCATGCCGGGCGGCGCGGGCCTCGCCCTCTGGGCCGGAGGCTCCGGCGACGGTCACGCGCTCCACGAGCACCGGGTCGAGGCCGAGGTCGCGGGCCTGCGCGGCGGCGGCCTCGGCGACCTCCGCGGAGCCGGGCTGGAGGCCGTGGTCGACCACGATCGCGCCGGCCCGGTAGCCGCGGCGCGGCGCCTCGAACGCGGTCGCGGCGGCGAGCGCGAGGGAGTCCGCTCCCCCGCTCAGGCCGATGAGCACGAGCGCCCCGGGGACGAGCGGGGCGGGACGGGGCGGCCCGTGGCCGTCGTCCGGGTCGAGGGCGGGCAGGTCGGCCGCGGCGGCCAGGGCCTGGCGCACCGCGCGGCGCGCGTCGGCGATCGGCGGCGTCAGGCGCGGCCGGCGCCCTGCGTCGGCGCCGGCGTCGGCGTCGGCGTCGGCGTCGGACGCTCCACGCGGCTCTTCACCCGAGGACCCGTTGAGGCGCATCCAGTAACGTTAGTGCAGATTTCCAACACCGAAGGAGCACCGGCATGGCCGAATACGACGTCGTCATCGAGATCCCGAAGGGGAGCCGCAACAAGTACGAGGTGGACCACGAGACCGGCCGCGTCTACCTGGATCGCGTGCTGTTCACCAGCTTCGTGTACCCGACCGACTACGGCTTCTTCGAGAACACCCTCGGCCTCGACGGCGACCCGGTCGACGCGCTGGTGCTGCTCGAGTACCCGGTGTTCCCGGGCGTCGGCGTCAAGGTGCGCCCGGTCGGCGTGCTGAACATGTCCGACGAGGCCGGCAGCGACGCCAAGGTGATCGCCGTGCCGTACAAGGACCCGCGCTGGCTGCACATCCAGGACGTCAACGACATCCCGGAGCAGACCCGCAAGGAGATCGAGCACTTCTTCGCCCGCTACAAGGACCTCGAGCCGGGCAAGTTCGTCAACATCGAGGGCTGGGGCGACGCCGCGGAGGCCGAGGCCATCGTCGAGGCCGGCTTCGCGAAGCTCGCCGCCGAGGGCCACTGACCCCTTCCCCACCGACAGCAACCGCCGAGTACGCAGAAAGTCTGCGTACTCGGCGGTTTTCTGTTGATTTATCGCGTACTCGACGGTGTGCGGCGGGTCAGGCGGAGGGGCGGGCGACTTGGCCCCAGGGGGAGCCCCAGACCGACTGGATCTTGACGACCTCGCCCTCGGTCGGAGCGGCGATCATCATGCCCCCGCCGAGGTAGATGCCCACGTGGTAGAAGTTGCCGGGAGAGTCGCCCCAGAAGATGAGGTCGCCGCGCTGACGCTGGCTGTACGGCACGATCTGACCGCGATTGGCCGCCGTGAAGAACTGGTCGTTGACCGAGTGCGAGCCGATGTACCGGCCCGCGTAGGCGTACGACTTCATCGTCAGGCCGGAGCAGTCGTAGCCGGTCGGCCCTTCGCCGCCGAAGATGTACGGCTTGCCGAGCTGGGCCATCGCATACGAGATGGCCGTGTCGACGACGTTCCCGTTCGGCGGGGCGACCGGGCCGCCGCCGCCACCGCCGCCGGACGACCCAGCAGACGACCCGCCGGATGATCCGCCGCTCTGCTGCTGCTGGGCCTGCTGCTGCTGCTGGGCCGCCTGCTGCTGCTGTTGCTGCTGCTGCGCGCGGATCGCCGCCTGCCGCTGCGCCTCCGCCGCCGCTGCGGCAGCCGCCGCGGCCGCCGCCTGCTCCTGCCGGATCTTCTCCCCCTGCAGGTACGCCGCCTCCACCTGCGTCGAGGTGTTCTTGAGCGTCGCGAGCTGCGCGATCAGCTCGGTGGACTTGTTCTGCTGCTCGACCAGCGCCGCCTGGGCGGCGGACTGCGCGTTCTGCGCGGCGGTCAGCGCCTGGTCGGCGGCGACCGAGAGCTTCTCGCGTTCGACCTTCGCCGTCTTGGCCTGTGCGTTGAGCGACTCCGCGGTGTTCTTGTCTTTGGTCGCCTGGTCGTAGACGGCCTTCGACTGCTCGGTGAGCTTGCTCATGGTGCCGAGCTGGAACAGCAGCTTGTCGGCGTTGGAGCCGGTGCCGCCGCCCTTCAGCAGCAGCTCCGTGCTGACGTCGGTGCCGCCGCCCGCCTTCGCGAGATGGGAGGCGAGGAGGCCGGCGCGCATCTGCGAGGTCTTCGCCTTCGCGGCCGCGTCCGCCGACTGCTTCTCGAGGTCGGCCTGCTTCGCCGTCGCCTTCGCGAGGGCGTCCTTGGCCTGGAAGTAGGCCTCCGCCGCCTTCTCGGAGGCGACGCGGGCGGCGTCGACGCTGGTCTGGAGGCCGCTGATCAGCGTGGTGATGTTGGCGATCATCGCCTGCTGGTTGGCGACGTTGGCTTTCGCCTGCTGCACGTCGTTCCAGGACGGGTAGTCGACGGCCTGCGCCGGTGCGACGATGCCGATGGAGGCCGTGACCGCCCCCATCACGCCTGCGCCGATGGCGAGGCCGGTGCGGGTGCGGGAGTTCTTCGAAGTGTCGCTAGCCAAGGGGTGCCTGCCTTGCTCTCATGAAGGGGATTCCGTCGATCTTCTGGCCGTTCACCAGTACTTCGTAGTGCAGGTGGCAGCCGGTCGACGCTCCGGTGCTGCCGACGTGGGCGATCGGCTGGCCGGCACCGACACGCTGGCCGATGCCGACGAGGAGGCCGCCGTTGCGGATGTGCGCGTAGCCGGTCTGGATGCCGCCGCCGTTGTCGAGGAGGACGTAGTTTCCGTGGGTTCCGTCGGGCCCCGCGTAGATGACGGTGCCGCCGTACGCCGCGTAGATGGGCGCGTTGCAGGACGCTCCGATGTCGATGCCCATGTGGTAGGTGCTGCCGATGCCGCCGGGCGACGGGCGCGAACCGAAGCCGTCGGTGATCGGACCGGCGGCGGGGACGGCCCAGCCCTGCGGTCCGACGTACCCGCCGGGGAGGCCGCCCGATCCGCGGGCCGCGGCCGCCGCTGCCGCCGCGGCGACGCCCGCCTCGTAGCCGGAGACGGTCTGGGCCGTGGTGTCGTGGAGCGCGGCGAGCTGCGCCTGCATGACGACGATCTGCTTCTGCTGCACGGCGAGCCGGTCCTGCGCGGCCTTCGCGGCGGCGACCGCGGCCTGGAGGGCGGCGGTCGCGGCGACCCGCAGCTTTTCGCGCTCGGCCTTGGCGACCTCCGCCTGCGCCGAGAGCGCCTTGGCGGTGTTCTGCGCGACCTTCGCGTCGGTGTAGACCTTGTCGGACTGCTCCGTGAGCTTGGACATGCTCCCGAGGTGGTTAAGCAGTTTCTCGGGGCTCGTTCCGCTGGTGCTGCTGCCGCTCAGGAAGATGTTCGCGGTGAGGTTGCGTCCGCCCGTACGGTACAGCTGCGCGGCGAGCTTGCCGGCCTGCGCACCCGCGGCATCGGCCTTCTGCTGGCTGGCGGCTGCCTGGGACTCCAGGTCCCTGGCCCTCATGTCCGCCTCGTCGAATGCCGCGACGGCCGCCTGCAGCTCCTCGCCGCGCTTGACGGCGGCGGCCTGAGTGTCGGAGACCTCCTGGTCGAGCTGCGCGATGAGGGCGTTGATGCGCGTCACCTGCGCTGCCGCGGCAGCCTCGTTGGCCTTGGCGTTCTGGACGTCCTGCCAGCTCGGATACTGGTCGGCGTAGGCGGGCGCGGCGATGGAGCCGACGACTCCCGTGAGCGCGATGACGCCGGCGGCGAGGACACGGAGCACCGCCCGGCGCGTCCTGCGCCGGTGCGTGTCGTCTCTCGTCGCGTATCTCATCGTCACCTTCAACCCGTCGGATGGAACATCGGCTGTCACACGAATCACACGGGTCTCGTCATCACCAGGAGCAACATTAGCAACATCACCATACGCCGCCCGGGTCGGGGGGAGGGCGGCCGGTGCTCGATCGGGGACCGCGTGCGACTCGCACGGACGACAGGGGCCGTCGCTCGCCATCTTCGCTGGCTACCGGGTTCTCACCGGGCATTTCACCGGGGCGTGGCGCGAACCGAGGAGGATCGACCCGCCCGGGCTGCAGCCCCGATTCGCTTTCTGTCAGGGACTTCCGTATGCTTATGCGTCGGTGGTCATCGAAAAGCGAAAGCGGTTCGAGACGATCCGGCCCCATCGTTTAGTGGCCTAGGACGCCGCCCTTTCACGGCGGTAGCACGGGTTCGAATCCCGTTGGGGTCACGATGGCATCCTCTACAATTCAATAGCAACAACACTGTTAGGCCCTGTAGCGCAGTTGGTTAGCGTGCCGCCCTGTCACGGCGGAGGTCGCGGGTTCAAGTCCCGTCAGGGTCGCCACGGCGACAAGCCCTTCCGGATGGAAGGGCTTCCGTCTAGGTAGGCGTGAACAATGCCTCCCGGCTCTGTAGCTCAGTTGGTAGAGCGTTCGACTGAAAATCGAAAGGTCACCGGATCGATGCCGGTCGGAGCCACCAGATAAAACCCCCGGTCCGATGCGGATTCCGGGGGTTTTTCGCTTGTTGGACGAGGCCGTCAAAACAGCGTTTGACTACATTTTGACTACAACTGATTTGGCAGCCTGGGCATCGAGTGCGTTCGCAACGTCGTCAAGGTCATCGTCGAAGAGGTCCGCGTAGACGTCGAGGGTCATCGCGGCGGAGGCGTGGCCGAGCATCCGTTGGACGGACTTGACGTTCGCGCCGGCGGAGACGGCGAGTGACGCGGCCGTGTGTCTTAGGTCGTGGGGAGTCAGGCGCGGAAAGGTGTCATCCGCTTCCATGCACCGGGCGACTGCTGCGTTGAAGACCCGGTTGCGGAAGTTGCCGGCCCTAAGCACACCGCCGTCGGGGCCGACGAACACCGTCTCCTCGGGGTCGCGACCCGCGCACCGAGCTCTGAGCGGAGCCGTCAGCAGATCTGGGAAGGGAACCGAGCGCCGTTCGTGATTCTTGGGCGTTCCCCACACGATCACTCCGCGCGGTTCGGAGACCGCTCGGGCTATGTCGAGCCGTCGGCGCGTGAAATCGACCCGATTGATCCGGAGGCCGGCCATCTCGCCCCAGCGGAGACCCGTGTATGCGAGGAAGAGGACGACGTCACCATGGTCACCGCATTCGGCCGCCAGGGCCCGCACTTGCGCGTGCGTCAGGTAGCCGTGCTCGCGCGAAGACAGCCTCGGCAGTTGAATCCCGTCGGACGGGTTGAGGGTGATGCGCCCGTCACGGATCGCATACTTCAGCACGCCCGCCAGGACCAGATGTATCTGCCGCACCATCGAGGGGCCGAGGATGGTCGAGAGCTCCCCGACCCACGCCTGAACGTCGCTGTGTCGCACGTCCACCAGTCGGGTGTTGCCCCAGCGAGGGAGCACGTACTTGTCGAGGTGGAACCGGTAGCCCGAGCGAGTGGTCGGTTTCACCTGCACCTGGGCGCGAAACCACTCTTCGGCCACGTGCGAGACCGGCGTTCTCGCCTTCGTCGGGTCGACCCACTCGCCCTTGGCTTGCGAGACGTTGACCGACGACAGGAAGAGCTCCGCTGCGCGCTTCGTCGTGAAGCCGCGCTTCATCGTGTTGCGACGGTCGGGCGTCCGGTATTGAACTCGATATCGCTTGCCTGCTGCAGTCTCGTAGGACTCAATCGATCCCATGTCCGACACCCCCTGAGTCGATGAGGCGATTGTCCGCAGGACCACTGACGTGAAGGCCTGGATTGTCCCGCAGCGTGCTGAGGTTGAGGAAGGGCACGCATGCCGTCTCCGCGGTCCGAGCAGCCAACCGCCCGAGTGGCGTGAATGGGTCGGCGGCGATCGCCCATCCATCGAGAACGTACCTGCTGACCGTCTCTACGCACTCGCGTTTCTCTTCCGGACTCGGGCTGAGGGAGCCTACGACTCCGATCAGCCCTCCTTGCAGTTCCGGACCCATGGTTCTGGTATCGATCATGAATACCCGCATCTCAATCACTCCCCTGACTCTCGTTCTTTTTTGCCTTGCGGCGGAGAGATCGAGAGCGACTGGGAGGGGCGCAGTGCCGGGACCGTGGAATACCGGAACGGAGCGCAGCGGAGCGGAGCGGAGCGAGGATATGCCGCGAAAGCCCGGCACGGAGCACCGGGAACGAGCTACGATCGGCCGGCGGAAAGACAAACAAACGGGCGAGGACAGCGCCGCCGTCGGCGGCTCCGATGAGTGTTAAGCCCGTGCGCAGCCCGCCTTTTCAGCCGATCTCCGACGCACTCACACAACGTATCTGGCGTGAGGTCGGCTGACGGGCGCGCAGAACGGCCGGAGCCCTGGCGTCGCCCACCGACGACCGCGGCGACGACCGGCTACCCTACTCGGCGTGACCTTCATTCCGGATTCTCCGACTGGACATCAGAACGAACCCCACGGCGCCGGGCTCGCCCACAAGCTCAATTGGCTCCGCGCGGGCGTCCTCGGCGCGAACGACGGAATCGTCTCCGTCGCCGCGATCGTCGTCGGCGTCGCCGGCGCGACCAGTCTCGTCGCGCCCGTCCTCACCGCCGGCGTGGCGGGCCTGGTCGGCGGAGCGATCTCGATGGCTCTCGGCGAATACGTCTCCGTCTCCAGTCAGCGAGACAGCCAGCGGGCGCTCATCGCGAAAGAGCGCCACGAACTGGCCACTCAGCCGGAAGCAGAGCTCGAGGAGCTCACCGGCATTTATCAGGCAAAGGGCATGTCGCACGAGACCGCCCGGCGCGTGGCCGAAGAACTGACCGCACATGATGCGGTGGCGGCGCACCTCGAGGCGGAACTCGGCATCTCCGAGGCGGACGTGGTCAGCCCCTGGCAGGCCGCGTGGGCATCGGCCGCCGCGTTCTTCGTCGGAGCGCTCCTGCCGCTGGTGGCGATTCTGTTGCCGCCGGCTTCCATCCGCGTGCCCGTGACGTTCGCGGTCGTCCTCGTAGCGCTCGCGGCCACCGGCGCGACGAGTGCGTGGATCGGTGGCACGCACTGGCTCCGGCCCACCGTGCGCGTCGTAGTCGGTGGAGCGATCGCCCTGGCGGCCACCTTCCTGATCGGCACGCTGCTGGGCTCCGCCGGAGCAGTCTGAACGGGCCGCATCGTTTCGCGGCCACACAGACTCAGGACGACAAGGGCTCAAAAGGGGACCGCAAGCCCGGCGACACCCACCAGGCAGCCATCGACGCACTCGCCCCGCGAGGTTGCCGCCTTCCTTGGTGGATCCTTGGTGCCGATCCACCACGCTCTTTGGATTCGCGCCGTCGGCGGCAAGACCGCCGCGCCACCCCAACGCGCGTAAAGAAGGGTTTGCTCCATGGGAAGGTACGCCGCCACCACGCGTGACGTCGAACGCCTCGGCATCTACCGGCCGGCGCGTCGGCCGGTAGTCGCGTTCGTTGTTGCCGTCATCACCGGCATCGCGCTGCTCGTGGCCGGGCTCCTGCTCAAGAACCACCCGATCGATCTGGGCGTCGTCGTCGGGTTGAACCAGGTGCATACCGGCGCCTGGGCCTTCTTCGCCGACCTGGTCTATGTCGGCGTCGGCCCCGCGGCCGCCGTGGTACTGACCATCGTGTTGGCCGGGATTATCTGGCTGGTCACGCGTTCGTTTCTCACTGCGATCTCCTTCGGGGCGATCGTGGCGGTGACCTGGCTGCCGGTCGCTGTGATCAAGGTGATCGTCGACCGGCCGCGGCCAGAGGCATCTGCACTCTCACACCTCTACGTCCCAGCCCAGGTCGACGGATCTTTCCCCAGCGGCCATACCGCTTTCATCGTCGCTCTGGCGTTCGCCGCATGGTTCCTTCTCCGGGACACCCGCTGGCGTGCGCTGGTTGTTGCGGCCGGGACCGTTGCAACTGTGATCGTCGGCCTGGCCGTGGTCAGCGACGGCCTGCACTACCCGACCGATGTGCTCGCATCGATCGTGTGGGCGTTGGCGATGGCGCCGGCGGCACGACTCATCGTGGTCGATCTCGGCGTCGGCTGGCTGCTGCGTCGGCGCGCGATTAGACCGGCGTCCCGAGCCGATAGCCCCGACCACGCACGGTTGTGATCAGGTCGCGGTCGGTCTTCCGCCGCAGGTAATGCACGTACGTCTCCACGGAAGCGATGCTCTCTCCGCGCTCGAAAACGACTGAAAGCAAGTGCTCTCGTGAGAAGACGCGTTCCGGTTCGCGGGCCAGGATCGCCAACAGGGCAGCTTCGGTCTCGGTCAGCATCACCCGCCCGGTGTACGGCGAGTGCATGCTGTGGTCCTCCGGGTAGAACGTCCAGCTGCCGATCTCGATGCCGTCACCGCGACCGGTGTAGTCGCGCGTCAAGGCCCGAAGCCGCGCCCGGAGCTCGTCGAACTCGAACGGCTTCACCAGGTAGTCGTTGGCGCCCGCGTCCAATCCCTCCACTCGATCGTGAACTTCGCCGAGCGCCGTCAAAAGCAGGATGGGTGTGCTGACGCGTCGGCGGCGGAGTTCCCGGGTGAGCTCCTCACCGCTCATCGCCGGCAGACGACGGTCGACGATCATCACGTCGTAGTAAGCGGCGACCGCCTCATCCAGTCCCGCCTCGGCGGTCGCACACAGCCGGACTTCCCAATCTGCAGAGAGGACTGACTCCATGATCGGGCCCAATCGAGGGTCGTCCTCCACGATCAACAGACGTCCGCTCACGCTTCAGCTCCGCGCGCCAGCGGCAGCAGGAGCTCGAACGTCGACCCTTGGGGGCCGGTCGTGCTGACATCCACCCTTCCGTTGTATCGCTCGACAAGCTCGCGCACGAGCGCCAGCCCGATTCCGTGCCGGGTACGCGCCTCGCCCCGTGGCGTGGGCGCGGACGCGCCGTGAGCGAAGCGGTCGAACACCCGGTCCGGCGGGATCCCCACGATCCCTGTCCCGGAATCCGTTACGGCGAGCACCACCGTCTCGCTCGTCCGCTGCACGCTGAGGGTGATTGTTCCGCCCTCGGGAGAGTGGTCGATCGCATTGTCCAACAGCGCAACCAAGCAGCGCCGCAGAACCGGCTCCGGTAGCGCAACCTCAGCCTCCATCGGTTCGGCGACGACCGTGACCCCGAACTGCGCTGCCAGCAACCCCATGTCAGCTACGGCTGATCTGATCGTGGTCGCAAGCTGCGCGGTGCCGCCGCCGACGGACCGACCGGTCGCCGTGGCCAGCATGTCATCGACGATGCCCGACATGATGCGCGCATCCAGTCGCAAGGCCTGCACGACCTCGTGCCGCGGATCCTCGACAGCTGTCATCGCGTCGAGCTGTTGGGCGCGAGCACTGAGCACGGCGATCGGTGTCCGCAACTCGTGGCTGGCATCCGCGACGAACCTCCGCTGAATCCGATACGCCTCATCCAGCGGGCGCACGGCACGACGGGCGATGATCCACGCGGCCAGGCCGGCGCCGACGACAGCGCCCGCTCCCACGACAACGCCGGCGAAGGTGAGCGCAAGCGGGTCGAGGAAGATGCGGACCTTGTCCGGCGCATTCGCCTCGGCCAGCTTGGCCGGAGTCGTCTGCCAGAACACATACGCGACCGCCAGCGCTCCACCTGCGAGCACCAGCACACCGCAGACCGCGGCGACCTGCCATCCGATCGCCGCGATAGAACGCCGATACGCGTTGGCGTCCGGTTCGCCGGTCCCGATTCGCCGGCTGCTCACGGTTGGCCAGGTCCGTTGTCAGTGGGGACCAGGCCGGCAGCGGCACGACCGCGCATGGCCTCGTAGACCAGGTCCGCGTATCCGGTGAGCGCATCCTCGCAGCGTTTGAGCCTTCCGGCAGACTGCTCAGCCTGCGGAAGAGCAAGGATGTCGCGCTTCTTCAGTTCACGGAACCAGCGACGCAGCCTGTCCAGGCTCTGCTCCTCCTCCTCCAGTTCTCCGAAGGTCAACTTCTGCTTCGCGATCTCCCGGGCGATCTCGTCTTCGAACTTGCCGCAATCGGCCTGGAACTCGTTCCACTCATCGACGCGGGCCGCGAGGAATGCGTCCCGGATCAGGTTGCGAGCTGCCTCCGTGCGCGGTGCCGCGTCGATCACTGCGAAGACTCCGTTGCCCGCCAAGGTGAGCTTCTCGGCTCGTTCCAGCGATGCCGCGAACGCGGGAGCGTCGGGCAGCGCCCATGCGCCCTGAGAGACGGGCACGGCGCCGCCCTTCCGCAGTTCGCGCCAGACGGCGACGCGATGCCGTGACGGTTCCGACGGCAACTGCACGAAGACGAGCACCCAATTCACATCTGGTGTCACGCTCGCGATTGTAACCGTCGTCACGGTTGTAACGAATGTTACAGTGGATCGGTGGCGTCTATTACACCTTCTCGCGATGCGGTGCTCCCTCTGTACCTGGCTGGATTCACGACCGCGTTCGGCGCTCACGGCGTCGCGACTGCTCTCGCGCTCGAGGCCGGCGATCTCGGACTCTCGCTGCTGAGCTTCGGGGCGGTGCTCGCCCTGTACGACGTCGCCGAGGTCATCCTGAAGCCGATCTTCGGCGCGCTCAGTGATCGGATCGGGGTGAAACCTGTCGTACTTGGCGGCCTGATCGCCTTCGCTCTCGCCTCGAGCATCGCTATCGTGAGCCCGACCCCGCTCGTCGCCGCCGTCGCCCGTTTCGGTCAGGGCGCCGCGGCCGCCGCGTTTTCGCCGGCGTCCTCCAGCGGGGTGGCGCGACTGGCCGGCACGGAACGCCTGGGGCGCTACTTCGGCCGATACGGGGCGTGGAAGAGCGTCGGCTACGCAGCCGGGCCGCTCCTCGGGGCCGCGCTGATCGGCCTCGGAGGGTTGGGCGTCCTCTACCTGACGCTGGCACTGCTGGCCGCCGCGACCGCGATCTGGGTGGCAGTCGCCGTACCGTCGCTGCCCGTCCTCGCTCGCCCGCGCTACACGCTCGCAGACCTCGTCCGACAGGCGGGAGATCGCAGCTTCCTCATCCCAACCCTTGCACTCGCGTGCGCGACCGCATTGTTGGGCGTCGCAGTGGGCTACCTTCCCCTGTTGCTCCATCGCGCGGGGCTCGCCCCCGCTGCCAGCGCCGCCGCCGTGGCGGCGATCGCGATCCTCTCGGCGGTCGCCCAGCCCATAGCGGGTCGGCTCAGAGACAGTGGAAGGATCAGCGTTCGCGTGGGTGTCTCAGCAGCGCTCGGCGCCGGCGCCGGCGCCGCCCTCCTGATGATGTCCCCGCAGCCGATCGCGCTCTACACCGCGGCCCTCCTCGTCGGCGTCGCCGTCGGCGTGGCGACGCCGCTGGCGTACTCCCACCTCGCCGCGAGCACACCCTCAGAGCGGATCGGCCGAACGATGGGAAACGCGGAACTCGGGCGCGAGGTCGGCGACGCCGGGGGGCCGCTCCTCGTGGGGGCGATCGGAACGCTCGCCGGGCTCCCGCTCGCCTTCGGCGCTCTCGCACTGGTCCTGGCGTCCGCCGCGGCGACCTCGGCCCGATCGCTGAAGATGACAACGCCCAACCATTCCTTGGCCGACTCTTAGAATTCGCGTCATAGGTTGGCGGGACCGCGGCGCGCCGGTCACCCCCCAGATCCGGCCACCGCGATCTGTACGGTCCGGTGGCCGCCTGTCCCCCGCGGCGGCCACCGGACTTCCAACCGAACCAGCCGTTGCCAGCTCAGCCCGCTCGGCGCACCATGCATCCGAGAGGAACAGCGGGAGGTGTCGTGAAGGAACGTGTTCTCGACCTCGTCTTCCTCCTCGGCGTCGTATTCAAAGGCATCGACGGACTGATCGAGCTGGTCGCCGGCACCCTGCTCCTCTTCGCCACCCCGTCCGACCTGCGCAGAGCCGTCAACTCGGCCACAGCGGAGGAACTGTCCGAGGACCCTCACGACCTGATCGCCAATCTCCTGATCCACGGCGTCGCTCACCTGCACCCGGGCAGTGTCGCCTTCGTCGCCGCATATCTCCTCCTCCACGGGGTGGTGAAGGTCGCGATCGTCATCGCCCTCCTCATCGGCTCGCGGCGCGTCTACCCGTGGGCGATGGCAGCGTTGGGAGCCTTCCTGATCTTTCAGCTCTACGAGCTGGTCACCAAACCCTCGCTCGGGGTCGCTGTACTCACCGTCTTCGACGCGGTCATCATCTGGTTGACCTGGCGGGAATGGCGGCGCAACCGCGAACTCCGCAACACCTGGCGGGGCACCGTCGACTGGATCTTCCGTCGTCCCGCGTCGAGCTGACGAGCCCGTGTTCGTTTAGAAACGCTGCGTCGCACTCAGTCGGGCTTTCAGGGCTTCAGCGGAAGGCCAGGGCGCGATCCTCTTCTAGCCCAGGGAGGAGTGGGTCACGCGGACGAGCAGGCTGCACCGCGGGGTGCGGAACGAACGAGTACCACCACAGTCTCATCCTGTTCAGGGCTCGGTTCCCCTAGATCTAAGCGAGCTCCTGTGGCACTGACGGCAATATCCTCTGGATACCCGTGCCTTCGTCGGCCCCGGCGACGGCCGACACCAGTCAGTCCCATCCTCAAAAATGGAGCCATGAACGGTTGTGCGCGCCTTCTGGTCGTGCCACGGTTGTCGCAAATATGGCGGGTTCCGTGAGAGGCAGTGCATCACCATGGCCGACCCCTTCAAATCCCTCCAGCTTCAATGCCGAGGCCGGGTCATAACCCCTTCAGACGGCGGATATGAGAAGGTCCGCCAGGTATGGAACGGGTCCATTCAGCGCCGCCCTGCCGCCATCCTCCAGTGCGCCGGCGTGGCGGACGTCGTCGCCGGCGTGCGCTTCGCAGAGGAACGCGGGTACACCCTCGCGGTTCGAGCCGGCGGCCACAACATTGCCGGCCTGGGCACCTGCGAAGGCGGTCTGGTCCTGGATCTGCGTGCCCTTCAAGGTATCTGGGTCGACCCGGGCTCCCGCCGCGCGCGTGTGCAGGCCGGCATCAGCTGGGGGATGTTCGACCATGAGGCTCAGGTCTTCGGGCTGGCAACGGTCGGCGGGATCATGTCCACCACGGGGGTCGCGGGCTTCACCCTCGGCGGCGGGGTCGGCTGGCTCACCCGGCGGTTCGGCGCCGCGTGCGACAGCCTCCGCGCAGTCGATCTCGTCACCACCGAGGGGCGCCTCATCAGCGTGGATGCCGAGACTGAGCCGGACCTGTTTTGGGCGTTGCGCGGCGGCGGTGGCAACTTCGGCGTCGCGACGTCGTTCGATTTCAAGCTGCACGATGTCGGCCCCGAGGTCGTCGCCGGTTCTGTGATCTATCCGATCCACCAGGCCCGGGATGTGTTGGCTGGCTGGAGCGATGCAGTGCGGAGCCTTCCGGAGGAGGCGATGTCGGTCGCTGTCCTCCGCACAGCCCCGCCCGACGCGCCCTTCCCCGTCGAACTCTGGGGCATGCCCGTCCTGTCGGTGAGCATGATGTGGTCCGGCTCGCCCGATGGTGCCGAAAGGGCGCTCGGCTCCCTCCGCGCCCTGGGCCGTCCCGCCGTCGACGCGGTCGGCCCTAAGTCCTACACCGCCGTCCAGGGCTCCCAGGACCGCTACTGGACCCCAGGAGCGCAGAACTACTGGAAGGCCGACTACCTCTCTGGCATTGATGACGCGGCCATCGACACGCTCGTCGAGGCCGCGGCGGCCTTCAGTTCCCCGGCCTCCGACATCAAGCTCGCCGCCCTCGGCGGGGCCCTCGCCCGGATCCCCGAGGACGCTACCGCCTACGGGCACCGCAACGCCGCCTTCCTGCTGAACATCAACACCCGTTGGGACGACCCCGAGCCGATCACAGACCACATCGGCTGGACACGCACGCTTTGGGCCGACCTGCACCGCCTTGCCCTCGGCGTGTACGTCAACTTCCTCGGCGATGAAGGCGATAACCGGGTCCTGCAAGCGTACGGTCAACAGAAATACGAGCGGCTCGCCGAGCTCAAGGCACGATGGGACCCCGATAACCTCTTCCACGTCAACCAGAACATCCAGCCCAGAAATGCTCGAGGCTCGCACGCAGAGATGCCAAGCTCCACGAACTCTGATGGTGTCAGCGCCTAAGACCTCGAACAGCGCCTCGCCTATCGGCTGCAATCCGATTGACTTCCAATTTCGCGAGAAAGGGGTTGCTTGCTCGGCGAAGGACGGATTCGAACGAACCCGCGACCGCCGTCGCAGCGCCTGCCCCGGTCATCGCCCGGAAATCGAGGAGCCTTCGATACCTTGCGACGGTTGAATGATTCGGCAAATAGCGCCGTCGTCCGGGGTGCACCATGCTTCATCAGCGCGTGCCCGCATCGAGTCCAGCGTGGAGCGGAGCTCGGTCAGCTCTTCGATTGTCTTATCGATCTGGTCGAGGTGTTCGCCCAGAACCGCGATCACGTGGTCGCACGGTTGCTCGCCTCCCCGTTGCAGTTCCAGGATGTCGCCGATTTCCGACAGGCTCAGTCCCAGCCCCCTGGCCCGCCGGATGAACCGGAGCACCTCGATGTCTTCGGTCCCGAAGAGCCGGTAGCCCGCCTCGGTACGCCCGGCCGGCGGTAGAAGTCCCTTGGACTCGTAGACGCGGATCGCCTTGCGGGTCGTTCCCGCTTCGACTGCGGCACCGGTTACCGTCCATTGCCCGTCGACGGTCGTCGAGCTCATCGCTTGTCAACCTTCCTGCAGATGCTCACCCACTCAGTATTGACCTGGCCCTCGGGGCCGGGGCCGACCCTGGAAGCACATCACCAGAAAGGGAGGGCAATTCATGGCGGTTCTCGAAGACGGGCGTCGGGTCGGGCTGGTGACGCCGCGCGGAGAGTACCGTGCGCGAAGACACCGTCCGGGAAATTCGACGCCACAGGGGGCCACATGGCGCTCGTGAACACCGCCCTCGGAAGTCTCCTCGCAGCATTTTTCATGTTCTGGGGCACCCTTTGGGCAATCGTGTTCGGCTTCAGCCTTTCCGGGGCGGTACAGGCCTTCGTCAGCCGAAGTCAGATGACGCGGGTTCTTGGCGACCACCGGCCTCGGACCATCGTCCGAGCGGGCGTGTTCGGCGTGATCTCCTCCAGCTGTTCCTACGCCGCGGCAGCGCTGGCGAAGTCGCTGTTCCAAAAGGGCGCAGACTTCGCCACGGCGATGGTATTCATGCTGGCGGCGACGAACCTGGTCGTCGAGCTGGGTCTGGTGATGTGGACGTTGATCGGCTGGCAGTTCGCTCTCGCCGAGTTCGTGGGTGGGACCCTCATGATCGTCCTGTTCTCGCTCGCCGCTCGCCACGTCTTTCGCTCCGGCGAGCTCCAGGAGGCCCGCGATCGCCTCAGCGAACAGGCCGCCCGGGATCGTTTCGACACGGAGCCCGCGCACGACACGGAGCGCGAGTCGATCTGGTCACGGATGCGTTCCGCGTCCGGCTGGGCGGACGCAGCAGGCTACGCGCTCTCCGATCTGAAGATGCTGCGCCGGGAGTTCCTGATCGGATACCTCGTCGCCGGAGTAATCGCAGTCGCGGTCCCGCCCTCAGCGTGGCAGGTGATCTTCTTCTCAGGCCACGGCTTCTGGACCGACGTGGAAAACGTCGTCCTCGGACCCTTCATCGCGTTCGTCAGCTTCGTCTGCTCGGTGGGCAACGTGCCCCTCGCTGCCGCCCTCTACGACAGCGGCTTCAGCTTCGGCGGAACGGTCGCGTTCGTCTTCGCCGACCTCATCGCGCTGCCCCTGGTGCTGATCTACATCAAGTTCTACGGGCGTCGGATCGCGTGGAAACTGTTTGGCGTGTTCTGGGTCGTCATGAGCGTGTCGGGCCTGCTCACCGACCTGCTCTTCCGCTTGATCGGCATCCCGGCCGCGCACCGCACCCACGAAATTGTCCCGATGCGCCTCGAGTGGAACTACACGACATGGTTGAACCTCGCCGCGCTCCTCCTGGCAGCGGCCGGGTACTGGCTTTACCGCAACCGCGACCGGTTCGGAACACAGAATCGGTTCGCCACCGACCCGGTCTGCGGAATGCAGGTCGAGGTGGCGCACGCGCCGGCTACCCACTCCCTTCACGGCCGCAGATTCTTCTTCTGCTCCGACCGCTGCGAGGAGCGCTTCGCCCGCAACCCGAAAGCATACATACCCCCGGAGGAACAGCATGCCGACCGATGACACCGATCTCGACCTCCTCGTGCTCGGAGCGGGTATGGCTGGCACGAACGCCGCCCTCAAGAGTGCGCGCGCCGGCTGGCGCACCGCGATTGCTGATCCCCTGCCGTACGGCGGCACCTGCGCGCTGCGCGGATGCGACCCGAAGAAGATCCTCCGACGCGGTGCGGAAATCATCGCGGCCGCCGAAATGATGCGCGGAAAGGGGATCGCTACGGGCACGCTGGCCATCGACTGGGCGGCGCTCATGCGTCACAAGGAAGGGTTCACCGACCCGGTCCCCGGCCAGCTGGAACGCGAGTTGAAGCGCAACGGTGTCGAAACGCTCCACGGCGTCGCACGATTCATCGGGCCCCACACCGTCGACATTGACGGGCGGGTCACCACAGCGCGGCGCATTCTCATCGCGACCGGGGCCCGGCCACGGAAACTGAGTTTTACCGGAAGCGAGCACGTCATCGACAGCACGGCATTCCTTCAACTGGAACGACTCCCACGACGGATTCTCTTCATCGGCGGAGGCCTCGTGACCTTCGAGTTCGCCCACATCGCCGCACGCGCCAACAGCCAGACGATCATCATCGAGCACGGTCCCTGCCCGCTGAAACGGTTTGACCCCGACCTCGTAGACATCCTCCTGAAGGCCGGGAGCGTAGTCGGCATCGATGTGCGCACCAGCACAGATGTCCTCTCACTCGAACCGCACAAGAGCGGGATCCGGGCGGTGATCGAGCACGCCGGCGTCGCCGAGAGCGTGGAAGTGGACCTGGTGGTCCACGGCGCCGGACGCGAAGCCGACCTCGAACAGCTGGACCTGACTGCTGCCGGAATTGCGTCCTCGCCCCGCGGAGTCACCGTGCACGCGCACTTGCAGAGCACGACCAACCCCGACGTCTTCGCCGCGGGCGACGCTGCCGACACGGCCGGGATGCCGCTGACCCCGGTGGCAGTGGCCGAAGGCAAAGTCGCTATCTCCAACATGCTCAAATCGACCACCGCCAGCCCCGACTACGCCGGCATCCCGGCAGCCGTCTTCACCATCCCCGAACTCGTCCGGGTGGGAATGCAGGAAGAACAAGCTCGGGAGCGCGGTGTCGACCTCGACATCCGCTACACCGACACCTCCGGCTGGTACTCCAACTACCGCATTGGTGCGACGCACGGGGCGGCGAAAGTCCTTGTCGACCGAGCCACCGACCAGATTGTCGGAGCCCACCTGCTCGGGCACGGGTACGCCGAACTCATCAACACCTTCGGAATCGCGATCAAGCTCAACATTCCCGCCCGCCAGCTGCGGTCCACGATCGCCGCCTACCCCACCGTCGGATCGGATCTCGGCTCACTCTTATAGCCGCGCGATCGACAAGAGCAGGCCGCCTGCGGATCCTCGCACCGTCACTTTCCACCTCCCGCCCGTCACGTGACCAACCCTCGGAGCCTCCCACATGACTTACGAATTCGATCACCTCCCCGCGCGCTCACGTCCTATTGCGGAACAGCTGAAGAACCGGTCGGGTCGGCTCTTGAACATCCATGCAAGGATGGCCCGGTCCCCCGCCGTGGTCGCCGCCTACGCTGCGATGACGACCGCGATCCGAGAGCACGGCACATTCGACGCGCGCACGCGCGAGGCCATCGCCTTGGCAGTGGGGAATCAGAACGGCTGCGACTACTGCCAAGCAGCGCACACCGCATCGGCACGCGGTGCCGGATTCAGCGACGAACAGATCCTCCAGATCCGCACCGGAGAGATCAGCTTCGATCCACGACTGTCCGCGCTGACAGAGGTTGCGCGAAACGCCGCTGCTGAAACGGGCCATGTCTCTGCGGCTATCCGCGCGCACGCCCGCGATGTGGGCTGGAGCGAATCCGAACTGGAGGAACTTTTCGCACACATCGCAGCCAACCTCTACACCAACTACTTCAACCACTACGCCGGCACAGAACTCGACTTTCCGCTCGCCCCGCCGCTCACCTGACCTCCGGGCTACCGGCCCCTGGACGTCAGGACGTCCGGGAGCTCTGCCAGACTCCGCAGGGTCAGTGTCGGGGCGCTGAAGTATCCGGGATAACGCTCGTTGGCACGATTGATCCACACGGTCCGTAGACCCGCGGCGTTCGCGCCATGGATGTCCCACGGGTGCACGGCGACCAGGGTCAACTGCCTCGCCTCGACCTGGCACGCCCGGGCTGCGTACTCGTAGGCGACACGCGCCGGCTTCCACGCACCAGCATCCTCGACGCTGAGCAGCGCTTCGAAATCCTCGAGAATCCCAGCACCGGCGAAAAGCCCCTCTGCCACCGCGGTCGACCCGTTGCTGAGCGTGACAAGCCTGCAGCCATGCCGACGCAACACCTTAACCGCCGCCACGACATCACGGTGCGGTTCCAACTCGCGAAAGCCCTCAAGCACATGCGCGACCGCGGCATGTTATGTCTCAGGACATCGGTGACGATTCTGCCTCAGGACATCGGTAACACTTCGGCACTGTTTGGTGGTGACACTTCTCCTCGATCTTTGAGGAATGAGCCGCGTTGAACCCGTCGATCCCCGTGTCCGTCTCGCGATCACCCAGTGGCCGCCGGATGCTCCGCGCGGGTCGGTGACCACGTTCTGCGCCGAGCACGGCATCTCCCGAAAGACGTTCTACTCGATCCGCAAACGCGCCATCGAAGACGGCCCCGCCGCCGCGCTCGAACCCCGATCCAGGCGCCCTCGAGCCAGCCCCGGGAAGATCACCGACGAGACCAAACGGCAGGCCATCCAAGTGAGGGCGGCGCTGGAACAGTCCGGCTTGGACCACGGTCCGATCAGCGTCCACGACCGGATGCGGCTCCTGCGGATCACCCCGGTTCCCGCGGTGTCGTCCCTGGCGCGGATCTTCCGCGACGCCGGCGTCGCCCGCCTCGAACCGCGGAAACGACCCCGCGCCTCCTACCGCCGGTTCGTCTATCCAGCACCGAACGCCTGCTGGCAGATCGACGCCACCGAATACGTCCTCACCGAGGGACGCAAGTGCGTCATCTTCCAGCT
>NZ_JBXAPS010000009.1:0-64393 GCF_058806435.1 Leifsonia sp. GW821-FHT13C09 | reverse complement strand
CTTGAAATCCGTCATCGTTCCGTCCGTCCAATCTCCGCCAAGCATGCTCAAGCTTCACGATTTTTGCAACAGAGCCCCTCGATCCAGTACCGGCGGAACCGGGGGTCGTCGATCGGCGACATGTCGGTGTGCATGTATCCCGGCGCGAGTGCGTTGACACGGACTTGGTGCGGCGCCCACTCCGCCGCGAGACTCCGGGTCAAGTGGTGCACCGCGGCTTTGGACGCGTTGTACGCCGGCTGCCACTGCGGCCGGTTGACGATGCCCGCGGACATGGAGCCGACGTTGATGATCGATCCGCCGCCGATGGCGATCATGTGGCGGCCGAATACCTGGCTCACCATCCAGAGTCCGTCGACGTTGACGCCCATCACGTAACGCCATTCTTCGTCCGTCACGTCAAGGGCGGGTTTGTGGATGCAGACGCCCGCGTTATTGACTACGATGTCGACCTGCCCGAACTCTTCGGTACTCACCCGCAGCAGACGCTCGACATCCTCCCGGGAGGTGACGTCCGCACCGACACCGATCGAGCGTGTTCCTGGCTCGGTCAGCTCGGCGCTGACCGACCGGGCATCGGCGGCATCCCGACCGACGATGACGACATTCGCGCCGGCCTCCGAGAGGGCCTGAGCGAATGCGCGGCCGAGTCCTCGAGTGGAACCGGTCACCAGTGCGGTTCTTCCGGACAGATCGAATCGATCAAGAACGTTCATGACTGTCCCTCGTCTCCAAATCGACACTGAGCTGAAGAGCGGCTGCCCGTGGGCCTTCGTGGACGAGCTCTTGCGGGAGCGGACTCGGCCCCGGCCCCGCGCGCCGCCACCACTTACAGTCGGGTAGGGGGCTCATGGGCGCCGCCTTCCGATCGAGTCCGCCTCTTCCAAGACGGCCCTCAGATTGTCGGGGTTGTGAGCGAAGCGGCCCAGAAACAGCCCGTCAACGCTGTCCTCGAGTTGGCTCAGCAAGCCCGGGCCCGCACTTCCCCCGTAAATGATCTGGCTGTGCGGCCGGTCTTCAGTAACTAGATGGGCCCGCAGCGCCGTGGCCACGGCCGAAATATGTTCGGGCGCGGCCGGCTCAGCCGCTCCGATAGCCCATCCCGGTTCGTACGCCACAATTACTCTCCCCTTGTCCGCCTCCGCGAGGGCTGAGGCAACTTGGCACACGCAGAAGTCAATGGCCTCGTCCACAGTTGACGGCTCTGGCTCACCGACGCAGAGGACCGGTGTTAGACGGTTCCGCAAAGCGGCTTTGACTTTGGCGTTAACCAGGACGTTGTCCTCACCGAAGAGCCCGCGCCTCTCGGCGTGTCCGATCTCGGCAAACCTGACGCCCGCCTGAGCAAGGTTCACGGCGCTAACCTCCCCGGTAAGTGCGCCTCTTTCTTGCGCTGCCACGTCCTGCGCAGCAATCCTTATCCCCGCTGGAGTCAGGATGCGTGTGGCGCTGGCGATCTCAAGGAAGCCTGGGGCCACGAATAGCTCGAGCCGTTCTTCAAGCAGGTCTGAAAAGTCACGGGACAATTCTGCGACGCTTCCGAGCCAGGCAGCTGTCTCGTGATGATCCATGTACATCTTGAGGCTGACGCCGATCGTTATCAGCCTCGGCGCATCTGTCAGCAAGACCCTGTTGACTCGTACTTCTCGATAAGGGCAACCTTCTGGGCGCTTGGACTCGACTGATCGAAGCAGTATTGCAGCCATTCTCCCGCCAAGCGCCGGGCAAGCTCTATTCCGATAACCCGCTGACCAAAGGTAAGGATCTGTGCGTTGTTGCTCAGCACAGAACGCTCGACTGAATAGCTGTCATGTGCCGTCACCGCCCGAACGCCTTCAACTTTGTTTGCAGCAATCGCTACACCGAGCCCGGTTCCGCAGACCAACAACGCACGATCGACCTCTCCATGCGCAACCATCTCGGCGGCAACGACCGCGACCCGCGGGTACGGCGTCTGGGCCTCATTAGACGGGACGCCAACATCGATAACTTGGGCGACCAGATCGCTCTCCTGGAAGTCCTTCTTCAGTGCTTCCTTGTAGAAATATCCGGCCTCGTCGCTGCCGACCGCGATACGTAGTGCTTCCATCTCGTTCTCCAAATTCGTAGTCGATGGACGGTGGACAGAGTGGCTGACCGCCAACGTCAAAGCTCGTTAGCGAAGCCCCTATCTCCCGGTTGAAAAGATGTGTCCCAACGGAGCGGGTCTTCTGGGGCGAGAACGGCTCTCTGAAAGTCGACCGGTTGGTCCGCCGGCTGCTCGCCCAGCGCGGGCCCATAAAATACGAGGAGGTGCAAGGGCGCCCAGCCCTTGTTATGCGTATCGTGATAAGTTCCGGTAGGGATGTATATGTAATCTCCGCGAGAAATGGGGAAGCGATTTCCCGCGCCCACGGTCGCGTATCCGTCGCCGGATATGACGTATATGACCTCGTCAGATTCGTCGTGGACGTGCCAAGCGTGGGAGTGGCCAGGCAAGACAATTGTTTCAAGGACCGTCAGCTTGGTTTCGGGGTGGGTTTCCGGCGAGATGATGCGCTTGTTGGGGCCCCAAGGCACAACTTCGGTTTCGCGCTGGACGGCCTTGATGGGGCCCGTCTGGATCGGATCTGTCATGGCGGGCCTAGAATTCCAGACCGAAGAAGCGCCATCCGGTCTTCATCGTGAAGTTGCAGAGGGCACGATCCAGCGTCAACATTAGGCTAACCATCGGATCGATAAGTCGGGCGTTGTGAAGCGGCCCACAGTCGAGAACACGGTGGTTCAAGTCCCTGGCTAGCGCGGCCACTACAGCCTTAGCTTCTTCATCGTCGCCTGCGATCTTTACGTCGCCGCGTTCGCCGTCGGCGGGTGCCGGCGCGTTGACCGTTGCGGCGAAGTTGTCTTTGAAGGCCGCAACGACGGGGATCGTTCCTCCCAGCGCCTCGGCGGTGTACTCGGCGCCGGCCTTCTCGTTATTGGGGAGGTGGTCAAACGGATTAGAAATGTCGACGACAATTTTCCCGGCGAGCTGGTTCTTGAACTGAGTTGCGAAGGGAACCACGTCGGGAAATGGAATCGCGATGACTACCACCTCCGCGTCTTCGATCGCTTCCGAGTACTCCCGGATATCGGGCACGGGCAGCCCCAGAGCGTCCGCGCGAGAGTTATCCGGCGTACGCGACCCGTATGTGATCGTGTGGCCAGCCTTGTGCCACCCGATGCCCAACTCACGCGCCATGTTCCCGGTGCCGATAATTGCGATCGCAGTCATGATTCCTTCATCGTCTAGTTGTGAAAATGCGGTCAAAGTTCTTTTGAACTACGCCTGGTCAAAGCCGAAATGCTCGACGCGCGGTTCCGATAGGAGGTACTCCGCGATACCGCCAATGAACCTGGAAAACTCGGCAGTCGAGGCGAAATGCTCGGTATGATCTTCGATCGCCCTCCAGGTGACAAGGAGGGCATAGTTCTGTGAGTTATCAACCGACTTCAGCCAACGCGCTTCGTTGCAACCTTCTGCGGACTGGACAAGTCCGATTCCAGCGGCCATAGCTTCTTCAAAGTGCGGCTGCGCGCCGTCCTTAATTTCCAAGTGTGCGATTTCCAAAACGGTCATGCTTTCTTGCTCTCCTCTTCTTGTCTCTTGCCGCGTGGCTGCCCCTGGAGGGTCACTGCGGAATCATCTGCCCTCGCGGGAGCCTGAAATTGCGCGATTGCGCGATCCGCGACTGTGTCTGCGAAAGTCGGGTCATTAATGTCCGTAGGGATCGCAGTTACCTCAATACGAGGCGAGAGTCTGGATTTGAGGGCGGCGATGAAGCGTGCGTCCGACTCGTGATCGGCGAATGGACCGGCACCGGTCGCGTAACTGTCGAACCCGGTGGTTGGGATCAAGACCGAGACGGCACCCAGCGCTTCGTTGAGTCTTGCGGCGAGCACCTCAGCTACTCGCTCCAGCTCTTCAGCTGTGGCGCGCACAGCGGTCACTTGGGCGTTATGTTGGACCAGCGGTCGACTGCCGTCGCGCAGTCGCTCTGGCACAGTGTCGATGCCACCAAAGTTGATAACTTCTACAGCGCCGGGCACAACGATCTGAGGGATCGCCTGTCGCCCTGCGCTGCGAAGGCGTTGCGGGCCGGCCGTGAAGATGCCGCCGAGCAGTTCGTCTGTGATTTCCTTTACGGTGTAGTCGATGACCGCGTCTATGACACCATCTTGAATGAGGGCTTCGAGCGCCTTGCCGCCCGAGCCGACCGCATGAAACACGATGGGCTCGTAACCGGCCCTTTCAAGTCGGTCGACCACCCGCAGAACACCGGCGGTTGTGACGCCGAGCATCGTGATACCGACGGTCGTCTTCGTCGGAACATCCTCGCGTGCACTTTGTGATGCGGCAATCATCCCGGCAAGTGCGCCAGCCGCGTTGGCGAGGACTGGTCGGGAAATTCGATTCAGCCCAGCGATGTCGGTAACCGAGTGCATGATGCACAGGTCGCTGGATCCTACATATGCGCTAACGTCCCCCGAAGCCATAGTCGAGACAAGCAGTTTAGGAACGCCGAATGGCAGGCTACGCAGAACGCCACTGACCAATGCGCTCCCGCCGGAACCGCCCATGCCGAAGACACCATCGCAGAGACCTTGCCTGAGCAAGTCACGTACGAGCGCTATTGCTCCCCGGGTCATTGTTTCCAGGGCTACCGCGCGGGTCTCGCTGCCCTCATGCTCGAACCGCAGGTCGCTGATTGTTGCTCCGGCCGCGGCGGCGACATCCACAGCTGATATGTCAGCCTCGACGCTCGGAGACGAGAACACGCCAGCGTCAATCAAGATAGTCTTCAGACCCATCGCGCTGAGTCTCTCTCGCACGTAAGCGTATTCCCGAGCCTTCGTATCTAGAGTCCCGATTAGGACGGCGGTCCCGGAGGAGGTCATTTCTCCTCCATTGCGAGTTGCCTGTGACGGACGTTCAGGTCGCGGAAAGAACGCACCGTTTCTTCGATGGCGCGCTCAACGGGCAGCCGCTCAATGCTCGACGCGCCCAGGAAACCGTCGACATCCAACCGGCGATAGGCCTCTTGAACGTTGATGGGGTCGTCGAGCGGCCCGCCGTGGGCAACCACCCAGATGTCGGGTCGGACGGCTCTTGCAGCTTCCGTCATCCGGGCGATGCTTTCGCACGCCTCGTCAATGCTGGCCGCGACTCCGGCGCCAATGAAACCGCCGACTGTCAACCCGACGTGGGCACCGATTACGTCCGCACCCGCCTCAGCCATCGCCGCCGCCTCTTCTGGGGAGAATGCATATGCGATGGTGAAGATGTCGCGGTCGTTGCATTCAGCAACCAGCTCGATCTCCCGGGGATATCCAAGGTTTGTGGCGTCAATTTGCTTGCGAAAAACGCCATCATAAATGCCGGCCGTGGGCACATTGGTGATGCCCGAGTACCCGAGATCCATGAGTTTCGTGATCAGCTGGCTGATGTCTCGGTACGGGTCAGCGGCGCCGATGCCCGCAATCACGGGTGTGTCGCCCGACACCGGCAGGATCTTCGAAGCCAGTTCGATCGTCATCGCGTTTGAATCTCCGTACGCCAGATAACCGGAAAGTGATCCGTGGCCGTCCATTCGAAAAGGCCCGGTGTTGTAAGCCATTAGCGCGTCGATTCCAGCGCGGCTGGCCGCTTTGGCGACCAAACCGATTCCTGCGCCACCGAGAACGAGCGGAATGCCTGCATCAACCTTTGCGCTGAATCTCCGCCGGATTTCTTGACGACTCACGCCTGCCATGTCAAATAAGCCAATCGTTCGTTGGGATGAGTAAGCCAGCAAACCGTATTCGCGGACATTGCGGACAGTAAGTACATTGAACGATATCGGCCTGCTGTTGTCAAGCAAACCACGAGCTCGGGCCACTAGCCGTCGGTGACGTAGCATCGCGCCAGAGCATGCGACAGCGCACGGGCACTACCGGCGCGCTGGCACTTCTGGCGCGCACCAGAACGCTGGCGTGCGAGACAGGCGGGTCTGCGCACGCGTGCAAATTGAAAATGGCATGAAGCCACGCGGAGCTAGAGCAAATCGATCCTGCCACGGCATCGCCGCGGTCGGACGAACTCGGACGTCCCGGCGTACCGGCTAGACGCGGAGAGAAACCGCTTCTGGCACAGCGTTCCCCGAGGTGCCCGGCTTCATGTAGAAGTCCTGCAAACGGGACCGGGTGCGCTCAAGATGTTCAACGAACAAATTGCTCAAATGGTCAGCGTCGCCGTCCTCGATTGCCGCGATCATTTCATCGTGCGCACGGTCCGAATCACCGTGGCCCCCGACGAGCTCAATGTTTTCCATCGCGTAGGGGTGGACTGCAGACAAGATGCTTTCAAGGATGGCTTCGGTATGGGGCCTCTCCGCCAGGGAGTAGACCATCGTGTGAAACCGGAAGTTGTCGCGCGTCCACTCAAGCACGGTATCGGCTGCGGCCATTTGCTTTACCAGCCGGCGAAGTTCAACCAAGTCACGGCGTGTCGGGCCCATCACAATGTAGGGCGCGATCTGTAATTCGAGCGCTTTGCGCAGATCGTACAACTCGTTCAAATCTGCGAGCGAAAGCTCTCGCACACGCGCCCCAGTGCCCTGGACCAAAGTCACGAGGCCGTCGGCCGCGAGGATGCGCAATGCTTCGCGAACTGGGTTTCGGCTCACTTTGAATCGCTGGGCCAAGTCCTCCTGGATCAACGAGGAACCCGGCGCAAATTCCTTTTCGCGGATCGCTTTGGCGATCTGGCGAGCGATCATCTCCGGTGTCATGCTCACAGCTCCACCCTTCTACCCATAGCGTACCGCAAGGCGTTCAATGTCTTCCTTGTCCGCAACCCAACGCGGCCGGGCGACGTTACCCCTTCACCGCTCCGAGAGTCATGCCCGCGACAACATGACGCTGGAACACGGCGTAGATCACCACTTGCGGGACGAGCACCAGCATTGCTGCCGCCATGATGGCGCCATAATCCACGCTGTATTGGCCTTGAAATTGAGACACCGCTAGCGACACCGTGGTCATGGCGGGGTCGGTAACCAAAATCGACACCAAAGGAAACTCGTTGAACACGTACACCACGTTGAAGATCAGGACCGTCGCGAGGGCGGGACGCATGAGCGGCACAACAACGCGCCAGCACAGCGTGAACAGCCCGCAGCCGTCGATGATCGCCGCTTCCTCGATCTCGCGAGGCAACTCACGCAGGAAGCCGGTAAGCAGCAGAGTGTTGAAAGGAATCGAGATCGCAACGTATGGAACGATCAGCGACGCATATGTTCCGTAGATTCCGAACGCAAGGTCCAGCCGATAGACCGGGAACAGAAGGATATAAACGGGAACCGCAAGCCCGGCCAGGAAGTAGTACCTCAGAGTTGACTGAAGTTTGGGTCGGCGAAACACCATGTTGACGAGCGCAAATGAAGCCATGAACGAAATGAGCGCTCCAACCGTGACCGAAACCACGGCAAGGAGGAGGGTGTTTCCATACATCTGCAGCAGAGGCAGCGTGGATACCGCGTTGATGTAGTTGTCAAACGACAGCGTGCTCAAAGACAGCGGATTTGAGAGTATTTCATCGCTTTTCTGGAACGAGAGTAGGGCGATCCACAGAAGCGGTAACAGGATCAAGAAAGTGACAAGGTAAGCGGCGATGCCGCCGATAACCGTGCTCTTGCGCAGCCTACGCGGTCGCCCCTCACGGGATGGCGCGGGTTGCCTTGGCTCGCTGCGGGTTGCAATCAGGGTTTCAGCGGTCATGATTCGCTCGTTTTCCTTTCACGCAGGAGCAGGATGTACCCCAAGGACCCGATCGCCCCAAGCACAGTGATCACCACAGCCAAGGCCATTCCCTGGCCGTAGTGTTGGAGACTAAAGGTGACGTAGTACATATAGCTAACGAGCACTTCCGACAAGTGAACTGGACCGCCACCAGTCAGCTGGTACACAAGCTCGAAGACACGCAACGCTCCCGTAACTACGAGCACGATGCATATTGTGAATGTTCCGCGCAACATGGGGATTACGACGTACCGAATCTGCTGGAACCGTGAGGCACCATCTAGTGAACTGGCCTCGAGCACGTCAGCTGGCAGCATCTGCAAACCCGCGTAGAAGATTGTCATCAGGAAGCCGATCGTTTGCCACATGAACACCACCGACACCGAGTAGGGGGTCAACACCGTGCCACCGATCCAGGCGATGTGGGAGTGCACGCCGAACGCATTCAGCACGGTATTTATCAACCCCAACTTCGGGTCCAAGATGAACACCCAAATCAGACCAACAAGGATGGGGGCGACGATGTTGGGGGCAAAAGCAAGCGCACGAAGTGTGCCGGCTCCGCGCACTCTGAGGTTAAGCAACAATGCGAGGCCGAAGGCAGCTGGAACTAGCACCACCAGCGAAATGACCAGGACAATCGCCGTGTTGAGGAGCGAGCTCCAAAAGATCCGGTCGTTCCACATTGTCGCGTAGTTTGCTCCGCCGACAAACTTCGGATCGCCCAGACCAGAGTCATTCGTGAAGCTTGTGTAAACGGAGTAGATCACCGAATACACGATGAACACTGAATAGACCGCGAACGCCGGCAGCACCATGACTGTCAGTTTCCAACGGCTGCTGAGCCACCTCACGGACGGACCCTCCTTGCGGTTTTACGGTCGTAGCACATTCGGTCGTGTGGGCGCGGCAGTAGTCGTGCCGCGCCCACACGGCAAGCCGCCTACTTTGCTGCAAACGCCTGCTGGACGGCCTGAACTGCCGCCTTCGGCGTGGTGGATCCCTCGATAACGCCGTAGATACTGTCGTACATCGCGTTGGCGACAGCGGTGGGAACAACGAGGTCAGGCTGCGCTTGAGGGCTGCTCCAACCTGGCTTCGTCGATTCTGCAAGTGCAGCGGCGAAAGTGGGCTGCTGCGAAGCATCGACCTTCGGCGAATACTTCGTCACCGGCGGCTGGCCGTTGTCCACCAGGATCTGCTGTCCCTGATCGCTGTAGTAGAAGGCTAGGAACTTCTTCACGGCGTCAAGTTTCGTGCTGTCTTTCTTGACGCTGGCAGCGACCGCGAACGGCGCAGACGGGACATTCATCGCGAGCTTCTGATTGCCAACACCATCAGCGAACGTCGGGCCGGCCCAAAATCCGACCTTGCCCTTGAGCGACGCGTCGATCTGCGTCGCCTGCCAAATTCCGGAATCCAACATCGCCGCTTTGGCCTGCGTGAAGGAGTCAACTGCTTGCACGTACGACTGCGTGGTGACGTTGCTGGGGAAGCATCCTGCCGACTTCATCTGCGCAATGTATTCGTACAGCTTGAGGAAGTCCGGGTTATCATAGCTGGCTTTGCCGGCAAGGATTTGCTTGTACTTGCTCTCATAACCGAACCGATCGAGCATGGTGAGGAAGGCCCAAACGCTGAAGGCGCTTTGGTTCGCGCCCTTTGCGATCGGGACTACGCCGGCGTCGCTGAGCTTTTTGCAAACATTCAGGAGATCATCTGAGGTCTCGGGCGGCGTCACGCCGTACTTGCTGAAGATCTCTTTGTTGAAATAGAACCCTGTGATCAAGGCCTGGTACGGCAGTCCGTACTGAGCCGACCCATCCTTGTAAGCGCCCAGCACGCTGTCTCTGAAATTGCCAGTCAAGTTCATATCCGTGACAACGGAACTAAGATCCATGACTTTGCCCGCTTTGTACATCTGCTGGGCGTTCGAAGCATAGATCCAGAAGATGTCAGGCAGCGTGTTGCCCTGAGCTGCCACGGTCATTGCCTGGATGTGTGCCGGAACCGAGGACTGTCCCTCCAATTTGACCTTGATCTTGGGGTACTTCTTCTCGAAAGCCTGCACGACCTTAAACGTTGCCGGGTCGTTCTTCGCGAGATTTTGCTGCTGCATCGAAAGCCGGATCGTGGTCGCTCCAGGGCTTCCTGCCGAGGAACAGCCGCTCAAGGCCGCACCCACAGCGATTGCGCTTACCGCCACAGCTGCGACTAGCTTCAACCCGCGAAGTCGTCGAGGTGAGTGATTCATGAACATCTCCAATGATGATCGGTAAGTAGATGAGAAAGAGAACGAGTTTCCGCACATTACGCGGTGCGGACACTGAAGACACTAAGAGCCTCCTCAGAGCAAAGTCAAGCGTTTTGCAGACATTGTCCGCAATGCGTTCTCTTGGGCGCCCGGTAAATGGCAGTCGTCAGCGCAAACCGGACTTCGGCTGAAACTCAGAAGGGCGCCAAGGCGTGCCGTATGGCGTTCGTAGAGCGATCACCTGCTCGGACCGGGCGATGCGCCATCCACCTGGAGTCCGTCGGTAGTTTTCCAGGTAGCGCGCCGAAAACCAGCCAGCATCTTCGTCTTCGCCCACCGCAACGAGGACGGTCCATTGCCCTTCAGCGATGTCGCCATCCACGTTTATTATCCCGTTGGTAACGAAGTGCAGAGCGAACGACGTTCGACGGTGGTGGGCCCGCATGAACGCCTTCATGGCTGCCATTCCCCGCGTTACAACCATCCCATCGCCCACGGGCGCGACAAATTCCACGTCTTCTGTAAAAAGAGACTCCGTAAGCTCATCTAGGTCCCGTGGCAGGCCCGCCCGCCAATCCGTGTCGACTGCGTCCTGGTACCTGTGCTTCAGGGAGCGAATCGCCTCGATGTCCTCAAGTCGCTGGAGGCGATCGGCGAACTTTTCATCCATCACTGGCCAACGCTCATTTGCTCAGCGCGGATGAAGCCCGCTGCACGCTCTCCTATGAGCATGGCGGTCGCATTGGGATTAGCTCCAACGATGCTCGGCATCACCGAGGCATCGGCGATGCGCAAACCATCGACACCGAATACCCGCAGCTCGGGGTCCACGACAGCGCCAATCGCGCAAGTACTAGTCGGGTGCTGATAGCCGCCACCAAACTCATCAAGGTAGTTCGATAGCCCCTGGTCACTCCTGTCTTCCGGGTACAACAGGGAGCCTGTGATGATGCTCTGCAGGGGGCTTCGGTCGATGATGTCGAGGTTCAGCCGTAGGGCGTCGATGATGGTGCGCCGGTCGTCAGGGTCGGTGAAATGGTTATGGACAATGGCCGGGTTCGCGGCCGGGTGCGGCGAACGCAGACGCACTGTGCCGCGGCTTTTCGGGCGCGAGACCTGCACGAGGATGGAGAAGTGGCCACCCTCCCCCATCTGGTACTCACTAAATGGCCCGTGGTTAGAGGGGTAAACCATTGTCTCCGTGTCAGGCACGTCTAAGCCCTCCCGGGTCCGGAAGAAGCCGCCACTCTCACCCAGCGCAGACCACTCGTGCGGGCCGGGAGTGTTTGAGGTGAAATAGAAGCCAACCCCTGGATGATCCTGCATCCCGTCGCCGACAGGCAGGTCGATAAGCGGTTGGATTCCGAACGAACGTAAGTGGTCCGGGTGTCCGATGCCAGAAAGCATCAGAAGTTGTGGGGTGTTATAGGTCCCGCCACACACCACGACTTCGCGGACTGCCTCGAGGATGCGCGACTCCCCGAGGTGCTCGATCTGGACCCCCACCGCCCTGGTGCCATCGAAGAGGATTCGCTGGGCCTGGCTATACGTGAAGATGTCAAGGTTTTCGCGGTTTCGTGCCGGGTCCAGGTAAGCCGTTGCCGCAGAGACACGCTTTCCATTTTCGGCACTCAGCCAGAAGTAACCCACGCCCTCATTGGAAGCACCGTTGAAATCAGGATTGAACGCGTGACCGGCCTCGATCCCCGCCTCGATCCATGCTGAAGCGACGGGCTCGTGCTTGTCGAACGGCTCTACGACACGAATAGGGCCGCCTGTCCCGTGGTATTCCGTCTCCCCAAGGCTGCAATCCTCCATCGCTCGGAACACGGGAAGAATTGAATCCCATCCCCAGCCTGTGGCGCCTTGCGATTCCCAGTGGTCATAGTCCCAGGCAGGCCCGCGGAGATAGATCATCCCATTCACAGAGGAGCTACCGCCTATGACTTTTCCGCGGGCCAGACCGAGCCGGCGTCCTCGCAACCCCGGCTCGGCGTCTGTCTGATATCGCCAGTCGTAATTCATTCCGAAGAGATACGGCCACATCCTCGATTCGGTGAAGAGTGGCTGATCTGCGGGTCCCCCCGCTTCGACGAGCGCCACTCGGGCCCGCGCGTCCTCGCTTAGCCGTGCCGCTACTACTGCTCCCGCGGAGCCTGCGCCGACGACGACGTAGTCGTAAATCACTAAGTGGTTCCTCTCGCTCAACACACACCTGACAGCGGCGCGTTCTCAGTGTCCGCAACGAACGCAATCTTGTCAAGATGCGTCGCTGTCCCACCGGGGAAGCGAGATTGGAACGTGGTCTGACACGTCCCGACAACCTTCATGCCTGCATGTCGACCTCGCTCTGCACAAGCGACGGTCAAGCCTCCGCCAGCGTGCTTCTATCGAAAGTTGCCAGCTCGAAACCCTGCACTTCAAACACGCACCGATGACCGGGTGGTGTCGAGCATTTAACGCAACTGCGGAAATGAGGCGTGTCAACTTAACTTCCGTCGAGCACCCTGAGCATCGCCGCCACCTCGTCCGCAATACGCTCGCGGGCATTCTGCAGGGCTGGTCGGGGATCGACCTGCTCGAGATCCGTGGCGAGCGCGTCACGGACCGCTGCGGCGTATGCGATGTTGAGGGCAGTGCCGATGTTGACCTTGCGCATCCCGCGCTCGGCTGCCGTCGCGAGATCGTCGTCTGCGACACCAGATGAGCCATGCAGCACGAGCGGGACGGGAACGACCGCGGCGAGCCTGGAGATGAGGCCGAAGTCGAGGGAGGCCGTCTTGCCGGTCATCCGGTGCGACGAGCCAACGGCGACGGCCAACGCGTCGACCCTCGTGCGCTCGACGAAGAGCGCCGCCTCGGCCGGGTCGGTGCGTGCCCCGAAGGCGTGCGCGCCGTTCTTACCGCCGACCTCCCCAAGCTCCGCTTCGATCCAGACGCCGTGGTCGCGGCACCAATCGGCCATCGCGCGCGTGCGTTCCAGGTTCTCGGCGAAGGGCAGCGCGGCGGCGTCGTACATGACCGACGTGAAGCCGAGGTCAGCGGTCGCGCGCACCAGCGACTCGTTAGTGATGTGGTCGAGATGGAGAACGACATCGGTCCGCGCGTCTTCCGCGACGGCGGCCATTGCACGGGCGATCGCACGCGGTCCCCCGTGAAAGGCGATGGCGTTCTCGCTCAGTTGCAGGATGACCGGCCGGCCAGCACGCTCGGCGCCGGCGACGATCCCTTCTGCGTGCTCGAGCGTTACGACATTGAAGGCGACCAACGCCTCACGCGGGAGGCGTTCACGGGCGAACAGCGCGGCGGAAGTCTCGATCGGCATGCACCCCATCTTGACATAAACCCAATCGATCACAAATAATTGCAACTAAATCCACAACCGGTTTGGAGGAGCACAACACCGTGATCGTGACCGTCACTCCGGCTCCCGCCGTCGACTGGACGATCAACCTGCCGTCGCTCGAGTGGGAGGCGGTCAACCGGATGTCCGCCTCGGACCGCGAGCCCAGCGGGAAGGGGGTCAACATCTCGGTCGCTCTCGCGAGCGTCGGACGCCCGACCTTGGCGATATTCCCCGGCGGCGGCGACAGCGGCGCCTTCCTGAGCCGCGCGCTCACCGCGCTGCGCGTCGACCACGTCATGACCGCCTCCGACACGGACGTCCGCACCAACGTGACGCTGACCCTTTCCGACGGGAGGAGCACCAAGATCAACGAGCCGGGTGCCGCGCTCGGCCTGGGCGCCCTCGACCGGATGCGGCGGAGCGTCTCCGATGCCCTGCCGCGGGCGTCGGTCCTCGTGGTGGGCGGGAGCCTCCCGCCGGGCGTGGCCCCGGAGTTCGTCGCCGAGCTGGTGCGGATGGCGACCGACGCGGGCGTTCCCGCGGTCGTTGACTCGTCGCGGAGCGCGCTCGTTGCCGCCCTGTCGGCCAGGCCCGCCTTGATCAAGCCGAACGTCTACGAGCTCGCGGACCTCACGGGTCGCGAACTCCGCACGGTGGGCGACGTGGCGGACGCTGCCCACTCGACGCTGGACCGCGGCGCACGCGCACTCCTGGTGAGCCTCGGCGCCGACGGCGCCCTCTACGTCGACGGGGAGCGGATGCTTTTCGGGGCCGCGGCGCCAGCTCGGGTCGTAAACACCGTCGGCGCGGGCGACGCGCTGCTCGCTGGCTTCCTCAGTGGAGAGCCCGACGGGCTCGACGGGGACCCGGCGGAGCGGCTGGCCCGCGGCCTCGCCTGGGCAGCAGCGGCTGTCGCGCACCCGACGACCCAGTTCCCCGTACCGGGCGAGGGGCGATACCGGCTTGCAGTGGCCGCGGCAGACCCGTCCCGCACCCTCTCGGACCCAGGGATGCCCGGTCGGGCCTGAGTTGCGCAGCCGTGCAGCTGCGCCCGAGCTTCAGACCCGCTCGACCCCGACGCCCGCCTTGGCGAGCAGCTGCACGTAGTCCGGCTCGATCGCGCTGTCGGTGATGACCAGGTCGAGCTCGCCGATCTCGGCGGACTGCGCGGTGCTCACCCGACCGAACTTGCTGTGGTCGCAGAGCAGGATGCGCTTGCGTCCCGCCTCCACCATCGCGTGCTTGACCGCTGCCTCGGACGGGTCAGGGGTGGTCAGCCCGCGGTCGCTGATGGCGTTGGCGCCCAAGAAGGTGACATCGACGTTGATCTCGCGCAAAGCCCGGAGCGACCACTCCCCCACCTCTGCGAGCGTGTTCGTCCGCAGCCGCCCGCCGACGGTGTACACGCTCAGGCGTGGCCTGGTCAGCAGCTCCAGTGCTATGGGCAGGGAGTTGGTGAATACATTTAGCTCGCGGTCCTGGGGGAAAAGCTCCGCGAGCCGCATGGTTGTAGAGCCGGAGTCTAGGAGCACCGACCCGCGGTCCGGGAGGTGCGCGAGCGCTGCGCGGGCGATCCGCGTCTTTTCGCCGGCGAACTCGGTGCGGGAAGTGACTGCGGGCTCGAAAGAGAGCGACTCCGGCAGCACAGCCCCGCCGTGGATCCGGCGCAGGCGTCCGAGTCGCTCCAGCCGGATGAGGTCGCGGCGGAGGGTCTCGCCCGTCACTCCGAGCTCGCTAGCGAGCTCGGTCGCCTCCACCCGCTCCTGCTCGCGCAGCCGTGACAGGATGAGGTGGTAGCGCTGGTCCGCGTGTGTGGCGCCAGCCCGCTTCGTGGTCATCGCCCTCCCGATCGTCTGTGAGTCACTGTACTGGCGCGGCCGCCTGCCCGTCGGGCGGGAGCCGCCACGGCGCCTCCCCCGCCCACAGCGCGGCCGCCCGGCCGGCAAAGATCGCGGCGCCGCGGGCGCCGGCCTCGGCAACCTCAGGGCGGGTGAGCGCGCCGAGGCGGCTCCGCTTCGCCGCTATTAGCGCGGGGCTGTTGGACCATCCACCGGTCACGATCAGCGGGCCGCGCCCGCCGATCACCGCCGAGACGGCGTCATCGAGGGCGCCGACCTCGTCGGTCACTTCGGCGACAACGTCACGCCAGGCGCGCTCCGCCGCGGGGTTATGCCCGTCCTCCGCCTCAGCGAACCCCGTCAGCCCGAGTGCGTCGAGGACTGTGCCGAGGCGCAGTCCGCCCTCAGTCCCCGCGAGCACGCACCATCGCCCGGGGAGGGCGTGCCAACCCACGGTCGCGCCGACCCTGGTGAGTGCCAGTACACGGTCGCGGTCGCTGAGCGGCTCGACGGTCCGCACGAGCGCCTCAGCCGTGCCGCAGGAGTCGACCTGGTCGCCTGGAGTGGTAGCGCCCAGGCCGACCGCGGCGGCCTGGTGGTCGTGGCCGGCGATAGTTAGCACAGCTCCCTCCAGCCGGGGGTGGAATGAGCGATTGGCCGTGCCGACTGGGTCGCCGCAGCGCACGAGCGGGGGGAAGGTCGACTCCTCGATGCCGCTCCACGCTAGCGCCTCGGGCCACCAGCGGCGCTCGACGACGTCGAGCCACCCGGTTCGCGACGCGAGAGACTGCTCGGCGACGGGCTCCCCGCCGAGGGTGAAAGCGATCCATTCGGCGATGTTGAGCCGCAGCCGCGTCCTCGCCAGGTCGACTCCAGCGTCGCGTAACCAGCGGTACTTCGTGAGCGACCACTGCTGCCGGAAGGGCAGGCCGGTGGTCGCCGAGAAGGCGTCGGCGCCGATCGTCGCGGCCAAGTCTTCCAGCTGGGCGGTGTCGCGTTTGTCGTGCCAGGCGATGATCGGAAGGACGGGACGTCCGGCCGCGTCGAGCGCAACGGAAGACTCGGCCATGCTCGCGATGCCCACACCATGGACGCGGCCGAACGGGAGCTTGTCGAGCAGCCGGACGACGGCGTTCATGGCATGGTCGGCCAGTTCGGGGGCCGACAGCTCGGTGCCCCGCATGCCCCCGGCGAGCGTGGTCCGACGCCAGTCATAGGTGACACGCTCAACACTGACGACCGCGCCGTCGGTCGTGAAAGCGACCGCCTTGACGCCGCTGGTGCCGACGTCGAGACCGACAAGGAAGCCATCAGTCATGCGGCACGCCCTTGCTTCGGTTGGGCGAAGGGGCGCAGAATAGCGTGTCCTCGCACCCCCCGGTGAGCCCTTGAGCAAGATCACCCCGTCGTTGGGTACGACGGAGCACGAAGGGATCTTGACCCGGCGCCCTGTCGCTGGCGCTATTGCCCCCGGGCGAGCGATCGATCTCGCACCGGTAGACGGCGAAGTCCGCGGCGCGCACGGCCTGGACGCCAGCACACGTCAAGACGACGCCCTTCGTTTCGAGAGGCGGGATTCGGATAGTGATGTCGCGGATGATCAGATCTCCTGGGAGGTGGGGAGGATGACAAGGTCACGTATGTTCATGTGGCGCGGTCCGGTCAGCGTAAGGGACGGTGACGACAAGGCCTTCTCGATTGGACGCCGCCCCGGGCAGGGAGCACGCGGGCGTAGAGACCGCGCCGGCTTGCGCCAGCGACGATCGCGAACCAATTGGTGAAGCGACCTACGATAATTTCCCGTCCTCATTTCTCACGCTTGGCGACGCAAGATCGCCCCAATTGTGTCATAAAACACAACGAAATACATACAAATCCATATTAACCCAAACCAGCTGTGGTCCCCCAGCGGTCGGGGCGCCGGCGTCCGGGGTAGATGCGTCGGACCGTTCCCGGTGCGTAGAAACTCCGGCATGTCCCCGCGAGGTCGAGCAGCGCCCGCGCCGACTTCCGCCATAGTGGCGATCTGCAGCGCCGCCCTGGCGACGGTTCCAAGACGACCGAGGCCTGAGCGGCGTTTGCCTGTGGACCACCGAAATGTCTCAAGGCTCGTCCGTGCCCGGTGCTGTTCCAATGGCGTCGGGTCCGAGTTTCAGAGCACGATGCTGCTTCGAGCCGCCGCCCGCCTGCATCGTTCAACGCCCTAAGACAAAGCTCGCGAGGAGGCGGGTAAGGGGATCTAACGCCCGGCCATCACTCCTGGCGCAGTGATCGAATCTCGGCCGCCGGCCCGGCCGCGCGGCTTCGTTGCCTGCGCCTCCGGATGTGGTTGATCGATTTAAGTACCGGCCGCGACAAGAGGGCAGTTGCGCACAACGCGGGCCACAATGACATTCCGCTCATCCTTCGCTCCGTCGAGTCACGGCCACGCGGCTACGCCCTTCTGTGAATAGTTTCGGCGCCTGGTCGGGGGCGGTTAGCCCGCGACCTCTCCCAGCGTCGGCGGGTTCGCCCCTTCCCGACTGACAGTTATGGCGGCACATCGGATCGCGAATTCAGCGTGGCCGGCCAGATCGTCAACGGAAGCGGCCGCGAGCAGGTCGCGACTGTGAACACCAGCGTCGTTGAGGCTCGAGAGCAGCGCAGCCATGAAAGAGTCGCCAGCGCCGATCGTGTCCGCTACGCGGACGCGGGGGGCTGGCAGCCGAACCTGGCCGTCATGCGTGATCAGTTGTGCACCCTTATCGCCCTCGGTCACAAGAACGACCTTTGTGCGTCCCCGGAGCCACCGGGTCACCAGGTGGGGGTCATCAAGTAGCTCGAGGTCCTCACCACTCATCTTGATGATGTCCGCGTGTCCGGCCGCTCTGTCGATTGCGGCGCGCAGCCGTGGCCCGGAGCCGGTGATCGACGGACGAACGTTCGGGTCGAAGGAGACGACAGTTGAAGGTGGCAGGCCGGTAATCCAGTTGAGAACCTTCTCGGCTCCGGGCTCAAGCACTGCGCTGATTGAACCGAAATGTGCGATCGCTGGACGCCCCAACGGCTTCGCGTTCGGATTCCAGGTCATCTCGAAGCGGTAAGTTGCGCTGCCGTCGACGCCGATGGTGGCCTCCGCGACGGAGGTGGCTGAGTCATCGACAGAGCCTGGGGTCAGTTGGACGCCCGATGCGGCCAGATGCGTCCGGATCAAGTCGCCGTACGTGTCCTGCCCGATCGACGTCGCGAACTCCACTTCGACGCCAAGGCGCGCCATACCGAGCGCGACGTTCATCGGACTACCACCGGGCCAAGCGCGTGATGCACCTGCGGTGCGGGTGATGTCTACTAGCGACTCACCGAACACGGCCACCTGGGAGGCACTCATCGTTGACTCCTCTGTCCCGAATCAACCGCCGAGAACGTTGCGGTTAGATCAATCGCGCGGACCTCTCCGTCCGGGTTGGCCAGACGGCGCACCATCGCCTCAGCCGCGCGCCGACCCATTTCACCGACCGGCTCCTCGATCCATTCGTTTCCTAGATAAGGGATGTCGAGGTGGGTTGGGTCACGATACCCGAGGATCTCGATGTCACGGCCTTGCCAAAGGTCGGTGCGGGATTCGGCCACGAGCTGGTTGGTCAGCACATTGTTGCTGGCGACGATCGCGGTGCAGCCACGATCAATCAGGTTCTCAGCGGAGGGTCGGGCCGAATCGGTTATCGACTCGATGTAGCAGATGAGTTCGTCGTCCGGAGTCAGACCGTGTTCCTCGAGGGTTGCCTTGTAGGCGTGGACTCGCTGGGCGGTGGTCGTCAGGTGGCGCATGCTTGCCAGGAAGCCGATTCGCCGGTGGCCTCGCTGGATCAGGGTAGACACGCCGTCGTGGAGAGCCTGTGTGTTGTTGGTGGTGACGGTGTCGAAGAGGCCTTCTCCGACGCCCCGGTCGACCAGTACCACAGGGAAGTCCGGCGGAAGCGCCCCAAGGATCTCGCGACTGTCGTTGAGTGTCGAGACGAGAAGCACCCCGTCGACGACCCCGGAGGTCAGCATTCGAAGGCTGTCGATTTCGCGTATCGGGTTCTCGCGGGTGTTAGCCACGATGAGGCGGAAGCCATTGCTCTGCAACACGTCTTCGACCTCTTCGATGAGGGTGGCGAAGTAGCCGTTCGCGATGTCCGGGACGACGAACCCCACCGTGTCAAGCGATCCCGTCTTGAACTTGCGGGCCAGGATGTTCGGCGTGTATTGCAGCTCCTCAATGGCGGAGAGGACTTTTGCGCGGGTCTCCTCCTTGACGAACCGGGTGTCGTTGATGACATGCGAGACCGTTGCGACGGACACTCCGGCTAGTTGCGCGACCTTTTTTATGCTTCCAGCCACTAGCTGTCCCCCTCTTTCGTCATAGTGATGGTGACGACATGCCGGCCAGTGACGTTCGTGGCGACCTTGGGAATTGGTCGACCATCCATCATGATGCTTGCCTGTGTTCCGCTTCCACGGACCTCGATATCGAGGACAGCGTCACGATAGCGGAGGCCCTGAAGCGATAGGCCGTCAAACTCTGCCGAGACTGCGGGCCCGAAACTCATCCCATCCGTGTCGTAACGAATGCCCAGCACACCGGACAGGATGAGTGAAGCGAAACCGGCGGCGTGCCACAGTTGTCCTGGCCACCGCCAGGACTCACCGCTCAGTGCGTTGGTCACTTCGTAGTACGTCTTGTTTCTGATGACCGCCCGGACCTGCTGAGCAACGAGTTGGTGCACGAGAGCTGCGTCGCCCTCACGCGCCGCCGCTCGTGCGAAGCCGGCCTGCCAGCAGTACCAAACTGATCGAGAGAAGTGGTCGTCCGCGTCTCGATGCGGGTAGAGGACGATGCCGTATTCGGACATCGCGACCTCCCGCACTGCGCGTAGGACACTGCCGGTATGGGCATCAGCTTCAGGAGCGAGATGACCCCATACGGCCGCTTCCGCCCCGGAAGTCTCCCAGAGGCCGCGGCGATGCGCTGCGGTGCCGACGGGGCCGGAGGTGAAATACCCGAAATCGCTATTCCAGTACTGATTGGTGATTGCCCGACGCATGGTGTCGGCCCTTTGCGCCCACGTCGCACCGCGGGCGTCCTGGACGTGTGGGAGTGATGCCATCTTGGCGAGCGCCGCGTACGTCTGCATCGAGTAGATCTCGGTGCTCAAGGCATAGCCGCCCACTTCAGGCTCGTCGAAAAGATCGTTCGAAGTCGCTTGCGGTGCGCGAATGAGACTCCGGCTTTCATCGAAGCGCGCGTCAAGGTTTGCCGCTGTCGCTGCCAGCTCGGACCAGATCGCCGAAGGGAGCGATTCGTCTCCGGTTGCCAGGACGTAGTCCCAGACGGCAACAGCGGGCAGCGAGTCCCCGTCCGACCCGTTGTCGAAGCCTGCACCGGCTACATGAACCAGCGAGGCTCTGGCAACCTCCGGATCGAGGAGGTTGCCGGACCTGAGAGCGATGTGGCAGGTGTCGCGTCGCCAGGACCCGAACCCGAGACCGCTGCCTTGGAAGTACCCGGCTGACCACAGACCGGTCTCCCCGGGCAGGCTGAACTCTCCACTGGAGTTGCGCTGGAAAGTTTCCATCGCAAGCTCGAAGGCTGCGTCAACGGTTCGGAACCCCGTCGAGAGTCGAGGGAAGCGGCCGGGTTCGACTGAGGATCGCCACATCTCGACCCGATCAGCGACGCGGGTCATGTCACCGTAGCTGTTGTCGCGCCATTCGAACTCTTCGACTACACGCTGTGGCGAGACGATTGTCTGCCCGTCCGGAGCGAGGGCCGCGGCGTCGCCGTCTTCGAGATCACGCACGCTTGCGTCCGAGACGATGAAACTGTCCGACTGATAGAAACTCCGCCCTGGACCGCCGGTAGCCCTGGCCGCGTTCTCGTAAAGCCGGCTGCGCGGCTCGCGCAGCCCGAAGACTCGAGCGTCGACAAGTTGGGTACCTCCGCCGATCGTGATCCGCCCGGAGGTCGAAGGTGCTAGGGCGAGCCGGAACGCTGAGACATTCTCCGTGACGGGGGCTGCTGCCGCCTCTTTGCGTTCGGAGGCGCCCACCGGTACCTGGTGTGGTGTGCCGCCGTCAACGGCGAGGGCGGCGGAACCGCTTCGCAGCCAGAGGATCAGACTGATCGTCCCGCCTCCCGCTATCTGAGTCGTTTCTGCACCGTCGTGGAGGGTCCTGCCCTTAGCAGCGAGGCTCACTCCGCGAATGTCGACCTGAAGCGTGCCGTCTTCGGCCGGCTCGAATTCGATGTGCACTTCGTGCGCGTCCGCCGTCACATCGGATCGAGTCCCGTCCGGCGAGGTGAGCGTGATGTTGGGCCAGGTTCCGGGAATGGCGCGGAAGCGGAGGGGCAGCTCGTAGGTTCCATCCGCGTTGCGGAGTGCGCGGCGCTCCCAGGTGCGCGCCATCACGCCGGCCGCGGTCTCTTGCGTGCTGTGTGGTCTCATTTGATTCCGGTCGTGGCGATGCCCTCGCGCAAATAGCGCTGCAGGAAGACGAAGAGGATGAAAACGGGGATCACCGAAATCGCGGCCGAGGCGATGACGATGTTCCATGGGGTGTTGTATCCGGAGATCTGCCCGGCGAGGTATACCTGAACGGTCTCGAATGCCTTGTCCTGGTTCACGACTAGGGGCCAAAGGTAGTTGTTCCAGGTTCCGAGGAAGAAGGCTACGGTCAGGGGCACAATTACGGGGCGTGAGAGGGGAAGGACGATTCGCACGAAAGTCCTGAACCTTCCGCATCCGTCGAGCTCGGCTGCTTCGACGAGCTCCTGGGGGAAGTCTAGGTAGAACTGCCGGAAGAGGAAGATTCCGTATGCGTTGAACAGCAGCGGCAGAATCAGTCCGAGCATGCTGTTGGTGAGGTTCATCTGCCGAACGACGATGTAGAGCGGTACGAGGATCGTGGTCATTGGGATCATCAAGCTTCCCAAGATGATGACGAAGACCTGGTTCTTGAACGGGAAATTGAATCGCGCAAGCGCATAGCCTGCCATCGCATGGATGATCATCGCGACCACCGTGACCACTGTCGACACGATCAGCGAGTTCAGCAGAGCGTGTACCAGGTCCGGAGTGAACGCGGCGACGATGCTATCCAGGGTGAGGCCGGCTGCATTGAACGAGAGCGAGAAGACATCCGCCTTCGTCTTGAAGCTGCTGAGGAAGAGGATGACGATCGGGACGACCATCGCGACGGCGCCAATGGCAAGGATCGAACCGATGATCCACGTTCTGACTTTGTGCATGTTCAGCCTTCCAGGTTGCTTCGCCGCGAGATCCGCAGCTGCACCAACGAGATGACCACGAGGATGAGGAACATCACGACGGAGAGTGCGGAGCCGTACCCCATCTCCAGACGGTCGAACGACCGCTGGTAGATGTACAGGACCCCGACGCGGGTGGCATCGGCGGGGCCCCCACGGGTCATGACCAGGATGATGTCCAGGATTTGGAACGCCGCGATAGTGGAGGTGACGATGACGAAGATGGCGGTGGGGCGGATCAGCGGCAGCGTGATTCTCCAGAACGTGTGCCATCCTCCGGCGCCATCAAGTCGTGCGGCCTCGTTGATGCTCGCGGGTATCTCCTTGATCGCGGAGAAGAACAGAAGCGACGTGTAGCCGAGGTTGATCCAAATAACGACCACTGCGACGGAGATCATTGCCTGCCCGGGGGTGCCGATGTACTGCTGATTGGGTAGTCCGAGCAGGTTGAGGAAGGCGTTCAGGTACCCACGCTTCTCGTTATAGAGGAACAGCCACAGGGTGGATGCGATAACGGAGGTTACGGCGAATGGCAAGAGGTAGGCGGATCTCAGGAGGGAGGACGCCTTGCCGGTGAGCTTGGTCAAGGCGACGGCCAAGCCGAGCGCGAGCGCAAACAGGACAGGGACATAGATGAGGGCGAATTGCAGCGTCCTGAACATCGACAACCACCAGTCGGTGTCCCCAAGAAGCCGCTGATAATTCGCCAGCCCGACGAACTTCATCGGGGAGATCAGGTTCCAGTCGAAGAAGCTGATGAAGATCGCGAACGCAATGGGGAGCAGGACGAATACGGCGAGGCCGACGAAGTCGGGTGCGAGGAAAAGGACCGCGGCCATCGTCTCGCGCTGGCTGCGCGAGAGCTTTCGGGTCGCCGGCAAGATTCGCTCGGGCTTTGCCGCTTCGACGCGGCTCGTTGCATAATTCATGATTTTTGAGCGCCGCCGGTCGGCCGGTCGGACCGACCGGCGGCTGTCCTTATTAGTGGGCGGATTCGATCGCCGCTTGGGCCTTCTTGGCCGCTTCGGCTCCCGTGAGACCTCCGAAGCTCACATCCTGCAGCGCAGTGCGGAGCGCTTCGGTCACAGCTGCGGGGTAGCTGGGCTCCGGACGGGCACTGTTGTAGAACTTCGTGAAGTTCGCGCGGAGACCCTGGTTGAAGACATCCTTGTTGGCGTCAATCACGGACTGCCTGGCCGGGTAGGCGAACTTGGCGTCCGTAACCCAGCCGCTGGCGACCTTGATGTCGTCGCTTCCGAAGCCGGAGAAGATGAAGTCTGCCGCCTCCTTCACGTGCTTCGATGCGGCGTTGACTGCCAGCTTCTGGCCTCCGGCGACCGTGATGCTCTTCTTGCCGGACGGCGCGGGCAGCTCGAGCGCGCCGATGGACGCGCTCTTGTAGTCAGTCTCGGTCGCCTTGATGGCGTACGAGCCAGATTCCTGCATTGCCGCGCTTCCATTGGCGATATTGCCAACGTCCCAGGGGCCGACCTGCAGAGTTGACGGACTGACCTTGGCTTTCTGGAACGATCCCCAGAAGTCGAGCGCGTCCGCCATCTGCGGCGTGTCAACCGTGTACTTGCCCTTGCTGTTGGTGACGTCAGCGCCGGCCATCCACATGAACGGGTAGAAGTTGAACAGCGTATACGGGCTGTCCTCGACTGGCAGCACCAGTCCGAAGCGCTTGTCGGTGGTCAGTTTCTTGGCATCAGTCTTCAACTCGTCCCACGTCTTCGGAGGAGTGATTCCCTCAGAGGACAGGAGCTTCTGGTCATAGAAGAGGCCCAGCGTTTCGAGTTCGATGGGCAGCGCGAGCTCCTTGCCCTTGTACGTTGCCGATTTCAGCACTGAAGGCAGGATGTCCTTCTTGAGCTTGTCGCTGTAGTACGGGCTGAGATCAGCGAGCGCGCCCGATTCCGCGTACTTACTGAAGGTCGACGGTTCGACATACAGGATGTCCGGCGCCGTCCCGTTGGCCAACGCGGTCGGGATCAGCGTTGTCGTGTAATCGGTCTGGCTCACCACTTTGTGGTGGATCTGGACGTTCTTGTGGGAGGAGTTGTAGTCCTTCACCCACTTGTCGACGAACTTTCCTTCGGAGCCCTGGTAAAAGCTCCAGAATTCGAGCGTGACTTTGCCGGAGTCGCTCTGAGTCGAGCACCCCGCGGTGAACGCCATGACGGCGACTGAGGCTGCCAGTAGGGCGATGGCCCTGCGCAGCTTTGATTTGGTCGTATTCACGTTTATCTCCATTGATGCTCTGTGACGGTGCATTCGGCTCGCCGAGCTAGTTCGTGCTGATCTCGTTGTAGCTGGCCCGGACTTGCCGGGCCTGCTCGAGATTCCCGCGCTCGGCAGACGGGGTCCTTTGAGCGTTCTTCTCCAGCAGGACTGCACGCTTCTCCTGCTGGATCCGCCACCGCTCCTGATAGCTCTCTGCTGCGGCTCGCTGGTCGGCGTTGAGTTCCGGGCGAGGTGCGACCGGGCGCTGCCAGCTCTTCTTCGGTGCCGGCCGGTCATCTGCAGGCGGCACGCTGAGAGCCGACCCTGGCACGTCCTGGTACCAGTACGCCGTCGACGCCCAGCTGTCCGAAAGGTGGTTGGCGTGACCGTGCTCCATCGTGACCTTAATTGCGGTGTTGAACACGATCGGGTCGGTGACGTGGAACCGGTAAGACACCTGGTAGCCGCCGGTGTCCCCCTCGTGCAGGATGGTTCCGCTGTAGAGGGATGCGTTGCGCTGCATTCCCCACGCATGGTTGAAGTAGTCTTCGCTGCCAGTGCCGAGGATGGCCGGCTCGTCGAGGTCGTCGACGTAGATCACATCGTCCCCTTCGCCCCACCAGCTGCCCTGGAAGTGGGCGACGGAGAGGTTGCATCCGACGAAGTGGCCGCGGCCACGGATGTCGGCGATCACGTAGTTCTCGCTGTCGTCGTTCGGGACGGAGTTGACCTCGGGCGTGTTGACGGCGATGTCGTCACCCCACCCTGGGTTCGTGTTCGCGTAGGACCACGACGCGTGGAAATACGCGATGTCTTCGATGGCCTGGGGGTACATCTCGTAGTCGATGTGAAAGAAGACGCCGACGTGGAGGTCGTTCTCGTTGATGAGCTCGATCTTCGCAGCCCGGTTGAACGGCATGGTGAAGTAGGAGTTCATGGACGCAGTGCCGCCGAACGTGCCTTCTTCCTGCGGCCGCGAGGAAATGCTGAACGGCGCGGAATTGAACGATCCGGGCATCCCATGCCCGATGCAGAAGAAGTCTCCCAGGGGTACCAGCACGGCGGGCTGCGCGTCGTCCTCCCACGTGATTCGGATGAGAACTTTGCGATAGTAGTCCGGATCGTTGATCTCCCAGTTGACGCCGATGGCGTTCTCCATCTCGGTGACCGGCGCGACATCGGCGTGCAGTTCCGGAATCTGGGTGCTCGGCCCAATGACGCGGCGGCAGAAGGTGGTCATCCACATGTGCGTGATCGCGCCCGGGCCTTCGAGGTCGGCCAGAACGGCAGTGGTTCCGGGCGCGAGGAGCCAGTAGTCCTTGTTCCGACCGGACTGATCCCAGCTAGACGCCCTGCCTGAGCGCGCTTTCCGGAGGGTCGCAAGGCCGCTCAGCGTTGAGGTGGGTCCCGATGTGGTCAAGAGGTCGTCTCCTTGAGATAAACGATTACGTAAACGATTACTCCGTCACTTTAGGAAAGTTCCCCGGATTCTGTCAACTAGAGATTCAGACCCAAACCCCGAGCACCGTCTTGGCAATGCCCATTGCGCACGCCAACTTCGGCCAGGGACCCCAACCACGTCGCCCTCCTCGCGCAGCCGCATTTCGCATCGCACGGGTACGAGACCATCACTATGGACGAGATCGCCGAGCTCGCGGGCACCGGACGTCGCACACTCTTCCTCTACTTCCCGTCCAAGCCCAACCTCGTCTGGGGTGGGATGGAACCCGTCGTCGAGCGCATGCACCAGGTGCGCGACAGACCCTCCCCCGACGAGAGCACCCGCGACGTCATCGCCCGCGCCATCACCAAGTCGCTCGACCTCTCGCCGGACGCGATCGAGGCGACGCGGCTGCGACTGCGGCTCATGGCCCACCGACTCCGCGCTCATCGCGTTCGGAGTCGTACGACGCAGTGAAAACCGTGACCTGCTCGCCGGGTTCCTCAGCCGAAGGCAAGGGTCGCCCCCTCCGGCTTGCACGTTCGGGTCCTCTCCGACGCAATCAGCTCCGCGAACTTCTCAGCCCAGCCCTGGTGGGCCACCAACCGGGACGACGACAACCCGGCACGAACGGTGGTCGAGGCCTTGGACATTGTGTGGGATGCGCAGGCTTAACCCGCCGGGACGGGAAGCCACGCAATTAGCGCCGGTCACCGCGAGAGCTCAAGAGAGATCAGCCGAAGTCACCGTCACTGCCCGGACAGCGATAGCGAGCGCGTCCTCTAAATCCTGATAAGGGAAAGAAGCGGCCGCCTCTGGATCATGTTCTGATTCGTTCTAGCCATCCACTCCTAGGGCGACGCCTCTGAGTGCCTGGATCCGATCAACCCGATAGACGGAATGGGGTGCGACCGCCAGTGATAACCCTCAGGCGCGCGACGGAAGATGCCGCGGCCTGGATCCATCGTGGAGGCCGCCGGCGGAGGCTGCTTGCTGGGTTGTCCGTCTGCCTGGCCGGTCGATCGTAGTTCGCTCCCGCGGGCTGCATTCCGGACTTCGCGGCATATCCTCCCTCGCTCACGCTCGCTGCGGTATTCCACGACCCGGCACTACGCACCGCTGCCGCTCCCCCTCGATCCCCTTGCCAGACAGGCGAACAAGAACAGTTGAAGGGATCACCAAACCATGAGCGAGAACACCACCCCAGCCGGGACCATCGAACACCTCGACCCACACACCCTCACCATCGAGGACAACGTCCGACCCTCCGCACCCATCACCGCCGCGTTCGTGCAGTCCATCAAGGAGAACGGGGTCCTCACCCCGGTCCTCGGCCACCGGCGTGACGACGGCACCGTCACCGTCCGCGCCGGACAGCGCCGCGTCTACGCCGCCCGCGAAGCAGGGCTGACTAGCATCCCCGTCTACCTCGTGGAGGCGGACGGTGTGACGGCGGAGCGGATCGTGCAGCAGATGGTCGAGAACGACCAGCGCGAAGCCCTCACCGACGGCGACCGGGCCGCCGCGTTCCAGCAACTCGCGTTCGAAGGCCTCTCGGTCACCGCCATCGCCCGCCGCACCGGCACCAAGCAGAAAGAGGTCAAGACCGCCCTCGCGGTCACCGAGAACCCGGTGGCAGCGTCCGCGATTCAGGAGCATCAGCTGACCTTGGATCAGGCGGCGGTGCTGATCGAGTTCGACGGCGACGACGAGATCCGCGCCAGCCTGATCCAGGTCGCCACCACCGATCCGGCCCAGTTCGCGCACGCGGCCCAGCGGGCACGCGACGAGAAGGCCCGCGCAAGAACCAAGGCCGACACCGAAGCCGAGCTGATCGCACGCGGGTACACGATCCTCGACACCGACCCCGGCTACTACGACACCGAGTACACCCGGATCAGCGAACTCCTCACCGCCGACGACCATCGCGTCACCGTCGAACTGATCGAGAACATCGACGGACGCGCCGCCCACGTCCGCGTCTACGCGGACGGCGACGCCAACATCAGCTACTTCATCCACGACGCGAAGGCGGCCGGCTTCCACACGTACGGTGGCAGCCAGCCCAAGGGCGGTCCGATGACGGATGAGCAGAAGGCGGAACGGCGCACCTTGATCGCCAACAACAGGGCGTGGGCATCCGCTGAGGTCGTGCGCCGCGAATGGCTTGGCACATTCCTCTCCCGCAAAACGCTGCCGAAGGATGCCGCCGTCGTGATCGCCAAGGGCCTCACCATCCACCGCCACGCGGTCAGCTCAGCGACAAGGGACGACAATCAGCTCGCCCATCAGCTGCTCGGCCTCGACCCCTCCGGCTACTTCGACGCCGACAAGGTCGCCGCGCTCATCGAGCAAACTCCAGCCAAGGCGCAACACGTCACCCTCGCCATCGTGCTCGGAGCCTGCGAATCCGTCACCAGCAAGCAGACCTGGCGCTCCCCCTCCCCCACCGACGCCGACTACCTCACCCAGCTGGCCATTTGGGGTTACAGCCTCAGCAACGTTGAGCGGATCGTGACCGGCGACGAGCAGCCCGAAACTGCGGGCAGCGCGGACGACAATCCAGGCGACCCGGAGTAAGACCAGCGACAGCGGTCCGGTCAGAACGACCGGACCGCTGTCGGGGTCGGGTCAGGACAGCTCCCGCTCCGCAACTCCAACAGACGCCAGTCCCAGAAGCGGACCGCCCCGCTGGACCACCCGGTTGAACGCCAGGAACGGCACGCACGCGGTCTCCGCCGTGAGCGCGGCGATCCAGCCGATCGGCGTGCGCGGGTCTGCGGCGATCGCCCACCCATCCGCCGCGTACCGGCTCACCGTCTCCACACACTCCCGCTTCTCCTGGGCTGTGGGGGTGGCCGACCCGACCACCCCGATGAGTCCGCCCCGCAGTTCCGGACCCATGTTGCTCGTATCGATGATGAATACCCGCATGTCGCTCACTCCCCTGCGTCAACAGTTTTTGTTGCCTTTCCGGCGGAGAGATCGAGAGCGAGTGGGAAGGCCGCAGTGCCGGGACCGTGGAATACCGGAGGGAGCGCAGCGAGTGAGGATATGCCGCGAAAGCCCGGCACGGAGAACCGGGAACGAGCTACGATCGGCCGGCGGAAAGACAAACAAAGAGCAAGCGCAGCGCCGCTGGCAGGCGGCTCCCCCGCAGGGGTTCGTGTTGACGCACGTCACCGATCCAGTCGATCTCCGTCGCCCGCGACCGACTTATCTCTCGCGAGATCGGCTGGCGCGCAGCTATACGACTGAATCCGTTTCGGCTATCCGACCTAACGCCCTCTGATCGAGCCCAGTCCGACTTGCTGGATCGCGTGCAACGAACCGTGTCCGGTTGCACCGGAACAGGCAACCGGCCACACTCTGGTGACTTCTCGAGCTGCGCGCCGGCTTAGTGCCGACCTGCGAGGGAGCCCGCGTCCTCCCTCGCGATCCTTCCCGGGCCTCCCGATCGGTCGGCGCCGTCGACGGAGCGCCGGTGTCCGAGCGCTTGCGGCGCGGCATACATCTTTGCCGATTTCGCTCCGAGAGCATACGCACGCCCGCCCCTCCGACCGATGAACCCGCCGCCCGGCGCCGACCTCTGGCTGGGGAAGGTGCTCCGCACCTGCGATTCCCAGCTCGAGCAGGCAGGGGCCGTCGGAACCCCCGCCCTCCGGGCCAGCCGCACAACGGCGCACAGCGCCGAAATCGGCGAAAGAACGATGAGGGAGGTAGAGATCATGGGCGGCAAGACCAACACCCGGACCACGAACGAACGAGAGGCAGAGGCGGAGGCACTCCACGCGTCGATCGTGGTGCAAGTGCAGCAGCTCGCCGACAGCGGCCAGTGGCGGGCCTTTCTCGAGTTCGCCCGCTCCTTCCACAACTACAGCCTTAACAACCTGCTTCTAATTCTCGCCCAGAACCCGGACGCGACGATGGTCGCCGGATTCCGCCAGTGGCAAGCCAAGGGACGGCAGGTGCGCAAAGGCGAGAAGTCGATCAAGATCTTCGGCTACCGAGAGAAGAAGACCGACCGCGGCAAAGACGTATCCGACGACGAGCGCGTCATCCGGTACTTTCCGACACTGTCGGTTTTCGACATCGCCCAGACCGAACCGGTTGAAGGTGCCAACCCGCTGCCGGAGAACCCGACCCGCCGCCTTGCCGGCGACGACGACTATGGCGTCATCGCGCCACTTACCGCGCACCTCGAGTCACACGGATGGAGCGTTCGCCGCGCACCGCTCAGCACCGCCAGCGGATACACCGATCCTGATTCCCACCGAGTCACATTGGCGGAAAACCTCGCTATCCAGCAAGCGGCGAAGACCCTCATTCACGAGACCGCGCACATCGAGCTCCGCCACGTCGACGACGTCGACGAATACCGGACCCACCGCGGACGGATGGAAGTCGAAGCCGAATCAGTCGCCTACATCGTCGCCGGACTGATCGGATTCGACACCAGCTCGTACAGCATCGGCTACATCACCGGATGGGCAGACGAAGACGTCACAGTCATCCGCGACACGGCGGCACGCGTTCTCAAGATCGCCCACGCCCTAGTCGAGATCATTACTCAGCAGTAGCCGCCGCAGCGAAAGAGCCCCGATTCAGCCACTACTGAATCGGGGCTCTTTGCGTCTTGCGCCCCACTACTGGGGCTGCTGAGACTGAGGACGAAATCGTAACCTCGCCGTGTGGCGAAACGACGCGGCAGCAGTGGAGACCTGATAAAGCTGTGGCTGATCACGCTCTTCGTCTTCGGCTGCTGCATCTGGGTTCTCTCCCAATCCACCGTTGACTGCCAAGTTCAGGCCGGAACGCTGAATACGGGTCGCTGCATCGGAACCTCAATCGCGCACGGACTCGCGCCCTATTTGCCGTGGGTCATGGTCGGGCTCGGCGGTCTCACGCTACTCGCTACGCTGCGGTTCCTTCTGCGCCGGCGATAGTCGGGGCGGGCGACGCGTTGGTTAAGAGCTGGCCAAAGATCAACCACCAAATGAGACAGAACTAGACCACGACGCCAAATGATCAACGAGCCAAGGCACGACGAGCCAAGGCACGACAGCGCAAAGCACGACCGAGTGAGCCAACGCAAAGAGCAGAGGCTGAAGAGCTAATGCACGTAGGCACTCTTCGAGATGTGCGCGCGCGATGCGCGCCAAAAGGCGCGCGCAACCGGAAGTTCTAAGTGTGAGAGGTGGAGTGGCGCGCTGGAAGCGCGGGCAGGCAGCCCAAGGGGTCAAGCAGGCGGTGCACTACGCCTTCGGCGGGGTCTGCGACGCGACCCTGACTGCCAAGACCGCCGACGGTGCACTGGCCGCAGCCGGCTACGCGGACGCGGTGATGACCCGCTACATCGTCGAGAATGGTGCCATCCGTGATGACCTGCTCACCCGCTCCCAGCTTAAGGATTGGGTCGACGGTGTCGACCCGCTCACCGGTGAGCGCCGGGGGCGAGACCTCGAGTCGCCGGTGGCGGATCTGATTCTGGATGCGACGATCAACGCACCAAAGTCGTTCTCGATCGCAGCGATGCTGGACCCCGAGTTGGCGGAGGCGTACGAGGACCTGCAGGACCGGTTGCGAGATCGGATCATCAAGCTGTGGCAGACCGAGCTCAACGCGCGACGCGGGAAGCAAGGAGCCATCCGGGAGAACCTGGCTCGCATCGAAGTCGTCGAGCTGCGACACGAACGGTCCCGCTCGTTGGACCCGCACAAGCACCGCCACCTCTGGCTGAACGTCAAGGTCCAAGGGATCGACGGGAAGTGGTCGAATGTCGACACTCGCGTCGCTCTCCGGTTCCAGAATGTCGTAAACGCCGAAGGCGACCTCGCTTCCAGGACCGACCCTGCATGGATCGCGGCGCTGACTTCTAAGGGCTTCAACCTGAATTCGGATGGGGAGATCGCGCAGCTGCAGCATCTGGTGCGGCCCCTGTCGAAGCGCTCCGCGCAGATCGAAGCGAACAAGGCTGCACATCTCCGGCAGTGGATGGAGCAACACCCCGGTGAGGAGCCTTCTGCCACTGTGCTGACTCAGATCGATCATTGGGCGTGGGCGGCTGGCCGGCCGAACAAGCCCGGCCCGTTGAACGAGGAGGATTGGACGTCCATAGTGATGGCCGAGCTTCTGCATGCAGATCCGCATCTCGCCCGACCGCGGACCGCGGTCGGAGCATCTTCGGTTGTTATCGAGGACCTCGACCTTGAGTTGCTGGCCGCGACGGCGATTTTCGATGCCGACGCCCGATCCACCGGCACAGGAGGTCGATTCAGCGACATGGACGTCCGCGCGGGCGCAATCCGAGCAATCTCCGCGTCTGGCGTCGTGGACGATCGGACTCAACTCGTTGCAGTCATCGACGAAGTATGTTCCCTCGCGATCCGGACGCACACAGTCACCCTCTTGTCCGAGCCGGACGTCCCTGCGCACATCAAACGGCGAATGGCGACCTCGACAGCGACTCTCAAGGCCACCCTCGCGCTGAGGGCCGACTCGCTTGCTTCACCAGGCGAGGTACTTCCTCTTAGTGAGATCACGGCAGTTGCGATTGCGGTTGAACCGAAGCGCGCTCTGGATCAGGGCCAAGCAAGCGGCGCCTCATCGATTGCGGGCACGGACCGAATCGTCGCGGTCTCGGGCGCAGCTGGGACGGGCAAGACGACAATGCTCAAGGTGGCCGGAGCGGCGCTTCGACATCGAGGTCGGAACATGATCATTGTCGCTCCGACGAAAAAGGCCTCCGCTGTCGCAGGCCGCGAAGCCGAGAGCGCGTCCTCGTCGCTCCATCAGCTGCTGCACGACTACGGCTGGCGGTGGAGCATCAATGGAGCCGGCGCGACCGAGTGGTCGCGCTTGCGCATCGGCGAGATAGATCCAACGACCCGGACTCAGTACACCGGGCCTCGTATTGGTATTCGGGCTGGTGACCGAATCGTCGTCGACGAAGCCGGCATGCTCGACCTCGAAGCCGCGAACGCGCTTCTAGACATCGTCGACCGAACCGGGGCAAGTGTCGCCCTTGTCGGGGACCAGTATCAAGCTCTCCCTGTCGGTCATTCGGGTGCGATGGCTCTCTTCTGGCGTCGTGCGACTCGGCAGGTCGAGCTTGACACCATCCACCGGTTCAAGGATCCTGCCTGGGCAGAATTGAGTCTCAGGCTGCGCAACCCTGACCACCGCGAGGCTACGGAAGTTGCGGATGAGCTTGTCCGAAGTGGCCACGTCCTATTCGCCGACAACGACGTGGCCGCGCGGAATGCGATGGTCGCAGCGTGGTTCGATGCAGCCCGGACACGACAGACGATTGCGCTGGTCACGGCGACGCACGAAGAGGCTCAAACCGTGAGCGAGGAGATCCAGAGTCGCCGCATCGCAGACGGATCGGTCGACGCAAATAGCGGAACGTGCGGACGCGATGGGCAACCGATATTCGTCGGAGACGTGGTCCAGACTCGCCGGAATGACCGCGAAACGGACGTCCAGAATCGCCAGAACTGGGTAGTCGAGCGCGTAACAGCCGATCACGTAATGCTCGCGTCGGACAGGGACTCCACCGATCTGCGAAGAATCACGCACGAGTACGCCAACTCGCATCTCCATTTGGCATATGCAACGACCGTCTACGGTGTTCAGGGAGAGACGACGGACTTGTCCTTCGTCGGTTCCGGGGTCGATGCTTCGGGACTCTACGTCGGTCTCACCCGCGGCAAGCAGAACAACATCGCAGCAGTCGTTGCCGCGAACCGGGCCGCAGCGATGGCGGAGCTCGTGGAGACGATGCAGCGACACCTCGTGGAGGAGACCGTCGAAATGTCGCGTGCAGCCGCACTGACCGAACTGCGTCGCGCAGCCCGAGCTGAAAGCGACCCCGCGCCTGTGAGCATTTCTAACAACATCAGAGGTCCGGCTTTGCACTGAGCTTCTTTTGCTAGACGGCAGATAGTCCGTTCCCACGAACTAGCCGCCCAACCCGGTTCGCACCATCGAGATTGCCCCCCTGCGCATCGAATCGAAGGAGTGCCAAGCCGACTTCATCTGCCCGGTCTTGAGTCTCCGGCAGCACACCGCCAGACAAGAAGACCAAGGGGTACCGCCCGTCGCCGGCAGCAATCGCAGCCGCTCGCTCGACGACCTCGAGGCCAAGATTGCCGCGTCGGTTCTCCACCCAGGCCAGGAAGCGGTTGCTGTAGAGATCACACACTCGAGGAACCGACTCGGAGGCGGCAACAACGTCGACCGCGCCGAGATAGACCATCCAGTCCTTGCACAGTTCAACAGCCTCTTTGTCGGAGGCTCTCCAGACCCGCGGCTGCGGCGGTGCTACTCGCATAGGAACAGTTTCCACCCCACCACCGTTTCGCGGGTCCGCACGGTTGTTATCGGGAAGCCGTGTGATGTCGCGTCGAGACGGCAGTATAGGAATGGTTCTTGGACAGGAGGTGGATCTAATGGCACCGTCAGGAGGCGCGGCAACGGTTCTGGGTGTCGACTACCAAGCTCGAGTCGTGGCATGGTTGTCCGCTCGTGTCCTTGCCGGGAAGGCAGCATCCACGCAGCTCGGTTGGCATCCGCGTTCCCCAGTCCGGTCGATTTGGGTGGAGACCTCGGACAAGGTCGACGACATACGAATATCGACTGAGCGGGACGGTACCGCTTACCTTCAAGCAAAGCATGCTGTGAAGGCAAGCTCGTTGAAAGAGTCCCCCCTCGCCAAGACTCTTCACCAGTTTGCCGCGCAAGGACTCGACGATCCCGATCGGCTAGTCCTTGTCACGTCGTCATCCAGCAGCTCCGCGATTCGCCGCGATCTTTCTCGAGTGTTGGATCGAGTCCGACAGCTCGACTCGAGCAACCCAGACGACGTGTGCAGGACCAACACGGAAGCTCAGGTGTTCTCGACCGTAATCACGCATCTGCGACGGGAATGGGGAACGGAGGAAGGCAGCGCCGATGAGTCCGACAAGATCCGGCGCTTGCTATCGCGAATCTATATCGCTGTCGTTGACGTAGAGCAGAGTGAGTCGGCTGCTATCGAGGCCGACCAATTGCTGAAGGGGCTACTTGCCCACCCAGAACAGTCGGGGCAAGCGTGGGCTCAGCTGATCATCTTGGCGCAGCAAACGGCCATTCTCCAGACCGGTCTTGAAGCCGCGTCCATCGCGCGAAACCTCGCAAACGCGGGCATCAAGCTTGGACCGCAGCTCGACTTCCGATCCGACATAGAACGCCTTCGCGGTTTCACGGTCCAGGTGATCGAACGCCTACGCGCATACCAATCTGTGACCGGCGATGATGGAACTGCGATAGGGATTGACCGCGAGTTCGCGGCCGACCTTCTTGCGGCTACAGACACATCTCTGCTCATTACCGGCGATCCCGGTGCGGGCAAGTCGGGGGCGCTGGCAGAGTTGATCGAGTCTCTCGATTTCGCCGATGTTGTCGCCTTGTCGGCTGACTCGCTCGCGGACCTCACGACTGGAGAACTCCGTTCGGAGATCGGCCTGGATCACAATCTGCGAGAGGTCCTGGACAACTGGAGTTCTGAGCGTCCCGGATTCCTGGTGATCGACGCATTGGATGCGGGCCGGGGTTCGCGGGCGCAGCAAGCGCTTATGGAGCTCATCGCTGCCGTCGCCAAGCAAGCGGGCCGCTGGAGGATCGTTGCGACTGTGCGTCGCTTCGATCTCCGCTACAACCCGCTCCTCAAGGAGCTGTTCCCCGTCATGGGCTCCCCCATCCCCGAACGTTATAGGCTCCTCGAGTTCTCTCGGGTACGACACTTCAACATCGGCGCCCTGACTCATCTCGAACTTGCACAGCTCGAGGAAAAAGCCCCGCGTCTTAGCGAGAAGGTAGGAGACGCAGCCGTCATCCTGCGCGATCTCCTGAGCAATGCGTTCAATCTGAGGCTGTTTGCTGAGCTGGTAGCTCGTGGCGAACCTTCCGAGGGGGCAACTCCGATCACGTCGCGGTTACAGCTGCTTGACGCCTACTGGAATCGGCGAGTGCGTGATTCAGCTGGTGGGTCATACCGTCACGAAAGGCTACTTCGGGTCATGTGCGAGGACATGATCGGCCGAGGCGCGCTCACAGTCGACGGCGCAACCTTTGTCAACGACAGAGATTCAGAGGATGTGGCCGATCTAGTTACCACCGGAATTGTCATCGAAGATATATCGGGACCGTTCGGGGAAACTCGTCTCCTAGGATTCGCACACCACGTCCTCTTCGACTACGCAGTCGCCCGACTCTTCTTGTCCGGCCAAGATCTCCGGTCGGTGGCGGCATCTAACCCCGATTCGCTGTTCTTAGTGCGGCCGAGCTACCAGATGTACTTCGAAGGACTCTGGAGGACGCAGCAAGACCACCGTGAATTCTGGACACTAGCGATGAGCATCGGTGCGTCGCCAGACGTACCCGAGATCGCCAAGGTCATTGCGCCGGCCGTGGCCGCCATGGAAGTTGTTGCCGATCGGGACCTCGTTGTTCTTGGGGAAGCATTGGATGCCGATGTAGACGGCGCAGCAGGCGTGCTACAACACCTTCTCAACGCATTGCTGACAGATGAAGCTGGTCATTCTGTATCCGCTGATCAAGCGCCCGTATGGGCCAGATTCGCGGAATTCATCTCACGAAAGCTCGACATCCCTCGTGCCGTCGTTGTCCGAAATATGATCCGTGAACTGACAGCGGGGAAAGGAGCGCAAGATGAAGCAGTTGTGGACGCAGTCAGCCTCGTTTCTCGGCGGCTCCTTCGCTGGACATGGGCGAACAACCGGGTTGACCGGTTCTTTACGCACTTCGCCATCGCGGGCCTGACGTCCACCTACGTGGCCGATCCTCTGGATTCCGTGGCGCTCGTGCACGAGATTATCGAGCCCGAGCACCTGGCTCAGTACGGTTACATCGAAATGCCTTCGTTGGCCGATGCCACGCCGAGCCTTCACTCCAGCAACGCAGACTTGGTCCGCGAGATCTACGTCGCAGCATTCGGCCACGATGAAGAATCAAACGACGGGACGGAGATCACTCGTGGGATCCTCAGCATGAGCTCTAACCGTCGCCAGGACTACAACCACTCTCACTACGCATTAGCGGAGCATTTCCCGCACTTTCTGGAGGCATCGCCCCGGGAGGCCATCGAAGCCCTGTGCGTCGTTTATAGAAAGTACGCCTCGCGCTACAGCTACAAAACTAACGTCGAGGAAGTTGTTTGGCGTGGCGAGCGATTCAGCTTTGAAGACGATTATCTGCTCGAGGGCCGTCATCACGACAATGACGACGAAGTTCGGATGTTGGACGCCTTTGACACCTGGCTTCGGTCTTCCGCTAGCACTCCTGACGTGGAAGTTGGACGTTTTGCTCTCGCTGTTGAAACGCTCCGTTCGCAGGTCGCACCGGCGGGTCTTTGGCGCACCGTATTGCGCAATGTTCCCAGCACGCTCGATCTGCAGATCGTCGCGCCCCTTCTCCGTTCCCCCGCCTCACTTTGTTCATGGGGCCTCACCAAGCCGATTGGCGAGCTAATTCGGAATCGTTTTTCGGGCCTGAATGCGGCGCAGCGTCTCGAGATCGAAGAGGCAATAGCTCACCTCGATGCTGCCGAGACTCGAACGGAGAGAATTCGCGCGAATCTGATCGGGCTCATTCCCGAGACCTCACTTCAAACCGATGCTGCCCGCGCGCTCTGGCAGTCGACGCACGAAGACGAGTCTCTACCCGGAAATCCCGCACCCTCAGACTTGGGCGATGATAGCGATTTTGATCCCTACGACATGTTCAGTTCTAACGGGATCGATCCGAACACTGACGCGAATAGCACTCTGATCCGAGCTGCAGAGCCGGTCAACGCATTTAGCGACAACCACCTGAATGGAGTGCCCGCAGTAGAGGTGACAAGCGAGATATGGCCACGGGTCTTGGAATTGTGGTCCCGGCTTGAGGATCCGCAGGTTAGGCGCGACGCGAACGCGACGCTCGTGCGTTGGTCGTTTGGTTACGTTGCGCGGGCGATCGACGTCATCGCGCGATGCGAAGTCGGAGATGCTCTCGAGAACAATGAAATCGACGCTCTCGTAGACGTGACAGCGAGACTGATTCGCGAGCGAACCGACAAGCCAGAGGATCTCGACGAATTCGACCGCGGGACAATTCGCTCGTTCGACCTGCCGATGTGGGTAGTTCAGGCTTCCGTTGCCCTGATTGCGCAGGGACATGACGATGGTCGCTTGGAGGCGCTTGTCCAAGCCGCAATGGCTGACGAGTCGCCGTCCGTGAGACTTTCCGCCGTGGGTCAGGTGTGGAGACTTCGAGACGTCCGTCCGGATCTCGTCGATGCAACGCTTCTGAGGATGGAGGGCGAAGAACTGTCAGGTCGAGTCCTCACGAGGCTCGCGTATAGCATCGCCAGGATCAACTGGCAGAAACCGAACGAGCTCTTGGAACGACTCCGAAAGATCCACGAGCGCGCGACCACGTTTGGAGCTCGGGGGAACGATGCTCGAGAAGCCTGCTCTGAAATCGCTGCTTCGCTATATATCGGGTCAGGCTCTGAGTCGGCGAAATCGTTCCTGGTCGACCTAATCGACGGCGCCACGAGTACTGCCGCGGATTTGAAAGGGATCGCGGGAAACTTCCGCAACGCGTTCAGTTTCTCTGGGCCTGAAAGGGATGCCTCACGAGAGCGAGCCTTCGCGCTTGCGGTTCACGTCGTCACGGACGCGTGCGCTCGTCTCGCCGGGACACGGAGCGGGGCGGAGGGTGGAAATGGCCAAACGGGCCGCTCTGACGAGGAGCTGAAGGATATTGCCCACCTCGTCGATTCGATCGGTAACGACGTGTACTTCTCTTCGGGCGCCTATGAGCATCAGGACCAAGAAGCGAACCCCACGCCGACACCCGCGGACTACTATTCGTCGTCTAGGACATTGTTGCTCGCTCTGCCTGGGGCCCCTTACCCCAGCTTGGTCCATCACGTTCTGCAGACTCTCGACTACCTCATGCCGGTGGATCCTGCTCGGGTGTTTAGAGACATGACAGCTGTGGTCTTGCGAGGCAAGCAAGGTGGGTATGAGTACGACCAGATGGCGGCGGCATTTATCACAGGCTCTGTAAGCCGCTTCCTTGTTCAATATCGCCACCTTCTGCAGACCGACCCGGAGCTTCGCACGTGTTTGATCCAAGTGCTGGACACTTTCGTGGCAGTCGGCTGGAGTGACGCCCGCAGCCTCACGTACCAGCTCGACACCGTCTTCCGCTGATGAGGTCTGATGACTAACCGAACGTCGTTGTTGGAATCGTTTAGCCGAGCACCGCAGAATAGTCAGCACTCTTGGCCGCTGTAGTTGACCCAGTTAGGTGCACGTCCGGGCTTTCGGCTTTTCGAGCCCGGCGACTCAGCTCCGCGGTGGTGCACCGGAGTGAGGATCCAACGCTGGCGGGTTCGCGACTTCGAATCAATGCGGATCAGGTGCCCGCATCGTTTAGCGATGCAACCAGATCGATCCACGCGGAAGTCGAGATCATCCGATGGATGTCGGCGAGGTAGTTCTCGAACGGCTGAGGGGATTCATATCGCGTCAGTTCCAGGACCATCGCTTCCGACCGAAAATCCGGAGAGTTCAAACTAGGCAACAACACCAGTCGTTCATCAGCTAGTACCGCCGAGTAGTTTGAATTCTTCGTGACCCGATATTGCAAGGGCGCGTTCTCACTGCTCGCAAAACGCTCGAGCACTTCGCGCTTGACGTGCGATTTGAAGAACTCGAGCGTGAGCGCGAGGGTTTTTTGATCATCGTCAGAAATGATTGCAACCGACCCCCCGCCTCGGAGGATCCTCTCGATGTCTGCCCCGAAACGAGCCGCTTGCCTCGGACTCTTCCCGAACCAATTCTTGTTCGAACGGCCAAGCAGGATGAAACTGTTCTGGGCCTGCGCAGGCAACTCGTTCCAATATTCGTTCCCTTTAGGAACGTCGAAGACCGTCCCGCGGTATGAGACAGAGCTGCCGCTCCACTTCTCGGCAATTTCGAGCAATCCCACTGCGCTCTTGGAATCGATGGCCACCAGACCTCGCGACTGTTCTGAGTCCCGCGGAATTACCTGTGCAGGGCCGAATGCATGGTTTGTAAACATCCCGGCCTCTGAAATATCCACCGTTGATGTCGCTTGCCGAGGGACATGTATCTGAGGATTTGGCCCCTTGGGAAGGGTTCTCAGTATCCGAGCGCGAGTAATGGTAACCAAGTCGCGCAAACTTAGCCGCTCTTGGAGCGACGGATCTCCATCGTTGATGGCTCGGATAAAGGCGTTCGAAAAGACGGTCCCGCTGCCATCCTCTTCAATCCTTGCTGGCGTGCGCTTGTCTGCGGCACAAATCAGCACGATTCCCCAGTCACTGGGGTGAATATCGATGGAGCGCTTGGCCTCCGCGTCAAGGACGTCTTGTTCACGGCCCTGGAAACCTGACATGGCGGCGCCAGCAAAGCAGGCGTCGATAATTGAGACCCGGATGCTGCGGGGAGCGTATCGAGCAAGCACATTAGACAACTCTTGGATCCGGAGACTTGAGGACACCTCGTAAGGTTCGCTTGTTGCTCTAACTGGCAGGCAATACTCGGTATGGTCTTCCCCGAAGAAGGCTCCGTGCCCTATGTAGTACGTGAATATTCGGACGATGGAGTTAGCGTCAGCAGACTCTGCTGTCTCAAGGAATTTCCTCATGCGTTGATACTGCTGCTGTGGGTAATCGTTGGTGTCGAACAGATCGAGGACTCGATCGTCTTCGACTTCGAGCGCCCCCTGCAAACAAGCGAGTACCTTGTCGTGGGTCAACGAGAAAGCCGGCGCGCTACCGGGGAGATCTAGCTCGGGCCAATCGCTGGCGCCGAGCAAGATTATGTAGTCATCGAATCCCGCGGCTGGCAAATGAGGGTGGCCCATTAGCGGTTAAAGGCGTCCTTCAGGACGCTCTCCGTGACATTGCGCGCCGGACCTTCATAGACCGTCTTGCGGCTCCCATCCGACTTCACGATGGAGACAAGCCGAACCTGAGCCTTCGGCCGCATGGCCGCCCACTGCCCAATCGCGGACCCGAGTATTGCAGGGAGCCACTGATCAAGGAAAATTTGGATGATTGCACCCAAGTCCTGGGTGTTGGGATCGGCCTTAATACGAGTGACCGAATTCGCGGGCTCCACGTCCCGAAGAACGGAAGCCAGATCACCCGCCAGCACGTTGCCCTCAATCGTCGAGTCGATGACCTCAACTTGGAGAAACCGTTCTCCCTCAGTCACACTAGGCCCCTCCCGTCGGTGGTTTCACATCCTAGGGGACGGGGCCACGTGCTCCCAAGGGTAATCAACGTAAGGCTTCTCATCGGCAATCAAAAGACGGCCATATGCGTCCGGCGGCCTTCGAGCGGCTCGACGCCAAGGAGCAGGTGTCGATCGACTGAAACGGACCCAATGCATGACTCCAACGTGGACGGGGTGCTCGGCATATCCCAGAGAACTGAGAAGCTCGGAGACATATGCAGTGGCTTTGGACGCGACGGCTCCCATCGCGTAGGGCCCGTCGATGAGCCACACGCCGTACCCTTCGGAAACGGCATTCGCTAATGAACGGGCAGAGATCTCGTCGAATCCCTGGGTAAGCTCAGCGGCTTCAGTCGGACGTCCGAGATCTCGATAATTGACCGAGATGCTAAGAGTAAGAGATTGGCTAGTACTTTCGTCGAAGTGAGCGCCAAGCAATCGTGCTGGAACCCATCCGCCCCGGGCAAGTGCTATCAAGACAACCGGCCCAGGCGTGACTCTTCGGATTGAATCGAAAAGACGACTGACATCTTGGTGCACTTCTTCGTATGGCACCCAGATCTGCGAAGGTTCAACATACCGCGCGTTCACTTCAGCTCCTACGACCCCATACGATGTGCAGCTTCGCTCAACAGTTGCAACGGAGTGGAGTCATCCGTGTGGAACTCAACGATCTGATCTGCGCGTTCCGACAGTATGTCTAGATTGGCGTCGACCTTGTCTCGAAACGTCGCTATGCGATGGTTGATTTCCTCGTTGGTCTCGCGCCGGTTCTCTCGCGACACTGAGGCAAGGCGGTGCCAGATCGTCTGTTCACTGGCCCGCAGGACGATCACCTTCGTGGGCCGTGCGCGCGACCGTTGGTGTTCAACGATCCACTCGGCCTCGTGAGGGTGCTTTGGCATTCCATCGAGCAGGTACGGTTCAGGGATCTGCAAGAAAGGGGCCATCAATCGCAAAACCAGATCGAACGGCCAAGGCTCCGCGCGGTTAGACGCCGAACGTGTTTCGTCGTCGGTGGAAAACTCTAGGATCGACCGGGTTATCTCGCCTTGAGCGACATAGCGAATCGGGGCATATCGCTGAAGGTGACGAGCAAAGGTGGTTTTCCCAACGCCTGTCATCCCCATCAGTATGAGGTCGTTGTCTCGGGCAATCCGCTGCAGCCGGACTACATCCTCACTGTCAAGATTCTGATTCACCAAAAGCGTCTCGTTAGACTCCCTAGTTGAATATTCTGCCGGGACTGTGCCGACACGTTGGAATCCTACGGGCTGACCGTATCTGGCAGGATCCCCTGGCACCCCCCCTTCGAGGGTCAGGAGACCTGGCATAAGCCGAGAACGGGTGGGACGGTAAGCGAACCGCCCCACCCGACCCGCGTCACACCAGGGAGAGACCCGATGTGGTGTGCTCGGCACTAGCAGTGGGCCCGGTGTCGCCGACCGCCGGGCCGTCAGCTTTTGGGGCGCGACGGGTGACCTCCGCCGTGGTGTAGCGGAGGGACGGCCCTACGCTGTCGGCGACGACTTCGGTTGCGGCTCGGGGTTCGCCAGTGGCTTGGTCGGTCCAGTGGCGGAACTCGAGGTTGCCGTTGACGATGACGGTGTCGCCCTTGGCCAGGCTGGCGCGGACGTTCTCGGCGGTGCGGCCAAAGACAGTGGTGCGGTGGTACTGGGTGTCGCCGTCGACCCACTTGCCGTCTTCGAGCTTGCGGTCGGTGACGGCGACGGTGAACTTGGCGAACTTGGTGCCGTTCTGGGATTCGCCGTAGTCGGGGTCGGCGACGAGGTTGCCTTCAATGCTGATCGGGACGCGTGTGCTCATCGTTCTGTTCCTTTCCTTTCGCGCCCGCTGGTCGGGTCGCTGTCACTTAGAACTTCCGGTTCAAGGCCGGAAAATGCGCGCAGACGGCGCGCAAATCGCGGCCTCGACTCTCACGAATTGGCGTGGCTGCGGCGGATCCACTCGGACCACTCCACCGGGACAGCATCTTCGCTGGTTTGCGGGAGTTCGGTGTGGCCGTTATGGCATTCGCCGTTGTACCAAGTCGCCAGCCTCGGCATGGCGACGGCGAGGCGTTCGTGCCAGCCGATCGGTCCGTAACCGGCGTCAAGGCTGTCGAAGGAGACAAGCCATGCGGTGTGGAGGGCGGAGAGTTCTTCGACAAGTGCGCCGTGCTTGAACCAGCAGGGCGGGATCTTCCGCGAGGCGATGTTGTATCTGTGGGTGAACCAGATCACCCACTGCCGCAGGCTGGTCCAGACCTGCGGGGCCTCCTCGTCCTCCAGCGTGCGCCAGTTGATGACACGGATACCGAGCATTCCAGGACTTTGCCGGGGCGCTCGGTCTTCCCACCCCTCGGCAAGTGATGCGACGAGGTCATCGAGTGGGATATCGTCGGTCACTGCTGCTCCAGGGAAGCTTCGATGTAGTGCGCGATCTTGGCCTGCAGCCGGGCGATCGCTTGGACGGATGCGGTGCGGCGGGAGACGAACCCGGAGAGTGCGCGGTCTCGTTCGATCAGCTGGTGCACGTACTCGTGGCAGCGCGGATGCAGCGCCGTCAGGTCTTCGTGCTGCTCAAGGGCGGTCCAGCCGTATGGGGTTTGGGTGACCCCGCGGTAGTCGAGGTGGTGAAGTTCCAGGGAGCGGGCGCCGCCAGCGCCGAGGCAGAGGGCACAGCGGATGGTGCCGTTGTGGGCCTGTTCCTCGAGGAACCAGCGGTCGCGGCGGGCAAACCACGCTGGCGAGTGCAGGTAGCGGCTGCGGTACGTGTTGTCCCGGGCGGGACGGCGACGGTTGGACATCAGTGTTCCTCCCCCGCTGATCCACGGCGATCGAGCGCGGCTTGATACTGTTCGGCGAACACGACCTGCTGATCGAGTTCCGTGTGCGTCTTGCCGGCGCTGACCTGGCGGGCGTCGTCGCGGTCGGTCCACCCGCGCAGGTCGAGGAGGATTCCGCGCCGGTTCCGGTAGGCGAGGAGTCCGACGGTTTCGGGCATGCGGCGGATCTCGTCGAGGGTCATCACCGGCACCTTCTCGTTCTGCACGTTCGTGGACGACCCGTTGTCGTTGTAGGAGTGGCCGGTGTTCCGGATCCGGCGGGTCCCGAGGAGGGATTCGATGTCGCGTAGATGGTCGACGTCGGACGCACCGCCGAGGAGCAGCTTGGCCGTTGCAGCCGACCAGATCGTGTCGGCTTCCGAGCGCGACCATGCGGTCTCGGCTTGTGAGAGGGCTTGGAGGACGACGATGGTGGAGATGCCGATGCCACCGCCGTCGGCCATGATCCGCGGCAGCGCCGGCCAGGAGAACATGTTTGCTATCTCGTCCAGGATCAGTGCGAGCGGTGGGTCGAGCCGCGAGCCGGGCGAGGCAAGTGCTTTGCGTCGTGCTGTCTCAACGATGTCGTCCAGGACCGCGCCGAGAAAGCCACCCACGGAGCCAGCACCGGCGCCGGTACCGACCAGGTAGAGGCTGTTGGAGCCGGTGAGGAATGCGTCGAGGTCGAACTGCTCCCCTAACCCCGGCGTCATCGCCTTTCGGATCGAAGGGATGGACAGCGGGCGGAGTGCGCCGAATACACCGAACCAGGAGTTGGCAAGTAGCTTCTCGTCGCCGTTGATGATCGTGTCCAGGTCCTCGGACCAGCCAGGCGTTCCTTGGTTAGCGAGCACGCTGACGGCTTCCCGTGCGATCCGCGGGTTGGATCCCCACCGCGCCAGCGCGTCGGTGCCGCGGCCCGAGACTGCGGCGGCGTGCAGGAGCCGGGACAGCACGTTGGAGGACACCTGCGCCCATTCCTGGTTCGTCTTAGACGCGCCGAGCGCGGTGCCGGCGATGATCGCCTGCCCCCGTTGGTCCGCGACCAGCGGATCCTCACATCCGGCCACCGGTGAGATTCGGAGCCCGGAGCGAATCCCGGTGAGCTCTTGTGGGTCGAAGACGGTGACCTCGCCGACCCGTGCGCGTTCGCGCATTGTGACGGAGAGGTTGTCGTTCCGGGTGGAGGTTGTGATCAGCGGGCCGTCCCAGTCGAGGATCGCGTTGATGATGAACCGGTATCCCTTACCAGACCGAGGTGCACCCTCGACGACGATCGAGTCCTCGATCGACACGTAAACGTCCTGCCCATGGGCGCTGCCGACTTTCCACCCGGCTGCGGACGCCGCGGGGTTGACCAGCGACGGACGTAACGTCTTGGCGCGGTGCAGTGCGGTGCGGGCGGAGGTGTGTTTGCGGACTTCGCCGGGCTTGGCGAGCCCGTCTCGTCCCCGAAGCTCACGGATGAAGTAGCGGTCCGACTGCCGATAGCGAAGCCACCACACCACCCCGACTGCGACCGTGCAGAGAAGAAGAAGGACGGCGAGCAGATCGAGGACTCGGATCAACGTCACGGGCGCCTTGCAGCCCGGCAGGAGGGTGAAGCCGCTCGGGTGTCCGCCCATCGCCAGCTGCAGGCCTGCGAAGACGCTGCCCGGCCGGCCGCCACCGCCGCACGTCACGTTCATGGTCGCGCTGGCGACGCCGGTGGCGAGCGCACTGGCGACAACGATGGCGAACAGGCTGTAGAGGGTAACGTGCGTCCAGGGCGAGCTTTGGGTTCTCATGCCCGTTCTCCACCCATCGCGTCAGTACGGAAGATGCCGAGTTCGTAGTCGGTGCAGATGTTGCGCACCTTGGCCACCCGGTCCTGCCCGATCTGCCAGAGCCCTTCACCCTTGTGCAGCTTGCGGACCAGGTCGGCCTGGGTGTCGTTCCAGCCCAGGATCTCGCGTGACCTCGCGATCTCACCCGCGTGTTGGGCATACGAGATCCGGGTTTCGCAGTCCGCCAAGAGACCGAGCGCCCTCGAGTGGAGGGCGCTGTTGCGGTCGCCCAGTGCGTCGAGGTCAGCGACCCGGTGCAGCAGGTACCAGTTGGACGTACCGAGATGGCGGGCGACCTTCTCGTCCTCGACCCGGTCTGCAAGACCGTCGCCACCGGAGACATCGTTGAGCAGCTCGACAGCGGCCTCTTCGTGGATGATCACCCTTGCCTGCCGGTTCGCGCCCAGGCTGGAGCGGCGGATCCAGTTCGCTGTCGCCAGCCGCGCCAATGCCTGCGCTTCCGGCGATGCCCCTTTGAGCGCGGAGGTGTCGACGACCATCATCGGGGCGTCGGCGTCGAAGCGGACGGTGGAGGGTCCATCGAAGAACCCGGTCAGGTCGCCCGAGACCATCCGGCGCAGCGAGTGCGCGAGCCGATGGCCGGCCTCGACCACCTCAAGCGGCTGGCTCTGGTGAGGGTCGACGAGCCGATCGTAGACGTGAGTGATGGTGACGGTGGACTGGCCCCGCAACGCGTCAAGCGCGACATCGAGTGCGGTGTGCTCGACCGGTTCCAGGTTTCCTCCTTCGCGGAGGCGGCGAATGATCGTCTTCACCGTCGCCCGCCGGTACTGGAGAACGTTCTGATTCCAGTCCTCATCCGAGAACGACGGATCCCGCGCACCCTCGTCAAGGAGGTTAATCCGTGCGGCCTTGCCGGGGCCAACGCTGATCGACTTGCCGCCGACATACGCGGCGACGCGCACCCACTCCCCGTTCGGGTCGTGAGGGACCGCAATCTTGCGACCCAGCCGCGCGAGCCGGGAGGACCAGGACTTGGCCAGCATCGACTTCCCCGTCCCCTTCACCCCAAGAACGGCGACGGAGTGCGACCGGACGGCCTCAGCCGAATAGGCGTCCCACGGGTCGAAACAGAACGGCGCCCGGGAGAGGAGGTTCTCGCCGATGTAAGCCCCGGTGAGGATGTCTCCGGTCTCGGCCAGGAATGGGTACGCGCCGCCGAGCACCTTGGAGGAGCACCGGTGTGCGGGTGGGGTGGCGCGCAGCGGCCCACGCAGGTTGTGCGCCTGCTTCCACCCCCACGCCGGCATCTTCGACGCCGGCAACTCTGCGCTCTGGAGCTTCCAGCTTGAGCTCCTGTCCGAACTGGAGGTCCGACTGTGCCGCCCGTTGGAGCGTGGCTTCTCCTTCGCTGGGACACGACCAATCACATCTGACTGCTTCATGATCATTCCCCTTCCAGCGGTACGGGCAGCGCAGCGGTGACGAACCCGGCGGCCTGCTGACCCCACATGGACGCGAGCACGAGCCGTGCCGGGTGCGAGGCCTGCTCGAGGTCGGTGCGGGCTTTGGAGAGAGCGTCTTTGGATTCGGCAGAGATGGTGACGAACCCGCGGTACTGAACGTCACCGAACCCGTCGACGAGGTCGTGCTCCCGCACCGCAAGATCCTCTTCTTCACGGAGGTGGGTGAGCGGGATGCGGGAGGACAGCTTCATCCGGATCGTCGCGGCGGTCTCCATATCGGACTGGGCTCGGTTCAGCTGGGCCAGCGCCTTGTGCGTCGCGACAGGTCGCACCTGCAAGGTGATCACCCTGGTCGCGTCGCCTGCATAGAGGAGCGGTTCGAGGAACCCGGTGCGGACGTCGGTGCGCGGCCATTCGGCAACCCAGAACGTCTGGTGCCAGGACTCGTCCACCCGCATCGCATCCCAGCCCTCGTCGATCCCCATCACCGGCGACGGCGCAGACACGATCTCGGAGTCCCGCTCACGTCGCGTCGCCGCGGCGACCGGGTCCGCGGACAGCGCGTTGAGCTCGTCGAGCTCGTCGGAGGTAAGCCACCCAGCCGGAGCGAGCCGGGCGTGCTCCATCGACGTCTCGACCCCGCCCACCCGCTCTTTCAGTACGGCGGCTAGGCCGGTCAGGCCTTTCCCTGCATCACGGATCGCGCCGTTGAGCGCGGCGGTGTCGAAGGTGAGCGTGATGTAGTTCGTGAACCCCATCGACCGCTTCGACGCCGCCTGCGTGAGCGCCCAATACTGCTCGCGCAGCTCGGACGTGACTTGCGGGTCGTGCTCGTTCTCTCGCGCGACCAGGTAGTCGCGCAGCTCGTTCGAGGAGGCTCGGTCGACGCGGATCCGGATGGTGGTCTCACGCACTCCGGGCAGGTTCTCCAGTGAGCTGAGCCATTCCACGAATCCGTCGTAGGCGGCTTCCTGGGTGCCCTTGTCCCGCAGCGCCCATGCCTTGGACCCGACCTTCACCGTGATGGAGGCGAGTCTGCCGCGGGCGTTGTAGATGAAGCCGCCGGCGCCGGGGATCTGGACGATCTGCACGTCGCCGAGCGCGCCGGGCAGGAGGAACTTCGAGGTCACCACCGGGGTCACCGCGGCGACCTGGGCGTGCCCGACGTTGAGGGAGGCGACACTCACTCGGAGCCAGACATCGCGTCGGAAGCTGGTCTGGCCGGTCAGACTCCGGCGCACGTAGCGGGCCGCTTGGACGCCGATCACGATGACCGGCTCGCGCCGGTAGGTGGCGAGAGCGAAGAACACAGCGACGGCGACGATGGGAAGCATCACCCAGATCGCGTTGGTGTCGATGAACAGGGTTGAGAGCAGGACCGCGACGGCGGCGCCGATCACGACCAGCTGAAGGAACGTCAGCCCGAGGAAGATACCCCGCCGTTCGCGGGCGGCAAAGCGGACCCGGGGTGCGCCTTCCTCAGTGATGATCTGGTCAGCGGCGAGGGTGGTCATGAGTTATCTCCCAACCTTGACGACCCGTGCCGCGGTGCGGACGGGCGCGGCGGCGGTGCTGGCGCGCGAGAACTGGTCGCGGACCGAGAACCGATGATGGAGGGCAGTACCGACCTCGGCACCGGCGAACGAGACGAGCTTTGTCGCCCACAGGGGGCTGAAGGCGGCGGCGATCACCGCGCCGGCGGCCACGAGGATGACCCCGGCGCTCAGGGACGCTTTCGTGAGTTCCACGGCCAGTAGCACGACCCCCGCTGCGAGCGGTTTTGCGATGAGGAGTCCGACGGTGAGGTTCATCCAGCGCTGGGCCCAGGCGGTGAGCTTGGGCTGGCCGATCATCATCAGCCCGACCGGGGCCATAGCCGCCAGTGCCAAGAGGCCGAACTCCCGGATCGACATGGCAATGAAGAGGAAGAGGGAGGCGATCATCATCAGCCCGACGACCAGTAGCGCGACGACGTAATCGCCGACGGCGGCTGGCCCATGAGCTCCCTGGGCGGCCATCGCGTAGATGACGCCGCCTTGGGTGAACTGCGAGCTGTGCATGACCGCGTTCGCGGATTGATTGGGCAGGTCGAGCAGCCCGACCACACGAAGCAGCCCCTTAGCGAGGTCCCCGCCTTGAGCAACCGTCGTGAGGCTGCTGGTGATGTCGTCGGTGATGCCGGAGGCCTTCTGCATTCCCCAGACGCAGATCGCCGAGAACGGAATCGCGAGAGCGGCCCCGGCTGCGGTGCGGCCGATGCGGGACCAGTCCTGCAGGATCATCGCAATGCCGATCTGCACCAGGGCGATGATCAGGATGATCGGGGCGGTGACGGCGATCCAGAACAGGAACTGCGAGTGGGCGATGTTCCAACTGCCCTGATCGATGTTCGTGTTGAAGGACCCGGCGATCATCGTGGCAATGAAGTCGCCGAGGTTGCGGATCGTGGAGCCCATGAACTGCGCGAGCGTTTGGGACGCTTGGCAGCCGAAGTCGGCGACGAAGCAGCCGTAGTTCGGTGCGAAGGGATCCGGCGGAGCAGTAGTAGCGATGTCGATCATGATGGTTACGCCACGTGGAGGGACTGGCCCCAGTTGATGAGTCCGGCGATGCTGCCGGCGATGGCGACGCCGGCGACGCAGCTGATCACACCGACGATTCCGGCTTTCTGTACGCGGCCGTTGCTGGAGATGTGGCCGACGACGATAAACCCGCCGGCGATCAGCCCGCCGATCACGCCCAGGATGAGCACGATCGCGAACACGACGTTCGCGATCGCCTGCAGCGCTCCGACACCGGGCCCGGAGAAGTCCGGGCTGGGGTTCGGGACAGCCGCCACGGTGATGATGCGTGCGTGGACGGTGACGAGGGCTTCGTTGAGTGCGTTCATGATTCTTGGTTCCTTTCCGTGGGGTCGGTCGACGGTTCGGGTTCTTTCCGCTCGCTCATCCGCCATGCGGCCAGCAGCCCGGCTCCGAGGATCCCGAGCAGGGCGATGCCGACGATGAGCAGGAGGCGAAGCAGGTTGAGGATCAGGTCCATTACGGTCACTCCCCGCTCGCGTTCGCGGCGCTGGTCGCCGACGTCGGCAAGGGGACGACCAGCTGTAGAGGCTGCCCTTCCGAGGGGACATCCACGGTGAGGAAGAGCCGGTCGACGCCGGGCGGGAGGTACCAGGCTGCGCCGAAGGAGCGTTCCTTGTCGTTCGGGATCGTCCAATCGGAGTTCTTCGCGAACAAGCCCGACGGGAGCCAGGACAGCCCGGCCTCCTTCGCGGCCGCGGGACCATCGGTGGTGTCGAGGACCGCCGGTTCGGGGCGCCCATCGAATTGGGTGCCTTTCAGGGTGGTGCCGGTGACGTCCTGGTAGGTCTGGCCGCCCTGGGACGGCTTCCACTCGCCCGTCATCGTGATTCTCATGAACACCACCGGCGTCCCAGCCGGAAAGAGCTCCTGCGCAGTGTCCGGGAGGGTGCATCGGCAGCCGTGCCTGGACTTGAAGGTGCGGCCAGGGAAGACCTGGACATAGACGGTGTCGACGATGCCGTCGGCGGCCGGGGTCGCACCGCTGGACGGGGTAATAGTCGGCTTGGCCGGCGCGACCGTCGTGAACGACGGGTTGCGCGCGGGCGTCGTGCCGGCGCAACCGGCAAGTGCCAGGCATGGGAGGAGCGCCGCGACTGCGATCAGCTTCTTGTTCATCTCGATTCACCTCGGTTTCGTATGCGCCCTTCACTTGGAACTTCCGGTTAGGGGCGGTTCTTGGCGCGCATCTTGGAGATTTGTTCGGTCAGGGCACCTGAATGTGCTGGTGGTTGCAGGTATCGGGAAAGTCGCTGGTGATGTTCACGAGCACGCCGAGCGAGACATGGGCGCGGGAGCGGCAGTCGCTCTGACCGGCCAACGACCCGTGCGGGGCGTACGGATCCAGGACGTGGATCAGCTGGACTGAGAGTGTGTCGGCCCCGGTGAGGGACTGCCGGTTGATCGCGTAGAAGTCGACCGCTTTGCCCTTCCAGTGCGCGGACGCGGTGCCCGCTCCAGGGGTCATGCCGGTGCAGCGCCGGTTGAGATCGCTAACCCCAACCTGCTGAAAGGACTGAACCGCGACGACGATCAGCTGGAGAACGTGGGCGTCGATCGCGCAGTCCGGCGTCGCCGTCCCGTCGGCCATGTTGATGACTTGCTGCTGGTAGCGGGGCTCGAGGAAGTTCAGCTTCTTCGCCTGGATCGCGCCCACCAGGGCGACCGCAGCTGCCCGGGCATCCGCCGGGACCTGACACGTCCCAGCACTCGACCCGGTCAGAGCGGCGAGCACCTGCTCGGCGGGTGTCCAGAACGGGGCGTAGTGGTTCGGGTCGGCGTTGATCTGGACCGCGTGAGCGACGAGGGTCGGGGCGAGTGTCTGCCAGTCGGGGACGTGCAGCATGCGGGTGTAGAACGCGGCGGCCGCGGTCGCTGGGTCCATCCGCTGCGCGGGGGTGCCGTAGCCGGCGCCTTGCTGGAAGACACCGATAGTGGTGTTGTCGACGGCGTCCCCGTGGTTGAGGTTTCGGAGTCCGGACTCGCCGATGGCGACCATCAACGCGAGGGTCTGCCCGCGTGGGGGCACGCTCATCTGTTGGCCGACCGTGATGATCGTCGCTGCGATCTGCAGCTGCTCGGGTCCGTACCCGTCAACGTTCTGGCCGGCCTCCACGGATGGCGCGGATCCGCCGCACGCTCCCCCACCGCCTCCGAAGCCGTTGGCACCCATCGCAATGACCAGGCTGACCGGCACGGCGACGAGCGCGATAGGGACGACCAGAACGATGACCGCCGCGACGATCAGCACGTTCCGAGTCGTCTTCGGATGCGACACCGCGTGAGCGGCAGCCGCCCCGACGCTCCTCATGCCGCCAGCTCCTGTTCGAGGACGGTCTGGGCAATCATCAGCAGCCGCTTCGCTGTTGCGATCCGGGCCCGAGCCGAGCCGGGGTGAATGTGAAGTGTAGCGGCGATGGTGCCTGCGTCGTCGCCGATCATCTCTGCGACCTCTCGGAACCCACCGATCTCGGGCACGCACGACACGATCATGGAGCCTGTCAGCGGTAGTCCCGCATCCGCGGCAGCAAGGGCAGCGAGCACGGTTCGTGCGGTCTGGCACACGCGGTCGTGGATCGTGCGGACGCCGCGCTTGGACAGTTGATGGGCCTCGGCCACTCGCTCGGTGTTACCGTCTGCCAGGCTCAGGTCGCTCATCACGTGCCAGTCGGATGGGCCGACGAAATCGGCGACCAGCACCATCCACCGGTGCGCGCTGAACCGCCGGATCAACGCCTCCAAGGGGTCGATATCGGAGTTGGACTCGACGTCGTCCGGAACGTCGTCCATCGGCACGTGCTTCCGCTCTATCTCCCGCAACACGACGTGACGGGTGATGCCGAACACAAACGCGTGCGGCGACCCGCGCTTGGGGTCGAAGGTGGAGGACCGGTGCCAGACCGTCTCCCGGGCGATCTGTAGAACGGCGTCGACCTCACTCGGCCAGCCGCGCAGTTGGAAGCGGACGTACGGTCGCAGGGTGTCGACTTCACGGAGCAACTCCGTGAGAAGCGCATCCGTCCGCGTGCGGACTTGGGTTCCTCCAGCCACGAGATCACAACCTTCCTTGCATGGAGGTGGCTACTGCGAAGGACCGGGTTCGAGCCAGGCGGCTCGTGAGACTGCGTTTGGGTCAGCGCGAATGGGCGCGCGGGAGCGCTCGTGAAGATGAGTGGGTGGATGAGCCGAGCATCGCCGGGGAGGTTGGGGCGACGAGCCCGGATTCGGTGATGGAGCAGCGACTACGACTCTGAAGTTCGGGAGTCTCAGTCACGATGGGTTACCGCCGCTCTGACTCGAGTTGGGAGCCGGGCGTCACTGTGATCGGGGTAAGAATCAGCCGCTCCATTTGATGCCGCACGCTACCCCCGAACAGGGGGATGCAATGGGATGGCGCGCCGGGGTGAACCAGCAGTTCTACTGACAGCTCTCGCACTGCAAGTCATCCATCGGATCGACCGGCACGAGATAGCCATCCACGAAGTCCTGGATGACCCCGGGGCCAGCGGGCGCCGGCTCGGCTACGCGTACACTCCGGTCTTCGTCTGGGCGCTCGCCTCCAGCCATGCCAACACCTCCGACCGCTTGTAGAGGACGGTGCGCGGAGTCGGCTTGTAGAACCGCGGCCCTTTGCCGTGATAACGCAGTTGGGCAAGCGCAGCGATGGACAACCCTGTGAGCTCCACCACTTCCGCTGGCTGAATGAATTCTCCTGTCATTTTGTCTCCTCCGTTTCGACAACCTAGGAGCATCTGAGTTGTTGAGAGCACGGTAGCAAAGAATTGAATACTTGACAACAGGTTGGGCACTAAGCTGTTGAAATGGCAGACTTTCGAGCGGAGACAAGCATTGGTGTGCGGATCAGATTGGCGCGCCGAGAGCGTGGCTATCGCACGACGGCAGACTTGGCCGAGGCCATCCCGGGCGGGAACGTGACCGAGGCGATCCTGGAGAACATCGAGTCCGGCAGGAAAGCCGACATCAGCATCAGTCAGCTGCTGAACATTGCACGCGGACTGAATGTGCCGGTGAGTATGCTGCTTGCCCCGATCGGCAGGCCAGACGCCACACTGGATCTTGGGAACCTCAGCGACGACTTCACTGGGATGACAGCGGCAGAGTTCGACAGCTGGCTGTCATCCACCCCAGCCAGTTCGTATCGACCACGCCTGGCGTCTGAACGAGCCGACATCGCCATCCTCAACTCCCTGCGTGAGCTCGGCACCCTTCGGCGTGAACTCGATCGCCTAGAGATCGTGCTGAAGACCCAGGACGCGTCCGGCGATCCCGACCTGATCGCTACCAACACCGCGGTGAAGAAGCGCATCGACCGAATGGCGAAGGAAATCGCAGATGTCGCCGAGCTGCTCGCGAGCGCGGGCCTAATTGGAATCGCAGAAGCGGCGGAGTCGTAAGCCAACGATCTTCGTGGCATCAGAAGGCGGGAGGAACGCCGATGGGGAGCGTCGAAGCCTACGAGAGCGCAAACGGGCGCCGATATCGAGTCCGTTATCGAAAGCCCGATCACAGCCAGGCCAGCAAGCGCGGCTTCCGCACGAAGCGCGAGGCCGACCTCTATCTCGCCTCAGTGGAAGTCAAGAAAGCTCGAGGTGACTACATCGACTCAGCCCAAGCGCGCGCCACGATCGACGAACTCGGTGAGCAGTGGATGACGTCGCAGACCCACCTCAAGCCGTCGTCTGTTGCTGTCGTCGAATCGGCTTGGAGACTTCACGTACGACCAGCGTGGGGCTCGAAGTCGATCGGACAGATCCGACACAGCGACGTTCAACAATGGGTCTCTGGGCTCAGCGCCGGCGGCAACGGCTTCGGTAAGCCCAAGTCGCCGGCACTCGTGCACCGGTGCTACGGGATTCTCGCCAGGATCCTCGACGTGGCCGTCCGCGACCATCGGCTCGCGTCGAACCCGGCGCGCGGGGTCGCGTTGCCTCGCAAGGTCTCCAGGGAGCACCGCTACCTCACACACGAACAACTCCACCGGCTAGCCGGTGCGAGCGGCGAACAGGGAACGCTCATCCTCCTGCTCGGGTATACGGGTGTGCGTTGGGGCGAGGCGACCGCGCTCCGCGTCAAGGACGTCGACCTCTCTAGGAGGCGGCTGCACATCGTTGAGAATGCCGTCTTCGTCCGCGGCGAGGTGATCGTCGGCTCCCCGAAGACGCACAAGCGGCGCAGCGTGCCGTTCCCCGCGTTCCTCAGCAACAGGCTCGGCGAGGCGTTGGACGGCAAAGGCGTTGACGATCTCGTTTTCCCCGGGCGATTTGGCGAACACCAGACAACGCCGACCATTCGGCAGAACTCCTGGTTCGACAAAGCACTTGTGACAGCAGGTCTACCGTCGATGACGATTCACGATCTGCGTCACACCACGGCCAGCCTGGCAGTCTCTGCCGGCGCCAACGTCAAAGCGGTGCAGCGCATGCTCGGTCACGCCTCCGCGGCCATGACCCTCGACGTCTACGCGGACCTCTTCAACGACGACCTCGATGACGTCGCCTACCGTCTCGACGAGGCCGCCTCGATCGCGCTGAACCACTCCGCGTGATCACCACGTCGCACGGCTGATCTGAGTGACTGAGCGTGCCCGGAACCAGCCCCGCTGATTTGGAGTGTGTCCAAATTGTGTCCAAATCGCCCCGACAACGAGAAAACGGCGGCTGATCAACAGCCGCCGTTCCCCGTGTTTTCAAGCTATGTAGCGAGGGCGGGACTCGAACCCGCGACACCACGATTATGAGCCGTGTGCTCTAACTATCGCTCTTAGAGGACTGACTTCGCGGCGGGCTCCCGCAGGATTCCGCGAGATTTGTGCTCGTGAGCATCACCGTGATCGCGTGCGTCGCCAACCAGTTGTGGGCAAGATGTGGGCAAGTCAGACCTGCTCTCAACCGAGTTCCGTGTGCAACTGACGGAGGCCTATGACAGCGGGTCCTGCGTTTTCTGCTTGAGCCGCTCGTAAGGGGTCTGTCCTTTGAGGGCTCCGTGTGGTCGATCGTAGTTGTAGTAGTCCTCCCATTGTTGGAGGCGGTCGTTGAAGAGATTGACGTCGTCGATCACCTGGCCCTCCAGCAGACGGTAGAACTCCTCCGCATCAATCCGGTGCGAGCGCTCGACCTTCCCATTCAGCCGCGGTGTGGCCGGCTTGATACGAATGTGGTCGATGCCCTTGTCCAGCAGGTGCCAGTGGAAGGACTGGCCGAACTCGCTGCCGTTGTCGGTTTGGACTTTCTCAACCTTGAACGGCAGCTTGGAGAGGACGTGGTCGATGAACCGGATCGCGGTCTTCTGATCGTGGGTCGGGTAGGCCTTCAGCACGCGCAGGCGTGTGCAGTCATCGATGGCGGTGTATTGGTAGTAGCGCTTCTTCTTGCCCGTCTGGCCCAGCGGTTCGATGAACTTCACATCCACCTGCAGGGCGTGGCCGGGGCGTTGCTTCTCGTAGCGTTTCCACCGGATCTCCCGACGTTTGTAACGCTGCGAGGCCGGCAACCGGTTCAGGCCCACCTTCTTCAGGATCCGCCAGACCCCGGAATTGCTGATCGTGATGTCGTGATACCGCTTCAGATACATCGCGATCTTCTCCGGCCCGAAGTGATACTGCTGTCGCAGCCAGAGGATCTTCTCGATCACCTCCGCGTCGGTCGCGGTCGGTGAATGGTGCGGGGCGCTGGAGCGGTCCTTGAGCCCCTCGAACCCTTCCGCCTCGTAGCGCTTCAACCAGGCGTAGTAGGCCTGCCGACTCACGCCGAAGTAGCGGCAGCTCGCGGCGATGTTGCCGCTGACTTCCTCGACATGCCGCAGCAACGCGAGCTTGTGATTCGCCCGCCGTTCAATAGCCCGTTGAGCTGCAGTGGAGAGTGCTTTCGTCATGAGGTCTTCCTCCCAAGTGGAAGACCCGACTGTCAACAACCTCCGTCAGTTTTATACTCAACCGAGTTCCGCCCACGTTGGCGGGTCCGCGCCACGGCGGCCCACGGTGATCGCGGCGGCGCGGGCTGCCTTGTGGAGGATGCGCGCGAGTGTTTCGGCGTCGACCTGGTGCAGATGGTCACGCCGATTCGCTCCTGCCAGCTCCTCCGCGAGCAGGCCGTCGAGAAGGGCGGCGGTGAACGTGTCGCCGGCGGCGACGGTGTCCATGACCACCACCGGCACAGAGTTGATCTCGACCGTACCGCTGCGGGCGAACCCGAGCGCTCCCCGCGCCCCGCGCGTGATGACGACAACCGCCGCCCCCGCATCAAGCCAGCGCGTCGCGGCGGTCTCGGGAGGGATTCCGGGCCGGAGCCACGCGAGGTCTTCATCGCTCAGCTTGATGACGTCGGCGAGGGTGAGGATGCGTTCGATGCGGCTGCGCTCGTCCTTGCCAAGGAGGGTCGGCCGGACGTTGGGGTCGACGCTGATCGTCGCGATTGCCCTCGCTGCGCGAAGATAGTCTTCGACGACCGTGGCCCCGGGATCTAGCGCTGCGGCGAGGGACCCGGTGTGGATCACGGCCGCTGGCTCGACTCCAGTCAGTTCTACGTCCCAGTTCACGTCGAACGCGTATGTCGCGGAACCCTCCGGGGTGAGCGTCGCGCGCGCGGTGGACGTCCGGGCGATCGGTGAGGAGTCCACGTCGACGTTCGACGCGGCCAGCCAGTCGCGCAGTCCGTCGCCGCGGTCGTCGGCGCCGAGCGCGGTAGTGAGGCGCACCGGGCGGCCGAGGCGCCCCAGCGCGAGCGCCGTGTTCGCGGCACTTCCCCCATTGGCCTCCTCGGGCCCAGTGCTTCGGTCGAACACGTCGACCAGTGCCTCCCCGATCACGAGGACGTCGGCATGCGTCGCCGTCATCTGCTACCTCGGCACGCGTCCGGCTGCCGAGGGCAGCTCGGGGAAGACCGTGTGGGGCTCGGTTTGGTACCAATACGCGACAGAGAAGATGTCGTCGCTCCGCTCGAACAGGCCCTTGTCCCAGACGCCGATCTGCTGCACCGTGACGCGCAGGTCGGACTCGAACCAGATCGGGTCGGGCAGGTGCCAGCGGTAAACGGCGTGCATCGGCGCTGTCGACTGGATGAACGTCGCACCCTTGGTCTGGTCCCGGGTCGAGAAGAACGGGTATCCGCAGTATGGCGCGCTGAAGGTGATCGGCACCGGCTCGGGGTCGTGGCGCAGTTCGTCCTGGAACGCCCACGCGCCTCCCGCGTAGTCCTCCAGCCCGGTGCTGCAGAGCGTCGGGAGGTCGGTGTCCCCGTCGACGAAGAACTTCACCTCGCCCTCGCCCCACCAGTAGCGGGTCAGGGAGGCGAGACCGATGTAGGTGCCGAGGTACCTGCCGCTGCCCTTCACACCGTCGAGGATGACGTGATCCTCCCCGAGAGCAGTCGTCGCGTTGGAGCGACGCCACTGTGCATGGAAGTACGGGGTGTCTGCGTCGAGGTCGTCGCCGACGGTGTAGTCGACCTGGAAGAACACATGGTCGATCGTCTGCGGGTGCTCGCTGTCGATGACGATGCGGGCGCGGCGCCGGAATGGCATCGGGATGTACGAGTTCATCCCGCCTGTCGGCGCGACGACGATCGGCTCCGAGGTCACGAGAGCGCGTGCCGCGAAGCCGTTGCAGAAGAAGTCCCCCAGGGGCGACTCCACCGACGGCTCAGTCTCGTCGTCCCAGTAGATTCGGAGCACGAGGTCGCGCAGCACGAACGGGCCTCCGTCGGTGCGGTCTGGGACGGTGATCCAGATGTGCCGGATCACCCCGGGACCCACAATGTCCGCGAGCGTGAGCTGGCCTCCCGCCGGCACCGGCAGGTAAGCGCTCCCCTTGCGGCCGGGGCCGAGCGGCGAGCTGGCGGCCGCGGCCGCTCCCGGCTCGCCTGTCAGGTTCTCCGCGTTGATCGAGCGGGAGCGCACGCCCGACGGGGCGCGCAGGGCGGACGGTGAAGGAAGCAACGGTTCTCCTCTGATAACGGTGCGGAACGGGAAAGCGGGAAGCGCGCTACTTGACCGAGCCGACGGTGACGCCGCGGCTCAGTGTGCGCTGGAAAATGACGAAGAAGACCAAGGTCGGCAGCAGCGAGAGCAGCGAACCGGCATTGAGCGCGGTCACGTTGATCGAGTTCTGTCCCTGCAGCGTGGCCAGCGCGATCGGGATGGTCTGCACCGACTGGTCGGACAGCAGGATGAGGGGGATGTAGAACTCGTTCCAGGTCCAGACGAAGAAGAAGACCATCAGAACTGAGAGCGTCGGCCGCATCACGGGGTAGACGACCGACCACAGGATGCGCCAGCGGCTCGCGCCGTCGAGCGCTGCGGCTTCCAGCAGCGACGGCGGGATCGTCGACATGACGCTGGAGAGCAGGTAGGTGCCGAACGCGGCCTGCAGCACGGTGAAGACGATGATGACGCTCCATATCGTGTTGAAGGTCCCGGTGGCCTGGGCGCCGTAGAACAGCGGGTAGATCAGGGCTTCCTGCGGCAGCATCGTCGCGAGCAGGAAGATTGCGAGGAGCGCGGTGCTACCGCGCACCCGGCCGATACCGATCGCGTACGCGCTCAGCAGCGACACCAAGGCTCCGAGGATAGCGACGAGGCCGGCGATCACGATCGAGTTCCAGAGGGCGCGGAGGTAGTCGACCCGGCTCAGGTAGTCCTGGAACGATCGGAGGCTGAAGTCCTGCGGCCAGGCGAGCGGGCCGTGCGCGGAGTAGTCCGCGCCAGTCTTGAACGCATTGAGGACAAGCAACAGCAGCGGAGCCGCCATGACAAGCGCGATGACGACGGCCACCGCGAGGATCAGCCAGCGCAGCGGCCGGCGGCGCCGTCGCGTACGCGGCGTGGCAGGCGAGGGGGCGGGTGTGCCCGTCGCGATCGTTTTGGTCAACGTGGTGGTCACGAGCGGCCCTCCTCCTGGATGCCTCGTCGCTGCAGCCAGAGCATGATGCCGGCGACGAGGAAGATGACGATGGACATGGCTGTCGCGATGGCCGAGCCGTAGCCGACCTTCGACAGCTCGAAGAAGTTCCGGTACGAGTAGTACGAGGGCACGACCGTCGACCCCTCGGGCCCTCCCCCGGTGAGGATGAGGATCGGCGCGAACACTTTGAGTGCGCCGACCGTCGCGGTGATCACCACGACGAAGATCTCGGGCCGGATCTGCGGGATGGTGATGGCCCTGAAGCGACGCCACCAGCCGGCGCCGTCCAGCGACGCCGCCTCGTATAGTTCAGGGTCGACCCGCTGCAGCGCCGCCATGAAGATGACGACCGGATAGCCGATCTGCAGCCAGATCAGCATGAGCACGACGGCGTAGATCGCGATGTCGGGATTACCCAGCCAATCGGGAGGGCTGGAGACTCCGAGGGCGTGGATGACGCTGTTCAGCAACCCGTTCTGTGTGGCGAGGACCCAGCTCCAGACGAACCCGGCGACGGCGATGGGGAGGATCTGCGGCAGGTAATAGGTCGCACGCAGGAACGCCGCAGCTTTGCCGCCGAACTCGCGGCCGATGTAGTCGAACAGCATCGCCGCAAGTAGCAACCCGAGGAGCGTCGGTACGACCACGATGCCGACGATCATGAAGATCGAGTTCTTGAACGCGAGCCAGAACTGGGCGTCCTGGAGGAGGTCGGCGTAGTTTCCGAGCCCGTACCAGTGCATCGGCGCCAAGCCGCCCTTCCACCGGAACAGGCTAAAGTACACGTTCACCGCGAACGGCAGCAGCACGATCGCGACTGTGCCGACCACCATCGGGACGAGGTACCACCAGTACCCGGCGCGTCCCGCTCGCCGTCCGTTTGTCGAGCCCGTCGCTCGTACCCCGCGTGCAGCCGTCTGTGTCGTCATGTTCTCTCCTGATCCGATGGGGCCGTGCGGGGACGCCGGGGTGGCGTCCCCGCACCGTCCTCAGCCCTGTCCGACTGCGTTCTTGCCGTCGTCGTAGAACTTCTGCAGCTTCGCGGTGAATTCGTCCGCGGTCTCGTTCTTGTTGGACATGGCGGCCATGTTCGACTGGATGAAGTCGAGGAAGCCGGGCACCGGGTAGTCCGGGTAGAAGGTGAGGGTGTCGTTCTTCACCAGCTGGTCGAAACGCTGGGTGTAGGCGCGGGTCACCGGGTCGGTGATCTTCGAGGAGTCGCCGGCGAGCGGGAGTCCGCCGAGCTCGCCGATCTTGTTCTGCACCTCCGGGCTCAGCGTGATGTTGATCCAGTCGTAGGCGAGGTCCTTGTTCGCAGCCTTCGCCGGCACGCCCCAGAGGTGCCCGGAGGAGCCCATCGACATTTTCGCGCCGGGGAGGGTGAAGTAGCCCCACGGGAAGGAGGACTGGTCCTTGACCCGCGAGAACACGCTGTTGTTCCAGATCAGCATGCCGGTCTTGCCGCTGAGGAAGTTGACGTTCGCCTGCTCGTAGGTGAGACCGGCGAGGTCGGTGCCCAGGTAGCCCTTGTCGATCCAGTCCTGGAACTGGGTCGCGGCCTTCTTCCACGGGTCCGCCGAGAAGTCGACCTTGCCCTTGAGGAACATGTAGTCGTCGATCTGCTGGCGGGTCGCGTACGCCGAGACCAGCGAGTACCAGACCCACATCTGGTTGAAGCCCTGGTTGGTCGACGCCGACGACGACACCGGGGTGATCCCGGCGGCTTGGAGCTTCTGCATGTCGGCGACGAACTCGTCCATCGTCGTGGGCTCGCTCGTGATGCCGGCCTTCTGGAACAACGCCTTGTTGTAATAGAAGGTGACGTACTCGCCGATGTTCGGGATGCCGTACCAGTCGCCCGAACCGGCCTTGCCTGACGAGTCGTATTTGGCAAACGACTGCATCGACCCGGTGATCTTCTTGTCCCAGCCGTACTTCTTCACCTCGTCGGTGAGCGGCGAGAGGAGGCCCTGGCTGGCGAGCTGACCTCCATCGGCGTTGCCCTTGTTGAACTCGACGACGTCGGGCACCTTGTTACCCCCGAGCACGAGCTTGGCGTTCTTGCGAACAGCGTCAAAGCTCGTTGTCTGGAAGTCGACCTTCACCCCGGGGTGCTTCTTCTTGAAGATGTCGACCGCGAGCTTCCAGCCCTGGCCCTGCGCTGTGGTCGGGTCCTCGTACTGGAGGATCGTGAAGGTCTTGCCGGCGTTGCCGCCGGAGCCGCTGCTGCAGCCGACCAAGGCGGTCGCCGCAATGGCGAGCGCCGCTGCGCCGACGGCGATCCGGCGGAGCCCGCGACGCGGGACTCGGGTGCGGAGTGTTGTCATGAGGTGCTCCTTTGCATGGGTGGATGGGTGGGGCGGGGTGCAGGCGTGCCTCGAGGAGGCACGCCGGGTTCGTGTTTTGGGCAGGCTTGCGCCGCCGCGGGGTCGCGGTGCGTGCGCGGTAAGGATGGTGCGGTCAGGGGGTTCGAGTCAGCTTGGAGGCGGACCTATCGAGTCGCGGAGTACCGGCGGGCACGGCATCAGGAAGCCGTCGCGCGGTGAGCCGTCCAGGCTCCCGTCGAGGCGTCCGGCAGCGCGGCGGATCGCCCATTCACCCATCTCCCTGTGCGGAAGCTGGACTGTCGTGAGCCCGGGGTCGAGCGCGTCCGCGACGAACTCCTGGTTGTCGAACCCGGCGATGGACAGATCGCGCGGGATCTCCAGGCCGAGGTGTCGAGCGACGTTGTACAGGCCCATCGCACCCTGGTCGCTGAAGCAGAAGACCGCGGACGGTCGATCGGGCCGGTCGAGCAGCCGCCGAGCTGGCTCGATCGCGAAGGTCGTTCCGGCATCTTCCGCAACGACGGTGAGCGACGGATCGCGGAGGATCCCCGCGTCGGCCAAGGCACGCTCGTAGCCGCGTTCGCGGAGGCGAGACGCGATCGGGTATGCCTGCACGTTGAGGAAACCGATCCGGCGGTGGCCGGCGGCGATGAGCAGCGACGTAGATGTGTACGCGCCGCTCTCCTCATCAGGGACGACGAAGTCGACCAGGTCGCCGCCCGCGGTCTCGTCGGGACGCCCGTCGAGGATGACGACGGGCATCGTGGAGGGGACCATCGGGAGTTCGACCACCTTGTGGACTTTGGTCGCAACAATCAGCGCCTCGATATTGCGCTGCAGCAGTGACTGCACCGCGGGCACCTGGACACTGTCGTCTCCGTAGGTGTCGATGAGCATGAGCATGAAACCAGCGCTCCACGCGGCCTGCTGCGCGCCCGCCAGCATGTGCCCCGAGAACGGCACGGTGGCGACCTGATCGGACACCACGCCGATCGTGCGGCTCTGTTTGGTTTTCAGGGACCGCGCGAGCTGGTTCGGCACATAGCCGAGCTCGTCGGCCACGCTCCGGATACGGTCGGCGACACGAGCGTTAACTCGACCCTCTCCGCGGCCGGAGAGCACGAGGCTTACGCTGGAGACGGAAACGCCGACATGCGTCGCGATGTCCTTCATCGTGAGCATCGTCGCCTCCTTCGCCTTGGGTCGTCAATCGTTTGACTTCAATCGATTGACGTCACGCTAAGAGCGTCAAACGCTTTGACGCAAATCCCCGTTATCAAAGCGTTATTCGGTTGGCCGCATCACGACCTCAATGGGCACCCGGAATGACGACCCGAACGACCTAGCTACAAGCGGCCTGAGCTTGCCCGACTCCACTGGCCATCGTCTCCGACAGATAATGCCGGCCTACACCTTGCGGAGCCGGTGCTGAACGCGACGACGGAGGGAGTTGAACAGTGACGGGGCCGTTTTTACCCACCTCCAGATGCACGGAAAACCGCGGAATTCCGCGGCCCCTCGACATCGTATTGCTCTCGGTTACTGGAGTCGTGGGGTTCCTGTGGGGCTACCAGCGGCCGTGGCCCTACAATCCCGACGGGACAGACTTCGACGCCACCGTTCGCGCACTGTTCTCGCGGCCTGCTAGTCGATGAAGACCGTGCGGCCCCCGCTGAGGGCGTGGGATTCGAACTCTATCCGGGGTACTTGTGCGGTATAGCCGTCGGTATTCTTGCGCGCAAAATCAACGATCTACGAGCCCACTCGTGCCCCTTCGACCCCACATGACCTGACTCGATTGTGCGCAAAATGTGCGCAAGTTTGCTGGCCCCAAGGGCTTGGCCAAATATAGAACTGACGGAGGTTGTTGACAGTCGGGTCTTCCACTTGGGAGGAAGACCTCAAGTAGTGCCCCGTAGAGTGGTGTAACGATCCCGGCCAGTAAACGTCAGCGTGGCCACCGGGATCTTCCTTCGAGGAA
>NZ_JBXAPS010000008.1:0-114604 GCF_058806435.1 Leifsonia sp. GW821-FHT13C09 | reverse complement strand
ACCATCGCACGATGGCTCGCCACGTCAACGACGTGACACTCAAGCCCAAGAACTACACCACCCCAAGGGACGCCACCCGAACCGGAAGTAATAAGTAGAGGAAGTCTTTTTTGAAAGGGAAAGACTGCCCAGTTTTCGGGAGGTCCAGATGTGGTGCGAGGGAGGTGAGTTCGGATGCGAGGTGGAGTAGCGAGATGGAAGCGGGGACAGGCATCCCACGGGGTCAAGCAAGCCGTCAACTACGCCTTCGGTGGCGTCTGTGACGCCACCCTGACCGCCAAGACCGTCGACGGTGTCATCGCCGCCGCCGGCTACGCCGACGCCGTCATGACCCGGTACATCGTCCAGAACGGCAACATCCGCGACGACCTCCTCACCAAGGGTCAGCTCAAGGACTGGGTCGACGGACTCGATCCCCTCACCGGGGAACGTCGCGGCCGGGACCTCGAATCCCCGGTCGCCGACTTGATCTTGGATGCGACGATCAACGCACCGAAGTCGTTCTCGATCGCCGCCATGCTCGACCCCGAGTTGGCCGCCGCCTACGAAGACCTCCAAGACCGACTCCGGGACCGCATTGTGAAGATGTGGCAGACCGAGCTCAACGCGCGACGTGGCAAAGGCGGAGCCATCCGCGAGAACCTGGCCCGGATCGAGGTCGTCGAACTCCGCCACGAACGCTCCCGCTCCCTGGACCCGCACAAGCACCGCCACCTCTGGCTAAACGTCAAAGTCCAAGGCCAAGACGGCAAATGGTCCAACATCGACACCCGGGTCGCTCTGCGGTTCCAGAACGTCATCAACGCCGAAGGCGACCTCGCCTCCCGCACCGACCCCACCTGGATCAACGCCCTCGCAGCCAAAGGGTTCACCCTCAACGAGGACGGCGAGATCACCCAACTGCAGCACGTGGTACGACCACTGTCCAAGAGGTCCGCTCAGATCGAAGCCAACAGGATCGCGCGCACCGCCTGGTGGAAGGGACAGCACCCCGGACTGGAGCCGCCCCATGATGTGCTGAGCCAGATCGACCGGTGGGCCTGGGCAACGGGGCGACCGAACAAGCCGGGTGATCTGGACGAAGAAGACTGGGCCGAGCTCGTCCGCGAAGAGCTCGCCGCCGCCGATCCCGCGCTCCGCCTGGAGCGCTCCGCCATCGGCGCATCTTCAGCATCGATCAGCGGTCTCGATATCGAGCTCCTCGCCGCAAGAGCCATCGTCGATGCTGACGCTCGATCGACTGGCACCGGTGGCCGGTTCAGCTTGATGGACGTCCGCGCCGGCGCACTCCGCGCCCTCGCTACGACCGGCGTCATCGCCGAGCGAACAGAACTCGGGACCATTGTTGAGGAGGTGATCGCCGCCGCACGAGCGCACACAGTCACGCTGCTTGACGAGCCCGAAGTTCCTGCACACATCAAGTCCAGAATGGCCACCTCTACCGCAGTCCTGAAGGCCACGCTTGCCAACCGAATCGAAGGGCTGTCCACGCCCGGCGCCACCGCCCCGGTCGAGGAGATCACCGCGATTGCTCACGCACTCGACCCCGAGCGCGTCTTGGCCAAGGATCAGATCGATGGTGCGTCCGCTATCGCCGGGACCGCATCCGTGGTTTCGATCACCGGCGCTGCCGGCACCGGCAAAACGACCATGTTGAAGGTTGCCGTCGCAACGCTGCGCCGTCACGGGCGCAACATGATTATTGTCGCCCCCACCAAAAAGGCCTCCACTGTGGCCGGACGCGAAACCAGTAGCGCCGCGTCTAGCCTCCATCAGCTCCTGCATGATTACGGGTGGCGTTGGAAGACGGGTGCTGCCGGGAATACCGAATGGACGTGCCTCGACCCCGGAGACATCGACCCCATCTCCGGACAGCGATACCAGGGTGCCCATACGCGCATCCGCCCCGGAGACCGGATAGTCGTTGACGAGGCCGGCATGCTCGACCTCGAAACCGCCAACGCTCTCATTGACGTTATCGACCGCACGGGCGCCGCCGTCGCCGTCGTCGGCGATGACTACCAGGCCCTGCCCGTGGGGCACTCCGGCGCAATGGCACTCTTCCGCCGGTCCGCGTTTGAAAAGGTCGAGCTCACTGCAATCCACCGTTTCCGCGACCCCGAATGGGCAGACCTGTCCGCGCGACTGCGCGACTCAAGTGGTCCGGCGGAGTCCCAAGCAATCGCTGACGAACTCCAGCGAACGGGTCATCTCATGCACGTGAGAAGCGAGGCTGAAGCACACCAGAAAATGGTGACCGCTTGGCTGGAGTCCTCGCGGAAGGCGGAAACGATCGCACTTGTCACCGCGACGCACGCCGAAGCGCAACAGGTCAGCGAAGCAATACAGGCTCGGCGTGTCGAGTCAGGGGAGCTCGATACCCACCGCTTTGCAACTGGCCAATCGGAACAGCAAATCTTCGTTGGCGACGTAGTTCAGACCCGACGAAACGACAACGGTTCCGGCGTCGAGAACCGGCAGAATTGGGTCGTGCGAAGCATCACGGATAAGCACCTCACACTGGCATCAGTCAGCGACTCGTCCGCCCTCCGGCGGATCACGCGCGAATACGCAAACTTCAACGTTCACCTCGGGTACGCCACCACCGTCTACGGCGTCCAAGGAGAAACGACCGAATGCGCCATCGTAGGACCCGGCGTCGACGCTGCCGGCCTCTACGTTGGACTCACCCGCGGACGCTCGCGCAACGACGTCATTGTGCTCGCGGGCACCGTTGAATCGGCTAAGGAAGAACTCGCAGCCACGATGCAACGACAGCTGAGCGAAGAGACAATTGAGAAGTCCCGCGCCGCAGCTCGGCAAGAACTGGCACGTGCAGCTCGCACGGACACAGCACACCCGATTCGAGCCGCAGGAGCGTCCTCGCTCACATTGACGCGCTGAGCTCCCAAACTCCCTCTATTGCCTAGCCAACCCCGTCGCGACAATCTCTCGACCGAGTCGGCTCCTCCCATCTAACGCGCTGTCCCTTGCCCGATAGTTCAACAACGCGACGCCGAGTGCGTCCGCCCGCTGTTGCGCCACAGGGCGCACACCGCCCCGCAGAAAGATCAATGGTTGGCGGCCGTCCTCCGCGGCAAGGCTTGCCGCGCGTTCAACCGAGTCCACGTCAAGGTTTCCGCGATCGTTATCAACCCAGCCGAGATAACGGGAACTGTAAAGATCACAGAAGCGTCGAGCGGCACCATCCGCAATCACGGTGTCGGATGCGCCGAGATAGACCATCCACTCGCGACATAGCTCAACTGCTTCCTCGGTCGATACTCCGAACGGTCTGGGCGCCGGTTCTTCAGACTTCACGAGCCAAGTGTCCACCAGACCCCAGAGACTTCGAGCAGATTCGTCTAGGAACGACTTGGTTTAGCAGGGAGGCAACTGACCTGCGCCCGGCGCTAGCTACGCTGGTCCCCACAATCGGAGCACGCCACGTCGAGCAGTAGCGATGGTGGTCCTCGGTACGCGGAAAACCAGACCTGGGTGATGGAATGCAGCAAAGGCCGGAGCAATAGTTGTCGTTTGAAACCCTTCGCCCGCAGCGAGATCAGGCCCCACAGACCGGGCGCTCTCGCAGGGACAACGAAGCGGAAGAGCACCTTTAGGCGTTTATGCCCGCGTCGGAAACGCTGAATCCTCGCCCTCCTTGTGGCTGAGAGCGTCATAGTCCCACCGGGCGTAACTGCGGAGTGCGTCGAGAGTGAAGTCCGCTTCGGAATAGACGCCGATTTGGACTAGGTCGATGCCTGTAAGGGCCCTGACCGAGGCCTCGATCCGATCTACTCCTTCGCTCACGCCGGCGAACGTGCCGGGCACATCGAAGTCATCGGACAGCATGGTGAAGGCCATGTGCAACTGGTAATTCGCGTCAGGTGCGAGTTCGGCGAGAGTGGTAGCAACATAGACTCCGGAGACGCGCCTGCCGGCCGACTTGAGAACCCGCTCGATCGCGCTCATCGCGGGCCTCATCCGAAGATTGAACTCGTCTGCAAACGCTGGTCGCGCGTACCGAGCGGCTAACCACGATGCCAATACACGACGATCCGCTTCGGGGATCGTAATTTCCGGCCTAATACCGGCAAGTATTGTGCGATCGATAGTGGCCCTACCGGCAAAATCAACCTCCACCGTTCCTATCGCAGCGGCGATTTGAAGCCGACGTGGATTCTTGCCGAAGGTTAGGTTTCCATCAACGCCTTCTACAACCGACACACTAAGCAATTCGACGATGGGATCGCGATCAAGACTCGGAGACGCGACCTCACACGGATGAGAGATGACGACATACCGAGCACCCTTCTGCAAGCCACTTGAAGCTACGTCCGAGTCGACCGCAAGGATGGACCCCTGGGTCCACCCTCGCGCGCGGATATCGTCAACTTCCGACACTGGCACCCCTTACAGCTCTGGCGAGAGCGGGCGAGCTGTAGCGATGTCAAAGTCTGACGCGGGTCGGGGATCGGCGCCGTGACCTCGAGAAATTGCCACCAACTTGTTTCGACGACCGTGTGCCTTAGATGCCGCCGCCTGGGCGCGCAGATTCTGGATGATCTCAATTTCCCAGAGCTTTGGATTCTTGAGTGCTGTGAGGAGGTCAACTTCAGCCGCGACCGCTGACGTCAAGACTGGCGAAACCCCGCCGCCTGTCTCCGATGTCCAGGTGTCCGCAAGACGAAGGACCAATGCCATCCTTTCCAACCGTGCGGGAGACGGTGTGGACCGATCGTTCAACCAGGAATAGACCGTGGGCCGCTCGACGCCAAGTACGCCGGCCATATCGGTTACAGACAACCCGAATGCCACGCGGATTGTGTTAACGACCTCAGACGTGGGCTGGACATCATCGAGGTAGCTTGGGGCCTCACCGATAACGAGGATCCGCGTCGGGGTGCCCGTCGACCGCCTGGCCGCCAGACGCAGGAGGGTATCTGTGACGAGACTCCCGGTGCCCCAGACGAGATCAGGAACGTACGTAATCGCATCGAGAGCCATATCGCGATACCAGGTTGCCCCTGCTGGGATAGTGATCGCGTGTCCTCCCGTGCGGATGGTCGGAAGAAACGAACCAACCTGGGACACGTTTGACGCCAGGGCCGCCGACATGGTCGGGTTTAGAACGGTCACGCCGAGACCTCCTCCTCTCCCCATGCAACTCGTGCCTCTTTCGTCACCGACTTCCAGAAGGCCGAACTCGCGTACTCATGGACGGCCCATAGCCGCCCCTCGATAGCTTCCCACGCAAAGTCGGAGCGCCCTTCGTCTGAACTATCGATATCCAAGATTGCATGAGTCCCCTGCCGAGGGGTTACCAAGCTCCCCAACTCCGGAGAAATCAAGTCAGGCGGCAACAGGGGAGCATTTTCGACTTGGTTCATCCGAATCTGAAGATGACCTATGTCCGTCTTGGCCAGGATGTGTTGACTAGACAGCACCGACTCGACTCCGAGCTGATCGGCGGAGAATGTGAGAACTGTTTCGTTGAAGTACGTCGGCAGGCTTTCGCCAATGTCTGGGACGGCGTCTACGTACCGGAGGCCGATTCGGTCAGCAAAGCTAGGCTCGCCAATCCGTGCGAGCACCGCAACAGCCCGACCTAAGGTGTCAACAAAGTCGTCGAAGACGTCGTAGTTGGTTGTGCGGAGCGAGATCCCCTCTGTGGAGAGCGCGACAGCTTCGGTGTTGTCCTTCGAGCTAAAAAGCCAGCGGGACGTCGCTTGAAAGGAGGGCTCTCCACCCACCGCAATCTGGAACTGATGGACGGTCGATGCCGAGAACCCCGGAAAACCGCTGCGTCGCAGTTCCTCTTGAATTGCGGGCACCAAGTTCTCAATTGTGAGAATTGGCGCGAAGCGCACTTCGGCTAAAACAACAACGAGGGGTGATTTCTTGAGCTTTCTCTTGCCGATCAACTCGGATGTCATAGTGCGAAGTTTACACATGACTTTACAGCGCGCTCTAGACCTTGATAGGGGATCCCCAGCCGGGACTAACTGTCCATTCCGAGACCGCGCCGGCGCTGTTTCTTGACTTTACATATCGACCGGGGCGGCGGTGTCCTTTGCCCACGATGAGCGTCGGATCTTCCCACGAACGAGGGGATTTCTGCCCGCCACCGTTCCGCGCGACCTTTGTCGGCAGAGCGGACCGACGCTGTATTGGAGGTCGGGGCAATCGTGATCAGAAGACCTATCGGAGCCTTACCTGCAACTGAATCTGGCGGCCTTCGACTAGCTAGGTTCACTCCAACAGGGGCCCGCAACTCCAAAGCGGTGAGTAAACGGTGAGTTTGGCCAAAAACCATTGAGCGGGTAGTCTGGTCGGCAGCCTTACTTCCCAGTGTTTTACTGGGATTCCGGGCCGCGCGAGTGTAGTTCAAATGGTAGAACTTCAGCCTCGCCACTCAAGCGATCGAAGCGTCGCATCCGGCGCAGGTATTGCCGTGCGTGGGTGCCACCGCACAGCTCGGGTGACTGCGGGTCACGGGTCCACGCGATGCGCCTACGCTAAGTAGCGATGAACAAGGATCTGGTCGACCGAGCTCGAACACTTGCGAGCGAGCGTTTGGCCGTTGCCATGCCCCAGCGATGGGCGCACGTCCTTGGCGTCGCGAGAACTGCGTCCGATATCGCCCCAAGGCTTCTCACAAGAGACGCCGACGCCGACGCGGTCATTGCCGCGGCTTGGCTACATGACGTTGGCTACGCACCGAGTATCGCAACGACGGGTTTTCATCCTGTGGACGGTGCGAGGTTCGCCAAGTCTGCTGGTATGCCCGATCTGGTTGTGTCGCTCATCGCCCACCACTCGGGAGCCAGTGCCGAAGCAATCGAGCGCGGTCTTGATGCCGAGCTGGCCGAATTCGATCGTCCACCCGGCGTCGTCCTTGACGTGGTGACATACGCGGACATGACAACGGCGCCCGATGGGACACCAATCGACGCCGAGAGGCGCGTATCAGAGATTCTTTCTCGCTATTCGACCGATGATCCGGTCCATGCTGCGGTCTCGCGATCGTCTGCCGAGTTGCTTGCCACGGTTGCTCGAATCAAGGAGCAGCTTCGGTTAGCGCCCGCCGGCGCTACTCAGCCGAGGTAAGGCACATCACGTCGTTCGAGGTAGTGGTCGATCCTTAGCCTCATCGACGGGTGCATCGGCAGAACGGCGATCTCCGTGGGCTCGATCCATGCGATTTCCGTCGACTCTGAATCGAAGGCAAGCTCGCCGCCGATCAGCTTGGTCGTGTAGCAGATCGAGAATTGCTGCCGGACTTCTCCATCGTCGTACTTCATGACGTGATGAGGGTTCGTGTAGATGCCAACGAGGCCGGTGAGCTCCACGTCGAGGCCGGTCTCTTCCTTGACTTCGCGCACAGCGCAGTCCTCGATGCTTTCGCCGAGTTCCATGCCGCCCCCGGGCAATGCCCAGAGGCTGTTGTCTTTTCGATGCACGAGGGCGATGCGTCCTTTGTCGTCAAGTACTACTGCCGTGGTTGAGGGCACGACGCTGTTCGCCTTCGGCGCGTCAGGGTCGTTGTAGTAGTCGATTCGCGCCACTGCCTCAGCTTTCGATCGGGAACTCGGCCGGCCTTGCGCTGCTCCATACGGCGTCGAACGCGACCGCATACGTGTCCCACAGTTCGGGCTCGGCCTCTCTGGGTAGCTCGATCACGGGGTTCTCTCCGGCCGGGGAGCCGAAGATGTGGTGGTTGGCGTAGAGCATGTCGTCGATGAAGAACATCGAGGTGTAGAGAGGCGTGCCATGCATTCGAATTTCAACGCCCTCGACGTCACCCAGCGGCTCGAGGTGGACAAGGGTCATTCTGCAACGCGCGGCAAGTGCGTCGCCGATCCTCTCCTCCGAACCGCGCTGCATGACACCCTCTGAATCCGGTGCGCCTACTGCAAAACGAACCTTCGTGCCGCGCGCGGCCGCGTCTTTGATGATGCGGGTGAACCCATGAACCGCGTCCCAAAGGAAGGTGCCGCCGTAGACGCAGATGTCGATGCGCTCGGTGGCTGCCTCGAACATCTCGCGCCACAGATCGATTGGGACGTGGGCCCGCGACGGGAACAATCGGACTTCGATGGTCGCGTCGTGAATGGCAGGTCGGATGCCGAAACGTGGCCATAGGTCCTCAGCGGTGACGCCAAGGGCTGCAGCGATCTCTTCGGCAATCCGAGTTTTGGGCGTGGTCTCGCCCCTGATCGCGCGTTGAACGGTGCGCTCGTCGCATCCCGCGCGGGAAGCGAGGTCACGGATGCTGATCCGCTGCCTATCCATCTGCTCGGCCAAGAGGCGTCCAGTTCCGACGCCAGCCGCTCTTTGAATCACCGTCATGAGGCTCCCCAAACCAGATCTTGCCTGCAACCTCTGACACATTCTGACACTCGTCTGGCCTTCCACTGTCAGATTCGGCCGTGTGCACTCATTGTTGTGCCCGCCAACCGGCGCTGTCACGTGCAACGAGACAGAGGAAGTAAGACATGCGTCCGAGCAACATCGACGAAGCGCTATTCCCCGCGTTCAGCTGCGGTTACCGGGAGTGATGATGCGAAGCACGAGAGAGATCGGCATCGAGTTGTTCGACGGGATGCATCACTTGAGCGTGACAGTCACCGGGAGGCCCATCCCGGCACACGAGCTATGCGACATCCTTGCGAATCTCGAGGGTGCCGGCGGCTACAACCTCGGCGAGGTGCTGAGCCGATTGGCGAGAGGGTTCGAGCGATCGCTCCGTGAAGACGAGACCTCCGCTATATCCGTTCGCGAACGACTTGTTGCCGCCCTGGTGCGAAGGGCCGCAGAGAAAGCGCAACAGATCGCGCTGTGCCTGGAAGCCGCGTGTTGCGAGTTGGAAGCGTTGGCACCGCCGGCTCTCGAGAACTCGAGTCACCTTCAGTGACTGGTACCCAACGACATGAGCGCAGAGACCAAAGTAGAAGCAAATGGAGGGAACATGAACAACGGAGAAGGTCAGGTTCGGCGCAACGCGAATACTGTTGCGCCATTACTTCTGACAGAAGCAGAGACGGCAGCGATACTCCGAATCGATCGGACCACACTCGCGCGCCTGGTCGATCAAGGGACTTGTCCGCTGAGCCCGGTGAACCTCACGCCGCGGATACGTCGGTATCGGCTCGCTGACGTCGAGGAGCTGACTGGTTCTCATGTGGTGATGCCGTGATGGCAATCGATAAGCGCGCTTCAGGCAAGTATCGCGTGCGCATCTTTCTGGATCACGTAGTCGTGGGAACTCGATCGTTCGAGCGAAAGGCGGACGCCCAGGCCTGGGAGAAGGAGCAGTACCGTGTTCTCTCGCTGGGAGGAATTCCCTCTCCCTCCTTGTCACTGCTGCCTGTCGCCGGGTTGATAGCTCGGTTTCTCAACGCCCGGCAGACGCGTGTTTCTCCGCACACCTGGCGCACCGACTCGGACAACCTTCGCCACGTGCCTCCCACGTGGCTGCGTCGACCGGTATCCACGATCACCGCATCCGACGTGCACGACCTCCTAGCAGGTCTGCTGGCCGACGGATTCGCGCGTTCGACCGTTACTCGGATGAGAGTCACCCTCTCCGCTCTATTCGAGTACGCCGTCTCAGAACACGTCGCACCGGCGAACCCCGTCCGGGGTGCTCGCATGCCTGTGGTTGTCGGCCTCCCTTCGCGGCCCAAAGCGGATACATGGACGCCCGAAGAGATGTCGAGAACCATCGAGGCACAGCGGGTAGTTAACCCTGCAATGGCCGAGGTGACTGAATTTCTCGGGCTCACCGGCCTGCGGTGGTCAGAACTGAGGGCGTTACGCGTTGAAGATGTGGCGCAGATTCCGATGCCGGCGTTACATGTATGGCGCGCACAATCAGATGGCTACGCCGAAAAGACACTGAAGAGCAACTCCGGCGAAGTACGGTCCCGAACGATTCCCCTGCGTCCGCGGGCCTTAGAGATCGTGGCCTCTCGAGTTGAAGGCGTTCCTCCCGGAGAACACCTGTTTCGTTCGAAAACGGGGAAGCAGTTGAGAGGAAACCTGTTCCGCCGTCAGGTGCAGTGGAATGCGACGACGTGCCGCGGACTCACGATCCACGCGCTGCGACACTTCGCAATCTCGTATTGGTTGCTTCGCGGCGTAGACGTCAAGACTGCCGCCGAGTGGTCAGGGCACAAGAACCCGACAGTGCTGCTGTCCACCTACGCTCATGTCCTCGGCATTGATGCCAACCGGGCAGCTCTCGCCCTTCTGGACACACCTGCTGTCCCAGCGCTGTCCTGGGGCGCCGTTCCTGAAAGCTTGAAAGGCCTCGACTAGTGCGCTACAAAGCTTCAGAAACCCTCGCTCATCAGCACTTTTGTTGCGGAGACGGTGGGATTTGAACCCACGGTGCCCTTGACGGGCACTCCACCTTAGCAGGGTGGTGCACTAGGCCTGACTATGCGACGTCTCCTGAGCGTCCGCGGGCGGACGCACGACAGCCATCATAACGGACGTTGCGGGCGCGGCCGGACACTGCGCGTTCAGGAGCCGGTCGCGGGGACCGGGTGGATGGTTTGGAGGACCGCCGAGCCCAGGATGAGGGCTGCGGCGATCCCGGCGGCGAGCGAGATCGTCAGCACCACGACCGACAGCCAGATCACCGCGGATCCGCGGCCTCCCGCGATGCGGCGCACGATCACCGCGCGGCCGATCGTGTAGACCGGCCAGGCGAGAAACGACCACGCCCAATGGAACGGCCGGTCGACACCGCGGCGGGCCAGCGTCCGGTAGTCGAGCCAGCTGAAGACGACCGACACGGCCAGGATCACCCAGCTCAGGAGGCCGTTGACGAGGTAGCCGGGCGACGACAGCAGCGCGAGGTTCGCCGTGCCGGGATGTCCTAGCGCGGCAAGAGACTCGGTGAGGGTGCCGATCGTGGCCAGCGATGCGACCACGCCGAGCAGCGGGAGCAGCAGCACCAGCCAGATCCAGGGCGTGTACACCGGCGTCTCGGGAGGCAGCGGGCGGCGGTCCGTGGCGTACCGCACGGGTGGCGCCGCGGGCGCTGCGGGTCCACCGCTCACCTGCGCCTGCCACGTCGTCCCGTCCCACCAGCGCAGCGGCGCCGTGCGATACGGGTCGGGATACCAGCCGGGTTCGGGAGTCGAACCCGCCTGGCCTGCGTCGTCCACCATTCAGAAGTACCCCACGATCTCGTCCACGGCCTGCCGTGCGTCCCCGAACAGCATCCTCGCGTTCTCGCGGTAGAACAACGGGTTGGGCACGCCCGCGTAGCCCGCGGCCATCGAGCGCTTGAACACGACGACCTGGCGCGCCTCCCACACCCGCAGCACCGGCATTCCGGCGATCGGGCTGCCGGGGTCCTCGGCGGCGGCGGGATTCACGGTGTCGTTGGCGCCGATCACGAGCACCACGTCCGTATCGGCGAGCTCGTCGTTGATCTCGTCCATCTCCAGAACGATGTCGTACGGGACGCGCGCCTCCGCCAGCAGCACGTTCATGTGGCCCGGCAGCCTCCCGGCGACGGGGTGGATGCCGAACCGGACCGTCACCCCGCGGTCGCGGAGCTTCTGGACCAGCTCGGCGACGGGGTACTGCGCCTGGGCGACGGCCATCCCGTAGCCGGGCGTGATCACGACGGTGTCCGCGTTCTGCAGCAGCTCCGCCGTCTGCTCGGCGGTGACCTCCTGGTACTCGCCGTGCTCCTCGACGGCCGCCGACGGCGCCTCGATCCCGAAGCCTCCCGCGATCACGGAGATGAACGAGCGGTTCATCGCCTTGCACATGATGTACGACAGGTACGCGCCCGAGGAGCCGACGAGGGCGCCGGTGACGATCAGCAGGTCGTTGTCGAGGAGGAAGCCGGAGGCGGCGGCCGCCCAGCCGGAGTAGCTGTTCAGCATCGAGACTACGACGGGCATGTCGCCGCCGCCGATCGACGCCACGAGGTGGACCCCGAGGGCGAGCGCGATCAGGGTCACCAACGCCAGCAACCACAGTTCGGGCGTGATCACGTACCAGACGGTCAGCGCCACGAACACGACGAGCGCGCCGACGTTGAGCGCATTCTTGCCGGGCAGCACCAGAGGTCGCGAGGAGATGCGCGCGGAGAGCTTCAGGTACGCGACGATCGAGCCGGTGAAGGTCACGGCGCCGATGAAGATGCCGATCACGACCTCCGCGTTGTGAACGCCGCGCAGCGAACCCGTGAGCTCGGGGTGCGAGAGGTGGCCGGTCCAGCCGACGAGCACCGCGGCGAGGCCGACGAAGCTGTGCAGGAGGGCGATGAGCTGCGGCATCCCCGTCATCTGCACGACCCGCGCGCGCCACAACCCGATGGCGGCGCCGACGGCCATCGCGACGATCAGCAGGATGAGGGAGGAGGTCGGCAGCAGCAGGAAGCCGATGGTCGCGACGAGCGCGATCCCCATCCCGACCATGCCGTAGACGACGCCGCTGCGGGCGGTCTCGTGCCGGGACAGGCCGGCGAGGGACATGATGAAGAGGACGGCCGCGACCAGGTAGGCGGCGTCCGCGACGGCGAGGCTCACCGGTTCGCCCCGCTCTTCGGCCCGGGTCCGCTGTTCGGGCCGGGTCCGCTGTTCGGGCCGGGTCCGCTGCCCGGGCCGCGCCCGGCCGCGTCGCTCCGCGTGAACATCGCCAGCATCCTTCGCGTCACCGCGAACCCGCCGAACACGTTGATGGAGGCCACCAGCACCGCGATCGCCGCGAGCGCCTGCACGAGCGGCTCATGCGACGTCAACTGCACGATCGCACCGACGACGATGATGCCGGAGATTGCGTTGGTCACGCTCATCAGCGGCGTATGGAGCGCGTGGTGCACGTTGCCGATCACGTAGAACCCGATGACGGTCGCCAGCACGAGGACGGTGAAGTGCTGCGGCAGCGGATACGGCGCGAGCGTGGTCAGCGCGAACAGCACGGCGAGGCCGACAGCGGTCAGCACCGCCTTGCGCACCGGCGTCAGCCACGGCTCCTTCGGCGCGGGGACGGCGACGGGCGCGACCGCGACGGGGGGCGGCGCAGCCGAGACCGTCACGGGCGGCGGCGGCCAGGTCGTCACCCCGTCGCGCACGACGGTCACCGACCGCTGCACGACGTCGTCGAAGTCGAGCACGAGCCTGCCGTCCTTCCCGGGCGTGAGCAGGGTGAGGAGGCTGACCAGGTTGTTGCCGTAGAGCTGCGACGACTGGGTCGGCAGCCGTGACGGGAGGTCGGTGTAGCCGAGGATGATCACCCCGCCGAGCGTGACCACCCGCTCCCCCGGCACCGATCCGGCGACGTTGCCGCCCTGCGCGGCCGCCATGTCCACGATGACCGAGCCGGGGCGCATGCTCGCGACGTCCGCCTCGGTGAGGAGCTTCGGGGCGGGACGACCCGGGATGAGCGCGGTCGTGATGACGATGTCGACGTCTCGCGCCTGCTCCGAGTAGATTTCGGCCGCGCGGCGGTCGTACGCCTCGCTGGTCGCCTTCGCGTAGCCGTCGGCCGACTGCATCTGTTCGTCGCCCGCGACCTCCACTGCGAGGTACTCGCCGCCGATCGACCGCACCTGGTCGGCGACCTCCGGCCGCGGGTCGGTCGCGCGGACGATCGCGCCCATGCTCGACGCGGCACCGATCGCGGCCAGGCCCGCGACGCCGGCGCCGGCGACCAGCACCTTCGCGGGCGGGACCTTACCTGCGGCGGTGACCTGCCCGGTGAAGAAGCGCCCGAACTCATGGGCGGCCTCCACCACGGCCCGGTAGCCGGAGATGTTGGCCATCGAGCTGAGCACGTCCATCGACTGGGCGCGGGAGATGCGGGGCACCGCGTCGAGGGCGAGCGCGGTGATCCCGCGCTGCGACAGCGCGGCGAGGAGGTCGGGGCGCAAGGCGGGGCTGAGCGTTGCGATCAGGGTGGCGCCGTCGGCGAGGAGGGCGATCTCGTCCTCGGTCGGCGGGGCCACCTTGAGCACGATGTCGGCGCCCCACGCGTCGGCCCGGGAGGTCACGGTCGCGCCCGCGGCGGCGAAGGCCTCGTCGGTGAACGCGGCCCGCGCTCCGGCGCGGGCCTCCACGCGCACGTCATATCCCAAGGAGACGAGCTTCTTCACGGAACTCGGGCTGGACGCGACCCGGGCCTCCTCCGCCCGCTCTGCGACGATGCCGACGTACGACACCTGGCCTCCCTCGGCTTTTCCCTGGACACTAGCAGGCCGCGCCCTCCGGAAGGAGTCACGGCCGCGACGCGCGCTCGATCTCCTGTCGAACGGGCATCGGCAGGAGATCTGGACGTGTCCTCCTGCGGGAACGCGAGTCAGACCCGCGCGGTCGCCGCGTGTATCACCCCCGCGAACAGCGGCCGCCAGGCCCGCTACGCGATGAACGCCAGGATGTCTCTGTCGAGCTCCTCCTGGTACGCACCGTAGATGCCGTGGGGAGCTCCGGGATAGACCTTGAGCGTCCCGTCCTTCACCAGCGTGATGGACTTCTCCGCCGCCGCCACGATCGGCACGATCTGATCGTCGTCGCCGTGCGCGATGAGGATCGGGACATCGAGCGCCTGGAGGTCGGCGGTCTGGTCGGTCTCGCTGAACGCCTTGACGCAGTCGTATGCCGCGGCGAGGTTGACCAGCATCCCCTGCCGCCAGAAGTCGTCGATGAGGCCCTGCGAGACGGCCACCCCGTCGCGGTTGAAGCCGTAGAACGGCAGCGCCAGTTCCTTCCAGAACTGCGATCGGTCGTGGAGGACGTTCGCTCGGATGCCGTCGAAGGCCTCCAGCGGGGTGCCTTCCGGGTTGGATTCTGTTTTGAGCATGAGCGGCGGCACGGCGCCCGCGGTGACGACCGCCCTGACCCGACCAGCCCCGTGCTGGGCAGCATAGCGCACGACCTCGCCGCCGCCGGTGGAGTGGCCCACGACCACGAGTTCACGCAGGTCGAGGTGGTCCACGAGCTGGGCGAGATCGCTCGCGTAGGTGCTCATGTCGTTTCCGGTATATGTCTGTGACGACCGGCCGTGCCCGCGCCGGTCGTGCGCGATGACCCGGTACCCGGCGTCGGCGAACACCTTCAGCTCGACCTGCCAGGCGTCGGAACTGAGCGGCCAGCCGTGCGAGAAGAGCACGGGACGGCCGGAGCCCTGGTCGGTGTAGTACAGCTCGGTTCCGTCGGAGGTGGTGAAGTGAGGCATGGCGGATTCTCCTAGAGGCTGGAAGGGGATGGATGGTCGAGTGGCGACACCGGCACAGGTCCTGTCTAGAGCCCGGCGCCAGCTCGCGTCTAGGTGTGGAAACCGCCGGCCGTTACACTCCGGAGGATGACCGCACGGATCGCGAACGTCACCTTCCACGCCGCCGACCCCGCAGCTCTCGCCCGGTTCTGGGCCGCCGTGATGGGCTACCCCGAGCCGGAGTGGCTGACGCCCGAGGAGGAGGCCGAGCTCCGCGCGGCGGGCCTCACCGACGACGACCTCGCCGCCCGCGCGGTGGCCTGGGACGAGGACCCGACCCACCAGCGCTTCTATTTCACGCGCTACCAGCACGAGAAACGGCAGCGCAACCGGATGCACATCGACATCACCCCCGCCTCCGGCCGCCACGCCACCCGCGAAGAGGTGGAGGCCGAGGCCGACCGGCTCGTCGGGATGGGGGCGACAGTGGAGAAGGTGCTCGACGGGTCGTGGGGACCGTACCCGGAGTTCGCGATCATGATGCGCGACCCGGAGGGGAACGAGTTCTGTCTGCAGTGAGGGTCAGCGGTCCTTGAAGTAGCGGAAGAGGTGCTTCTCGCTCATCGCGGCCGTCGCGACGAGCGTCCCGATGAGAGCCCCGGCCACGCCCGCCAGGGGGATGCCCAGCAGCGACGCGAAGACCGCGAGCTGATCCCCGCGCTCGACCATGGAGGCGCCCACAGCCGCGGCTCCGACCCCGATCGCTCCCGCCGCCCCCGACCAGCCTCCTGCCTCGAGCAGACCGAGCGCCAGGAGGTCTCCTTTCCCCAGCCCGGCGTGGAGGGCGGAGGTGTGCTGCAGGCGGCGCGTCCTGACGCCGGCGAATCCGATCCCGGCAGCGATCACCGCGGTGGCTGGTGCAGCGGCTCGGGTCAGGCGCTCCGTGAAGGACGCATTCCCTTCGAATGATGCGCCGTGCGAGGAATTGAGCTGCATGACCTGTGGCTTGTCGGCGCCGTCGCCGGCGGACGGCGACATGGTCGCGAGCAGGAGGGTGCGGAGGTTCGGCAGCTGCGGCCACGCCGTCGCCCAGCATTCGTCGTACGACCCGGGCGCGTTCCCGACCGACAGGATCGCGTAACCGAAGCCCGGGCGCCGACCGTCGGACGGATACTCGAACACCTCCGCCACCTTCATCGGGCCGGCGTCGGTCGCGACCTCGTCACCGGGGCCGGCGCGGATCATGTCCGCGAGGTCTCGCGGGAGGAGCACACCACTCGGTGACCCTGATCGGTCAGAGACGACAGCGGCGAACCCGGGCGAGACCTCGTATGCCGGGACGGGCGCGTCCGGGAGGGTCGCGATCGTGATCTTCCGTGCGGAGGAGCGCAGAGCCCCCGAGGCCGCAACCCCTGGAACGTCCGACAGCGCTTCGCAGGCCGCGCCGTCCACGCGGCCCTCCGCGACGACGATCTCCGTCGCGGCGCCCGACGAACGGAACCGCTCGGCGGAGGCGACCAGGCCGGAGGTCGTCAAGGCGTCCAGGAGGACGAGGGAGGCGAAGACGACGGCCGCCAGGATGCCGAGCAGCGCGAAGCGGGTGGTCCCCGTCGTGATGTTGCGGCCGGCCTCGCGGAACAGAGCGGAGAGCTTCACCCGGCTCCACTCCCTCCGAGCGCACCCAGATCGAGCAGGCCCGTGCACGCATCGCGCGTGCGCGCGTCGTGCGTGGCGACGACGACGATGGTGGACGGGTCGGCGACCGCTGCGATGGCCGCGTCCACGCGCTCGGCGGTGCGGCGGTCGAGCTGGGCGGTCGGCTCGTCGATGAGCAGGAGACTCGGCCGCGACGCCAGCCCGCGGGCGAGCATGAGGCGTTGCGACTCGCCTCCGGAGAGGTCGCCGAAGCGCCGGTGCGCGACGGACTCCAGCTCGAAGCGCGCGAGATATTCGTGCGCCTGGTCTTCCGCGGCCGGCGCGGACTCCCCGCGGGCGAGGATCGGCAGGGCGACGTGATCGAGGGCGGTGCGGCGGGGCGAGCCGAACGGATTCTGGAACACCCAGCTCACCCTGTCGATGCCCGTGAGGTGGATGGCTCCCTCCACGGGCCGGTTTCGTCCCGCGAGCAGGGAGAGCAGGGTGCTCTTGCCCGAGCCCGACGGGCCGGTCAGGGCGTAGACCTCCCCTGGCTGGAAGGCGAACGTCAGACTCCGGAACAGCCAATCCCCCGAACGCCCGAAACGATGGCCCACCCGGTCGAGCGCTACGTGCACGCCGGGCGCCTCGCGCTGGAGAGTAGCACCGTGTCGGGCCGCTGCTCCGCGTCGAACAGGACGAAGGTCTGGCCGAGCTGGGATCCGACGATCCTGACGCGTAGCGCCGTATCGCCCGTGGCGACACAACCGGTACCGCCCTCGATCGCGTACACGGCGGAGGGTGGGACGACCCCGACACGGACCGGGCTGGCGAGCTCGATCTCACCGCGGATCGCGCCGGCGCTGCCCACCTCTCCTGCGGGGTCGCCCCGCCCGGTCGCTGTGGCGGCGTCGTCGCGCTGGAGCGATGGGGTGGCCGCCAGGGCGGCGAGCGCCGCCGCGTCATCGATCCCCGCACCCGCGATGGGGACCGTGACGGAGTCGACGGTCAGCGTCCGTTCGCCGTCGACGAGGTCGGCGATCGGCTCGATCACGGACACCTGGGTGGTCGCGCCCGATGTCGTCGCGAGGACATCGCCGGCCTGTTGCGTCTCCCCGACGGAGGTCCGGCACTCGCCGATCGTGACGGACGCCGCCGGAATCCAGACGAGGCGGCCGGCCTGGACGAGCTCGGAGTCGGGGGCGGTCTCCCCCGCCCGCTCGAACATCGTGGCGGTCGCCGCCAGCGTGCGCCGACCCACGGTCCCGTCCGCGGTCAGCGTGTACCCGAGTCGCACGAGCTCCTTCTGGAGGGCCGTGACGTCCTCCCCCCGGTCACCGATCCCGAGGTCCCGCCAGAGCGGCACTGCGGTCGCGAGCGCGACCAACGGACGTCCGTCGATGCCGGCCAGCGCCGACCCGGACTCCACGACCTCCCCCGGTGCGCAGGGGAAGGAGGTGACGCGACCGCCTGTCCCGGACTCCAGTCGCGAGTCCGGTTGGGAGTCGACGCGCAGGGTGACGGCACGCCGGTCCGAGAAGTCCTGGTACGAGACGGGAGCCGACGTCGCGAGGCGTGGGGCTGCGAGGGAATCCGGCGGGTCGGCCGTCATCCACAGCCAGACGGACGTCGCCCCCGACGCGAGCAGGGCGACGACGACCACCGCGATCACGGCGGCTCGCGGGAACCAGGCCCTCATCGTGTCGGCTTGTCCAGGAGCCCGAGCGGATCGGAGCCGCACTTCTTGAGTGCTTCCTCGCCGCGCGCCTTGTCGCTGAACGGATAGGTCTCCCCAAGTGTGTCGCGCGCCACGTCGGCTGCCGAGTACGTTGGTGGAACCACCTTCTTCCTGACGAGGCAAGCCGCCATGATCGCGTCCTCGTCAAGGTTCTGCGGGTTGCGTTTCATAAGGAAGTAGAGCGAGCCGACCGTGTCCAGGCCGGATGCCGCCGAGCACTCATCCGCGATCCCGTTGGCCTCAGCGGTCGTCGTGCCTCCACCTGGCCGGAACTCATAGCCCCCACCAGGCCGGAATCCCTTGAAGGTGACGTTTCGCTCGCGCATGCACGTCGTGAAGGCGCTCTCCATCTCGGCGAACTCCGCGTCGGAGACCCGGTCGTCCTCCAACGCCTTTCGTTCGAAATCGGTGGTCGCGCGCCTCCGGGCCTCCTCGAATTCGGCCGCCCATCCTTTCGCCGACGCCGTCGGGATGATCGGCACGGCTTCGTCAGGATTTTCGGGGGCCGAACACCCCGAGAAGGCCAGGAGGCAGGCGATCGCGACGCCGAGCCGATTGCTGAGTCTCTTCATCACTGCTCTCAGCGACGACGGTGGGGTGGCGAGCACGCGCCACCCCACCACGGTCGGCTTAGTAGTTGTAGTAGTACCAGGTGTTTCCGGTCACGGTCCACGCAACCGAGGAGTACGACCACGACCCTCGCGCCGCGTCCGGCGAACGGTAGCACGCGTACGAGTTGCACGCCGTGGAGCGGTGCAGCTTCGACCCATGGTGATAGTTCGACCACGTCTTGCCTGAGTTGCCGTAGTCCCAGGTCCCGCCCTCGGGGTAGCTGATGTACGCGCTCGCGGGTGCCGCCCCGATGCTCGCCCCGACCGTCAACGCGCCCGCCGCGAGGACGGTCGAAACGACTCTGTTTCTCAACTTCACAATCACTGTCCTATCTGTATCGCTTGACATTGCTGATTTCAATGTCAAGCGTCAGGCTAGCGCACGTGCGTCCACGTGTGAAGACCCCTGGCCCCACGCCCCCCGCCCGGCTACCGTGGCGGCATGACCCCGTCGTCGAAGTCCGAGACGTTCCTGGAGGCCGACGGGATCGAGGTGCGCATCTCGAACCCGGACAAGGTGGTGTTCCCGGGTCCCGGCCTCACCAAGCTCGACCTGGCGCGCTACTACCTCTCCGTCGCGGACGGCGCGCTGCGCGGCGCCGGTGGGCGGCCGATGGTGCTGAAGCGGTTCGTGAAGGGGCTCACGCAGGAGCCCTTCTTCCAGAAGCGCGTGCCGGAGGGGCATCCCTTCTTCATCGACACCGCGACCCTGCACTATGCGAGCGGCACGTCCGCCGAGGAGGCCGTGCTCCGCAACGCCGCCGGGCTGGCGTGGGTGTCCAACCTGGGCTGCCTCGACCTGAACCCGCACGCCGTGCGCGCGGAAGACCTCGACCATCCCGACGAGCTGCGTGTCGACCTCGACCCGATGCCCGGCGTCGACTGGTCGCAGATCGTGGATGTGGCCTTCGTCGCGCGGGAGGTGCTGGAGGACCACGGGCTCGTCGGCTGGCCGAAGACGTCCGGCTCGCGCGGGCTCCACATCCTCGTCCGCATCACGCCCGACTGGGGGTTCGCCGACGTGCGGCTCGCGGCGGAGACGCTCGCCCGGGAGGTCGAGAACCGCGCGCCCGGGCTCGCGACGGCGCGCTGGTGGAAGGAGGAGCGCGGCGAGAGCGTCTTCGTGGACTTCAACCAGAACGCCAAGGACCGCACCGTGGCCTCCGCCTACTCGATCCGGCCGCTGCCGGACGCGCGCGTCTCGACGCCCCTCGACTGGGACGAGGTGCGCGACCGCCGGCCGGAGGAGTTCACCGTGCTCACCGTTCCCGACCGGTTCGCCCAGGTCGGCGACCCGCATGCGGGGATCGACGACGCGGCGGGCTCGCTGGACGCCCTGCTCGCGCTGGCGAGGCGGCTCGGTCCCGCCGAGAAGCCGCCGCGGGCCGGCGACGGCGCGGGACGCCGGGTCTCGCAGATGCCGCTCATCGAGGTGGCGCGCACGAAGACCAAGCCGGAGGCGCTGGCGGCGCTGGAGACGTGGAAGACCGCGCACCCGGAGGTCGCGGGGCTCCTGCACCCGGCCGACGAGCTGCTCGACGGCATGCGCGGGTCGAGCTCGCAGTGGTACCGGGTGCGGATCAACCTCCAGCACGTCCCGGAGGCCGACCGGCCCGATCAGGGCGCGCTCGTGGCCGACTACGACCCGTGGGCCGGGCGGGAGTGGCCGGGACACCCCTGACCCCTGGAGGCGCTGACGCCTGGAGGTGCTGACGCACGGAGACCGCGATCGGTCATTCCGGCGGAGCCGTTCACGACATACCCTGACCCCATGAAGCGCAGTTGGCCGTTCCTCGTCCCTGGCATCGTCCTCGCCGCGATCGGCCTGGTCTGGACGCTCCAGGGCACCGACGTGCTCGGCGGGTCCGTGATGAGCGGGTCCTCGTTCTGGGGGATCGTCGGCGTGATCCTGCTCGTGGTGGGGGTGGCGCTGATCGTGATCGGCATCGTGCGGAGGCGTCCCCGGCGCACCGGGTGAACAGCAGGTGACCGGCGGGTGACCCACACGCCAACATCCGGTTGCGAATCCACCGGACGGGGTGAGTTCTGTGCGTTCCCGTGGTTCCGTGTCCAGACGTGGACGTCGATCGCAGACACTTCTTGACCCTCGCGGGCGGCCTGACCGCCGGAGCCCTCGCGGCGGGCACCGCCTTCGCCGCGCAGGCCGCGACCCCCGGAACGGCGGCTGCCTCCGTGCCCCCGCTGCCTGCGCCGGCGGCCTCCGGCATCGACCACATCGTGGTCGTGATGATGGAGAACCGGTCGTTCGACCACCTCGTAGGCTGGATGCCCGGCGCGACCGGACTCCCGAGCGGGCTCCGCTACATCGACCGGTACGGCTTCCCGCACACCCCCCACCACCTCGCCGACTTCCAGGGCTGCGGCCATCCCGATCCCGACCACTCCTACGAGGGCGGCCGAATCCAGCTGAACGGCGGGAAGTGCGACGGCTGGCTCAAGGCCGGTGAGAACGACGACTTCTCGATCGGCTACTACGACCGGGCCGACCTGGGCTTCTGGGGGCAAGCCGGACCGCAGTGGACGGTGTGCGACCAGTACTTCGCAGCCACCCTCGCCGAGACCTACCCGAACCGCTTCTACATGCACGCCGCGCAGACCGACCGGCTGCACAACTCGACCGCGACGGCGACGATGCCGACGATCTGGGACTCGCTCGCGGCTGCGGGCGTGAGCGGGAAGTACTACTTCAGCGACGTCCCGTTCCTCGCGCTCTGGGGCTCGAAGTACCTCGGCATCTCGCACCCGTACGCCGACTTCCTCGCGGACTGCGCGAGCGGCTCGCTGCCGGCCGTGTCGTTCGTCGACCCACGCTTCGAGGACGAGGCGTCCGGCACCTCCGGCGACGACCACCCGCACGCCGACCTCCGCAGCGGCGAGCTGTTCCTGAACGAGATCTACCACGCGGTCACGACGTCGCCGAACTGGGCGAAGACCCTGCTCGTGGTCAACTACGACGAGTGGGGCGGCTTCTTCGACCACGTGGTGCCGGGCACGGCCCCCGACGCGACGCCCGCGGCCGGAACCGGCCAGCGCGGCTTCCGCGTGCCCTCGCTCGTCGTCTCGCCACGAGCCCGGCGCGGCTCCGTGGCGCACGGCACCTACGACCACACGTCGGTGCTGAAGGCGATCGAGTGGAGGTTCGGCCTCCCCGCGCTCACCCCGCGCGACGCCGGGGCGCGCAACATCGCGGAGGTGCTCGACTTCGCGTCGGCGCCGGACACCGCCGCGCCCGCGTACACCGTGCCGCCGTTCGTCGCCGGCCCGGCGTGCACCCCGGTCGGGCCGCCGGCCGCCGAGGAGTGGGCGCCGCTCAAACAGAAAGCCGTCGCAGAAGGGTGGACGCTCCCGTGACCATCAGAAGAACCCGCACACGCCTCATCGCGGGCCTCGCCGTCGCGGCCGCAGCCGTCCTCGGTGCGGCGGCGGTGGCGCTGCCGCCCGTCGCGGCGACCGTGAGCGCAGCGACTACCAGCTCGTACCTCCCCGGCGCGAAGCACGTCTTCGTGATCAATCTGGAGAACAAGGGCTACGACGAGACCTGGGGACCCGGATCCGCGGCCCCGTACCTGTCGACGACGCTGCGCAGCCAGGGCGTGCTGCTGAACGCCTATTACGGGACGGCGCACAACTCGCAGCCGAACTACGCGGCCGAGATCTCCGGCCAGGGACCGAACCCGCAGATGCAGGCCGACTGCCAGACGTACTCACCCTTCGTCGGCACCGGGACCGCCTCCCCGGGCCAGGCGGTCGGCGACGGCTGCGTGTTCCCGTCCACGGTGCAGACTGTCGCGGACCAGCTCACCGCCTCCGGCCGCACCTGGAAGGGCTATATGGAGGACATGGGCACCCCGTGCCGGCATCCTGCCCTGGGCACCGTGGACGACACGCAGAAGGCTCGGGTCGGCGACGAGTACGCGGCCCGGCACAACCCCTTCGTCTACTTCCAGAGCATCACCGGATCCGCGGACTGTGCCGCGAACGACGTCGACCTGTCGAAGCTGCCGACCGACCTCGCGTCCGTGTCGACCACGCCGAACCTCTCGCTGATCACGCCGAACCTGTGCGACGACGGCCACGACTCCCCCTGCGTCGACGGACGGCCCGGCGGTCTCGTCAGCGCCGACGCCTGGCTCAAGCAGTGGGTGCCGAAGATCACCTCGTCGCCCGCGTTCAAGCAGGACGGTGTTCTGGTGATCACGTTCGACGAGTCGGACGGGCCGCAATCGGACGCCTCCAGCTGCTGCAACGAGGGGCCGGGGCCGAACACGGCACTCCCCGGCATCTCGGGCCTCGGCGGGGGCCGGGTCGGCGCGCTCGTGCTGTCGCCGTTCGTGAAGGGCGGCACCTGGTCGACCACCCCGTACAACCACTACAGCCTGCTCGCGAGCATCGAGGACACCTTCGGGCTGCCCTACCTGGGCTACGCCGCGACGCCGGGACTCAACCGCTTCGGGCTGGACGTGTACAACTACCGCAACTGAGCGAGCCGTCAGCCGGCCACGGCGGTCAGCCGGCGGAGCACGTCCGTCGTCAGCTTGTCGAGCGACTGGTGCATGCCCGCGTACGCGAACACCGACATCAGGCTGCGCGACCAACCGCTCTCGGTGATCGTCAGTTCGGTGAGGCCGCCGACGTCGGCGAACTCCACGACCGTGCGGATGTTCTGCGTGAAGCCCTCCGGAAGCTGGTCGTCGGGCAGAGGCACGCCGTCCTCGTCGGTGATGCTCTGCGTGAACTCGAGCCGCTCGTGCGGCACGATCGCGGTGTAGACCCCGCCCGTGAAGCTCTCGGCCCCGCCCTGGTCGTCCGGCGCCTGCATGCTGAACACGTAGGAGCCGCCCACGCGCAGGTCGACCTGCGCCGACGGCGAGGTGTAGTCCTCGGGCCCCCACCACTCGGTGACCAGCTCGGGATCGGTCCACAGCTTCCACACGGTGGCGACCGGCGCGTTCAGGATGCGCCGCACCACGATGTCCGTCGTCTGGTCCGTCATGAGAGTTCTCCCCTGTCTTGTTTCTTGTCGGCTCGTGTCTTCTCGATGTGCGCGGCCAGCTTGTCCATCCGCGCGTTCCACTGCCGCGCGCGGTCGGCCAGCCAGCCCTCCACCGCGGCGAGCGCCGAGGCGTCCAGCCGGTAGACGCGCTGCTGTGCCCGTTTGTCCACGGTCACCAGGCCCGCCTCGCGCAGCACCTTCAGGTGCTGGGAGATTGCGGACGCGCTGCTCGTGAACTCCGCGCCGATCTCCCCCGCCGCCAGCTCGCCACGGCGGGCGAGCAGGTCCACGATGGCCGCCCGGGTGGGATCGGCCAGCGCGGCGAAGGCGGTGGTGGGAGTCGTGGTCACAACTCGATAATACAGCGACGACTTAATTAAGACAATACCGAAATACGGGGAGGCGTGCTCAGTACGGCTGCACCTCGAGCTCGGTGGCGAACGTCCGGAAACGGTCGCGATCGACGTGCATCTTCCACAGCAGCTCAGCCAGGACCTCCGGGTCCTTCTCGCTGTCGCCCCGGATGATCCCGCCCGGGATGATCAGCTGCGCGACGTGGATATCCGTGTCCCGCAGCGCCTGGTCGAGCATCTCCGCATACGCCGTCTCGCCCGCGAAGGCGATCGACGTGCCCGCGAAGTGCTGCACCGGCTGGACGGCGCTGCCGCCGTTGACGAAGAGGATCGTGCCCCGGCCGAGCACGCGCATCCCCTGCAGGACCTGGTGCACGGCCGCGACCGGCCCGAGCACGGAGAACTCGAACGCCGCCTGGATGTCGTACACGGTCGACTCCAGCAACGGCCGCAGGAAGTCCTTCGCCGGGAGCGGGTTGTAGCTCAGCACCTCGATCGGTCCGAGCTCCTGCGCCGCCAGGTCGAGCGCCTTCACGAGCGCCTCGGGATCGCGCACGTTGGCGGCATACCCCTTGGCCGTGATGCCGTCGGCCGCGAGATCGGCGGCCAGGGCGTCGAGGCGCTCCTGACTGCGGGAGAGGAGCGCGACGCTGAAGCCTTCGCGTCCGAAACGGCGGGCGAGCGACTCGCCGAGCTGACGGCCTGCGCCGATGATCGCCAGAGTGGTCATGCGCCCACGTTACCCGGACGATCACCGAGAGGTGTCCCCGGCGGATGCCGGCCGAACCGCCCTACTTGCCCACGCCGCCGGCGAGACCGCGGACGAAGTAGCGCTGGCACACGAAGAACAGGATCACCATCGGCAGCGCCGCCATCACCATCCCGGCGAAGACCACCGGATACTGCGTGCCGTTCTTCGACATCAGGTCCGCGAGCCCGACCGGCAGCGTCTGCAGGCCGGTCCCCGACGTGAAGACCATCGCGAACAGGTATTCGTTCCAGTTCTGCAGCACGTTGAGCACGATGGTCGTGATGACGATCGGCATGCTCATCGGCAGGATGATCCGCCAGAAGGTGACCGCGCGTGAGGCGCCGTCGATGGCGGCGGCCTCGTCCACCTCGCGCGGAAGGTCGAGCATGTACGCGCGCATCAGGAAGACCGTGAACGGGATGCGGAACGCCGTGTAGAGGATGAGGAGGCCGAGGAAGGAATCGTAGAGCCCCCAGGCCTGGAAGAGCTTGACCAGCGGGACGAGGGCGACCGTCGGCGCCAGCATCAGGCCCGCGAGCACCACGATGGTCATCGTCCGGTTCAGCGGGATGCTCACCCGGGTCAGGCCGTAGGCGGCCCACGCGCTGATCAGCTCCGTGATGAGGGTCGCGATGATCGTGAGCGACACGCTCGTACCGACGAAGTCCCCGACCCCCTGGCTCCACGCGGTCGCGAAGTTCTGCCACAGCCAGCGCGTGGGGAGCGCGAAGGGGTCTCCGAAGAGTTCCGCGTTGGTCTTGAGAGCGTTGGTCACCATCCACAGCAGCGGGTAGAGGACCACGACGACGAGGGCGAGCAGGAGCCCCCACATCGCGACGACGCGGACGCCGCGGCCGAACCGTGCGAGGGCTACCATTCCACTCTCCTCTTCCGCGAGTACGCGAGCTGCGCGGCGGCGAGCAGCAGCGTGATGACGAAGATCGCGACGCCGATCGCCGCGGCCGAGCCGAAGTCGTTGGTCACGAACCCCGCGTGGTAGAGCCACGTGCCGAGCACCTGACTGGCGTTGTTGGGTCCGCCGCTGGTCATCACCATGACCTCGTTGAAGACCTGGAACGCCCCGGAGACCGTGACGATCATCATCAAGCCGGTCATTTCCCGGACCAGCGGCAGCGAGACGTCGAAGAACCGGCGGAGCGGCCCGACTCCGTCGAGTTCGGCGGCTTCGTAGAGTTCGGTGGGGATGCGCTGGAGCGCCACCGAGAAGAGCAGCACGCTGTAGCCGAAGCCCTGCCACTGGCTCATCGCGATGACCGCGAAGATCGCCGTGGCCTCGTGGCCGAGCCACGCCTGGGAGAACTGGCCGAGGCCGAGATCCGAGAGGAAGACGTTCAGCATCCCGGTCTGCGGCTGGTAGATGAAGTAGAACAGGAGGCCGGCCACGGTCAGCGAGATCGCGGACGGGATGAAGTAGATGGCGCGGAACGCCCTGCGCCAGCGATCGCTGCGGACGCTCTCGACGATCGCGGCGAGCACGAGCGCGCCGAACACCTGGAACACGATCGACAGCCCCGCGTACCAGGCGTTGTTGCCGAGCGCCCGCCAGAACACCGGGTCCTGCGCGAGGGCGGAGTAGTTGTCGCCGCCGACGAAGGTCTGGTCACCGCTGTAGATGTTCCACTTCAGGAAGCTGAAGACGACGTTCTGGATCAGCGGCCAGTAGACGAAGACCGCGAGCACCGCGAGCGCGGGGATCAGCCAGATCAGCCCGCGCCAGGCGGCCGGCGAACCCGATCGCGCCGCGACCGCGCCCGCGGCGGAGGCCGTGCGGCCGCGGCCGAGCCCCGTGCGGGACTCGGCGCGCGGCTGTACGGGTGCCTGCGGCGCCTGGGTGGTGGTCATTTCGCCTTCTCGGACGCCTGCCGCACGCTCTTCAGCGCGTCCTCCGGGCTCAGGCTGCCGGAGACGAGGCCCTCCGAGGCGGCGACCCAGGCGTCCCCGACGCTCGGGACGTTGGCCATGTCGAGCCAGACGACCGTCGACTTCGCGTCGTTCACGAGCCTGGTGCCCTCGGCCACCGGGGCACTGGCGATCGAGCCGGTGACCACGCCCTTGACCGCGCTCGGCTGACCGTAGGGCGGCGACGACAGAGTGGTCGCGTTCTTCTCGTTCATGACGAACTTCATGAAGTCGAGCGCGAGCGCCGCGTTCCTGCTCTTCTTGTTGATCATGTAGCCCTCGGGGGCCGACTCCAGCGTGGAGGTGTCGCCCTTGGCGTTCTGCGGAGCGGGCAGCGGGAAGATGCCGAAGCCGTCCTTGCTCAGCTGGCTGCCCTTGGTGACCACCGAGTCGAACTCGATGAGCTCCTGGTAGTACATGGCTGCCTTGCCCGTCGCCTGCTGCTGCTGGGCGGTGGTGTAGGTGACGCCGTTGGAGTTCGAACCGTCGCCGGTGCACGCGGTGACCAGCTGCTGGAACTGCTTCATCCCCTGCACGTAGCCGGGGTCCGTGTACTTCGCGGTCTTGGGCAGGAGGTCGGCCTCCCTGGCCTTCTGCGGGACGTCGTACGCGAAGAGCTGTCCGAGGTAGTGCAGGCCGGGCCAGCCGTCCTTGTTGCCGAAGGCGATCGGCACGTAGCCGGCCGCCTTGATGGTCGAGCAGTCGGAGACCAGCTGCTCCAGCGTCGTCGGCGCCGACAGGCCGAGGTCCGAGAAGATCTTCTTGTCGTAGCCCATGAACTTGGCGTCGACGTACTGCGGGATGCCGTAGTACTTGCCGTCGTACTTGAACGCGTTGAGCGATCCCTCGCCGAAGGTGTCCCCCCACTTCGTGCCGGGCGCGATGACCGAGCTGAGGTCGGCGGCGAGTCCGTTGAGGGCGAAGTTCTCGCCCCAGTTGCCCGCGTAGCTGAAGTAGATGTCCGGGAGCGACTGAGAGCCGATCAGGACCTTCTCCTTGTCCTTGATCGCGTTGTCGTCCGTCTCCTGGGCCAGCGTGATCTTCACGCCGGGGTGGAGCTTCCGGTAGTCCTTCACCACGCCCTCGAAGTAGGAGTGGAGCGGGTCGCCCGCCGCGGCGGTGAGGATGCTGAGGCTGCCGGAGTAGTCCGGCTTGGCGGTGATGTCGCCCGCGGCGCCGTTGCCGCCGGACGAACAGGCGGCCAGGGCGAGTGCGAGTACGCCCACGGCCGCTGCCGAGATGGTTCTGGTCTTCTTCACGCGGTTCTCCCGTCATCCGGGTCGTGCGGAGATCGTCTGCCGCCGGACCCCTCGTTGGATCGTCGACCGGCTTCCGGGGCCGGTTGCGATGACTATACGCGAAAATGGTACCGGTATCAATCTTGGATCAGGGCTGCACCGATCCGGCCGGAGAGGACCGTCAACGGGAGGGCGCTACCACGCTGTCCCGCGACACGAAGGAGGCCTGGAGCACATGTGTGGCGGGCGGCGCGTCACTTCCGCGCACGCGTGCCACCAGGCACTCCGCGGTCAGCGCGCCGAGCTGGTGCATCGGCTGGGCGACGACCGACATCGGCGGCGTCATCACACTGGCCCACGAGCTGTCGTCGAAGCCGATGAGCGAGACGTCCTCCGGGCAGTGCAGCCCGCGTTGCCGCATGGCACGGAGCGAACCGGTCAGCGCATCGGTCTCGGTGGCGAAGATGGCTGTCGGCGCGTCCGACAGCGCCAGCATCCCGAGCACGGCGCGGGTCGCCTGCTGCTCGTTCTTGACGACGTGCGTGACGAGCGACGTGTCGAACGGGATCCCCGCGTTCTCGAGGGCGTCGAGGTAGCCGAGCAGCCGCTCGCCGTCGCTCCACAGCGCATGGTCGAGGATGCGGCGGAGGTCGTCGGCGTCCGCCGCTGGCTCGTTCGTCACCGGTCCCCAGACGAAGCCGATACGCCGGTGACCCCGCTCGATGAGGGAGGCCACCGCCTCGCGGGATGCTTCCCGGTTGTTGATCACGACCGCGTCGGCGGCGACGGTGTCGACCAGCCGGTCGAGGAGCACGAGAGGGATGCCGCGCTTGGCGAGGATGTCCAGGTGCGGGAGCGCCTCGCTGCGCCCTGCTGCCGGGGCGAGGGCGACGCCGTCCACCTGCTTGTCCACGAGGACCTCGATGGCGGCCGCCTCCCGCTGCATGTTCTCATCGGTGCTCAGAACGAGCACGTCGTAGCCGGCCGTGCGCGCGGTGTCGCTGAACCCGCGCAAGACCCCCGCGAAGAACGGGTTCCCGACGTCGGCCACCACGATGCCGAGCGTGCGCGTCTCCCCCGTCGTCATGCTCCGGGCGATCGTGTTCGTGCGGTAGCCGAGCTCGTCGGCCACGGCGAGGATGCGATCCCGCGTCTTGGGACTCACCGAACCATAGCCCCCGAGCGTGCGCGCGACGGTCGCACGGCCGACGCCCGCCGCCTCCGCGACCTCGGAGATCGTCGGCGACGCCGGACGTTCGCGCTCCGTTGCCATCGCCTCCCCTTCCTTCCGGCGGGGCGGCGGAAGGATCACCCCTCGCCGGCCGCCACTCCGCTGGCCGCCAATCCATCGGCCGCCAGCCCTCCGACCGGGCTGCCCACCTCGGCCGTCCCGACGATGGGACGCCCGTGGCCGAACGCGCCCTCGACGGTGCACTGGAGCGCCGCGAATTGCGCCGCGCGCCTCATCGCCCTGGTCAGCGCGACACCGCCGGGCCGCGCATTCCTGCGCCAGCCGGATCCCAGCAATTCAACCACGAACGCCGCGAGGTACGCGTCGCCGCAGCCCATCGTGTCCTGGAACGCGCCGGGAACCGGAGCGGGCTCCGAGTAGTAGAAGGCGTCCCCGTCGAACAGCACCGCGCCCGCGGGACCCTGTGTGCCCAGCACGAGCGAGGGGCCGTGCCCGGCGATGCGGCGCAGCTCGGCCCACACCTCCGTGCGACCGAGGCCGCCGAGCGACACCAGCGCCAGGTCGATCCACGGGCCGATGGTGTCGAGGTACTCGGCCGTCCGGTACTCCGGCTCGGCGGAGAGGTCGTACGAGCGGAGCACCCGGGTGGCGGCCAGCTTCGGGAGCTCGTCGACCGCCGCCGAGTACACGCTCGAATGCACCAGGGAGAATCCGGAGGCGTAGCGGACGTCCTCCTCCCGCAGCCGCAGCGGATCGCTGGCCGTCACCCCGCCCTGGTTCCAGCCGAGGAAGCGGCGTTCGCCGTCGACGGTCTCGATCTCGGTCACGCCGTTCGGCCCGGGACGGACCGGGGACCGCGAGGTGTCCACCCCGCAGTCCTCGATCGCGTCCCGGACGAACGACCCGCGCTCATCGTCGCCGAACACTCCGAGGTAGGCCGCCTCCGCGCCCAGTCGGCGGGCGAACACGGCCACGTTGACGGCGTTCCCGCCCGGGTACTCGACACCGCGATCGACGAAGCGGTCGACGATGTTGTCCCCGAGGCCCAGGACGCGCACTGTGCTCATCGAGGGCCGTTCAGTAGGCCACGACGCGGTAGTAGCGGCGCAGGTCCAGCGAGTGGTCGCGCACCTGGGCGAGGTGCTTGCTGAACCGGTCGACCACCGCGTCCGCGACCATGGGCGCCAGAAGGCCGCGGAACTCGTCGCTGACGCCGGGCAGCGCGTAGTCCTTCGTGTCGATGACGGTGACGTCGTCGCTGTAGTTCTTCGAGAAGGCGAGCACACGATCCATCAACGGGCGCGTCTCGTCCTCCCCCACGAACAGCAGGAGGCTGGTGTCCTTCTCGATCAGCTCGAGCGAGCCGTGGAAGAACTCGGCCGCGTGGACCCGCGTGGTGCGCAGCCACTGCATCTCCTCAAGGATGCACATGGAGTAGAGGTAGGTGAAGCCCCAGAGGTTCCCGGAGCCGACCAGGAAGTGATAGTCGGTCTCGGCGTGCGCGCGAGCGAACGCCTGGCCGACCTCGTCCGCCTGCTTCGTGACCGCGACGAGGGCCTCCGGGATGTACTGCAGATCCTGGACCAGCCGGTCGTAGCCGTCGAACTCCCCGCGGTTGGCGAGGAAGGCCGCCCCGAAGAGAAGGAACTGCACGTCGAACGGCCACGCCTTCGGCGCCGAGAGGAGCAGCTCGTCGACGGCCGTGGCGATCGGGCTCTCGGGGTAGCCGGTGAAGCCGATGGTGAGCGCGCCCTTCTCCTTGGCGAACTCGACGCACTCGAGGATGTCCTCGGTGGTGCCGGAGACGGACGCGAAGATCGCGACCGAGTCGGGGCCGAACTGCGGGTCGGGCGCGAGGACGAACTCCTTGCCGATGACCGTGCGCACCGGAAAGCTGGAGCGGGTCTGGAAGAACCGCTCGTACGGCAGCGCGGCGGCGTAGGTGCCGCCGGCGCCGATGAAGTAGATGTTCTTCCAATGGCCCGCCTGGATGCGCTCGACGAGCGCTTCGATCTGCGGCCGCAGCGCGACCGTGCTCCGCACCTGCTCCAGGAATTCCTCTTCGTTGAAGCCCAGCATGTGTCTCCCTCCACCGGCTCACGTTTTGGTACCGGTATCAATCTGTCTCACATTGTGGCAGACAGAGGCGCACAGGGCAAGCGCACGCACGCGACGCGTTCGCGACATTCGGCACGAATCGCGGGTCTCGCCGCACCATTCGCGACATTCGGCACGAATCGCGCGACGCACCACCTTGGCAACACCTGGGCGAAGCCTCCCGGGGCCCTGCGAACGCCTTGACCCCATCGCCACGGCGTCTACCGTGTCGCGGCATCACCCGCGTCCGTGCCGGACCACCCCGAGTCCTCACCACCGGGCGCACAGGAAGAGGTACCGATGTCGTTACTGAAGAAACTGCTCGTCGCCGGCGCCGCGGCGGCCCTCGGGTCGCTGGCGATCGCCCTGCCCGCCCAGGCGGACACCGTCTCCGCCTCTCCCCCGGGCGCCAACGACTGGTCGTGCGTGCCGTCGGCAGCCCACCCGTACCCGGTGATCCTGGTGCCAGGGACGTTCGAGAGTATGGCGAAGAACTGGTCCACCATGTCCCCCGTGCTCAAGCAGGCGGGCTACTGTGTGTTCGCCCTGGACTACGGACAGTACAACGGCGTGGACGCCTCCGGCCCGATCGCGCAGTCCGCCCAGCAGCTCTCGCCCTTCGTGGACGCCGTGCTCGCCGCGACCAAGGCGAAGCAGGTCGACCTCGTCGGCCACAGTCAGGGCGGCATGATGCCGCGCTACTACCTCGGCTTCCTCGGCGGGGCGCCGAAGGTGCACCAGCTGATCGGCATCGCGCCGTCCAACCACGGCACCCAGGGCGTGATCGTCCCGGGCCCCGATGGGCTGCCCGCGCTGACCAGCGCCTCCCCGACGGCGTGCCCGGCGTGCGCCGACCAGACCGCCGGCTCGGCGTTCCTGCAGAAGCTGAACTCGATCGGCGACACCGTGAAGGGCCCGAGCTACACCGTCATCTCGACCACCCACGACGAGGTGGTGACGCCGTATCAGAGCCAAGCGCTGAGCGGTTCGCCGTCGCAGGTCACCAACACGGTCATCCAGAACAAATGCCCCGCCGACCCGATCGAGCACGACCAGACGCCCAACGACCCGGTCGTCCAGCAGCTCGTGCTGGAGGCGCTGAGCGTGCCGAAGGGACCGGCCGACCCGGCCTACCAGCCGAACTGCCTGGGCTGACCGTCCGGCCCGTCACAGCGGCACGCCTGCGCCGGTCTCCACGAACCGGCGCAGGCTGCCGACGACGAAGTGGTCCCACCCGGCTGAGCACGCGTCGTAGCACTCCTTCGCCGGGGTAAGGCCCTCGTGCGTGAAGGTCAGCCGCGTCCCGTCGCCGGACGGCTGGAGGTCGAACACGATCCGCGTCCCGGTCCACGGGTCGGGCTCCGCCACGAAACCGAGCTCGCTCTCGATCACGTCCCAGACGATGCGGCGGCCGGGCTCGAGCACCGTGACGCGTTGCGTGCTGTCGTGGAGGTCCCGGTAACGGTAGGTGAACTCCGCACCGATCCGGTCCGCGGAGCCGGCAACGTCCCCGATCCACCAACGGCCGACGTCCGCGATGGCGGCGGAGACGACCTCCGGGCTGCGGTCGAGGTCGATGGTGGCGGTGTAGTCGGTGGCGGTCTGGCCGGTGGCGGTCTGCGTGGTCATGGTGTCCTCCGTTCGTCTCGCGGGTCGTCGACCCGCGTCTCTGTCGATTCATCCGGGTAGACGCCGCCGGGCGCGGAAACTGGTCGCACTGTCCGCGACCGGTTCGGGCCGTCCCCGGTGTCGACACCGGTGAGGCGGACGACCAGAATCGGATCGCCGGGAGGGCACGATGACCATGGACGAGAATCTGCTGCAGGCGGCGCTCGGCGGCGACCACGCCGCCTTCGATGCGCTCGCCGAGCCGCACCGCCACGAGCTGCACGTGCACTGCTACCGGATGCTCGGCTCGGTGCAGGACGCGGAGGACGCCGTGCAGGACACCCTCCTCAGCGCGTGGCTCGGCCTGCCCGGTTTCGAGGGCCGGTCGTCGCTGCGGACTTGGCTCTACCGCATCGCCACCAACCGCTGCCTCAACATCCTGCGCGCCGGACGCCGCCGGCCGGTCGAAGTGGGTGCACCGGTCGCGCGCCCCACGGCGCTCGGCGAGGTGTCCTGGCTGGAGCCCTACCCCGACACGCTGCTCGACGGTCTCCCGGACACCGCGCCCGGGCCCGAGGCCCGCTACGAGTCACGGGAGGCCATCACCCTCGCGTTCACCCGCGCCCTGCAGCTGCTGCCGCCTGCGCAGCGCGCGGCCCTCCTCCTACGCGACGTCCTCGGTTACCCCGCGTCGGAGGCCGCCGACCTCCTGGACGTCACGGTCGACTCCCTGAACGGCGCGCTGAAGCGCGCCCGCGCCGCACTCGCCTCTGCCCCACCGACCATGCCCCCGATCGACCCGGACCCCGAACTGCTGGAGCGCTTCGTCACCGCGTTCACCTCGGGGGCCGTCGACGACCTCGTGGCGCTGATGACCGACGACGTCTGGGTGCGGATGCCTCCACTCCCCTTCGAGTACCACGGGCCGGACGCGGCCGCCGCGTTCTTCGGGCCGATGACCGACCACCGCCGCACGATCGAACGGATGGTGCCGACAGGCGCGAACGGGCAGGCGGCGTGGGGCGAGTACGTGCGCGACGCAGTGTCGGACGGGCTCCACCTGGTGGGAGTGCTGGTGATCGGGGTCAGGAACGGGAGGGTGGCCGAGGTCACGCACTTCGAGCCGGGTGCGGGGGCGTGGCTGGGGCTGCCGCGGCGATTGGAGGGGTGAGGGAGCGCGGTTCAGGTTCGCTCCCTCCCCGCTGCCGCGGGCGGACGCCGCGTGGACGGGCTCAGCTCCACGACCCGATCGCATCGCTGCGCGACCCGCAGATCGTGGGTGACGACGAGCAGACTCTTCCCGTAGTCCTTCTGCAGCGTGAGCATCTCTGTGACCGCGATCGCGGCGAGCGCGTCGTCGAGTGCGCCGGTCGGTTCGTCCGCGAGGATCAGCTCGCCGGGCTTGAGCAGGCAGCGGGCGAGTGCGACGCGCTGCTGCTCCCCGCCGGACAGCGTCATGACCTTGTCCCGTGCGACCTCCTGTAGCCCGAGGCGCTCGAACAACTCCATCACCTGCTTCTCCTTCGCCGCGCGACGAAGCTTGACGCTGTGCAGTCCGATCACGACATTCTCCAGCGCCGTGGACGAGCCGATCAGTGCGAAGGATTGGAACAGGTAGTTGATGTGGTCGCGCCGGAGAGCGGTCGCGGCCGCGCTGTTGATTCCGGGGAGGCTCGCCTCTCGGAACCGCACCGCTCCAGCGCTCTGGCGGTCGAGCAGCCCGACGATGTTCAGAAGGGTGGACTTGCCCGACCCGGACGGCCCGGTTATCGCCACAGACTCCCCGCTCTGAAGCTCGAAAGACAGGTCTTGGAGGATGGTGCGCGACCCGTAGGTCTTGGTGAGGCTCTCGATCGCGAGCAGAGGATTCATGTCTGGTCCTGTTCCTTGAGTGCGGCGCTGAGCTGCAGCCGTGAGTGCCTTCTGGCGAGCGCGACCAGCATCAGCGCCTGGAGCGCGAACATGGCGAGGTTCGCAATGACCCCGCTGGTCGATCGCGCGAGCACCACCGCCAGCACTGCAGCTGCGTTCGTCGCGCCGATCGCGACGATGAGCGGCGCGAAGACGCTGCGCACGGAGTAGCCGAGCATCCGTTTCACCGCCAGAGCCTCCTGATACGTCGAGGCATAGAGCTTCATGAGCGTGATGAGCACGATCAGGCAGAGGACGCAGAGGAAGAACGCCATGGCCCCGAACAGGGTCAGGAACTCGTGAATGGTCTTCGTGAGACCGGCGATGAACTGACTCACCGGAAGGTATTCAGGATCGTTGTCGTCGAGGCCGAACTCTGCGAGGTATCGCTGGCTCGTGAACTTCGCGGCAGCGGCGTCGCTGAGTTTGACGTAGCTGTTCTCGAGGCCGATCGCAGCCAGGCTCTCGCTCTCGAACGGGATCATGTTCTCGGGTGTGAGAAGGAGGATCACGGGATCGGCCGCGCGCTGCGGCAGCGTCAGATCGGTGTTCCAGAGGAAAAGTTGCGTTTTCGGGGCGTAGTCCTCGAACGCCACCACGGGGTGGCGGGTGTACGCGGTCGGTATCGAGGCCTCGTAGTCGAAGTGGCTGCTCTCGTCCAGCCAGCCCTTCATCGCCTCTGTCGCGGTCGTCGACCAGGTGTCCGGGAGCAGAAAGACGCGTTCGCCCTTCGTCGCACGGCCCACGATGTCCGCGCTGAGGTCGAATCCCTGCGACTCGAGATAGCTCGGCGACGCGGCCAGGTACCAGAACGGCTCTGTCGGGACGGACTCGTACACCCCGTCCCACTGCTCGAGCACACTGTCTCCGTAGTGCGCCGTGTTCACGAGGGTCACGCCCGGCTCATCGGCGATGGCCGCGTACCACGAGTAGAAGTCCTGCGCGTGACGGCTGGACTGGCCGCTGAAACTCGCCGCATCGTTGCCCGGGCTCTCGCGATAGAGGATCCGCTGGTCGGCGAAATCAGCCCAGGCCCGGCTCACCTCGCTGAGATCGCCCGCCTCCTCCAGCGGACCGTCGAGCGCGGCGAAGGCCAAGGAGAATCCGGCCACGGACGTGACGTAGAAGAACGCGAGAACGGCGAGGAGAAGCTTCTTCGAGTAGCGGCGCAGGATGGCGTCGACCGGCTTGATCGAGAGGAGCACGGTCGCCGAAACGGCCGCGCAGAGGAGTGCGATGACCGCCCCCGCGGCCGCGCTGCTCCCGGACGCGACGAGGAGCGAGGCATTGAGCTCGAAACCCGGTGCGAGGAGGACCGTGAGGACCATCGCCAGCGGGAGCGCGGAGGCCGCTGCGATCAGGACCGGACGGAAGAGCCTGAGCGTGAACGCCAACCTGGACCTCCCGAGCAGGAGGTGCACGCCGAGGACCCGGGACGCGCGCACTGCCTCGAAGACGAGGAGGAACAGCAGCAAGAGGGATGCTGCGATCAGGAACCACTGCACGATGAGCTGAGCGAGGCCCGCGTCCGAGGATTCGCCGCGGAGGTCGGAGGTCAGCGCGGCAGCCGGGCGACCGGTCGCCCGCTCGAGCGAGACGACCAGCTCGGCGAGCCGGCCCTCGTCGGCGCCGACGACACGATACGTGCCGTTGATGGTTCCGGAGGTCTCGACGAGCCGGGCGAGTTGCAGGACGACGAGCCGGGGGGCGAATGCCGGCTCCGGGAGGGTAGAGATGACATCCGCTGCGTTCGCGTCGAGGCCGATCGACTTGGCTGGATCGCTCGTGAGCAGCCGGGTGAGCTTCGGCGCATCGAGGAAGGTGGTGCCGAGGAAGCTGAAGTCGAGCGCGGGCGACGGCGCGTGCGGGTTGGTCGCGATGCCGATTCTCATGCCGGTGAGGCCGCCATCCGCCTTCGACATCTCCCGATCGACCCGGACCACCGCGGCTCCGTCCGCCTCGATGAATTCGCCCAAGGCCGACAGGACGGAGGTCGAGCGGTCCTCCGCTACCCCGACCAGCTGCAGCGCTGTCGATCCCGCGGGATAGCGATCGACGTCCTGACGCAGAGCGTCCCCCTGGCTGAAGAGCAGAAGCACGCTCGCGGTCGCGGCGATGAGAACGACGAGCAGCACGCTGGTCAGCTTCGAGAAGAGAGTCATGGGCGCTTCAGGAGAGCAGTGAGCGATGAGCACGGCAATGCCGTTCAGTCGGGCCGCACGCCCGGCTGAACGGCACTGCGGTCAGCCGCGGCAGTTCCAATAGGCCGTCGCCGTGGCGGCGCCTACATACTGCGAGGCACTGGCTACGACACCGGGCCTCTTCCAGCCGGAAGCTGTGGTGTTGGCGGTCGAGTGGTGCTCGTACACGCCGGACTGGACGTTTGACTCGCTGTATACGCCCCACGAGCGGCCGTAGTCCCAGGACACCGCGCTGCCCTTGTAGTACACGGTGGCGGCGTTGGCCGCGCCGGCGCCGCCGAGCGCGACACCGACGGCGAGAAGTGCGCCCACGGTGATCTTCTTGACATTTCTCATGCGAATTTCCCTCTCTACGTTGATGAGGTTGTCTCGCGGACTAGTGGTAGACCGCATGCGGAAACGTACAGAGTGACAGGTCTATCGTCAAGCATCTTCCCAGTAAAGCGCAAAATCTCAGTATTCTCCCGTTCCACGCACCCCCCGGCCGCAGCGAGAGGGAAGTGTCCCCCGGGCCGAACGTCCTCCATGCAGGTTCTCCCAGAAAACGCAAGCCGTTCCCAGGCGAATCATAGACAGACCATAAAGTGCGCGCACACGCCGCCCATACGCTGCTCGCCGCACCCTGGGAAAGGAAAGCCTGCATGCGCGTACGCCTGGCATCGCTACCGGCGTGGGTCCTCATCGTCGGGACGGCCGTCGTCGTCGCGGCGCTGACGTCCGCGGCGTGGTGGGGACTGAGCACCGGCTTCGGCACGGCGGCCGCCGCCGCGACCGTGTCCCGCACCGTGCCCGTCTCCGAGCAGGCGCTCAAGGAGACGATCACCGGCACCGGGACCCTGACGCCGACCGTCACCGACGCCGTCGACTTCGGCGCGCCGGGCCGGGTCACCGCCGTGGACGTGCAGCCGGGCAGCACCGTCGCAGCCGGCCAGGAGCTCGGCTCGGTCGACTCCGCGCAGGCCGATGCGGCACTGTTGAACGCCCAGGCGTCGCTCGCACAGGCGCAGGCGAAGCTCTCGAACGCCGAGTCGTCGAGCACGGCCACCAGCGGCCAGATCGCCGCCGACCAGGCGACGGTCACGCTCGACCAGACGAACGTGCAGAACGCGCAGGCCGAAGCGAACGCCGTCACCCTGGTCTCGCCGATCGCCGGGCTGGTCACCGCGGTCGACGTCAGCGTCGGGGACGTCGTCTCGGTCTCCGGCTCGTCGGGCGGCTCGTCGGGCGGTTCCTCGTCCGGAGCGGGCTCCGGATCGGGCGCGGGCTCGAACGCCGGAGGATCCGCGGGCGGGTCCGGCTCGGGATCGTCCGGCGCCGGATCGTCCGCCGCCTCGTCGGCGTCGAACTCGTCCTCCTCTGCCGCGTTCACGGTGATCGCCACGAACTCCTGGCAGGTCAGCGTCACCGTGCCGGCGTCGAGCATCGGCGAGGTCAAGGTCGGCGACGAGGCCCAGCTCTCCACGACCGAGAACCCCTCCTTCTTCGGCACGGTGGCCTCGATCGGCCTGCTGCCGTCCTCCTCGACGGGAGCGGCAACGTACCCCGTCGTCGTCGACGTCACCGGAACGCCGGCGAGCCTGTACGACGGGGTCACCGCGACGGTGTCGATCGTCTACGCGCAGCTCCCGTCGGCCCTGACCGTTCCGGCTGCCGCGATCCACCGCACCGGCACGACGGCGAGCGTGATGCGCGTCGTGAACGGCAAAGACGTGAGCACCCCGGTGACCGTAGGCCAGACGGTCGGGCTGTACACCCAGATCACGAAGGGCCTGAGCTCCGGTGACCAGGTCGTCATCAGCGTCTCGCCCGGGCTGCGTCGCACCGGGACGACGGGCACCGGCGGAACCGGTGGCGGCTTCGGTGGTGGCGGCGGCGGCTTCGGCGGAGGCGGTGGCGGCTTCGGTGGCGGAGGTGGCTTCGGCGGAGGCGGCGGCGGCTTCGGCGGTGGAGGCGGCGGCTTCGGCGGCCGCGGCGGAGGCGCCGGAGGCGGCAATGGGAACGGCTGAGATCGAGACCGTCCCGCTGCCCCGGATGCCGGTCATCGAGCTGGAGGGCGCCGGGAAGACCTATCACACGGGCTCGGTCTCCTACGAGGCCCTCCGCGGTGTCGATCTCGCCATCGACGAGGGCGAGTACGTGGCCATCATGGGCCCGTCCGGCTCGGGCAAGTCCACCCTGATGAACGTGCTCGGCTGCCTGGACGTCCTCACGACCGGCTCGTACCGGATCGCCGGGCAGAACGTCGCGCAGCTCGGGGACGATGAGCTCGCGGCCATCCGCAATCGCCGCATCGGTTTCGTCTTCCAGCAGTTCAACCTGCTGCCCTCGCTCACCGCGCTCCGCAATGTGGAGCTGCCACTGGTCTACGCCGGGATGCACAAGGACGAGCGCCGGGAACGGGCCCTCCGCGCGCTGGACCGGGTCGGCCTCGGCGAGCGCACCGCGCACCGCCCCGGCGAACTCTCGGGAGGCCAGCAGCAGCGCGTGGCCGTCGCGCGGGCCCTCGTCGGCGACCCGACGCTCATCCTCGCCGACGAGCCGACCGGGAACCTCGACTCCACGGCGACGGGGGATGTGCTCTCGCTGTTCGGCGAACTGCACGACGCCGGTCGGACGATCGTCCTGATCACCCACGAGCCGGAGGTGGCGGCGCACGCCGAGCGCGTCGTGCATGTCCGGGATGGGCGCATCCAGGCGGACGAGCGGGCGGTGGTCGCGTGAACTGGGCGGAGACCTTCCACTCCGGCTGGGCGGCGATCCGGACGCACTCGCTGCGCTCGCTGCTCACCGTTCTCGGGATCCTCATCGGCATCGCCGCCGTCATCCTCACGGTCGGGCTGGGCCTCGGCACGCAGAAGGACGTCAGTGCGCAGATCAGCGCGCTCGGCAGCAACCTGCTCATCGTGTCGCCCGGCAGCAGCACGACCGCGGGCGGCGTCCGCGGCGGCTTCGGGACGGGCTCGACGCTCACGCAGGCCGACGCGACCGCTCTGAGCTCGAAGGTGGCGGCGCCGGACATCGCGAGCGTCGCGCCGGTCAAGACCCTGTCGGAGTCCCTCACCGCGGGCACTGCCAACTGGACGACCTCCGTCTCGGGCGCCACCCCCGACTGGCTCGGCGTGCGGGCCAGGACGATGGTGGCCGGGTCCTTCTTCACCGCAGCCGACGAGCGCGACAGCGCGCCCGTCGTCGTGCTCGGGCCGACCACCGCGACCGAGCTCTTCGGCTACACGAACGTGGTGGGCCAGTCGGTGGACATCGGGTCGCAGACCTTCAGGATCGTGGGCGTCCTGGCGTCGGCGGGGTCGAACTCGTCGAGCAACCTCGACGACCTGGCCGTCATCCCGCTGTCGACCGCGCAGAGCGACCTGTCCAGTCAGACGAACGCCGGCACCGTCTCCACCATCTACCTGGAGGCGTCGACGCCGGACACGCTCTCCGGCGCCTACCAGGAGGCCGACCAGATCCTCCTGAACGACCACGGGATCACGTCCTCCGCGTCCGCGGACTTCACCATCAACAGCCAGCAGGCCCTGGTGAGCACGGCGACCAGCATCTACCGGACGCTGACGATCCTGCTCACCGGCATCGCGGCGCTCTCGCTGCTGGTCGGCGGCATCGGCGTGATGAACATCATGCTGGTCTCCGTCACCGAGCGGACGCGGGAGATCGGCCTGCGCAAGGCGCTGGGCGCGCCGCAGCGGGCGATCCGGCGCCAGTTCCTGGTGGAGGCCGGCATCCTCGGCCTGGCCGGAGGCGTCGCCGGTGTCGTGCTGGGCGGCCTCGCGGCTCTCGTGCTGCCCGGGCTGATCGGCAGCTCGGTGATCGTCTCGCCCGTCGCGATCCTGATCTCCCTCGTGGTCGCCCTCGGCATCGGCGTCGGCTTCGGCGTCTACCCCGCGAGCCGGGCCGCACGACTCGCTCCCATCGACGCGCTGCGCACCGAATGACGCAGCTTCTGAACTCCTCTCCCTCAGCACAACGAACGGACCGCACCATGACCTCACTCCTCTCGAAGCCCCGCAGCATCGCGCTCGGCGCGACCGTGCTGGGCGTCGCCCTGCTGCTCGCGGGCTGCTCCGCCGGCACGCCGGCCTCCTCCGCCCCGGCGGGCACGAGCGCACCGCGGGCGCAGGGCGCGGGCGGCGCGGGCGCGGGAGGCGGCGGTGTGTTCGGGGAGATCGCCGCCGTGAACGGCAGCACCCTCCAGGTGCAGAGCCAGAATTCGCAGACGGCCGTGAACGTCACGGCCACGACGACCGTGCTGCAGACCGCGAAGGGCTCCCTCGCCGACGTCACCGTGGGGTCGTGCGTCGTGGCGTCGACGTTCGGCGGCCCGGGCAGCACCGCGGCCCCGTCGCCTTCGGGCGCCGTCACCAGCGTCACCATCGCTCCCGCCACGAACGGCGCCTGCACCGGCTTCGGCGGAGGTTTCGGCGGCCGCGGCTTCGGCGGAGGCGGCGGCACGCGGACCCCGCGCCCGACCCCGACCCGTGCGCGCACCTTCACGCCTCCGGTCGCCGGCGTGGTGTCCGCGGTCTCCGGTGACACGATCACGGTCACCCCGAGCGGCAACGCGCGCGGATCGTCCTCCGGTCCGAAGACCGTGACGACCGGGGCGTCGACCGTGTTCTCGGTCACCAGCAAGGCGACCGCCGCCGCGCTCACCGTCGGCCGGTGCGCCGCTGTCCGCGGCCCCGCCGACACGTCCGGGGCCGTCACGGCGACGTCGGTGACGGTCTCCGACCCCGGCGCCAACGGGTGCACCGCGGCCTTCGCTCGCCGCGGCGGCGGCGGGGCCCCCGGCGGCTCGACGGGGACCGGGGGCGGCAATGCCTAGAAAGCGTCGCGTCGTCGTCGGCGCGGCCGCCGGCATCGCCGTCGTGCTCGTCGGCGGCGGGCTGGCGATCGCCGCGACGAACAGCAGCGCCGGCAGCTACCGCACCGCGACGGTGCAGCCGGAGACCGTCCGGGAGACCGTCGCGCTCTCCGGGAGCGTCGCCTCCACCACCGTCCGCACTGCGGCCTTCGGCGTCGCCGGGACGGTCGCGACCGTGTCCGTGCGGCCCGGCCAGCAGGTCCACGCCGGCGACCCCCTCGCCTCGCTCTCGACGACCGGCCTGGACAGCCAGCTCCAGACGGCCCAGCAGAACGCGTCGAACGCGGCGCAGACGCTGTCTGACGATCTGGCCTCCCAGACCGCAACGACGTCGACCGCGAGCACCTCGTCGGGCTCCGGCGGCGGATCCGGATCGTCCCGGACCACCTCCTCGCCGTCCACGGGTACGGCCCCCTCGACGCGGACCACGCCCACCGGATCGGCATCGGGCACGGGCACGGGCAGCGGCGCCACGAAGTCCGGCGGGTCGGGCGGATCGACCTCCAGCCCCGCGATCACGCATGATGTCGCGGCCGCCCACGCGGCCCAGAAGACCCTCCTGTCGGATGCGAGCACGTCGGCGGCCGACCTCGCCGCCGCGCAGAGCGCCGAAACGGCGGAGTCCACCACCTGCACGGCCGTCATGAACGCCACGATCTCCGATCCGTCGGTCACGCCGTCGCCGTCTCCGACCGCCACGCCCGCTCCGACTCCCACCCCGACCGCGACGCCCGCCCCGTCCTCGGGCAGTTCGTTGTCGACCGTGCAGGCCGAGCTGGCGGCGTGCCAGACCGCCCTCGCCACCGTCCAGACGGATCAGCAGAAGACCGCGACCGCGCAGAAGGCGGTGCAGCAGGATGCCACGGCTCTCGACGCCGCCGTGAGCAAGCTGCAGTCCGATCTCGCGACGGCGAGCGCCGCCTCCGCGACCGGCGGCTCGGCCGCTTCCGGGTCGGCGCCGGCCTCGTCGGGGTCGCCCGCGTCGGCCGCCACGACCACCACCACCTCGACCGGGTCGAGCCCGCTCTCGGCCCCGGTGTCCGGCGGCTCCGCCTCGCCCGGCTCCGCCGGCGGCTCGTCCGCGCCCGCGACCGCCGAGACGATCGTCGCCGACCAGGCCGCGGTGACCGCGGCGAACGCGGCCGTCGCTATGGCGCAGCAGAACGTCTCGCTCGGCACGCTGACGAGCCCGATCGACGGGGTCGTGGCGGCGGTGTCGCTCACTCCGGGCGCGAACGTCTCGGCGGGGACCCGCACCTCCGACATCACGATCATCGGTTCGAGCGGCTGGTCGGTGAACGCGACCGTCCCGGTCACCCATGTCGGCGCGCTCAAGATCGGCCAGCGGGCGGCCGTTACCGTCGCCGGCGCCCCGGGGACGCTGAGCGGTTCGGTGTCCGCCATCGGCGTCACCGACGTCTCGTCGGACGCGGCGAACCCCGCCTACTCGGTGACCGTCGGCCTGGACGACGCGAACGCGCACCTGCTCAACGGGGCGCCCGCGCAGGCGACGATCTCGATCGCGTCCGCCACGAACGTGCTGGCCGTCCCGAGTTCGGCGATCCACCGCGCGGGATCGACGACCATCGTGGACAAGCTCGTCAACGGCACGCCGACGCCCACTCGGGTCACGGTCGGGAGCTCGGGCGGCGACTTCACCCAGATCACGTCAGGCCTGGCCGCGGGCGACGTCGTCGAGCTCGCCGACCTCTCCCAGCCCCTGCCGAGCACGACCACGACCGGGTTCGGCGGCGCGGGCCGCTTCGGCGGCACCGGCGTCGGCCGGGGTGCGGGAGCGGGCGGCGCAGGCGCCTCCGGTTCGGCGGCCCGCAGCACGAGCAATGGCCGCACGGGAGGCTGACCCCAGAGCTGCGTCCTATGCCGTGAACGGCCGCTTGCCGTCGCAGAACGCGCACACCCAGTGCCCGTTCGTGTACTCCCAGAGGTGGGCGTGCGGAGCGTCGAAGAACCCGCAGGGGTCCGTGACAAGGGACGCTTGCGGGTCGGTGTTGATCGTGTCGGTGTTGATCGTGTCGGTGTTGATCGTGTCGGTGTTGATCGTGTCGGTGTTGATCGTGTCGGTGGTCGGCATCTCGGATCGGCTTTCTGCGGCGGGTGCGGCGGCGCTTTCGGCGTCACAGCCAGTATCCGATCCGGCACCTGGCACCCGAAATACCGCAAACTGGTGGCGCCTGATGTGGGGGCGCGCTCCGGGCCCGCGGCTCAGCCCCACACGTCGGCGGCGATGTCCACGACCTCGCGCACCTTGGCCCACTGCTCCTCCCGGGACAGCAGGTTGCCCTCCTCGGTGGACGCGAAGCCGCACTGCGGGCTGAGCGCGAGCTGGCCGAGCGGTGCGAATTCGGCCGCCTGGTCGATCCGCCGCTTGATCACGTCAGAGTCCTCCAACGCACCGGTCTTCGACGTGATCAGGCCGAGCACGACCCGCTTGTCCCCTTCCGGCAGGAAGCGAAGCGGCTCGAATCCGCCGGCGCGCTCGCTGTCGTATTCGAGGAAGTACCCGTCGAACTGCGTGTTGCCGAGGAGCTGCTCCGCGACCGGCTCGTAGCCGCCCGAGGAGATCCACGTCGAGCGGAAGTTGCCGCGGCACACGTGCGTGGTGACCGTGAGGTCGTCGGGCTTGCCGTCGAGGATGCGGTTCAGCATCGCCGAGTACCGCTCGGCGATGCCGCTCGTGTCGATGCCTCGATCGCGCGCCTTCGCGAGCTCCGCGTCCGAGCACAGGTAGGCCCAGGCGGTGTCGTCGAACTGCAGGTACCGCGCGCCGGCGTCGTAGAAGGCGCTGAGAGCGTCGCGATAGGTCTGGACGAGGTCATCGACGAGGTCGTCGCGTCCGCCGTACGCCGACGGCGCGATGTGGCCAGGCTCGAGCCGGAAGTCGAGCACGGTGGGAGCCGGGATCGTGAACTTGGGCACGGCCCCGGTGGTGCTCTCGACGAGCGCCTTCAGCGACCGGAAGTGCGCAAGGAACGGGTGGTCGTCACCGAAGCCGATCCTCCCCGTCACCTCGAGGCCGCGGGGCTTCGTCTGCACCCCCTGGAACTGGATGCCGTGATCGAACTCGACGACCTCGACCCCGTCGAGCAGCCCGAAGAAGTCGAAGTGCCACCACCCGCGGCGGAACTCGCCGTCCGTCGCGACCTGCAGCCCCGCCTCGGCCTCACTGAGCACGAGCTCCCGGATGGCCGCGTCCTCGACGGCGCGCAGTCCGTCGCGATCGAGCGCGCCGGACGCGTACTCATCGCGGGCCGCGGCAAGCTCGGGCGGACGGAGGAAGCTGCCGACGACGTCGGCGCGGAACGGAAGTGCTGGCATCTCTCGAGGCTATCCGATCGTCTTTCCTGTGTTACGGCGTGAACGGTTGCTTCTGGTCGCAGAACGCAGAACCTGGTGCCGCGCGGGCCACACGTAATACACGCTCGCGGCGACGAAGAGTCCGACGAGGAAGGAAAGGTCGACGCCTCCGATCGCGTGTGCGACGGGTCCTTCGTAGAACGGGAGGGCCGCGAAGGGGATCATCGACGCGAACCCCGCGCCATAAGCGATGAGGCCACGGGCCGACCAGCGGCCGTACATCCCGCCCTTGTCCAGAATGTCCGCGATCGAGTACTCACCCTTTCGAACGAGGAAATAGTCGGTGAGGTTGACGGCGGTCCACGGGACCAGCAAGAACAGCATCGACGAGAGCGCCCCGCCCGCAACGCCGACGACGTCGTTGCCGAAGGGGATCGCAATCGCCGACCAGACGACGACTGCTCCCAGGCCGACCCACAGGCGGCTCGCCCTGCTGCTGCGGTAACCGAACATGTCGGCGGCCGTGAGAACTTGGAGTGCCACGCTGTATGAGAACGACCCGAGGCACACCACGAGAGTGGCGACGGAGACGACGGCGAGAAGCAGGCCGAAGCCGGGGAGGGCCGAGTCGCCCGCTCGCGCGAGCGAGGTCAGGGCGTCGTCGGCGCCGAACGTCGCCGCGAGCCACGCGCCGATGCCCAGCAGCCAGATGGCTGAGAGGCCCGTCCCCGCGTAAACACTCGCAATCAGCAGGCCTGGCTTAGTGGTCGGCGGCAGGTAACGCGTGTAGTCGGACACGATCGGTGCCAGCGCGATGTTGTAGGCCGCGGAAACGGCGAACTGGGCGACGAACGCAACGACGCTGAAGCCGAGGGCCGCTGTGTGCGAGGAGTGGGGAACGGACACGGCGCCGACCAGCACCGCGATGGTGAAGGCGGCGAAGAGGGGAAGCGAGATGTAGAAGATCACCCGGCTGGCGCGGTGAAGCGCATGATGACCGAGCACAGCGAGGACGGCCGCTCCTGCGTTGATGACGATGCCGACCACAGCCGGGGACCAGCCGAACATGCTGTTGAGCCCACCGGTCGTGAGAACCGTGTACACGACCCCGAAGCCCAGGTAGCAGGCCACAGCCATGATCACTGCGATGGTCGCTCCGTAGAACCCGAACTGGGCGCGGGACTGAATGATCTGCGGCAGCCCCATGTGCGGGCCCTGTGTTGCGTGGAACGCCATGAAGAATGTCCCGAAGACCATCCCGGCCACGCCCGCGACGATCGTCCATCCGAAGGAGAGTCCGAGGGACGGCCCCGTGAAGCCGAGCGCGATCGTGAAGAAGCTCCAGTTCGCTACGAAGAAGAAGGGTGTGATGCTCCAGGCATTCCCTGTGCGTTTCTCCAGTGGAATCCATTCGATCGATGCGGTTTCGAGGAGCTCGGAGCGGGGCCCGCTGGTCAGTTCCAGCAGATCATCGCGTTCTGCGGTCATCGGTGTCTCTTTCGGGTGTGGGGGAAATGGGGGAACTGGGGCAGAGAAGCGGAATCGCCAGCTGCAGCGCAGCGATCGCGGGTGGGACGGGGCTCTCCCCCGCCGCGAGCTGGTAGACAACGGTGCCGTCGACGACGGCCAGTACGGCCTGAGCGACCTCCGGACGCACCACGCGACCGTTGAGCGCCAGGATCCGGGCGACGAGATCCGCGAGTTCCTCGTTGTATCGCGTGACGAGCGGACGCAGCTCGGGGTGTCGGCCCGACTGGATGTACCGTTCGTAGACCCCGGAAATCGTCGCCCGGGAGGTTTCGGCCTGTTCGGATGGATGGATGGTGGCCACCTCGACGATGGCGATGGCAGCCTGATCGACCGTCAAGGGTCGAGGGAGGCGATCGATGAACTCCTCACCCCGCAGAGCCCACCCGGTCAAGGTGTACTGGAGCGCCACGCTTCGCAGGTCATCGCGAGAAGCGAAGAACGCGCGCACCGTCGCCTCCGGCAGTTCCGCTTCTTCGGCGACCGCGCGATGCGTCAACGCGTCGATTCCGCGTCGGCGCAGCACGGCCGCCGCCGCGCGCACCGCCGTGAGTTTGCGGTGGGCGGAGCGAGTGGAACGCTGAGGAGTCCGGTGGTCCATGATCGTTCGTCAGAGAGCCAGTAGGTACCGGTCGCGTTCCCATTCGGTGACCGTCTGGTGGAAGGACTCCCACTCGGCGTACTTCATCTCCGTGTACTCGCGCACGAAGCGATCGGGGAACACCTCCGTTGCGAGCCTGCTGGAAGCGAACGCCTCGGTCGCTTCCAGCAGGTTGCGGGGAAGCCGCGCGCTGTTGCTGCGGTCCGCGTCGTGGCTGTCGAGCAGAGCCACGTCGACGGGGTCGCCGGGGTCGAGGTCGTTGCGGATGCCGTCGAGACCGGCGGCGAGAAGAAACGCAGCGGCAAGGTAGGTGTTGGCCGACGCGTCGACCACCCGGTTCTCGATCGCCGGCCGGTTGGCGGGCAGTCGCAGCATGCACGAGCGGTTCTGCACTCCGTAGGCGGACCACACCGGGGCCCACGATGCGGTTCCGTCGGCCAGGCGGGGATTCAATCGCTTGTAGGAGTTCACCGTCGGGGTGACGATCGCCGCCAGCGCGTCGGCGTGCTTCATGATTCCGGCTGAGAACGAATAGGCGAGGCGGCTCCAGCCGATACCCCGCGGGTCGGTGGAGTCCAGCATCAGGTTCTCGCCGGTCCGAACGCTCTCCAGGCTCATGTTGTAGTGATGTCCCGACCCCCACGCTTCCGTGTACGGCTTGGGCATGAAGGTGGCGAGCAGTCCGTGACGCTTGGCGATCTGGCGGACCATCACACGGAAGAAGGCGACCTTGTCCGCCATCTCGAGGGCGCCGTCGTACCCGAAGTCGAACTCGTACTGACCGTCTCCACCCTCCTGGTCGAAGCTGTAGACGCCGAACCCGGTCTCCTGCATTGCGCTGACGAGTTCGTCGAGGAAGTCGGCGGCGTCGAGGGTCGCCTCCGTGTCGTACGCCGGCGACGGCTTGAGTCCGCCGCTCGGGGCGATCGGCTGGAGGTAGGAGGCCGACGTCGGCTGATGCGATGGGCGGAATACGAAGAGTTCGATTTCGATGCCGAGCTTGAAGTCGAATCCGAGCTCTCTTGCGTTCCGCAGCTGATCCTTCAGGATGCTGCGTGTGCACTGGTCGAAAGGCTCCTGGCCTTCGCGGAGAAGGTCTGCGGCCATCCATGCGAAGCGGCGGTCCCAGGGGAGAATCCGCAACGTGGAGAAGTCCGGGATCGCGACGGACTCGTCTTCCTGCGGCTCCATCGGGCCGAATCCGGTGGTGCCGCGCGGCGTGTAACGCTCAGAGCCCTCCAGCATCTCTTCCAAGCGGTCGACGGGGACGATCTTCGCCTTGGAACGTCCGTGGACGTCGACCCAGCCGCCCATGGTGTACTTCACGCCCGATGATCGGAGGGCATCGATCGTCGAAGGGCTCGTCGCCAGTCGGGTTGTTTCAGTCATGCTCATGAGGTGCTCTCTCTAAATCCAGATCGGGGTGGCCGGAGCAGGCGATCGCCGCAGCGGCACCTGCTCGATGAGGGCATGGGAGACCTTCGCGTCGATGACATCGACGATGAGTTCGAAGATTTCGCCGCCCAGGTCGGCGGTCGCTTGTGACGGCTTTCCCGTCACACCGTTCGTCGACAGCGACTCGGCCGTGTAGCGGAACGTGAGACCCTGTGTGCGGTCCGGGTCATCGGCGCCCCTCATCGCGTCTGTGTCGACCAGTTCGGGGCTCAGGTGGAGTACGACCGACGTCTCTGCGCGATTCGCGTGGATGTCGTCACCGTCGGCGTTCACGAGTGCCGACACCCGCTCGTCCGCGCGCCACCAGTCGACCCAGGAGGAGCGAAGGTCCGGCCGTCGGAACCGGAGGACGTCGGTGGCCGATCCGAGCGGGGTCGCGTTGCCCATGTGGCCGTTGACGAACAACACTCGGGTGAGGCCGCTCACTGCCGCCCACTCCGCGTAACGGACCAGCACTCGGCTCAACTCGTCCGGAAACAGGGACAACGTGCCCGGGAAAGCCATACCGTGGCCGAGGCTCGACCCGACGGTGATCGGCGGCAAGACGATGAGATCATCGGGCCGGCGCCTCTCGACCGCGTGGCACAGCGCGATGGCGATGCGGGTATCCGTATCGGTCGGGAGATGCGGACCGTGCTGCTCGGTCGCGCCCACCGGAACCAGGCCGACGCGATGGTCCAGGCCGGCCGCAGCGAGCTGCGACATGGTCGATTCGGCCCACCTCACGAGGCTGTCCTCCGGCAGGCGTGCTCGATGAGCGGCGAATGTTCTGTGAGAGACATGTTCGGCTCTCCATGACTGCGGAGCAGTGCGCTCCCAAATCCTGCCGGGCTTTTGTCCCCTGGTGTCCGGTCATGCGCCGGCGCTTCTCTCGGTCCAGACCTCGGTGCTGAGCGGAACCCTAGAAAGCTGCCCTCGTCGAGGGTGTTACCGGGAGGCTAACCGAGCGGTGTGCAGAGGTGTTACCGCCGAGTTCCGATAACGTAACATTCGCCCGGCGCCGACTCACGCCGCCGGCGGCGTCGGTTCGCCCAGGGACAGCATCAGGCGGTTGGCCCAGTTGAAGAAGGCGGCGCCACTGATCGCGTCGATGATCGCCACGTCGTCCAGGCCGGTCTCCCGCAGCGCACGCACGTTCTCGGCCCCGAATTCGTTCGGGATGGCCGTGAGCGCCACCGACGCGTCGATCACCGCGCGCCACTGCGGGTCGTCCTGCGGCGCCGCGGTGCCCTCGTCGAGGAGGCGCTGCACGTCGTCCGGCCTCTTGGAGTGGTGGCTGGCGAAGCGCGCGTGCACGGAGGCGCAGAAGATGCAGCCGTTCGTGCGGGATGCCGCGGCGGCCGACAGCTCGCGCAGAGCACGGGTCAGGCCGCCCTTCTCGTTGTAGAAGATGTCGTTGTCGGTCCGGGTGCGGGCGCCGAGGATGTCGGGATCGCGCACGAGCAGCCGGAAGTACGAGCTGTTGGCCCGGCCCTTGTCGACCAGGCCGTCGTAGTGGCGCTCGGTGAGCTCCTCCAGCGGCAGCGGCTCGAGCCACGCCTCCCAGCCGAGCTGCTCCTGCGTGAAAGCGTTCGGGGCCTCATTCTCGGTGCGGGTGATCGTCTCGCTCATGCGAGCTCTCCTTTCAGGGCGGTCAGCCCCGCGACCACGCGGAGCTGGAAGCTGAGGAACGCGACGAGCTGCGACAGCGTGACGATGCCGGTAGTCGACCAGCCCGCGTCGAGCAGCTCCTGGAGAGCCTCGGCCGACGCGTCGCGCGGCCGGTAGACGAGCAGATGCGTGTGCGCGAGCGCGGCGGCGAGGCGCTGGCCGGACGCGGCCTGCACCTCCGGCGACGGCTGCCAGTGGAGGCCGTCGACGTTCTCGGCCGACAGGGGACCCTCCGGGTAGTCGCCGTACGGTCCGTCGGTCAGCGCTCCGGGCAGCGCGGCCTCCAGCGCCGCGAGCAGGCCCGCGTCCTCCACCGCCAGGAGGTCGCGGTAGAACGTCGCGGTGGCCGACTTGGAGAGCGCGACCGTCCAGTAGGCGACGGCCAGCCGCTCCCGCTGGGCGACGTGGGACAGCTCGTCGGAGCCGAACAGCGCGTCGAAGCTCGCCTGCGCGTTGGCCCGGGCGTTGGGGCGCTGGTCGCGCAGGGCGTCGAGCGGGTCGCCCGGTCGGATACCGACCAGCTGGTCGATGACGTCGGCGGTCATGGAAGTCCTTTCGAGGGTCGGTTCGGTGCGGAACGGGTTCAGCGCAGGGCGGCCGCCGGCACGGCCGGCGACCAGTCGAGCAGTTCGCGCCCGACCACCGCGGTGAGCTCGATGGAGCGCAGCACGGTCTCGTGCGGCGGGTCCACGGGGTGCGGCTGGAATGCGACGTCGGTCGCCCGGGCGAGGATCGTGTCGGCGGCGAGCGTGGTGAGCACCTGCTCCGGTGTGCCGATGTGGACGTCGAGCCACGCCAGGAGCTCGGCGTCGGTCGTCCCGGCCGGCACGGCCAGGCCCTGGGAGTCGACGAACGCCCGGCCGCGGTCGATCCCGCGCCGGACCCACGAGGCCGCCTCGGCCTCCGTGTCGACCGCGAGCACCGACCGGGAGGCCAGGATGCGCGGCGCGACGCCGTCGGGCAGGGCGGCGAGGTAGGCGTCGACGATCGCCTCCTGGAGCTGCGGGGACGTGGGCGCGTCCCACTCCCGCCGCGGCTGGGTGCGCGAGAGCATCAGGCCGTTGCCCCGGCGGCCGATCCGGGCAGCGCCCTCGGCCGAGAAGGTGGCCTCCCAGATCACGTCGAGCAGCTCCGGCGCGCACGGGTACAGCGCGCCACCGTCGGAGGTCACGGTCTCGCCCCGCAGAGCGGAGACCAGCGTCTCCCGGTGCCGGTCGTAGATCGCCGCGCGGTCGGCCGGGTCGTGCCCGAACGGCGGGAACGACGACGGCGTACCGCCTGAACCGATCCCGAGCTCGACCCGCCCGCCGGAGAGCAGATGCAGCACCGCGGCGTCCTCCGCCACGCGCAGCGGCGCCTCCAGGGGCAGAGTGACGATGCCGGTGCCGAGGCGGATGCGGGAGGTCAGGGCCGCCGCCTGCGCGAGCAGGACGAACGGCGACGGGAGGCCACCCTCGTCGGCGTGGAAGTGGTGCTGGGCGACCCACACGCTGTCGAGCCCGACCTCCTCGGCGCGGACGAACTGCGCAAGCGCGTTGCGGTAGCGGTCCAGGGCCGTCCCGTCGTCGAGCAGCCGGGTGAAGAAGCCGAGCCGCTGGCGCGGGCGCCCGGTGAGTCCGTCGTCGGTCATTGTGCCGCCTTTCCCAGGTAGGCCTCTTGGATCTGCGGGTCGTCGAGCAATTCGCGCGCCGTGCCCTGCAGCACGATCGCGCCCGTCGCGAGCACGTAGCCCCGGGAGGCGATGGAGAGCGCCAGCTCGGCCTGCTGCTCGACGAACAGCACGGCCACGCCGAGCTCGGTGTTGATGCGCACGATCTCATCCAGTACCTGGTCGACGAGCTTCGGCGAGAGGCCCATGGTCGGCTCGTCCATGCAGACGAGCCTCGGCCGGCTCATCAGCGCCCGTGCGAACGCGAGCATCTGCTGCTCGCCGCCGGAGAGCGTGCCCGCCAGCTGCCTGCGGCGCTCGGCCAGGCGCGGGAAGTGCGAGCGCATCCGGTCCAGGTCGTCAGCGAGGGCGGCCTTGTCCCCCCGCGAGCGGGAGCGGCGCGTGTACGCACCGGCGATCAGGTTCTCGTCCACCGTCATCTCGGGGAACACGCGGCGGGCCTCCGGCACCGACGCGATGCCTCCCGCCACCCGCCGCCGCGTGGAGGCGTGCGTGATGTCCTCGCCGTCGAACCGCACGGTGCCCGACTTCGGCCGCACGAGCCCGAGGATGGTCTTCATCGTGGTGGATTTGCCGCTCGCGTTGCCGCCCAGCAGCGAGACGATCTCACCCTCCCCCACGGTGAGGGAGTTGCCGCGCAGGGCGTGGAACGGTCCGTAGTAGACGTTCACGTCCTCCAGCGCCAGCAGGTCGGTCGTACCCGTCATGCCAGGTCCACCCCTCCGAGTCCGCGACGGCGCCCGAGGTAGGCCTCCACCACGGCGGTGTCGCGGCGCACCTCGTCCGGACGGCCCTCGGCGATGATGCGGCCGCCGTCCATGACGATGACGCGGTCGGAGACCGTCATGACCAGGTCGAGCTTGTGCTCCACGAGCAGGATGCTCTGGCCGGCGGCCTTGAGCTCGAGCAGCTGTGCAAGCACCTCCGCCGTCTCGGACTGGTTCATGCCCGCGGTCGGCTCGTCGAGCACGAGCAGCTTGGGCTCCAGCGCCAGCGCGCGGGCGATCTCGGTGCGGCGCCGGTTGGCGTAGCTCAGCGAGTACGCCGGGTCGTCGCGGCGCGGGCCGAGGCGCGCCTCGAACCGGTCGATCTCACCCTCCACCACGGCGTCGATGGCAGCCCGCTCGCGGCGGGAGGACGGCGTCCCGACGATCGCGATGTACAGCTCGGCGAGCAGCGGGATCCAGCGCAGCAGGAACAGGTTCGACAGCCTCCGGAACGGCCGGTGCGCGCGCAGCGTCGTGTGCAGGCCGACCTCGATGTTGTCCGCCACCGATAGCGTCGCGAACACCCGCCCGTTCTGGAAGGTGCGCGCGATGCCGTGCTCGGCGATGCGCGCGCTGTCCGCCCGCTCGATCCGCTCCCCGTCGAGGGTGATGGTGCCGCCGTTCGGCCTGATCGCCCCGGTGACCAGGTTGAGCGTGGTGGTCTTGCCCGAGCCGTTCGGGCCGATGATCGAGACGACCTCCCCGCGGTGCACGGTGAACGAGATGCCGTCGACGGCTTTCAGCCCGTCGAAGTGGCGCTCCAACTGGTGGACGCTCAGCAGCGTGTCCGCGGTCATGAGTTCCTCACCAGGATGCCGCCGGGGCGGAAGCGGACGACCAGGATCAGCACCAGGCCGTAGACGATGATGCGCAGCTCGGGCGTGAACCGCAGCAGCTCCATCGCACCGATCAGGACGATCGAGCCCACCACGGCGCCGTACGGAAGACCGACGCCGCCGAGGATGACGATGGTCACCACGAGCAGCGACATCAGCATCGTGAAGATGGTCGGGTCGATGTAGGTGTACTGGTGCGCCAGCAGCGAGCCGCCGATCCCGGCGAAGAATCCGGAGACCGCGAACGCGAGCGCCTTGTAGTCGCGGCCGCGCACGCCCGACGAGAGCGCCGCGACCTCGTCGGAGCCGACCGACGAGATCAACTTGCCGAGGTGCGAGGTGCGCAGCCTCCACATCACCAGCAACGTGATCACGAGCACGCCGAAGTCGATCCAGTAGTACGCCTGCGGGGTGTTCAGCGGTGTCCCGAACCACTCCGGCACCGGGATGTTGTAGAGCCCCTGCGGCAGGATCAGCTGGATCACCGCGACGATGGCGATCCCCAGACCGAGCGTGGCGATGGAGACGTAGTGCCCCTTCACGCCCCAGATCGGCGACGCCAGGATCGACGCGACGACCGCGGCCGCGAGCCCGGCGAGCGGCAGCGCCACCCAGAACGGCACGTGCACGTAGAGCGTGAGGAGCGCGGAGGCGTACGCGCCGATCGCGATCGGGCCGGCCTGACCGAGCGCGAGCACGCCGGCCTGCCCGGCGGTCACCGTGAACCCGGCCGCGATGATCGCGTAGACGAGCACCTGGGTGCCGGTGGTCAGGAGGTAGTCGTTGCCGAACAGCGGCACCACGATCCCGAGCACCACGAAGGCGAGCGGCCACACCCAGCGCGGGATGCGCAGCGGCCGGCCCTTGCCGAGAAAGGTGCCGGTCAGCGGCTCGGCCGAGATCAGCGGGACCTTCCCGAAGAGGCCGCCCGGCCGCACGATGAGCACGACGATGAGGATGACGAAGACGATGATCTCGCGAGCGGTGTCGCCGAAGAAGTGGATCCCGAACGCCTCCAGGATGCCGAGCACGAAGCCCCCGATCACGGCTCCGACGAGCGAGCCCAGACCGCCGAGGGTGGCGGCCACGAACGAGGTGAGCCCGACGTCCAGACCGGAGCTGGGGTTGGCGACGCCCACGTAGAGCGCGATGAAGACGCCGGCCAGGCCTCCCAGCGCCGAGGCGATCACGAACGACAAGTGCTGCACCTGGCCGACCGGGATGCCCATCTGCAGGGCGGCCTCCTGGTCCTGGGCGGTCGCGCGGATGGCGCGGCCGACCTTGCCGTATTTGAGGAAGACGGTCATCACGACCATGACGGCGGCGGTCGTGGCGAGCATGACCAGGTCGCTCGTGCCGAAGCGCATGGTGCCGATGTGCAGGTTCGACGTCGGCAGCACCTCCGGGAACACCCTGAACTGCGCCGTGAACGCGGCCTGCGACGCGTTGTCGAGGATCAGCGAGATCGCGTACGTCGAGAGCATCGCCGCTAGCGGCAGGAACTTCGCCAGCGGGCGCACGACGGTCACGTTGATCAGCAGCCCGAGCGCGCCGCAGATCGCGAGCACGAGCAGCAGCGCCAGCCAGAACGGCAGTCCCAGTTTCACGACGAAGAACCAGGACAGCATCGCGCCCAGCCCGAAGAACGAGAACTGGGCGAAGTTGACGACATTCATGACGCCGAAGACGAGGGAGATGCCGACTGCTCCGAGGGCGTAGACGTTCCCTCGGAGCAGGCCGGCGATCAGTGTGTCGAGCATGGTGTGCGTTTCAGCGGCTCAGCCGTTGTACGCGACCCACTTCCCGCTCTTCAGGATGCTCGGGGTGAGCTGCGGAGACGCGACGCGGCGGGTCGACTGGTCGAAGGTGATCTTCCCGTAGACGACGCTCGGCACGTCCTTGACCTTCTTGAAGCCGGCCAGGATGCCCTCGCGGGTGGTGCCGCCGATCTTCGCCGCGGCGACCGCGACGTGGAGGGCGTCGTAGGCGCCGGCCTCGAAGCCGGTGACCTCCGACTCGTTCGGGTACTTCTTCTTGAACGCCTTCACGAAGTCCTGGACCTCCGTGGCGGGGTTGGAGGCGAGGAACTCGGCGCCGTTGATCGCGCCCTCGGCGTCCTTGGTGCCGTCGAACGACTGCTCGTCCTGCCCACCGTAGAAGGTGCCGGAGTAACCGATCGCGCGCAGCTGCGTGACCAGCTTGGCGGCGTCCGGTCCGTAGCCGATGTGGACGAAGGCCTGGGGCTTGCCGGCCACGGCCTTCGTGAGCGACGGCCGGTAGTCGTCCGAGGTGTCGAGCACGCCCTCCGCGTCGGTGATCTTCAGGCCGATCTTCTTGGCCTCATCCTTGAACGCGTTGAACGCCGGGATGCCCCAGTCGGCGGTGTTCAGGTAGGTCACGCCGACGGACTTGATGCCCTGCTTCTTGATGTAGTCGGCGGTCCACGTGTAGGTCGCGCTCGTGGTGATGGAGGTCGACCACTGGTACTGCGTTCCCTTGGCGGTGAAGTCCGGGTTCGAGTTGTTGAAGCCGTACTGCAGCAGCTTGCCCGCGGTGTAGATCGGGGAGGCGGGGATGGACGCGGCCGAGGAGTAGTCGCCGAAGACCAGGCTGACGCTGTCGTCACCGACGAACTTCTGCGCGACCGCGACCGACTGCTTGGGGTCGGACTGCGAGTCCTCGTACTTGAGCGCGACGGGGTGGCCGTTGATGCCGCCCTTCGCGTTGACCTCCTCGACGGCGAGGTCGAACGCCTCCTTGAACTGCTGGCCGTACTGCGCATACTGGCCGGTCTCTGCGGCGCTCACTCCGAAGTAGACGGGGCTCTTCCCGGACGAGGAGCCTCCGGTGGCGGCCGACGAGCCGCTCGCGCAGGCGGCGAGTCCGGCGACGGTGAGAGCGGCGACGGAGACGACGGCGGCGCTCCGGAGAGTTCTCTTCATGGCTGTGTCCTTCGATCGGGCGGAGAGTGACGCGGGGTGGGGTGCATCGCCGACGCTAGGAGCACGAGCACCCGGACCGCATCCTCCGTCGTCACATTCGGTAGTCGCGCTCAACAGACGTCACGAAAGTTGCAAAGACCACGGCGAAGTGCTTAGAGGGTCCTTGGGGCAGTCAGCAGGCCGAGGCTATCGGGGAGATGAGCCGACGAGGCGGGCCGAGTCACTCGACGGGAGCGCTCTCCTCCTGGGCGGACTCAGAGGCTCGTGCGCGGCGGCGGCGCAGCGCGCCGATCACGATGGGCAGGACCGACACGACGACGACGACGATCATCAGTACGTCGATGTTGTTCGCCACCAGCGGGATGCCGCCGAGCAGCACCCCGAGGACCACCATGACGATGGTCCAGCTCACACCGCCGAGCGCGTTCCAGAGCAGGAAGCGCCGGTACCTCATCGCCGCGATTCCGGCCGCCAGCGGGACGTAGGTTCGCACGAATGGCACGAAACGGCCCAGCACCAGCGAGACACCGCCATAGCGAGCGAAGAACGCGTCGGCCGCCTCGAGCCGCTCCGTCTTGAGGATGCGCGCGTCCGGCTTGAAGAGGCGCCGCCCGAACCGTTTCCCGAGCCAGTAGCCGACCTGATCTCCCGCGAACGCGGCGACCGCGGCGACGACCACGATCTGCCAGGGCTGGATGTCGAGGTGAGGCGCGAGGATGGCGGCGGTGATCAGCAGCGAGTCACCGGGAAGGAACGGGAACAGCACCCCGGACTCGATGAACACGACGACCGCGATGCCGACCAGCACCCACGGCCCGAACGCGTGCAGCCAGGACGACGCGTCAAGAAGGGGGATGCTCGAGTGGAGGACCATAGCGCCCAGTCTCTCCAGGCCGTCGCAAGGTGCCTCTAAGAAACCGGGGGCTCCTCGGAGACCTTCGCACCTGAACAGCGGAGGGCGTGGGATTCGAACTCTATCCGCGGTTCTCTGGCCGTCCGGGCGTGACCCTAGAACCGCGGAAAATCAACGGTCTAGAAGCTCAGGTGACGCGCTCCGAACCTATACGACCTCACTCGGTTGTGCGCAAAGTGTGCGCAGATTTGATCCGCCCCACGAGCTCAGCCGAACTCGCGTGGCGCGCGACGGAGCGATTGTTCAATGCGAGCCGGAAGAATTCATGAACTCGCAAAGTTCCGAATTCTTTCCGGCGTAACACGGCCAGTTCCCGCGCGAATGCACGAGACGGTGGTGGAGTGACAGCTCCCCCAGTCGACGAGATCACCCTCCGCTTCCTCGTGGCGCCCTCGGACATGGACGCAGCAGGCGACTCCGTGCAAGCCGGACGTGTGCTGGAGTGGATCGACAAGACGGGATACGCGTGCGCGGTCGGCTGGAGCTCGTCCTACTGTGTGACGGCGTATGTCGGTGATGTCCACTTCACGAGGCCGATCCCGGCTGGGTCGATCGTGCAGGCGCACGCACGGATCATCTACACCGGCCGCACGAGCATGCACGTCTTCGTCTCGGTCGACACCGCCGACGCCCGCGACCGCACGTTCACGAATGCCACGCACTGCCTCCTCGTCTTCGTCGCCGTCGACGAGACCGGCGCCCCGCAGACCGTTCCGGAGTGGAAGCCATGGGGCGAGGCTCAGCACCTCCTGCACCGCAGAGCACAGGAACGCATCGAGCCGCGGAGACGGATCCAGGAGGCCATGCTCGGTCAGAAGTACACCGAGGCCGGAACCGCACCGCGCACCGTGTTCCGATTCCTGGCCGCACCCGGCGACGCCAACTGGGGCGGCAAAGCCCATGGCGGCACCGTGATGCGGTGGATCGACGAGACGGCGTACGCCTGCGCCGCCAGCTGGAGCTCCAACGCCGCCGTGGCCGTCTACGCCGGCGGAATCCACTTCTACCGACCGATCCACATCGGCCATCTGGTGGAACTGGATGCCCGGCTCATCCACACGGGCGAACACAGCATGCATGTCAGCGTGCGCGTCCGCTCCGCCGACCCGGCGACTCCCCGCGACCTGCAATTGACCACCCAGTGCTTAAGCATCTTCGTCGACCTCGACGGCGACAGGCATGCGAAGCCGATCGACCAGCTAGTTCCGATCACCGCCGAGGACAGGCGCCTGGACGCCCACGCAAAGGAGTTGATCCAGCTTCGAAACGACATCGCACGGATCCCGCCGGGGCTGGCGCGCTTCGCTGCACAGTGACCGGCTCCGCTCGCTAGCCCTCGCCCACGACCCGGTTGGTGATCGCTCCGAGGCCAGCGATCTCCACCGTCACCTCGTCACCAGGCGTCAGGAACACCTGCGGATCCCGGCGGAACCCGACGCCTCCCGGCGTACCTGTGAGGATGAAGTCCCCCGGGTTCAGCTCGGTGAACTGCGACACGGTCGCGATCAGAAACGGAATGGAGAAGATCAGATCGGCCGTGGAGGCCTCCTGAAGCGTCCGCCCGTTGAGTGTCAGGCTGATCCGCGCGTCGGATACGTCCACCTCGTCGGGGGTCGACAAAGGACCGACGGGGGTCGTGTTGTCCCAGGCTTTGCCCTGCAACCATTGGTGGGTCTTGTACTGGAAGTCGCGAACCGTCACGTCGTTGGCGGCGGCGTACCCGAGCACATGCGACAGGGCATCCGCTTCGGGGATCCGCCGCCCCGCCCGACCGATCACGACCGCGAGCTCGGCTTCATAGTCCAGTTGCGCGGTCTCTGCCGGCTTCGCGATGTCGCCGTCGGGCGCAATCAGGTTCGATGCATACTTGGGGAAGAGGACCGGGTACGTCGGCAGGTCACGCTTGGTCTCGCTGATGTGATCGTGATAGTTGAGCCCTACGCAGAAGATCTTCCCGGCGTTAGGGATAAGCGACCGCAGGGTCACCTCGGAGGCAGCGACACGAGGACCGGACGGCGTGAGAGCTGCCAGCGTGTCGATATCGGTGTCGGGGCCGAGCTCGCTCGGTCCATCCAGCGGCGAATACGTGCCGTCCGACTCGAGCCGTGTGACACGGGACACCCCGTCGATCAGAGCGGTGACGAAGGGCATCAGGCGGTTCCTTCCGCACGCTCTTTCGGACCGACCCTGCGCCACTTGGGCGTCTGGCCACCCCACAGATTCACCGACTTCGGAGTCGGCGTCCACTCCCGGTGGTGGATACGGGCGATGTCGTCGTGGAACTTCTCCATCTCGGCGGAGAGTTCCACATGGTTGCCGGCGGGGTCGTCGAAGAACACGAACAGGTTGTTGCCGGGCCCGTGTCGGCCGGGGCCCCACTGCACGTCGACGCCGAGCTCGGTGAGACGGTCGCTCCAGTCCTTGAAGTCGGCCCACTCGGCCAGGTCGTACGAGTAGTGGTCGATGTCGCCGACCACACCGGTCTCCACGCACGCCAGAGTGTGATGATCGAGGTCGCTGCGCATCCAGAAGAACGAGTCGTTGTCGAGCTTGTCGGTGAGCTTGAACCCGATGACGTTGACGAAGAAGTCCACGATTCGGGGCGCATCCGCGCTGGCGAGGGTGGTGTGCTGGAACTTGATGGGTCGCCGGCCGGTGTCGGCGGAGTTCTCGCCAGAGCGCTGCACCTGCGAGTGGAAGTGGACAGGGGTGCCGTCGGGGTCGTCCACGACGAGCCCCTCCACGAGACCGACGCCTTCGTCGATGAACCCGGGGTCGAGGGTGGAGAACGGTATCGCAGCAGCGCTTAGCCTCTGACGGATACCGTTCAGACCGCCCTCTTCGCGAACCTCGAAGCCGTAGTGCAACAGCGTCTGCTCACCCGGGTACAGGTCGACGACGTGGTGTCCGACCCCCCAGCCGAGGCGAATGCCACCGTTGTCCAGGCGAGCGTGCTCGACCATTCCGAGGATCCGCTGGTAGAAGATGCTGGTCCCCTCGACGTCCGGTACCTGGAAGCCGATGTGCGACACAGCCGTCTTCCGGAGAGCACCGGCGACGGTGGTGTTCTCGGTGAACACTGTGGTTGCCATTACCTTGTCCCTTCTGCGCGGGCCTGGCCCGCACTGCGAGCCGCGGCAACAGCCTCGGCTGGCTGATCAGCGTCACCGATCGATGCGCTGGTGAACCACGGCGTGACCGCCGCGATGATCTCGTCGTGCTCCACCGGCGCCCACGACGCCGCGAGAACACGATCGGGGCGGACGAGGAGAAATCGTCCGGTGCGGGCACGGAGGGCGTCCGCGAGGCCGCCATCGACGTCGGTGATGATCCGGTCGACCGGGAGACGGTGCGGATTGTGACCGTCCACATCGACATGCACGCGTTGCGCGCCGGTCAGCGCTACGACAGGGGCTGCGGCGGCCCACGCCGAGGCATCCACCTGTACTCCCAGAATCACCCAGCCGCAGCCGAGGGATGCGTCGAGCAGGGCGATCGCGCCGTCCATGAGATCGAACACCCGCGGCTGCGGCAGCGCATCCCCGATCGGTCCCTCGCCGGGGACGAGCAAGCCTCGCCTGAGCGTCAGCGGCGGACGGTACGCCATCCGCTCGAAGAATCGTCGACCGTCTGGGTTGGCGATGTGACGGCGCACGATCCGGTCTCTGGCCTGGGCGAGCCGGGCGTTCTCGGTCATGACCACACGTCCGAGCCGTTCACTGAACGCAACGACACGACCCGCTTGGGGGCGTCGTTCGCTGTCGTAGCTGTCGAGTGCGGACTCGGCCATCGCGCCCTCGAGCACCTGCGAGAGCTTCCAGGAGAGGTTGAACACGTCGCGCATGCCGGAGTTCAGTCCCTGACCGGCGAACGGAGGCATCATGTGCGCGGCGTCGCCGGCGAGGAACACCCTGCCCAAGCGGTAACGCGTCGCGTTGAGCGCGTGGAAACGGTAGACGACTGCGCGGTCGATCTGGTCCGGCGAGATGGTGCGGTACGGCGCGACGAGCCGCTGGATCAGCGCCAGAGGCGGTTCCGCGCCCGGTTCGCATTCCTCCGGGGAGACGGGGAACTCGTACCGGCACCGGCCGTCCAAGCCGGGAACGATCACGTGCGGACGGCGCGGGTCACCGTAGTGCAGGCCGTAGCGTTCATCGTGCGGGTCACCGGTGGTGTCGATGACCAGCCAGGCGCCCGGGTAGCTGCGCCCCGTCATCTGGATGCCGCTGCGGGTGCGCACGGTGGAGCGTCCGCCGTCTGCACCGATGAGGAACGCGGCAGAGAGGTCGAACTCCGTCCCGTCCGGTGCCGCGACGCGAGCCGTCACCGCCTCGGGCGACTGACCGACCTCCAACACCTGGTGGCCGGTGAGATAGGTCACAAGGGGCTCTCGGATCAGCGCTGCGTGCAGTACCCGCTCGAGCTCAGGCTGGCTGAACGGGTTCTTGAACGGGTATCCGAAGCGGCCGACCCGCGGCGACCCGCCGACGAACAACGGCCGGCCCTCGGAGTCGAAGTACTTCGTCCCGAGCCCGGGCACGATGATTCGCAGGACGTCGTCGACGATGCCCGCTTGCTGGTAGATCCTCAGTGTCTCGTCGTCCACGCTGATCGCCTTGGGCTCGTCGCTGAGACCGTCACCCTTCTCGATGAGAACCGTGGCCACGCCATAGCTCGCCAACAGCAGTGCCGCGGTCTTCCCGACGGGGCCCGCCCCTACGATTGCCACACGTCTCACGGCGCGAGGGAGCCGTCAGGCCAGCGCTGAGAAGGTGCCGAACTTCCGGTGCTGATAGACGAGGCCCGGATCGGTCGAATTCTCGGCATGGTCGACCACACCCGTGACGATGATGTGGTCGCCTGCGCTGATGATCTGGAAGACGTGGCAGGCCACGAACGACGCGTCCCCGTCGATCCGGGGCACTCCATTGACCAGTTCCCAGTCGATGCCCGCGAAGCGGTCGATGCCCTTCTTTGCGAACTGTCCCGCGATGCCGGCCTGCCGCTCGCCGAGGACGTTCAGTCCGAAACGCTCGGTCCGGTGGAGCACCTCGAGCAGCGCGGACGACTTCTGCAGCGAGATGAGCACCATCGTCGGGTCGATCGAGAGCGACATGAATGCGCCGACGGTCGTGCCATGGGGCACACCGTCATATGTGGTGACGATCGAGACAGGAGAGGGAACCGCACCCATTGCGCCTTTGAAGGCGTCCGCGTCCACGGTCACGGGCAGTTGCAGCGAGCCACCGGTGTAGGTCATGAGCTTCCTCTCCATCGAGTGAGATGACTAAACTGTACTCTGAGTCCAGAATTATCGCAACTGATTCTGAACCCGAAGTTCAGTAGACTGTCGGACAACCGCCGCGGTCAGCGATGATCGGCGCCGGCCCGCCCGACCAGGTAGCACCGCACCGGTGCAGGATGGAGGACACTTTTGAGCGAAGAACGCGTGGACGCTCCCCCGCGTCCTCGGGGGCGCGCTTCGAAGCGAGAGGCAATCCTCGCCGCGTCTGTCGAACTATTCAACTCGCAGGGCTACGACCTCACCTCGATGGACGCAGTGGCCGCTCGGGCAGGCGTCTCGAAGACGACGGTCTATGCGCACTTCGGAGACAAGCTGGCTCTCTACCATGCAATGGCGAAACGCGCGGTCACGCTCTTGGACGTCGATTACGATCGCCTCCAAATCGATGACTCCCTGAGTACGTTCGAGAAGCTGACGACACTGGCGAAGATGCTCGTCGAGTCGCTGACCTCGGAGACATTCATCGCCTTCCACCGGGTCATGATCCTAGAGGCGAGGGACAAGCCCGACCTCACGAGCAGGCTCGTGCCGGGCGCGCCGCACGTGGTCGATGTCGTGATCGCGATCCTCGAAGAGGATGCGGAGCGCTTCGGCTACCAGATCGTCGACGCGCGTAACCACGCCGCGCTTTTCGTCCGGATCGCGGCAGCGACCTTCGAAGTCGATGCGCTGCTCGATGCCGGCTTCCGTCCCGACACCGAACTCGTGGGCCGGCACGCGGACTGGGTCACACACATGTTTCTGAAAAGCCTCCGGCCCGTCTCGCTCTGGGACGTCGACGGGGAGCTCTTGAGCGCACCCCCGACGCCCGACTACTTGTGGCTGGCCGAGCGCATTAATCAGGACTAGACGCGACCGGGCCGTCGTCACGAATGACGCGGCCCGGCCGACCGGATCGGTTTCTTCCGTTCAGATGCCGGCGTCGACGACGATGTTCGTGCCGGTGACGAAATCCGCCCGCGGGCTCGCAAGGTAGGCGATGGCCCATGCGATGTCGTCGGGGCGACCGATCCGCGGCACTTGCTGGCGGAAGACGGTGTTCGCGATCTCCTTCTCGACGGCGCGCCAATCGTCCGCTCCGAGCGAGGCGGCCGCCTTGAGCAGCTCGACCTCGGAATCCGGCGTGGCGATGATCCCGACACTGATCGAGTTCGCGGTGACGCCGGTCCCGCCGAGCCCTCTGGCCAGGCTGCGCGCGTAGTTGATCTCCGCGGCCTTCGCGCCCTGATAGTCGGCGAAGGCCGGCGGCTGGTGCAGTGCCACGGCGCTGGCCACGTGAATGACGCGACCCCAGCCTCTCTCGATCATTCCAGGGACGAGACGCTGCGTGGTCGCGACGGCGCTGAGGAGGTTGAGGCGATAGGTCGCGAGCCACTGCTCCGCCGTTGTCTCCCAAACAGGCTCAGGTGTGAACCCCCCAGCACGACCCCCCGCGTTGTTGACGAGGATGTCGGCACCCCCGGCAGCGACGACGCGGTCGAGGAAGGCCTCGGTCGCGGTGGCATCGGTGAGGTCGCCGGTGGCGGTCTCAGCGCTCCCGCCGGCGGAACGGATGCGCTCGGCGACAGCCTCGGTCCTCGCCTCGTTCCTGCCGTGCACGATCACGGTCGCGCCTTCCTCGGCAAGGCGGAGCGCGATGCCCTCGCCAATGCCGGAACTGCTGCCTGTGACGAGCGCCCGTTTACCGGTGAGTTTCAGATCCATCAGTGCTTCCCTGCTTCCTTCTGCGCGAGACCGCGCTCCTTGGCCTTGCCGATGCCGGGGGTGCCGGCCATTCCCGCAGCTGCGCTCGACACGCCGAAGATCTCCCGGCCGGAGAGTTCGGCGGACGGGTCTAGCCGGTTCGAACCGTGCGTGAGCGCTACCCGGACATCGCGGGCATACCGCTGGATCGGGTTGCTCAAGGCGACCGTGGCGGAGCCGATGGCGAATTGGATCTGCTCGATGGCTTGCCCGGCGAGGTTGCCCGCGTAGACGAAGTCCATCTGCAGAGCCGTCTCCTCGGCCGTAGTGAACGGCTCGCCCGCCAGCGCCTTCCGGTCGATGAAGTCAGCTCCCGCGAGCAGGAGTTGACGGGCGGCGTTGATCATGGAACGCACTTTGCCCGCGACGATCTGCGTCGCAGGTGTCTCCTGGAGCGAGGGGTAATCGAGGTTGAACGGCTTCTTGTTCCGGGTCTGCTCGAGAAAACAGTCGAATGCGCCTTCGGCCATGCCGACCGCGATGCCCATCGTTTCGAGGGAGACGATGATCATGAGTCCCCTCGCGTCCATCGACAGGCCCAGGCCCTCGTACTTCGTGTGGATGGCGTTGAGCCGGTCGGTGAGCTCGGCGAGGGGGACGACTTTGTGGTCCGGGATGAACACGTCTTCGGTGACCATCACGCTGTTGCTCGACGAACCGGACAGCCCCATGACGTGCCAGTCGTCGACGAGCGAGTACTGACCCTTCTCCATGAGAACCGCGATCCGGTCGAACTCTCCGTCGGGCTGCTCGACACCCACGCCGACGACCATGTACGCCGCATGTTTGCTGCCGCTGCCGAAGCCCCACTTGCCACCAGCCTTGACGACGTACCCGCCGTCGACCTTCGTCGCGTGCTGGATGCGATCCGAGAAGAGCGAGGCGCTTGCCACGAGTGGGCCATCCCAGGTCTTGGTCCTGTCGTAGACTTCGCAGACCGTCTGCTCGGGAAACGTGAGCACCACCCGTGCGAAGCCGCTGGCGATCATGGTCTGCCAGCCGGCGGACCCGTCCGCGCGAGCGACCGCGAGGACGATCTCAGCGAGGTCGCGAGCGCCGAGCGCATGGCCGCCGAACTTCTCCGGGATCGAGAGCCGGAAGACATCCAGCTCCGCGAGCGCGCTGAGCGTTCTCGGCGGCAGGCACCCGAGCTTTTCGCCGTCGGCCGCGTCCACTCGGATCTGCGGGACGAGCGCCAGAACGCCGTCTCTGATCCCTCGGCCGGTCTCGGTCGTGAGGGGTGACTCGTGGATTGATGGTGTAGTCATCGTGCTCCTTCTGCGCCTTGCCAGCCGCTCGTGGTGCCGAGCGGAAGGATTTCCCGGATCTCATCGAAGATCCGGATCTCGTTGTCGACGATCTTGAAAATGACCGCCATATAGAACGACCCGCTGTCCGGACGACCGCTCGGGATCGGGTGGAAGTCGGCGACGACGATGCTCACCACGAGGCCGAGCTCGACGTCGACGACCGGGAAGCGACGATCTGCGACGGTCGGCCGCGCCGGGCGGGTGCCAGCGACGATCGACGCCACCGTGTGCACCGCCTTGTCCGGGGAGAGCAGCAGTTCGAGGTTGTTCGTGACCTTCTTGCCGTTGTGGTACGAGTCGCAGCGGTAGCCGACCGGGACCAGGCTCCCGTCGCCCTGCTCCATCGCCTCCCAATAGCTGTCGGCGATCCGGACCAGCTCCTCAGGCTCGCTTCTGCGGTTCTCGGGAACCGGCGCGAGGTAGAGGACGTCGGGATTCGCGAGCTGTTCGACCGCATTGAAGAAGCCCGTGCGCCCTGTGCTGACGATCGCCTCGGCCTCGCTCACCAGGTCACCGTCGAATCCCAAGCGCAGCGCAAAGGCGTCGTGACCGTCATCGAACTCCGCAAGTCCGACGACGACGACCTGCCCACGACCCTCGTCGACGAACACTTGCAATCCGGTGAACGACCTCGCCAGCGCGAGTCGTCCGCCGTGGCGGGTTACGACGCGGCCATTCTCGGTGAACCGGAACGACGTCGCCGGCTCAACGGGGTCGGCGTCGGCGAGCCGGCGCAGGAACACGGTGCCGCGCTCGCCGAGTCGCGTGGTCGAATGGGGCATGTCGATCAGAACGGATACGTGATCTGCGTCGGCCGGTAGGTGATCCACTGCCACTCGGTGAACTCGTCCCAGTTGGTGGTGCTGCCGAACCGGGAGCCGTTGCCGGACGCGCCCATGCCGCCCATCGGGATGTTCGCGAAGTCTGCGATGGTCTGGTCGTTGATGTGGATCATGCCGCTGCGAATGCGATTGGCGATCGCCCAACCCCTCTCGAACGAGGACGTGTAGACGGCACCTGACAGTCCGTACTGTGTGTCGTTGGCGATGCGGATCGCGTCCTCGTCATCCTCGGCGATGATGACCGGCGCGACCGGGCCGAAGATCTCCTCTTCGTAGGCGCTGGTACCGGGCTTGACATCGACCAGGACGGTGGGTTTGTAGAAGAGTCCGTCGTGGCTGCCGCCTGTCGTCAGCCTCGCACCGGCGGCGACCGAATCCGTGACTATCCGCTGCACACGTTCGACCTGCTTGAGGTTGATCACCGGACCGATGGGCGCATCGGTCCGGAACGGGTCGCCGACGGCGAGACGCTCGGCGCGAGCAGTGAGGATCTCGATGTAGTCCTCGGCGATCTCCCGCCGCACGATGTGCCGACCGGACCCCATGCAGATCTGGCCCTGGTGGAAGAACGACCCGAAAGCGCCGGCCGAAGAAGCGGCTTCGAGGTCGGCGTCGTCGAGCACGATGAAGGGCGACTTGCCGCCGAGCTCGAGCGAGACCTTCTTGAGGTGATTGCTCGCCAGCTCACCGACGCGCCGACCGACCGCCGTCGAACCCGTGAACGTGATCAGCCGCGGTTCGGGGGCGGTCACCAGGGCTTCGCCGACTCCGGCGCCGCCGGGAACGACATGGAAGACGCCCTCCGGGAGCCCGGCGGCTGCGAGTACCTGGGCGAGCACGACACCACCGAGGATCGGGGTCTGCAGATCCGGCTTCAGCACGACGGCATTGCCCAGCGCGAGGGCCGGCGCAACGGAGCGCAGTGCGAGCACGAGCGGCATGTTCCACGGCGTGATGACCCCGACGACGCCAATCGGAACGCGTCGCGCGAGCCAGAGCTCTCCCGCGGCCACGGGCGAAAGGATCTGGCCCGCGGGTTCCGTGAGGATCGCGGCGGCGTGGTAGAGCTCGCCGATCCCCGCTTGGAACTCGAAACCGACGTTGGCGGCGGTGCCGCCCTTCTCCCGCATGTCCCAGACCTCGAGCTTCGCCCGATGCTGCTCGAGCAGCCCGGCGGCGCGGCGGAGGATCGCCGCGCGCTCCTCCACAGGGGTGTCCGCCCAAGCCGGCTGCACCTCCGCCGCGCGCCGGGTGGCCGTCAGGACGTCCTCGGCGTTCGCGAGGCCCACTGTGCCGAGCAGTGCTCCGGTCGCGGTCTCCGTGACCGTGACCTCGCCCCCGCGCGGGGTGACCCACTGGCCGTTGAAGATCCTGCCGCTCCAGTTCGAGCGGGCGAAGATCCCCTCGTCGTCGAGCAGGTCGATCGTGTCATGCGTGGTGATCGTCATGATGGCGCTCCTTCGCGTCAATCGTGACCGGCGCGCGCGTCAGCACGGTTTCGTCGGTCAGGGGATCGTGGTCTGTGACTGCCGGGACAGCCGGGTGTGCCGCTACTCGGCGCGCCCTGTGAACTCGTGCTTGTCGAAGCTGTGGTCCATGGGAAGCACCTCGACATCGCGCGTCGGCTTCTCGCCGACCCACGGGATGTGCTCCTCACTGACGAATGGCACGGGGTGAACCTCCTTGAAGTACCAGCGCCCGTCGATCTTCGTCAGGAGGTTGTCCCAGTAGCCGATGCCGAACACGAAAGTATTCATGTAGTCGACCGCGTACTGGGGGATGTGGAAGAACGCCTTCGCCCGCACGTCATCGCCCTCGGGAGTAAGGATCATGTGGCTCAGCAGATGCAGGCGTCCGAAGAAGGCGTTCTTGCGCCCGTACCAGAGGTGATAGACCTCATTCGCGATCGCCTCGTGCCCGATGCGTCGCTCGCCGCCCACCGACGACAGCCAGCCGTCCTCCGTGAAGCAGGCCAGAAAGCTCTCGGTGTCGCCCGTATCGAGGGCCCACGCGTAACGCGCGAACAGCTCCTGGATCTTGAGCCGGTCCTCGACAGAAATCTCGTCGTAGTAGACCTTGTCTGCCATCGCATTTCTCCTCATTGAGTGGGTTGTCGGAGGGGATCACTCCGACGATCTGGACTGAACTGAACTGTTCTCTCAAACTGTACTCTGAGTCCATATTTGTGTCAAACGAAGAGCACGGTTGCGACGCCTCCGCCGCAACCGTGCCCATTCGGTGCTCAGAACGGATACTGCCCTGGCTCGCGACGCAGGGTGATCCAGCGCGTTTCCGTGAACGCTTCGATGTTCGCCTGCGCTCCGCCGTGGCGTGACCCCGTGCCGGATGACCCGACGCCGCCGAACGGCGAATTCGCCTCGTCGTTCACCGTCTGGTCGTTGATGTGGACGATGCCCGTCGGGATACGCTGCGCGAGCGCGTATGCCCCGAGCACATCGCGGCTGACGATCCCGAGCGAGAGCCCGTAGTCGGTGTCGGTGGCCAGCTCGACCGCCTCGTCGTCGGTCGAGTACGGGACGACCGACGCAACCGGACCAAATACCTCGTCGGCATATGCAGCTGAATCCTTGGGGGGATTCGCGAGGACGGTCGGACGATAGAACAGCCCGTCGTAAGTCCCGCCGGCCGCGAGCGTGGCACCCTGAGCGACGGCGTCCTGGACCAGCGTGTGGACGCGGTCGCGCTGCACCTCGTCGATCAAGGGTCCAAGATGCACGGGGCCGGCGGCGGGGTCTCCGACGGCGAGCGAGTCGGCCTTCGCGGCGAGCTTCGCGACGTACTCCCCATAGATGGACTCGTGAACGATGTGGCGTCCTACGGTCATGCAGATCTGACCTTGATGCAAGTAGGCGCCCCAGGTAGCCAGATTGACCGCCTGGTCCACGTCGGCGTCCTCCCGGACGATGAATGCCGAGTTGCCGCCGAGCTCGAGGTGGGCGCGCTTGAGGTGTCTGCCGGCGAGCTCACCGACGGTGCGGCCCGCGCGAGTCGACCCGGTGAAGGCGATGACGCGAACATTCGGGTCCGCGACCAGTGCCTCGCCGATCTCCGCGCCGCCCGGCACGAGCTGCAGCAGACCCGCGGGGAGACCAGCCTCCTCGAAGATCCGGACGAACGAGACGCCGCCGGTGACGACCGTGCGGGGGTCGGGTTTGAGGAGGACGGCGTTTCCGAGGGCGAGAGCGGGCGCGACCGCGCGGATGGCGAGGATGAGCGGGACATTGAACGGCGCGATCACGCCGACGACACCGACGGGGACCTGCTGGGAGAGCGAGAGCCGCGGCTCTTCGCTCGCGAGGACCGACCCGAGCGGGGCAGACGGCAACGCGGCCGCCTCGTACGTCTCCGCGGCGGTCACATGGAGCGCGAACCCCGCGAGAGGGGGCACGGCGCCTACCTCGCGGATGTTCCAGCTCATGATCTCTTCCGCGTGCTGCTCCCAGAGTTGACCGGCCTTCCGCATCACCTCAGCCCGCGCCGGATGCGGCAGCGCCGCCCATTCCTTTTGTGCTCGGGCAGCGCTCTTCGCGGCCCGTGCGACGTCCGCGGTATCGGCCAGACCGACGACCGCGAGCGCCTCGCCCGTCGACGGGGAGACGACGGTGCGCTGGCCGCCACCGCCGGAGGTCCACGCTCCGTCGATATAGATTTTGCCGCCGAACACGCCTTCGTCGATCAGGGCCGGAGCGGCCTCCGTGATTGCTGACATGGGTTGTTCCTTCCGTGGTTGGGTTTGCTAGCCCTGGACTTCGAAGCCCTCTTGGACGCTGGCCCCCGTGATCCACGAGACGACCCGGTCTTTGTCCGTGTCCTTCGTCACGGCATCCGCGACCTTGCGCCCACGATTCAAGACGACTGTGCGGTGGGCGACGTGGTCTGCAAGCGGCAGATTGTGCGTCACGACAACGATCGCGATTCCCCGTTTGGCGAGTCGAACGATCAGATCCTCGACCAACTCGGTCTGCTCGTGGCCGAGGGCGGCGGTGGGCTCGTCCAGGAGCAGCACTCCGCGCTCCCCGAGCCGCGCGGCCGCTCGGGCGATCGCCACCACCTGGCGCTGTCCGCCGGACAGCATCTCGACGGGCCTCGTGACCGGAGCGGTCCGCACGCCGAGCGCGTCGAGTTCCCGCTGCGAGTTGGCCCGCATCGCCTTGCGATCGATGAATCCGAGCCAGCCGAGCACGCCGCGGCGCACCGGTTCGAGCCCGAGCGAGAGATTCGTCGCGATGTCCATCGCGTCCACGAGCGCGAGGTCCTGGTACACCATCTGCACGCCCGCCGCGGCCGCGTCCCGCGGTCCACGGAACGCGTGCTCGGTCCCATGCACCCGGATGGTGCCGGTGGTAGGCCGATGGGCGCCCGACATCACCTTGAGCAAGGTCGACTTTCCCGCACCGTTGTCGCCGAGCAGGGCGACGACCTCACCCGGCTCCACGCTCACGCTGACGCGATCGAGGGCCCGGAGGAATCCGTAGTGGACGCTGATGTCTTGGAGTTCGAATGCCGGTCCCGCCATTACGACCGCCGCCTTCCGATGGATCGGCCGCTCGACAGCAGCAGCCGAGATATCGACTCATTGGTGCCCTTGTTGAGCGCAAGTGCGCCGATCAGGAGCACGCCGGTTGCGATCGTCGCCCAGTACGTCTGCACCTGAGAGATCAGCAGGCCGGCACTGATGGTGGCAAGCACGAGGGTCCCGAGGAACACCTTCGGCAGGCTTCCTCTGCCGCCGACGAACGGAACGCCGGCCAGCGCGACAGCGGTGAGCGCTGTGAAGATCACGCCGGTGCTCGCCGCAGGTTGAGCGATCGTGATGTACGACGTGTTCACGATTCCGCCGATTGCGGCGCACACGCCGGAGATCACGAAACCGAACACCCGATAGAACTCGGTCCGGATACCGACCCGCCGCGCGCCCTCGACATTGCCGCCGACGGCGAGGAGCCGAGTGCCGACTCGGGTGAACTTGAGCATGATCGTCAAGACGGCGAACAGGGCGACCGCGATGTAGATGGGAGCAGGGATGCCGAGATAGCGCTGCGTGCCGAGGAATGAGAGGGATACAAGCCCTGTGATGTCGACGCCTCCCGCGAGGACGAGGGCCGTTCCGGTGAGCACGCTGAGCATGCCGATGGTGACGATCAGTGGATCGAAGCCTCGGACGGTGACGATGCCGTTGATCGCTCCGACTACGACTCCGATGACGACTCCGACGATCAGCGCGAGCCAAACCGGCGCCCCAGCATTCAGCAGGAGCGCAACGCTGACACCGACCACTGCCGCCGTGCCGGGAACCGAGAGGTCGAGCACGCCGGTCATGACCCCGATGCCGAGACCGGCGGCGAAGATCGACGTGATTGCAGCACTGTTGAGCACGCTCACGCCGGTGCCCAGGGTGAAGAAGTACGGCGCTCCTGTCACGCTGAACACGACGACAAGGAGTACCCAGAGGATGAGAAGCCCCTGGTCACGGATGAAGATCAGGGCCGATACGCGTGGGGGGAGGCGGTGTGTGTCTCCCCCCACGTGCACGCTCCCGGTTGCAGTGACCGACATGCGCTCCTACTTCGTGACGGTGAAGGGGATGTCGAGGACGGCGCCCTCGGCCTTTGGGTGGGCGATGATCTTCTGGAGCGCCGCCCACCCTTGGGGCACGGCGCCAAGGAAGTCCCACGCGACGATCGTCGTGATCTTGCCTGCCTTCTGCGCGGCGAGCGCGTCGGGTCCACCACCGCCGAGGATGAGACAGTCCGGGGTCGCGCCGGCGGCCTTGTAGGCGTTGATCGCTCCGAGGGCGCCCTCATCGGTCAGCGCGATCACGACTTTCGCGTCCGGGTGCGCGACCAGGAGCTGCTTGGTCTGCGTCTGAGCCGCCGCGATGTCGGCGACCTGCGCCTCTCCGACGACATCAACAGACTTACGGAACGCGGTCTGGGCCGCCGCTTTGGAGGCTGCTGTACCGGGCAGCGTGTCCGGTCCGCTGAGCAGGAGCGCCGCAGGGTTCTTCAGACCCTTGTCTGCGACGCATTTCACGACCTGCTCACCGACCGTCTTCCCGAACGCGGCGAAGTTCGGTCCCTGGAAGACGATTCCCGGCTGCGGGCCGTTGAAGCCGATGGCTCCCGGCACCGTCTGCACGAGGATCGGCACTCCGAGCTGCTGCGCGTGCTCCACGAGCGGCTTCGTAGCAGGCCCAGCGACGGGAGCGACCCACGCGGCTTTGATGCTGCCGTTGTCCATCGCCTGGGTGACCTGCTGGATCTGGTTCGCGGCGTCGTAGTTGCCGTCGATCAGAGTGTATTTGTAGCCGGCAGCGGAGAAACTCCCCTTTAGCTTGTCGCCAGTCTGCGTCAGCACCGGGATCTGGATACTTGTCGGCGAGTAGGCGATTGTTCCGGTCGCTGCCGACGTCGATCCACCGCCGATCGCGGCGGGAGCGGAGCAGCCCGCCAGCGCCAGCAGCGCCGCGCCTCCCAGCGCGACGACGGTCAGTCGGGTTGAGTTCTTCATCGAGTCTCCTCTCGGGCTACACTGCCCGGTTCATGGTTGCCACCGCAACCAAACTGTACTGAACTGTACTGAACTGAACTGGATCTGTCAATGCGCGCAGCAGCCGAAGGCGATGCAGAAAAAGCGCACGCAGCGCCAGTTCAGCGCCGCCCCTGAAGCCACCGCGTGAGGTGGCCCCGTGTCATCGGAACGGGGTCACAGCGACAATCCGCCGGGGGTCTTAGGCGCGGCATCCCAGTGCTCGGCTAGGCGGCCATCCTCCACGCGCCACAGGTCGAACCAGTAGCTGCGGTACGTTCCGCCGGGGTTGTCGGGGTCAGGCAGGTCACGCGCGATCATCTGCGCGACCAGGTCGCCCTCCGCGACCATCACCGGAGGCTCGGGCGACGGCCGCATGTCTTTCCGCGCGGCCGCGCCGGCCTCGGACTTCGCGAACGCGATGATCGCCTCGGCGCCCGAGGGAATGTCGGGATTGTGTTGGATGTACTCCTCTGTCACGTATTCGCGTGCCTGGTCCGCGGTCTCCGGATCGAGCAGCACTTCCATCAGCTTTATCGCTAGGGCCTTGTTTGCCTCAAGCTTGTCTGTCGTCTGCCCGTACTGCGCCACCATGTTGATCTCCTCGTTGAGCCGGCCATTCGTGTCAAAACTGTACTGCACTGAACTATACCGTCGCGACGAACTCCGGGAAGGCGTTCGCGAGCTCGAGCGCCGCGATGGTCTCGCGCGTGCGCAGGAATGGGGAACGGTCGAGCCGTTCTTCGGCGCGCTTGACCCGATACGCCACGGTCGTCGTCGCTACGTGCGTGGCCTCCGCTGCTGCCTGCCTGCTTCTTCCCTGCAGGAGGAAATGACGCAACGTCTCACGGATCGAGGAGGTCATCGCATCCTCCCCCAGCAGGCCGGCCAGTTCCCGGCGCACGAACGCGCGGGCCTGAGTGCGATCGGCGCACAGCAACGCAAGGAGGCTGACGTCGTCGTAGCTGAGGGTCAGCGGTGGCTCGCGAAGCATGAGACCCACGGCTCGCGCACTGCGGGCCGCGTTGGTGCTGGACACGAATCCTTCGACTCCATGCTCCGACGTTCCCAGCGCGAGCCTCATCCGCTCGGGGCGTTCGGCGTCGATGACGGCGTGATCGAGATGCATCGCCTGCGCGAAGGACCAATGGAATTCGACGTGGTCACCCCGCTCGACGACAAGCCACGATCCACCGACAACGCGCCCGACCCGCTCGGCGAATCGGAGGACATTGTCCTCCGGTTGGACCGCTCGGTTGCCCGCCGCCGACCAACCGATCGCCGCGAGGTGATGCTCGTCCCACCGGATCCCGAGGATGCGTTCCGATTCGTCTGTACCATCGCTACCATCCAGCACAGCATCGACCAGCCGGCGGCGTTCGACGATGAGGCGGCTCTCGCTTTCCAACCGCTCCTGCGCGTAGGTCGCGCTCATATCGGTGACGTACCGGTCGATGAACTGTGCGAGGAGGGCCACGAGCCGCCGCACCTCCGGAAGCAGCGAGTCGGCCGGCGCCGACGAACCGATCGCATCCAATAGTCGCTCTTGCACCGCGGCATGACATGCCCAGACGATCCTCAAGAGACGCTCGAGCGGTATGCCGGCCCGCGCGGCGACTCGCGCGTCGTCCAGGGCGGCCTCCGGGGTGATGACCTCTGCGGCGCTGTCTTCAGCGAGCCCGACGAGCGTGGTGATCAGGCACTCCTCGCACCCCCGTGCGCCCGCAATGTCCACCTCTCCCGCCCGACCGACCATCTGATCGGCGAGCTGGGAGGTCACGATCGCCGTAATCTCCGCCGCCCATGTCACGGCCGCGGCACCCACCCGCTCCTCGCCCCACACGCGAAGGCGTTCGGAGGCGGATGACGGGACCTCGCGCTCTGGAGCAAGCGACTCTAGCCACTGCTGCATGAGGAACCCCCCACTGTTGTCGTTTGACGTCAATCACAATAAGAGATGGTCTCGGTAGGTGCAATTCTCGTTGGGCGCGTGGTTGTCGCCTGGCGACAAGTCCGGCGCTCATCTTGGTCCTCAGAGCCGGAGAAATCCGACGTATACGGAGCGCAGACTGGCGTCCACGCCACTCGATGCCGTGGCAACCTCAAGGAGTACTCTCATGCGCGGTGCGCCCCTCCTCTCCCCTACCCAGTTCCTGCCGCGGGCCGCGGCACCTCGCCACGCCGCCGATGTCCAGTGGGACACGACGAACAAATTCCTCAACGGCCCCTTCGCCCCGTGGGCCGAAGAGTCCGAGGCATTCGACCTTCCGGTCATCGGCAAGCTTCCTGACGACCTCGCCGGCGCGCTGTTCCGGATCGCCAACAATCCCCGGTTCGCGCCTCGGGACCTCGACCGGTATCACTGGTGGGAGGGCGACGGCGGCGTAGCGGCGACCTATATCCGCGACGGCAAAGCGTCGTTCCGGATGAAGTGGGTCATGACCGATTCGATGAAGGTCGAGGTCGAGGCCGGCGAAGCGATCTACAGCGGCTTCGTGAACGGCTCGAGCGTGGCGCCTGCACCCCTGCCTGCAGGCGCGCCGCCCGCCAAGAACGTCGCCAACACCAACGTGGGTCTCTTCGCCGATCATCTCCTCGTCTATTTCGAGGGCGGGCTCCCCACCTCCATGAACGCCGAGACGCTCGAGACGCTCGGCGCATACGACTTCAACGGCGGACTTGACGTCCTGTGCACCGCGCACTACAAGATCGACCCGCATGGCGGGAACATGCTCTTCTTCGCCGCCGTCGGCTCGAGCCTCACCTGGTACGAGGCCGACGCGCGAGACGCGAACATCATCGATAGCTTCACATTCGACATGGGCTGCCCCGCGATGGTGCACGACTACATTGTGAGCAAGCACCACGCGATCTTCCTTATCTCGCCCACTCAGTTCCGGCTCGACCGGATCATGCATGGCCGCACCGGCGTGCTGTGGGACGAAGCGGCGGTGCCGAGCGGCAGCCGGTTCGCTGTCCTCGACCGGCGCACCAAGCAGGTGACGTGGTACGACACGGGCGTGATGCTGGCTCCTACGCACTTCTTCAACGCCTACGAAACCGACGATCGGATCGTGGTCGACCTCCACGTCATCGCCCGCCTCGGCAACCCCGCCGACAATCCCGACGACCCGATCGAGTCGCACAGCTGGTTCCCCCCTGCCATGGCCTGGCGGTTCAAGCTCGACCCTGCGACGAAGAAGGCGACCAACCGTATGCTCAGCGGAGTAGCGGGCGAGTTCCCCAAGATCAACGACGCTCTGCTCGGCAAGCAGCTCCAGTACGGCTACTTCGCGACCACCCGCGATCTCACCACTGAGACCATGACAGACGGGCTGGCCCGCTTCGACTTCGACACCGGCCAGACGATCATCGTCGAGGGCGTGGACGGGCTGACCAACCCGAGCGAACCCATCTACGTCCCTCGCCGTGGCGCTACGGCGGAGAACGACGGGTACCTGCTCTCGCTCTGGTGGAACCGCGAGACCGGACTGTCCGAGCTACTCGTCCACGAGACCAGCGCGTTCACACCCGCCCCGCTCGCACGCATCAAGTTGCCCGTGCGCGTGCCGTTCGCCTTCCACGGCTCATGGGCCGACGCCGAACAACTTGACGCCGCGATCAGCGCGCAGCGCGAAACAGCCTGACCAACCCCGACCGGTCGAGCTGGCCCGCGTGGAACGAGGACGCTGCCGCATCCCTCCACCGCCCACGACGGCCAAGTACATGGGGGCTGGGTGTGGTAGGACGCAGTCCCGTCGGAACCTCCCCGGACGATCCGAGCGTCCACACTGACCCGACCCCATCTGCGCGCTTGCCCTCCTCTCCTGCATGGTAGGCGCGGTCGTGAAGCCCGCGGCGATTGTTCGGTCGCCCGCCCTGCACGCAAGCCCCTGCGGGGCCGACTGACGTCGCCCTGACGGGTGGCACGCCGGCCGAGACTCCCTAATCGGCACTGCGTGCCTTCATGGCACATCAATCAGCAGGGAGGAAGACGATCATGAGCACCCTCATCACCGACACCAACGAGCTCACCCGCTTCACCGCCGTGTTCAGCAAACACGACCTCGCGGCCGACATCGCACCCCGGCTCAGCTGCATCGAAGTCGAAGCCATCGCCGGCCTCCTCCGAGCACTCGGAGAACCGGCCACCGCAGACACCTGGATCCACGAACACGCCACCGACGACGAACTCGGCGACGCCCACTACCAGGGCGACACCCTCGAATACCTGGTTCCCATCCACCCGCTGGAAGACCTGCAGTGCGACAGCTGCCAGTAACCACCCACGAGCCCACGCCACAAACGGCGTGGGCTCGATCCATGTACCAGTGATTGAAGCCGCGAGCGGCACCCCGCTTGCTGAATTGTCCGTCTGTCTGGCCGTTGATCGTAGTTCGTTCCCGGTTCTCCGTGCCGGGCTACGATCGGCAGCCGGAAAGACTAACAAAACAGACAAGAACAGCGCCGCCGCCGGCGGCTCGCTCAAGGAGAGGCGATCGCACGCGGTTCTTCGAGTCGATCTCTGACGCCCCAGGGCGCTTATCTCGGACGAGATCGGCTGGTGCGCACCTGATCGACCCGCGTGGCGCATCCGCGGGCCACTGAACGACCACGAGACGGACACGAGGATAAACAGGGTCAACACGGCTCATCCCTCAGACATTGAGGGCAACTGTCAGGACCGAACCCAGCCGAAACGTCAGAGCTCTGTTGATGCAGCTTCGTCAGAGACTTCTGATGGATCACACAAGCGCGCTGTTCTTGCTCGACCTCTCCACCACCCGGACACGATCCGAGCACCAACCCCTGCCCCCACCGCGCTCGACCTTTCGGCTTTACCTCGGTCGGTTTCACACAGCGGGAGCGAGTTCCTCTTCACGGTCCTCGACCAAGAACTGCGCGTACGCCCCAATGGTCAGAAAGGGCGGGAAATCTGTGGCGAGGGTTGTGCCGCGGAAGATTACAGCCGCATCGTCGAACCGGTCGTCCCCGGTCCTGGGCTGGTGGGCGAGGATCTCATCGAGGATCGTCTTGATGCGTCCGCGGGTGATGAGTGTGCCTTCTTCGGTCCTGACGCCGTTTCGAATCCACTGCCACAACTGCGCTCGACTGATCTCCGCTGTCGCCGCGTCCTCCATGAGATCGTCGATGGCGACGGCTCCGATGCCGCGCAGCCATGCCTCTATATAACGCAAAGCCACCGAGACATTGGTTCGCACGCCGGCATCGGTGATCAGCGAGTCCTCGACGTGGACGTCTAGGAGTTGAGCGGCGTCCACATGGACGTCGTCGCGCTGCCGGTCCATCTGATTCGGCCGTTCCTCGAGGATCGCGTCGAACTCCGCTGTCGCAACTTCCACAAGATCCGGGTGGGCGACCCATGAGCCGTCGAAGCCGGCCTCCGCTTCGCGCCGTTTGTCGGCGGCAACCTGTGCAAGGGCACGTTCTGTCACCTCAGGCTTGCGCCGGTTCGGGATGAATGCGCTCATCCCACCGACCGCCTGGGCTCCGCGTCGGTGGCACGTGGAAACCAGCAGTTCCGTATAGGCGCGCATGAACGGCACCGCCATCGTGATCCGGGCACGGTCGGGCAGCAGGTATCGGCGGCCGCGATCGCGGTAATACTTGATGATCGAGAAGATGTAGTCCCACCGGCCGGCGTTCAGACCTGCGGCGTGATCGCGCAGCTCGTAGAGGATCTCCTCCATCTCGAAGGCAGCCGGAATAGTCTCGATGAGTACGGTCGCACGGATCGTGCCGTGCTGAAGCCCGAGCGCGTTCTCGGTGAACGTGAACACGTCGTCCCAGAGGCGCGCCTCGAGATGCGACTCGATCTTCGGCAGGTAGAAGTACGGGCCACGCCCACCTTCCACGAGCGCCCGAGCGTTGTGGAAGGCGTAAAGCCCGAAGTCGACGAGTGACGCGGACGCCGCTGAGCCGATCCCCGACCGGTCCACGTACCGAAGGTGCTTCTCGACCAGGTGCCAGCCGCGGGGCCGGAAGACGATCGTCGGTGTGCGCTCCGCGGTCACACGGTAGTCCTTGCCCTCGGGTGAGGTGAAGGCGAGTTTACCGCGCACAGCGTCGCGCAGGTTCACCTGGCCGCCGATGACGGCGTCCCAAGTCGGGCTGAGGGCGTCCTCGTGGTCGGCGAGCCAGACGCGCGCGCCGGAGTTGAGGGCGTTGATCGCCATCTTGCGGTCGGTTGGTCCAGTGATCTCCACCCGACGGTCCTCGAGGCCGGGGCCCGGTCCGGCCACACGCCAACTCTGTTCCTGGCGGACCGCTTCGGTCTCCGGAAGGAAACCGAAGTCGCGGCCGTTCTCGATCTCGCGAGCGCGGCGCTTGCGGGCGATCAGCCGCTCCTGACGTCGGTGCGCGAACTGATCGTGCAGTCGCGCGAGGAAGCGCATAGCCTCGGGGGTGAGGATCTCATCGAATCGGTCGCCGCGAGGGGCGAGCTGTTCGATGCGCGTGCTGGTCATGATGGTTCCCCTTACGGTCTTAGTGGAACTGGTCGGACTCGGTGGAGCCCACGAGAGCGAGGGTCTGCGAGTCGGGGTTGAGGGCGGTCGCGATTCGGTCGAAGTATCCGGTTCCGACCTCGGCCTGATGCTTGGTCGCGGTGTAGCCGCGCTTCTCGGCGGCGAACTCCTGCTCCTGCAGATCGACGTATGCGCTCATCTGCGTCTCGGCGTAGCGACTGGCGAGGTCGAACATGCCGTAGTTGAGGGAGTGGAAGCCAGCGAGGGTGATGAACTGGAATGCATACCCCATCGCCGACAGCTCGCGCTGGAACCGTGCGATCGTGGCGTCGTCGAGGTGGCGGCGCCAGTTGAAGCTTGGCGAGCAGTTGTACGCCAGCTTCTGGTCCGGGAATTCGGAGTGGATGCTCTCCGCGAAGCGCCGCGCCAGGTCGAGGTCCGGCTCGGCGGACTCTACCCAGAGCAGGTCCGCGTAAGGCGCGTACGCGTGACCACGCGCCAGCACCGGCTCGATGCCGTTCTGAACCTCGTAGAAGCCCTCCGCCGTGCGCGGCCCGCTGAGGAACGGTCGATCGCGTTCGTCCACATCGCTGGTCAGGAGAGTTGCCGCCAGTGCGTCCGTGCGGGCGATGACGATGGTCGGAACTCCTGCGACGTCCGCGGCGAGGCGTGCTGCGTTGAGGGTACGGATGTGCTGGCTGGTAGGGACGAGCACCTTGCCACCCATGTGCCCGCACTTCTTCTCGCTGGCCAGCTGGTCTTCCCAGTGGACGCCGGCCGCGCCTGCCTCGATCATCTGGTGCATGAGTTCGTACGCATTCAGCGGACCGCCAAAACCGGCCTCCGCATCCGCAACGATCGGCGCCATCCAGTCGCGGTCGTCGGCCGTGCCATGCGAGATCTGGCCGGCACGCAGCAATGCGTTGTTGATGCGTCGAACGACGGCGGGCACGGAGTTGGCCGGGTACAGGCTCTGGTCGGGGTAGGTCTGGCCGGCGAGGTTGCCGTCCGCGGCCACCTGCCATCCGGAAAGGTAGATAGCCTTCAACCCAGCCCGCACCTGCTGCACGGCCTGGTTTCCGGTAATCGCACCAAGGGCAGCGATCCATTCAGTGGGATCCTCATTGGCCGCGATTAGCTCCCACAGGCGCTCGGCGCCGCGACGCGCGAGGGTTCGTTCTTCCCGGACCGGTCCGCGCAGGGCGACGACGTCCTCAGCCGTGTAGTCGCGGCGCACATTGGACCATCGCGGGTCGGCGTCCCATTCGGCTCGCAATTCGGCGGCGGTCTGGGTCTGATCGCCCGGGCCGGGCGTTGAAAATGTGGTCATGGGTTCAGGATGACCGGAGACTGCGTCCGAATTTCGGCTGTGCCCAGCAAGAAAAACCCGAAATTTCGATTTATCGCAATTCCGACTGTGTCACGATGGTCTGCATGGACCCCGAGAGCCTAATCGCCGTCGACGATGAGAGCATGCTTGATCCACTCATCGTCGGACGTCGTATCCGAACGCTCCGCACTGAACGGGGTCTGAAGCTCGACGACCTAGCTGACGTGCTGGGTCGCTCGGTGTCCCAGATGTCGGTCATCGAGAACGGCCGCCGCGAACTCAAGCTCGGCGAACTGGAGAAGCTGGCCCGAGCTCTTGGCGTACGCGTCGCCGACCTCCTGAATCCTGAGCCCCCGACTCACCGCGCTGCGCTCGAGGTGGCCCTGGAGCGCGCCCAGCGCGGTCCTCTCTATCAAGCCCTCGGTCTCCCGCCGCTGCCTGTGCGCAAGTCCTTGAGCGACGAGGCGATCGAGACCGTGCTCGGACTGCATGCAGAGCTCGAGCGGCTCCACCGAGAACGGGCGACTACCCCGGAAGAGGCTCGCCGGGCGAACGGAGAGCTCCGCGCCGAGCAAAGTCGCAAGGGCAACTACTACCCGGAACTCGAGCAGACCGCCCGTGAGCTCCTTGCAGCCATCGGACACACCGGCGGCCCGCTCTCCCAACGCGCCACGGGCGAACTCGCGGCGCATCTGGGGTTTGCGCTGCACTACGTCGGGGACCTACCCGAATCCACCCGAAGCATCACGGACATCCAAAACGGCCGAATCTACCTGCCGATCCGCGTAGGATCCGATCCACGCTCGACTCTGCTGCAGGCGATCGCCGCGCATGTACTCGGAAAGCGGGAGCCTCAGGACTTCGGCGAACTCCTCCGTCAGCGCGTCGAGACGAACTATCTCGCCGGCGCGCTTCTGATACCCGAGGCAAGCGCGGTCGAGGTCCTGGGTGCGGCGAAACAAGCCCGCGAACTCTCGGTAGAGGACCTTCGCGACGCGTTCTCCGTCAGCTACGAGATCGCGGCACACAGGTTTACGAACCTTGCGACCGAGCACCTCGGCATCCCCGTCCACTTTCTCAAGGTGCACGCCTCAGGAGCGATCTCGAAGGCGTACCAAAACGACGGGGCACAGTTCCCAACCGACGCCCTGGGAACCGTGGAGGGTCAACTGGTCTGCCGCTATTGGAGCGCGCGGCAAGTCTTCGAGCGCGCGGATCGGATGACACCGTACTCGCAGTACACCGACAAGCCGCGAGGCACATACTGGTGCACTTCTCATGTGGCATCCTCGTCTACCGGCGAGTTCTCAATCAGTGTGGGCACTCGGTTCGCTGAGGCGAAGTGGTTCCGCGGACGCGACACGGAACATCGGCTGACCTCGGGCTGCCCGGACGAAACGTGCTGCCGGCGCCCGTCCTCCGACCTCGCTCGCCGGTGGGACGAGCAGGCGTGGCCGAGTGCCCGCCTGAACTCCTCGCTCCTGGCGGCAATGCCGACCGGCACTTTCACAGGGGTCGACCGAGCCGCAGTCTACGAGTTCCTGGAAAAGAAGTCGCAACTATCGCAAGGGCTTTAGAAAGCACTCGGTGCTTGGGACCGGAACCGCGGGCTCACGAGAAACCAAACCGGCTGAAGGTTCCCGTCTCGGACCCCCGTTAATTCTCGATGTCTGAAGAACGACGGTATTTCCGTCGCGAAGCGGGGACTTCGTGCACGGGCCGCCACTAGCGTTTCCAGCGACGCGGCCGCACAAGGCGGACCGACTTCCAGCGAGAGGCCCCTCAATGCAGTGGCATATCCGTGATTTTCACGCCGACGATATGGATGCTGTCCTGCGGCTATGGGAACAAGTGCGCAATGACGCAGTGGAACCGGTATACGGACTGGCAGAGGTCTTGGCATCGTGCCAGGCGGATTACGCGGTTGTCGCTGTCCGAGACGAGCTCGTGATCGGCGCGGCCGTTGGCCGTGCAGCGCATGCTCAGGGCTGGATAGTCTTCGTGGCCACCACGCCCGAGTGGCAGCGGCGCGGCGTCGGGGGTTCCCTTCTCTCGGCATTAGAGAAGCGGATGGCTCACCTCGGTCTTTCGAAGCTGTCGGTTCTTCTGCCCCACGACCAGGTTCGAGCCGACGCTTTCGTTGAGCAGGGCTTCTTTGCCAAGCAGAGCCTTCGTTACTACGAACGTGACATCCCGGTTCAGCGGCGTGAACTCGGCCCACTAGCTGAACTTGGCGGACGCACATTGCCGCGCGGATTGTGGGATTCGATCGGGGGGATGCTGAAGGAGAAGAATCTGCTCGAGCGCAAACTCGTCATGCCTCTCGCAAAAGCGGAGCTCGCCGAGAAGTATGGTGTCAAGCCTCCAAGCGCTGTCGTGCTTTTCGGTCCTCCAGGTACGGGCAAGACGACATTCGCTCGCGCCATTGCCTCTCGCCTTGAGTGGTCCTTCGTCGAAGTCTTCCCGTCCAGGCTCGGTACTAGCGCGGCTGGCCTTGCTGGAGCGCTACGAGAAATGTTCCTCAAAGTCGCAGAACTCGAACACGCAGTGGTTTTCATAGACGAGGTCGAGGAAATAGCCGTACAGCGCGGAGGGGAACCTCCCTCAGCGATGCAAGGCGTGACCAACGAACTCTTGAAAATCATCCCGACGTTTCGAGATCAACCCAACCGACTGCTTGTCTGCGCCACGAATTTCATTCGTTCGCTGGATTCGGCTTTCCTGCGCCACGGCCGGTTCGACTACGTCATTCCGATCGGCCTACCCGACGACTCGGCGCGCGAGTCGATCTGGTTGAAATACGTCCCGGAAAATTCGCGCCGCGACGTGCATATCCCCCAGCTGGTCGCCAGAACAGCAGGCTTCTCCCCAGCGGACATCGAGTATGCGGCGAGAAAAGCGTCACAACACGCCTTCGAAGCAGCCATCCGCGGTGATGACCGACCGACCGCCGAGGGGGTTTCTACCGACGACTATCTTGCTGCGATCCTGAATACCCGTGCGACCGTATCGGCCGAAGTTGCCGCCCATTTTCTCGAGGACATCGAAAACGTGGCGCGACTTTGAGCAGAGTTTCGTAACCGATCTTCGCAGAACCGGCACCGCCCGCCAGTCCGAAACTCTCATTCGCTAACCACCGGGATGGCCCCCTCCCCGCCGTCCCATGGCAGATTGCGGGCGCCGGCCCGAAGACCTCCTCACGCGCCCCCATCGCTTTCGATCAGCCCGCCAACGGGCCCCGTGCCGCTGGCTCGCCTGGCCACGCGCCTGGGTGGACACCGAACTTGCGGATAAGGAAAGAATGGCAATTCCTTCGCGCAAAAGTTCGTGCGACGGCACAAATCTTTCCCGAAACTAAAGGTAGCCGATCAGTTTTCTAGGAATAGGAACCCCATGAGCATCGTCGAAGTACCATCTGCCCACACACCACCCAGCGCTGGCCTCGACGCTGTGCGGGCATGGGTCGACGATATCTCCGCCCTCGCACAGCCCGACCAGATCATCTGGTGCGACGGCTCAGTCGCCGAGGCCGACCGGCTCACCAAGGAGCTGGTCGCGGAGGGTAAGTTGATCCGGCTGAACCCGGAGTGGCGGCCGAACAGCTTCCTGGCACGTACCGACCCGGGCGACGTGGCCCGCGTCGAGGACCGCACCTTCATCTGCTCGGAGGTCGAGAGCGACGCCGGCCCGACCAACAACTGGCGGGAGCCGTCGGGGATGCGCGCCGAGCTGCGTGAGGTCTTCGCCGGCAGCATGCGCGGCCGGACCATGTACGTGGTGCCGTTCTCCATGGGCCCGGTCGGCGGACCGCTCTCGCAGGTCGGCATCCAACTCACCGACTCCGCCTACGTCGTGGTGAGCCTCGGGATGATGACCCGCGTCACCACGACCGTGCTCGACCTCATCGACGGCGGGCAGCCGTGGGTGCCGACCGTGCACAGCGTCGGCGCGCCGCTGATCGACGACTCCGGGGTCCGGCACGAGGACGTCGCCTGGCCGTGCAACGAGACCAAGTACATCGTGCAGTTCCCGGAGACGCGGGAGGTGTGGTCGTACGGTTCCGGGTACGGCGGCAACGCCATCCTCGCCAAGAAGTGCTTCGCGTTGCGGATTGCCTCGGTGATGGCTCGCGACGAGGGCTGGCTGGCCGAGCACATGCTCATCATCAAGGTCACTTCGCCTGAGGGGCGTGTCTTCCACTTCGCGGCCGCGTTCCCGTCCGCCTGCGGCAAGACGAATCTCGCGATGCTTCAGCCGAGCATCCCTGGCTGGAAGGTCGAGACCATCGGCGACGACATCGCGTGGCTGCGACCCGGGCCGGACGGCCGCCTGCGGGCGATCAACCCAGAGGCCGGCTTCTTCGGCGTCGCTCCCGGAACCGGGCTCAGCACGAACCGCACGGCCATCGAGACTCTGTGGGGCAACACCATCTTCACCAACGTGGCACTGCGCGACGACGGAGACGTCTGGTGGGAGGGGCTGACCGACGAGCCGCCCGCGCACTTGATCGACTGGGAGGGGAAGGACTGGACGCCCGAGAGCGGTTGCCCGGCCGCGCATCCGAATTCCCGTTTCACCGTGAGCGCCGCGCAGTGCCCGTCCATCGCCGACGACTGGGACGCGTTCGACGGGGTGCCCATCGACGCGATCCTGTTCGGCGGGCGGCGGGCGACGAACGTCCCGTTGGTCGCGCAGGCGCGGGACTGGCGCCACGGCGTGTTCATGGGCGCGACGGTCTCGTCGGAGAAGACGGCAGCCGCCGAGGGCACGGTCGGGGAGCTTCGGCGCGATCCGTTCGCGATGCTGCCCTTCTGCGGCTACAACATGGCCGACCACTGGGCGCACTGGCTCGAGATGGGCGAGAAGTTGGGTGACAACGCCCCAGCTGTGTTTCAGGTGAATTGGTTTCGGAAGGGCGCCGACGGTGGCTTCCTGTGGCCCGGCTTCAGCGAGAACGCCCGCGTGATCGCGTGGATCGCGCGCCGCGTCGAGGGCAGCGCCCGCAGTGTGAGCACGGCGATCGGCCGGCTCCCCGTCGTCGAGGAGCTCGATCTCAACGGCGTTGATCTCCCGGCGGAGGACGTGCAGGCGTTGTTTGAGATCGATCCGGAGGGCTGGCTGTCCGAGTGCGATCTCACCGAGGAGTTCTTCGACCGCTTCGGCTCCCGCGTCCCTGCCGCCCTCCACGCCGAGCTCGCCTCCCTCCGACATAACCTTCGAGGATGAATGAGCTGTCGCGGCATAGGGATCGGGCTCTGGCTATCACAGGAGAGAAGCCGCCTAGGCCCGCTGTCGCCGTGATCCGCGCATAACGGGAACCCCAGGCTTGTGAGCCCGGCGCGCGTGGGCGATGATGAGTCGACTAAAGCTGCCACCCAATATCGCGGGCGGTCCCGATGGCACTCAAGAATAAGGCGCCACACATGATCGTAATCGACCTGGACGCGGATCACCGCACGACGGTGGTGGATCGGGACGAGCCGGAGCAGTTCTGGTCAGGAGCCTGGAAGAACGTTTCTGACGCGATGGTCGACGAGTTCGGGGATTATCTGGTTCTCTGTAGTGCCAGCATTGTCGTCGCCACGTATGCCATCACGCTTTACCTTCGGGATGGATCCTCCGACGTCACCTTCTCCGGTCGAAGCTGCGATGTGCCGGGTCTGTTCATCGGGAGGCGTGCCGAGCTTCTCTCGGGCGACACCATCTCGTACATCCGCACCAGCGAATGGTTATCGAGGGCGTGAGCTGAGGGCTCTACCTTCCGGGGATCGGCCACGGTGCCGCTGACCGACTCTTCCGAGATTTCGACCGGTAAAACGGCGTCAGCCGTGGTGCACCGTACCGTCCCGGTCTACGCCGGTGACGGGACGGCGACTGTCGTCAAGCACAGTAAGGGTGAGCCAGGAGGATGTTGACTGTTGCGGGGCGAGGGTGACTGCCTGTCCTCTCGCGGCCGCCGCGGCCAGCCCGTCGAAGGGCCACGAGCGCTGGGGCTCGATGCCCACCATTCTGGCTCGCCCGAACCACGGGAACCCCGGATCGGCGTTCTGGAGCCACAGCCACAGGTAGGGGTATGCGGCGAGGTCCCAGCTCATCGCGATTCCAGGGGGCAAGTCGGCTCCGGAGGGATTGCGAAGCGCGGCCCACGCGGATCTCAGCTCATGCAGGTAGATCAGCCTGACCATCGTTTGGTCGGGGATCTCACTGAGATCTACCGAATCTCCGTCGGTTCGAGTCGAGACGGGCCATGTGCCACGGTTCGGGTTGAGGTCGCCTGGCGTAGCCGGTTCGACCGAGAAGTCAGCGCCCGGTAGGTCGATGCGGGCGCCAGGTAGCGCAGGAAAGGTTGGGTGGTGCCCCCAGAGGAACTGCGTGGATTTCGACCCAATATTCGTTACCGCCTCCTCTACATAGATCGTGGGCGATGTCGGGGAAACTCGGATTGTCCGGCGCAACTCCAGTGACAACCGGGCGGTCGTACGAATAGTGCAGCTCTCTGGCGCCACATCTTCCACGACCACCGGGGCTAGGGAAGCCTCTCCGTGGAAAGCGACCGGTACCCCGTCCAAGTGGGATTCTGCACCGGAATTAGGAAAGAGGAACTGCCAGCCAGCCCTGTATTTGGACAGCCAATCCATTTCGGTACTGCCGTAGGAGGGACCGATACCGGCCTCGAGTGGCGTTGACCAGTTGTAGTAGGCGAGCGCGTTGGGGCGGTCCTCTGTCACGATAGAGGTGATCTCCCCGCCGCGGGACGGGTCGAGGGTTACCGCCAGGCGATCTGATTTCAGAGTGATCATCAGGAATCGCCCTTTGACCGGCGAAGAGGCCGACGATGCGTAATGCGCGAGCGTGTTGTCGTCATCGTTGGTGGCCGACCGAACCGTTGAGCACCAGTCCCCCATCCACGTTGATGGTTTGACCCGTCATATACCGAGAAGCGTCGGAAGCGACCATCAGGATGGCGTCTGCGATATCCTCGGGCGCCGCGATCCTCCGCATCGGGATCCGCTGACGGTAGGTCTCGCGCACTGCCTCCGTCCATGCCTCGGCATTTAGGGGGGTCTCTGTCGCCCCAGGCGCAACGGCATTGACGGTGACACCGGTCGGCGCAAGTTCGACTGCGAGTGCACGGGTAAGCCCCCCGATACCGCCCTTCGCAGTGACGTAGCCGGTCATCTCGGTGGGGGGCTGAGTCTCCACAACGGAGCTTACGTTGATGATTCGGCCATGTCGGGCAGGCGTCATGTAGCGCGCCGCAGCGCGGCAGCCTCGGACATATCCCATGAGGTTCGAGTTCAGAAGGGATACCCAGTCCGCGTCCTCCATCTCTAGAAACGGCTGCACGAGCAGCCGGGCGGCATTGTTGACCCACACGTCGATTCCGCCCCATTCAGCGGCGACTTCGTTCGCGAGTCGATCGACATCCGCTGTGACGCCCGTGTCGCCCGTAAGGATGATTGCGGACGCGCCCCTTTCCTCCAGTTCCCCCGTGAGGCGGTCCGTAACAGCCGGGTCCGCGCCACGATGGATTCCGGCGACGTCATAGCCGGCGTCGGCAGCCGAAAGGGCCAGCTCCCGTCCGATTCCGCGCGAGACTCCGGTGATCACAATGCGGGGTCGGGATGATGAGGTCATTAATCTCTCTCTTCAGTCGAATGGCGTTCTGTCTTGAGCGGTGAGCTTGTTCGCCACGGTCGTTTGTCCGGTTGGGATGAGCACCCTCCCCTGAGCTGACGCCACTTGATGGGGCGGTGCTATGACCGACGGAAGTTGTCGTTCACCGATTCCGGTGCGAGTAAGGGCAAGCGGCTAAGTCATGATCACTTCTCTGTGCCTAGACGAACAATTTTGTGTTACAAACTCCACAATATGAAGGCTTGCTGCACCGTATGAAATGATGCACGTCCCGCGAGGGAATATCAAGACAGAGGGATATGGCCGCCATTGTCGCTATTTGAAATTGAGCGCAAATGGACACAACGGCCAAGGTAGTGCAATGATCAAGCCACACGAGGCGGAAATGGTCCGCCCCTCAAAGGAGAGGAAGTGAGGCAATGAAGCTAGGAATTCTCACGGCGCTGTTCGACAGCCAGCCGCTGGACCAGGTAGCCAATTACGTCGCGGACCTGGGATATGAAGCAATCGAGCTGACCACCTGGGCGGGATCAGGTCACTTTGACCTGGATCAGGCGCAATCCGATCCTCAATATCTGAGGAACCTGAAGCACACCGTCCAGTCGCGAGGGCTGACTATTTCGGCACTGTCCGATCACCTCTCCGCGCAGGTCGTCCTCCCGACCAACGACGCGAGCTGGGACGACTGGACACCCGGTGACAAGGACAAGCAGGCCATGTACGAGTATGGACGCGACCATCTGCTGCGGACAGCGCGCGCCGCATCTGATCTCGAAATCCCGGTCGTGAACGGATTCTTCGGGTCTACGGTTTGGGGATCGTGGTATTCGTTTCCACCGAAGCACATCGAGCTGTATGACCAGGGCTGGGACCTCTTTGTCGAGCGTTGGAACCCGATCCTCGACGAGTTCGCCAAGCTGGGGGTGAAGTTCGCCCACGAAGTTCATCCGACGGAAATTGCTTATAACATCACGACAGCGCAAACGGCAGTCGAAAAACTCGGTCGAGATGATTGGGGCTTCAACTTCGACCCAAGCCATTTCATCTGGCAGCAGATCGACCCGGTCGTGTTCATCAAGACGTTCGGCGATCGCATTCTCCATGTGCATGCAAAAGACTTCGAGGTGCAGGAGGATGAGGTCCGTCGCGACGGTGTCCTTTCAACCGGCTCCTGGCGCAACCTTCATCGCGCAGCTCGCTACCGCGTGGTCGGCTGGGGACAGGTGCCTTGGAAGCGAGTGATCACAGCTCTGCTCGAAGTGGGCTACGACTACGTGCTCTCGTATGAACACGAGGACCCGGTAATGAGCGAACGCGACGGCGCCGAGAAGGCAATCGACTATCTACGTCCCCTGATTGTCAAGCAGCCGATGGACCCCGAGGCCAAGCACTTCTGGCTCGGTTGAACAAGACAGCGAGGGAGAAAAACTATGAGTTCTACATCTCCATCGTTCTTCACTCAGGGCGAGATGAAGAGCGACCACGAGCAGGTTCCCTCAATCGGTGTCGGGATGTTCGGGTATGCGTTCATGGGTCGAGCCCATACCAATGCGCTCAAGAAGATTCCGTATACCTATTGGCCACCGCCAGCAATGCCGCACCTCGTCTCGATTGCCGGCCGAAATTCAGCCGCGGTCGCAGAAGCCGCACGCCGCTATGGCTACGAAAGCTCGACGACGGACTGGCGGGACCTCATATCCAATCCGAACATCGAGCTGTTCGACAACACAGGGCCCAACGACCAGCATTCTGAGCCGACAATCGCTGCGGCCCGCGCGGGTAAGCATGTCATCGTGGAGAAGCCACTAGGCCGAACAGCCGATGAGGCGTTCAACATTTGGAGCGAGGTGGCGAAGACCGGCGTAAAAGCAATGACCGCCTTCAACTACCGTTTCTTCCCAGCTATTCGTTTGGTCAAAAGCTTGCTTGATGACGGAACTCTTGGCGAAGTCCGACACTTCAGGGCACGCTACCACCAAGAGTGGCTTGTCGACCCGGAGAGCCCGAGCTCCTGGCGTCTGAATAGGAGCATCGCAGGTTCGGGAGCGCTCGGTGACCTTGGTTCCCACATCATCGACCTTTCCCGGTATCTAGTAGGCGAGCCGACGAGTGTGTCCGCGAATACCAAGACGTTCGTTGATGAACGCCCGGGTGGTCACGTTGATGTGGACGACGCATTCGACGCGATCCTGACGTTCGCCAACGGTGCGCTAGGCACACTTGAAGCAACACGGGTCGCGCCTGGCCGCAAAAACCACATGCAGTTCGAGATCAGCACGACAAAGGGCTCGGTAATTTTCAACCAGGAGCGCATGAACGAGATCGAGCTGCATCTGGTCGATTCGCAGCCGGGCCCTAACGCACAAGGCTTTCGCACCGTCCTGGTGTCCGAAACCTATCACCCCTATTGGGAACACTGGTGGCCCCACGGACACATGATCGGATGGGAGGACAGCTTCGTCCACGAACTCGGGCACCTCCTCCGCGCCATCGCCAATGACGAAAGTATCGGCCCACATGGCGCGACCCTTGAGGACGGATATCGCGCCGCTGAAATCGTCGACGCTATCCTGAGGTCCGACGAGAACGGCCGACGCGAATACATTCACTTCAGGTCGCTATAGCAAGAAACAACTCCAGTCCGCCCAGCCCGCGCGCAAGACATCGAGCTTGCTCAAAAAGCGCAGTGCGTCGAACCACCTCATTGAACAAGCCTGCCAACAGGGAGATCTGTCGGGGATCGCTCATTGTCGTCCTTCTTGCAAAGACCCCTGCCTTGGTCCTGTCGATCAGGGGGATGGCCACGGCTTGGCGCTCTGTAACGATGTCCCTCTCGGTTGTTGCTGAGGGGGACATCGCGACTTCAGACACCTCGCTTCGTTTGTGCTCACCGATCCGGGCTGACCGCGCAAGCCCGGCGCGTCCGAGCGACGCCATGTAGGTAAAGATCGTCGACTGCGGCAGGCCGGAAGTTGCATGCAGAGGGCTCACACACGTCAAACTCGTCGCGTCGCCGATGGGCTCCCCCAACCGCCTACCACAGCCCCTGAGCCGCGTCGGCGCGGTCCAGGACGTTCCGCACGGCCGCCCCTCTCCGCCCCGCGGCGTTGAGGGGGACACTGAGCGAGATCGAACGTCAGCGTTCGGAACGGTTCCGGGGCGGCAGCGGAATGGTGTCACGTCTGTCTTTGGCAATCTCCACTGCACCGACCAGCGTTGGCGATGTCCGCTCGTCGTCAGCGAGGGGGAAGTGCCATCATCGTTCCACGAAGACGAACCAACTCCTGGGCGTGCTCACTTAGTCGACGGTCCTCGTCAGTCCAGAGAGGCAACGGCGCAATTTCAGACGCGCGACCGTCGTGAACGTCGACGAAAACAGTCATGCAGCGCGCAGTGACGACCGGCTTCCGACCGGGTGGGGCGCTGCTGACGAGCACTGACAAATGCATGCTGCGCGCCGACGTGTGGATCAGGCGGGCGCGGAGCTCGACGACCTCTCCAATGTGTATGGGGCTGTGGAATTGAATGCCGCCGGCGTAGACGGCCACGGCGTGAGGAGACGACCAGGCTGCGGCGACGGAGAACGCGGCTTCATCGATCCAACGCATGATTGTGCCGCCGTGCGCATTTCCTCCCCAATTGGAGTCTGCGGGAGCAGCAAGGAAACGGAACACCGTTTCGGGGACAGTGCGGGCGGCCGAGTACGTTTGTGCTGCCATGACCTGCTGGATCGCGCGCCGTGGACCGATTCGCTGGGCCGCGAGCTGCTGCAACTCCAAATCGGCAACCCCCAAGGGAACCCATTCTCGGACCGGAGTGGGTTTGCCACACTCGTCGATGGCAACGAATACCAGGATGCAGTGCATGGATGCCGAGTACCGCCGCTCGCGCACATCGCTCGCCTCAACCTCGACCAGGATGTGAATGCTGGTACGTCCAGTAAGGACGACACGAGCGTGCACCTGCACTAGAGCGCCCGGAAGGATCGGCTGCGTAAAGTGGACGTTCCCGACGTAGGCGGTGACGCAATAGGTCTGCGCCCATCCAACCGCGCAAGCGTACGCAGCTTTGTCGATCCACTCCAGTACACATCCCGCAGGGACCGAGTCACCGCGTGTGTTGACGTCGCCAGGGGCTGCGAGGAATCGCAGGGTGATCCGATCATCGCGGTCTGTTTCAGCTGTGTCGAACATTGAACTGCTGCTCCTCTTGGTCGATCGGTCTTCGGCGAGTCACGCTCGTGCGGCGATCCGGGCTTTCCAGCGAATCGGTAGAGAGGCTCGGCGGCCATCGAGCGACAGAGGGCAAGGGGTGGGTCCACAACCGTTGGGCCCACCCCTTTCTCGTCGCTACGGTTTTGCCGGCGTTCCTGACAGCGCGGTGTGCAGGTCGGCGAAGGGTGTGTACTTCGAGCTGTACCAGTCGGCGAAGAAGGAGTCGGAGACGGATCCGCTCGGAAAGACGTTGCAGCCCGCGGCGAGCTCTTGCGTCGAGCCGGTCTCGCATTTCTTGATCTTGTCCTGAGTGACCCAGTCGTAGCCGACGTCGGTGAAGTGGCCGCGAGTCTTCCCGCTCAGGACGGCGATGGCCTCTTCCAGAGCCGCAGCCCCTTGGTACTGCGGAGCACCCATCGAACCGCCCTTGAGGCCTTTGGCCTTCATTGCGGGATCTGTGAGGGCGAGACGCCAGGAGTTCTCGGCTTCCGAGATGATCGGCACGTAATGGCGGCCAGCGGAATCGAACGCCGACGTCAGCGCGACTCCCCCGGTCTGGGCCCAGACACCGTCGATGTTGGGGAATGCCGCCAGCAGTCGGCTCATACACTCGCCGGAAGGGCCGGCCGCCCATTGTCCCTGGCACTGGTCGAGAACCTTGATCCCGCGCTGCTGGAATACGGCGCGAGCTCCGTTGTTGCGGTCGGTGTCCACTGTAGTTCCGGCGACACCGGTGATCATGACCACGTTGCCCTTGTTGCCCATCAGGTCAGCCAGGTACGAGGCGCTCGTTTCTGCCATCTTCTTCTGGTCGAAGGAGACGTTGTATGCACACGGTTCTGTCACCCGCGCGTCGTAGGCGACGACGACGATGCCTGCATCGCATGCCTGCTTGATGGTGGGGTTGAGGGCCGTGGGCGAGATCGGGTAGAGGACGATGGCGTTGTAGCCGCCGGCGATCATCTGCTGCAGCTGAGCGATCTGGGCCTGAGCGTCCGTTCCGGCCACGGATACATCCAGGGAGGAGATGTGGTCCTTGAGGGGCGCGGATTTCGCCGCGGCTTTGATCAGGTTGCGCGATGTCGACTGCCAATCGTTTCCGGAGTAGCTCATGCTGAGGGCCACCTTGTACTTGTGGTCCCCGCTACCGCCGCCGGTGTCGCCGCCGGCTGAGCAGCCGCTCAAGGCGAGCGCAGCGGCCGCAAGGCACGCGACCGTGCCCATAATGACTCGCTTGTTCATTGCTGTTTCTCCCTTGTGTGTTCGGGTTGGGGGTGTATTCGGATCGGACTGGTCAGCGCGCACGCCGGCCGAGTAGGCCGCCGGCGATGACCGCCAGGAGGATTACCGCTCCGAGGACGATCTGGCGAACGGCCTCGGGGAGCTGGAAGGTCGTGAGCAGAGAGGTCAGCAGGCTCAGGAGCAGTGAGGCGCCGACGGTGCCGAGAAAGTGTCCTCGGCCGCCGGAGAATGACCCACCCCCCAGGGCAACCACTGCGATCGACGAGAGCAGATAGGGCTCGCCCATGCCGAGGTAGCTTTGCGATGCCAGGCCAGAGAGCATAATGCCTGCCACAGCGGCGCAAACAGCCGAGACCAGGTAGGTCGATCCCTCGAGCCGCCCGGTGTGCACTCCGCCGAGTCGTGCAGCAACCTTGTTCATTCCGACGGCCTGCACTCGGCGCCCGAGGGTGGTAGTGCGCGCCGCGACGGCGACGATGATGGTCAGGACGATCAGCAGCCAGACCGCGCCAGGAAGCCCAAGGACCGGCGCGGTCATGAACTCGCGAACACTGGGGGGTGGTGCACCGGTTACCGAGCCTCCCGTATATCCGAGGGTGGCACCACCGATGATCGCGCCCATTGCGAGCGTCATGATGACCGGGTGGATGCCAAACCTGGTGACGCCGATGCCGTTGCCGAGTCCGACGACGAGGGCGAGGGATAGAGCCACCGCCAGCCCGGGAATCAGAAGTTGGCCATTGCCTCGGGTGACGCCGGCGAACAGGATGGCCGAGGCGGTCATGGTGGACGGCAACGACAAATCGATGCCGCCCATGAAGATGACTGCACCTTGCCCCAGGCCGACAAGAGCCGTGACGCTGGCGAAGACCGCAATGGTCGTCAGGCTGCCAGGCGTGGTCAAGTTCGGACGGACGATCAGCGTGAATACGATCAGAATGCCGAGGGCCACATAGACCGCCAGCACGGAGCGTCGCACTTCGCCGAGGTCAAGCGGGCCCATCCGCGGGGGCCGGGGCGTGCGAGTTCGTTCGGTGATGCTCATGCCCGTGTTCCCGTCAACCAGTCCGCCGAAAAAGATGCCGGTGGAGGAGGTGGAGCCAGCCGCCCGTAGAGCGCCCGTGCCCCGGCCTGCAATGCCACTGCCACCAGGAGGACGAAGCCCTTGGCGATTTCGCCCCAGTAGGAGGCGAGGCCAACGGCGAAGAGGAGGTTGATCGCGACAGTGATAGTTACGGCTCCGATGATGGCCCCGACGATCGACCCTCGGCCGCCGCCCATGGATACCCCGCCGATTACCACGGCTGCGAACGCGGTCAGCAGGTAGCCTTGCGCGACGGACGTGTCACCGCCCAGGGTCTGCGATGTCAGCGCCGCGCCGGCAAGCGCATACATCAGCCCCGAATAGGTAAACGCGATGCGCCTGGTTCGTCCCACACGGACACCGTTCTGTGCCGCCGCGTGCGCGTCGCTCCCCACCGCGATAATGTGTGCGCCCAGCGAGGATCGGCGCAGCACGACCCATAGGAGTGCGACGAGAAGCATCACGAGAAGAGCTCCGGGGATGATCCCGGTGCTGGTCAGGGTGGCGATGAGGCCCAGACTGTGAGAATCGACGCTGGCCGGCGCGGGAAGTATCAGAAGTGCAGTACCCCCGAGGATGAACCCGGTCCCGAGAGTGACGACAACTGATTCGAGGCCGAAGGCAGTTACCAAGACGCCGTTGATGAACCCGGTGGTCGCGCCGATGGCAAGGACGAGGATGAGCACGGCGACCTGGCCGGCCCATCCACCACCGAGCTGTGTCGTCAGTAGGGCATTGGCTAGGGCGATGCTTCCCGCTATGGACAGGTCCAGGCCGCCGACGAGGACCACCAGGGCCAACCCGGTGGCCGCTAGCGCTGCGGCGAGACTTCCGTTGAGCACCAGTCCCGTGAAGAGGGTGCCACGGAGGAATGTTGGTCGAACGCTCACGAAGATAACGATCATGATGAGAAGAACCGCGGTGGCGACGAGTACTCCACTGTTGACGCCTCTCTCGACCACAAGCGACACAGCGCGTCGGGGTCGAGGGTTGCCCGGGTCGGTGCTAGCGCTGGACATGCTCATCGCTCCTCTGCGATCGGTGCCCCGACAAGGGCGGGCGCCGGGCTCAGCGCGGATGCCATGACGGCCTCTTCGGAGACCTCATCTCCGGTGACTTCACCGCTGGCGGAGCCCGCGTACATGGAGATGACACGGTGACAGAGGTTTGTGAGCTCGGGGATCTCAGTGGAGTACATCAGGATGGCGGTTCCTTCCTGGGCCAGCCGCTGGATGAGGCGGTACAGCTCTGCCTTGGTCCCGACGTCCACGCCTCGGGTCGGGTCGAACAGCAACAGCAAGCGGGGGCGACTCGCAATCGCTCGCGCGAACACGACCTTCTGTTGATTTCCGCCGCTGAGGGTGCCCGCGCCCGATTCCCTGCGATCCACGGCCACGCCCACCGACTGGAGGAGGGAGTCGACCTCAGCGGTCTCGCGGCCGTCGGAGATCACCCCAGCGCGCGCGAATCGCCGGAGCGCCGGCAGGGACACGTTCTTGCGGATCGACATCCCCAGGATCAGTCCTTGGGTCTTGCGCTCGGCGGGCACGAAAGCGATCCCGCCTATTGCCTGCCGAGAGTCCGCTCGGGACCCCGACGCGCTCAGGGCGGCTTGGGGCGATCGAAGATGCAACGCTCTTCCCTCGAATTCGATCGTTCCTCCGCGGGGAGGGCGATCTCCGGCGATCATCTCGAACAGAGCGCGTTGTCCCTGGCCTTCGAGCGCCGCGATGCCGACGACCTCGCCGGCGCGAATTTCGAAGCTGATCCCGGGACCCGCATCCGCGGTCAGCTTTGTGACGCGCAGAACGGTATCGGTTCCCTCAGGAGCCGGTCTGCGCTCCGGGAAGGTAGATCCGAGCGAGCGACCAATCATCTGCTCGATCGCAACGTCACGCACGAAGCCCTCTCGGGGAACCGTTGAAATATGACGACCATTTCGTTGCACGGTCATGGCAGCACAGAACTCCTCGATTTCATCGAAGTGGTGCGAGATGAAGAGGATTGCCGTGCCGTCCTGACGAGTGAGGCGGTCCATCACCTGGGCCAGCCAGTGGGTGTCCTCAGGAAGCAGCGATGAGGTCGGCTCGTCGAGAATCAGAACCTTCGGGCGACGTGAGACAACGACCAGGATCTCCACGAGCTGACGGTCACGCATCGACAGCGAGCCCACTTCCGATTCGACCGGGATGCCTTTCAGTCCCCACTCCTCGGCGATCCGTCGGGCATCAGCCTCGCTGCGACTCCTTCTCCACTGCCTCTTCGGCCGACCAGCGAGTTGGAGGTTTTCCGCAACAGTCAGATCGGGAACGAGACTTAGTTCCTGGAACACCGTTCCGATACCTGCGCGACGCGCGTCGGACGCCGCAGCGAACGTCACCGGTGCGCCATCAAGCAGCAACTCGCCCCGGTCGGGCGACTCCATCCCGCTCAGGATCCGAACGAGCGTTGACTTGCCAGCTCCATTTTCTCCGATGAGCCCCGTCACGCTGCCTGAGTGAAGTTTCAGCCCTGCTCCATCAAGAGCGGTCGTTGCACCATAGGCCTTTCGAAGATCCCGTGCCTCGAGAACGGGGTGCGGGTGGTCCTCAGACAAGGCGTCTCCATCTTCGTTGGTGAACAAGACCCTGGAAGGTTGACACAACGCGTATTCGATTGTCAAGATTTTGATTAGACTTCAAATGATGCAAGCTGAAGTCCCGACCGGCGCGGTTCCCGGAGGACCTGGCGTCTGTGTAACCTTCAAATAACGAAATTCTGCTTCACTGACGGACACGTCAGCGGCACACTACTGGCCCCAAAGGCGGGAGACCCATGGAAATTCAAATCGTTCTCGACGTGAAGCCGCTGCTTGGCGAGGGCCCGCTTTGGGACGTCGACCAGCAGCGGCTGTACTTCATCGACAGCTTCGGCAAGCGAGTCTTCCGTTGCGCCGCCGACGGTGGCGAACTGCGCGCGTGGACCGTACCGTCTGCGATCGGTTCGATGGCACTGATGAAAGACGGCGAGGGTGCCGTCGTCGCTCTGGCCAACGGCATCCATACGCTCGACTTCGCAACAGGGGCCGTCGACTCCGTTATCGACCCGGAACCCGGACGTGAGGAGAACCGGCTCAACGACGGGAAGGTGGATCGTGCAGGACGCTTCGTCTTCGGTTCGATGAACATGCCCGAAACCGAGACAAGCGGCCGACTGTACAGTTTGGACGATTCCTGGCAGCTCCGCGTCCTGGACACAGGAATCATCTGCTCCAACGGACCTTGTTGGGCGCCCGACGACCGGACCTTCTACTTCACCGATTCCTGGGCGGGCGAAATCTGGGCATACGACTACGACATCAAGACGGGTGATGCCACCAACCGCCGTCGATTCGGCGCGGTTCCCGGGTCTGGCGTGGGCGCTCACGATGGGGCAACCGTCGACTCCGAGGGTTTCCTGTGGACCGCATTCGTCTATGAAGGCAAGCTTGCACGGTTCGCCCCCGACGGGACGCTGGACCGTCTGATCGACATGCCGGTCAAGAAGACCACCAGCGTGATGTTCGGCGGCGCGGACCTCGACGTGCTGTACGTAACTTCGATGGCGGAACCTCCCCTGCCGCGCTACCCCGGGGACCCGATCGAGCGCGGCAGCCTCTTCGCCATAACCGGGCTAGGCGTCACCGGCGTTCCGGAACCGCGGTTCGGCGGGGTGGCTGCGGGGGCCTCAAACGCACAGTTCATCCAACCGGGTGCCTCAACCGCACAGTTCATTCAAAACTGAATCATCGCTCGGCGAGGGCAGCCCGAACTTCTTCGGGCCGCCCTCGCTCTGGTGGAACGGTCACCTCTTTTCGAGACGCGTTATCAGCGCCTCCAGCCGCTCCGGCGCGGGTTGGATGAATTCGAGCGTGTTTCCATAGGGGTCGTGGAAATAACACGCCCACCCCCCCTCGTTTGCCCCCTGCGTGATGCGCGTGGGGGGATTGCGGAAGCGACCGCCCCGCGCCGAAACGCGCTGGTGAAGAGCGTCGATATCCTCGACGAGGAACCCCAGATGCGCACTACCGACTTGGTTCACAGGCGCCGGCGTCCCCTGCGCGCCCTTGGCCACATACTGGATCAACTCGATGTCGTGAGTGGAAAGCGCGGGAAGAGTCGTCGCGACCTTCATCTGGGCCACTTCGAGTACGGCCCCCGGTACACCGACCAGGACCGGCGTATATGCGTTCTCCTGGCGCTGCCGATGGACGAGTTCGAGGCCGAGCACATCGCGATACCACGCGATCGCTGCTTCGATGTCACTAACGACAATTCCGTGGTGCAGAATGCCTAGGATCATCAGGTACGCGCCAAGCCGTCACGAATGGACCACAGGAACGCCTCGGCATCTTCAGCCGACAAGGAGCTGTCGCCGGCGACGGTGACTGTCGCTACCGAGCGGATCTGTATAGCTTCGCCCCCGCCGGGGAGGGGTCGCACAACGGCGGTGCGCCGCACTCGCCCGACGTCGATGGTCACCCCTGAATTCTCGGTGGGGATGCTCGCTGCATCGAGGCGCTGAAGGCCAGAGTGAGTGAGCCTTGGAGACTCTTCAGTCGGTGCCCCGTTCAAGACGCCCTCGACTTCCGAACGTGCACGCAGATCGAAATCACCAGGATCCACCCCGGTGAGGACCGCTGTGAAATCAACCTCGAGCTGCGCCCACACAGCTGCGCTCGCGCTCGGCGCAGAGTCGCCCCCGGAAGTATCGCCGGCGATTCGGGTGCGCCGCCGGACGTCAAGCTCAGGAAGGGGCGGCAGAGCGATGAATTGCCGCTCGGGCTTAGACCTCTGCGCCGAATTGCGCGATTGCATTGTCAGTTCGGGCAGCGGGTCCAAAGTGAAACTACGCCCGCGGCGTTGCCGCGGGGCTTCCGCGCTACGCGGGTCGCTTGGATGAGAACTGAGTTCCTGCACCTCGACGCTCATGTAACGCCGGAGCGGCAGGCTGGAGAGCGCTTGGTCAAGTGCTGCACGATCGGGGGCATGCCAGATGCCCACGTTCGCCCAACGTCCCGGGACGCGCCACAAGGCCAACAGCCGACCATCCGCTGCCAGCTGAGCGGCTCGGTCCGCCTCGGCGTTTCGAAGCCGCTCGACCTCTGCAGGCTCGAGGTCGCCGGTGTCGATATCGATTTGAACTAGAAACTCGGGCATGACACTCACCGCGACAGTACACGGTGAGCTGCTGCGACGATATCCTTCGCCGCAGGAACAACCGCCTCCTGGAGGGCGGGTGCCGAGGGCATGCGCACATCCGGCGTCCCCACTCGGGCAATTGGCGCGGACAGCTGCTCAAAGTGCCGATCACTGATGAGAGCGGCGACCTCGGCCCCGAAGCCGCCGGTGACGAATGCTTCATGGGCGATGACGATCCGGCCACCCGAGCTCGCCACGGCACGGGCAATCGCTTCTGTGTCGAGTGGACGGAACCAGCGGAGGTCGAGGACGGTGGCTTCGATGCCCGACTGGGAGAGGACCTCCGCCGCTTCAAGGGATGCGGACACCATAGAACCCCAGGTGATGATGGAGACGTCACCGCCAGAGCGCCGCTCACGCGCACCCCCGACCGCCTCTGTCGGGCCGGCGAGAGTGACCTTCCCGGTCTGCTGATACATCGCCCGATGTTCGATGAGCACAACGGGGTCCGGGTCTTCGATCGCGGCAAGCGTCATGGCGTAGGCGTCCTGAGGGCTAGTTGGCATGCCAACCTTGATGCCGGGGATATGGCTGAGGATCGCCTCGATGCTTTGGGAGTGCTGGGCGCAGGAACCCGGGGTGACACCCTGCTGCATCCGGATGACCAGTGGGGCGCTCAATGCGGAGCGGTTGATGTAGCGGACGTTCGACGCCTGGTTGATGATCTGGTCCAGTGCCACGAAGACGAAATCCGCCCACATGATCTCCACGACAGGTCGCAGGCCGTTCATTGCAGCGCCGACGGCAGAGCCGAGGATAGCCGATTCCGCGATGGGCGTGTCGAATACCCGCTGATCGCCGAATTCTTTCTGCAGCCCTCGTGTCACCCCGAAGATTCCTCCAGCGAAGCCCACGTCTTCGCCGTACACCACCACTTCATCGCGGTGACGAAGCGCATGTTTGAGCGCTTCGTTGACTGCGCGGAAGTAGGGGACGTCCTTGGCCTCCGCACGTTCCGCCGAGGGGGCTGGAAGGTTCGGCGCATAGAGGTGTTCGAGAACGTCCGCAGGGTCGGGGGCGGGAAGGCCACGGACGCTCTCGGCGAGAGCAGTGATCTCCGCGTCCACCTGCGCGTGGATCCTGTTCGCCTCAAATTCCGAGATGCCTTCCAGTTCCCTGAGGCGTACGAGCGGGTCCTGCAGGCGGGCATTTTCCACGTCTGCCTCAGGGCGGTAGTGCTGGATGTCCTTGTTGTAGTGGCCCGAGAGGCGGACAGTCTTGAATTCCAGGAGTACGGGGCCTTCGCCGGCGCGGCAGGCCCGGGCGGCTTCGGCCACGGCCTCGGCGACAGCGGCCGGGTCGCCGCCGTCGATCACGTGGCTTTCAATGCCCAGGCCTTGGCCGCGGCGCGCAAGATGCTCCCCCCGCGTCGTGGTTGCAATCGGAGTCATCTCCGACCATCCGTTGTTCTCCAGGGCGAAGATGACCGGAAGGTTGCGTGCCGCCGCGAACACCATCGCCTCGGTGGTCCCGCCCTGGTTCATTGCGCCGTCTCCGAGCGAGACCAGCACAACGCCGTCGCCGCCCTTCGCTCGCTCAGCCATCGCGACCCCGGCGCCGATGGGCAGCCCCGCCCCGATGATCGAATTCTCGCCCAGGAACCCGGCTTCGGGCGCGCTGAGCATCGGCGACCCTGCGCGCCCACCGTTGGTGCCCGCAGCGCGCTGGGCGATCTCCGCCAACACGGCAAGCGGGTCAGCGCCGCATGCCAACGCCCACCCGTGCCCGCGGTAGGTGGAAAGGACTTTGTCTCCCGGCTGGAGTACGGACATCGCGCCCACCGGAATCGCTTCCTGTCCCAAGCAAAGGTGCACCGAACCGGCCACGTGCCCCTCCCTGCCAAGCTCGAGAACCTCCTCCTCGAAGCGGCGGATGAACGCCATGCGTCGGTAGCTGTCCGTAGGGTTGTAGTCATAAGGCATGTTGATATTCCAATCGAAGAAAGAGAGCGGTCAGGCGGCTGGCGCGAACAGGAATTTCACGCCATCCCCGCGCCGTGTGGCGGCGATGACGGCTTCCCAGTCGCGAAGGGGGGCGATGCGGGTAATGAGTGGCTGCAAAAGCACGAGACCATCGGCGGCGAGGCGGATCGCCCGATCGAATCCCTGCACGGTGGCGCCGAATCCCGACGTCAGGGAGAGATCTTTGAAGCAGAGTGCGCTCAGATCGACGGAGATTGAACCGCCGAACAGCCCGAGTTGGACGTAACGCCCTCGGCGACGAACGGCCGCAAGGCAGGTTGCGACAGCCCCTGCGGCGCCGGCGCACTCCACCACCACGTCAAACTGCTCATGCAGTGCCTCGTCAGAGTGACCACGTGCGACCCGGACCTCGAAACCGAGGCGCTCGGCGAGATCGAGCCGCTGTCGATCCGCGTCTCGACCGACCAGAGTCACGCTCGCGCCAGAAGCGCGGGCCACCTGTGCCGCCAGCAATCCGATCGCTCCGGGCCCGGTCACAAGCACCCGATCACCAGGACTGATCACCGGTGGATCACAGAGGGCCCCAACCACGCAGGCGAGTGGCTCAAGCAACGCAGCCTCCGGCAACTCGATGGAATCTGGAAGCCGGTGCAGGTTCCGGACCGGCACGAGGACAGCCGGCGCAAAGGCGCCGTTCACGTGGCTTCCCAGCGATTGCCTGCGAGGGCACAAGTTGCGGTGCCCGGACCGGCAAGCATCACACGTGCCGTCGCTGCTGTAAAAAACTTCCGAAACCACCCGGGCTCCCACCCAGCTCGCGTCCGCGCCGTCCCCGACCGCCTCGACAGTGCCACTGAACTCGTGACCCACAATCACAGGGGGGTACACTCCCCACTCGCCATCTGCGATGTGCAGATCGGTACCGCAGATTCCCGCCGCAGCGACCCGGACCAGAGCTTGTCCTTCAACCGGCGGGCCGACTTCGACGCGCCGTATCTCGAGGTTGCCCGGGCCGTCGGCAAACTTGACGAGACCATCTCCTGTCAGCGTCGTGCCGGTCATCGATCGCCTGCTTCCCGGCCGGCTTCGCGAGACGCCAGGTGTCTGCACCGGCGCATCCTTCCCGCTCCTTGGGATTCATTGACCACAACGGCTCCTTTGCCTCTCACAGATACAAGCCCCGTCCGGATCCCGTCGACTCCGCCTGCGCTTGCAGCGAAGGCACCTCAGCGCACCCTTGGTCCAACAAGCGGCCAGTCCAGAATGGATTCAGGATTATGAAACTTGCTTCATTCTATGGCAGAACAAGATTGACAGCGCAACCCCGGTCGTTGACCACGTGGGACCAGGGGGTACCCCCGGGGGGCGCGCGTTCATGGCAGATCGTGCAATTTGCTCAAATTCATTTCACATGGCGTCGTATCATTACCGTGTGAGCACTGTAGACACCGCCTCGGAAGAACCGCGAAGCCAGACGAGAATCCAGTCGGTCAGCAGGGCCGTGGACCTCCTCGTCGCGGTGGCGGAAAGCCCCACGGGCGAGACAGCGAAGACGCTCGCCGACCGGTTCGGCCTTTCGCTGCCCACCACCTACCATCTCCTGACGACGCTGTGGGCCGAGGGGATGATCTCCAAGGATGCTCAGCGCGTGTTCCAGATCGGCCCGCGAGCCGACGTCATCGCGCAGGCGGTCCAGCGCGCGGACAACGTGCCGCCCGCGTATCGCTCCGCCCTGCATCAACTCGTGTCAGACACCGGGGAGACCGCCTACCTCGGTGCTTGGCGTGGGGGAACCGTCAAGGTCCTGGAAACCGCCGAGGGAGCCCAGGCGGTGCGTGTCGTGGGACTCAACGACCCCTATGCGCCGGAGGATCTCCACGCGCGCGCCAGCGGAAAGCTGCTGCTGGCTTTCAGTCCTCAGGAGACGCGGGCAGAGGTGCTGACACGGCTGCGTCTTCGACGCCTCACTCCTCACACGATCACCCGTCGCGCGGACCTCATCGTCGAACTCGACCGTATTCGAGACCAGGGCGTGTCGTTCGATCGGGAAGAGTTCCAGCTCGGCGTCAGCTGCATCAGCGTCCCGATTCGACAGAGAGGCGAGGTCGTCGCGTGCTTGACGGTGTCCTCTCCGATGCAGCGTTTCCCCCAGATCGAGTCCGCCCTTATCGAGGCGCTCGAAAGGGCCGTCGAGGTCGCGGAGGAGCATTAGACTCTCCATGGAATTCACTAATTGAAATGAATTCCATATAGACAACGTTCGCTGCGCATCGCAGAATGGGTGAGCCTGTTCCGGGCAACCACCGGACGTGACCTCAACGAGGAGAGCCCCACCCAGATGTCCGAAAGCATCGAACGCGTCGAAGCGTGGCAATGCGCGCTGTCCATGCCCTATGAACTGCACCTGGGCTCCATCACCTACCGCACGCGCGATTATGTCGTTCTACGCCTGACCACGTCCGCGGGGCGGGTCGGTGCTGCCATCGGCTACACCCGAGGCACCCCGTTACTGGCCGCCCTGGCCCACCTCACAGCGGACCTGCACGGCCTGACCGACATCAACCCCGGCTCCGTGCACGACGTCCTCCGCCGGCGCTACGCTCCCGGATGGGGCTCGATGGCCCGCGCTGGTTCGCTTATCGATATCGCCTTATGGGACATCGCTGCGCAAACGGAATCGCTTCCGCTGGCTAGCGCCCTCGGCGCATCGGATCGCGACGTACCCCTCATGGCGGTCGCGGGGTACTTCCTCGACCATCGCGGCGTGGGTGCCATCCTGGACGAGATCGCCGACTTCGTTGATCAGGGTTACCTCACGATCAAACTCATCGTCCCGGGACACGACCTGACAACCGACCTTCGCTTCGTGGCCTCCGCCGCCGAACTCCTGCCGTCCGGCGTCGGTCTCGGAATCGACTTCCACGGTGCGTTCTCCACGGTGGAGGATGCCGTGTCCTATGGCTCCGCCTTCCGTGATCTCGGCTTGGAATTCATCGAAGACCCGTTCCCGAGTTACGAGATGGGTGCGGTAACCGAGACCGCCCAGCAGTTGCAGACCGCCGTGGCGGCGGGCGAGGACGTCATCACCGCGACCGCCTATGACCTGCTCGTTCGCGATGGTGTGCGCGTCGTTCGCGCAGACGTCTCGGCCAGCGGCGGTTACACCGAGGTTCTTCCTGCCGCCCGGCGAGCCTCAGCCTCGGGCGCCCGCGTCGCTCCGCACGTTTGGCCGCACCTGCACTTTCCGCTTGCGCTTGCAGCTGCCGACCTGGTCGAGGTGATCCCTCATACGACGGGCGCGGACCCGATCGACCAGATACTTCGGGAGCCCTTCCCGATACGCGATGGTCGTTGGCGACCGCCACCCGGACCCGGCCTTTACCTCCCCATCGATTGGCCCCGTGTGTCAGCCATTGCGTCCGACAGCTTCGTTAGCGCCTCCGACAGCTTCGTTAGCGCCCCCTAAGAGAGGAATCTTCATGCCCACTTCGCACGCTTTGATCACCGGCGGCGCCTCCGGCGTCGGATTCGCCACAGCCCAGCGATGGATTCGCGATGGGGGCCGTGTGGCCCTCCTCGATCTCGACGAGGACGCCCTTGCTCGCGCCGCCGCCTCTCTCGGAGCAGGTACCGTCTTCGCGGCGGCGGACGTCAGCTCCGACGACGAGGTCCGTAGCGCCGTGCAGAAGGCCGCCGACCAGTTGGATGGATCTTTGGACGCCGTAATCAACTGCGCAGGCATCGCCCGCCCGGCGCCGGCAGCCGACGTGGCAGACTCCGACTGGTCCCGCCTGGTCGACATCCACCTGGGCGGCACCATGCGCGTCAGCCGTGCGGCTTACCCGTGGCTCACACGTTCCACGCAAGCCGCCATCGTGAACGTCTCTTCGGTAGCCGCTCACGCCGGAATGCCCGGCCGATCCAGCTACTGCGCCGCGAAAGCCGGCATCGAAGGCCTCACTCGCGCACTGGCCGTCGAATGGGCACCCCAAGGGATTCGCGTCAACGCCGTCGCCCCCGGATACATCAACTCGCCGATGACAGCCGGGCTCGTCGCAAAAGGATCCCTGGACGTGGGGCCGGTGATCGCGCGCACACCGATGGCGCGACTGGCCGAGCCGGAAGAGATTTCCTCTGCGATCATCTTTCTCGCCTCCCGCGAAGCGTCCTACGTGACCGGGCAAACGCTATACGTCGATGGCGGCATGACCATCGACGGCAACTGGTACTGAAGCTCGCCACCAAGTGTGGCGACTGCGAAGGATCGAGGTGTCAACCCGTGGTCACGGCGAGGTCAACTCACTCGGCCTCTCCTAGGGCCCTTCAACCCAGCGCGGACAGTGTCGCCGACTACCTCAAGGGGATCCGCGGGCACCGACTGCTGACCGTCGAGGAGGTCAATGAGAACGCGCGAGCGATCGAGGTCGGCCTGCTTGCGCAAGAGCGCCTCGACACCCGGCCGAACACCTCGGAGGATGCTGCGCTGCTCGCCGAACTAGCTGCGGCCGGACAAACCGCAATAACGACCCTCGTCACTCACAATCTGCGGCTGGTGCTGTCGATCGCCCGCTCCACCGCCGGCCGCGGGGTCCCTGTCGCGGACCTCATCCAAGGTGGGAACCTGGGACTGATGGCAGCCGTGCAGCGCTTCGACTACACCAAGGGGAACAAGTTCTCCACATATGCGACATGGTGGATCCGAAAGGCGATCGGCGACGCCATAGAACAAGCGCGCGTTATTCGCTTGCCCACACGAATCCATGTTCAAATGAGCCAGCACTCCCGCGCGCGTCACGAGTTCAGCATCGACGCCGGACGCGATCCCACCCGAGCCGAATTGGCCAGTCAGCTGGGCACCACCGAAGACGCACTTGCCCTGTTCGAGACTCGCACAGCCGAACCGACGTCACTCGACCGCCCCGTCGACCTGGCAAGCGGAATCGAGTTCAAAGACGCCATCTTCGACCCTGACGCTCCTACGGTCGAGGACGCGATCGGCGCCGGCCAGAGGCGCCGCGCAGTCCTGCTACTACTACAGACACTCACCGCAAGCGAGCGCGTCCTAATCCTCCTCCGATACGGTTTCGGAGAGCCCCAGGGCCTTCGGCATGCGGACATCGCTGTTGAGCTGGGTCTCCCCCGCGCCCGCGTGCAGCAAATCGAAAAGGTCGCGCTCGCAAAGCTAGCCCACCCCAGCCGCCATCGTCTGCTACAAGCGATCGTTTAGGCGACACTTCCCATCAACCAGCCGCATTGTCGATCACCGATCGAGTAAGCAAGATTCAATCGCGGCTAGCCCTCTACCAGACGGTCCCTAGCTCCACGCTCCGCGAGGGTCGTCGCCGCAGATAGAGATGGTGGCAGATCACGCTGATCGCGAGGCAGCGGGAGACCACCCGGAACCCATGAGACCTGAAGCCGCGTCGTGCAATGCTCTGCGGTGTCGAGCCGGTCCCTGCCGTTTCGCTTACGCACGGCACACGGACCTCAGAGCCGAGCGCTCACCACCTTCTACGACCCAACTGCCGAACTGCGCCGTCAGACGCGCGTCGCCCGACCTGTACGCATGCGCGAAATGGCGTCGACGGCCGCGGCGAGGATCAGCACCGCGCCGGTGACCAGGAGGTTGATGCCCGCACCGAGGTTCAGCAGGCCCAGGCCGTTGGTGATCACCGCGATCACAAGCGCACCGATCGCAGCGTTGCTGAGCCGGCCCTTCCCGCCGAAGAGGCTGACTCCACCGACGACCGCCGCCGCGACTCCGCTGAGGACGATGTCACGCCCGACGGTGGCATCCACCGATCCGACGCGGGACACGCTGAGCAGCGCCGAGAACACGGCGAGCGTGGAACAGATCACGAACGCCCACCACTTGATCCAGCGCACCTTGACGCCGGACCGGCGGACCGCCTCGGCATTGCCGCCGATCGCGTAGACGTAACGGCCGTACTTGGTGCGGTCGAGGAGGAACGAGCCCAGCCAGAGGATCACGAGCACGATCGGGACGATCATCGGGACGCCCTCGACCCCGAACAGGCCCTGGCCGCGGTTCTGGTTGAGGATGTAGACCGCGATGCCGCCGATCACGGCGATGACCGCCAGCTTGATCCACACGAGCGTGATGGTGCGGTTCGGGACTCCCGCGCGGGTGCGGCGGGCGCGGTCCCAGAAAGACGTGCCCGCCGAGATCGCAAGGATGACCACCAGCATCGTCCAGCCGGCCCACGGAGGCAGGTTGCCGTCCTGCAGCGCGGTGAGCTCGGGAACCTCAACCCGGAACACGCCACCCGAGCCGATGATCAGCAGGGCGAGGCCCTGGTAGCCGAGGAACAAACCCAGCGTCACGACGAACGACGGGATGCCGACTCTCGCTACGAAGAAGCCGATGAGCGCGCCGGTTGCCACGCCGAAGGCGAATCCCACGATCAGCGCGATCGGCCACGGCACGTGGAAGTTCCCGCTGAGCACGACAAACAGGGCCATCGCAACACCGCCCGTGACACCGGCGGACAGGTCGATCTCGCCCAGCAGCAGCACGAACACGAGCGCCATGCCGAGCACGACGAGCGTCGCCGCTTGGTTGAGGAGGTTCGCGAAGTTGCGCTCGGTGAGGAAGAAGGGGCTCAGGGAGGCAAACAGGATCGACAGGACGATAAGGCCGCCGACGGCGGGGAGTGCCCCCATGTCGCCGGATCGGACGCGCTGCCACCACGCCTGGATCTGGTCGCCGAGGCCGCCCTCGACGCCGCTTCCGATCATGTCGCCAAAGACGGGATCGGGCGCGGCCGCGGTACGTGTCGTGGTCATGCCGCACCTCCAGGGGTTTTGATGTTGGTCGTGTCGATGAGCTCGACCCCGTTGGTCTTCGTGCCGGTGATGTAGCCCACGACGTCGTCGCGGTTGGTGTCCTTCTTCTCGATCTGCGCGACCATCTGCCCCAGGTAGAGGACGGCGATGTCGTCGGCGACGGCGAACACGTCGGCCAGGTTGTGGCTGATCAGCACGACCGCGACGTTGTGGGCCGCGAGGCGCTCGACCAGGTGCAGCACCTGCTCGGTCTGCGCGACGCCGAGGGCGGCGGTCGGCTCGTCGAGGATCACGACCCGGGCCTTCTTCAGGACAGCGCGCGCGATGGCGACGGTCTGCCGCTGTCCGCCGGACAGGCTCGAGACCTTCTGCCGCACCGACTTCACCGTGCGCACCGAGAGCGAGCGGAGGGTGTCGGACGCCTCCTTCTCCATGCGGCCTTCGTCGAACGTGCCGAACGAGAGCTCCTCGCGGCCGAGGAACATGTTCTGCACGATGTCGAGGTTGTCGCACAGTGCGAGGTCCTGGTATACGACCTCGATGCCGAGGGCGGCCGCTTCGCGCGGGGTGTGCAGCGCGCGGTGCTCGCCGTCGATGAGGACTTCGCCCTCGTCGTACGGCTGGACTCCTGCGAGCCCCTTGATGAGAGTCGACTTCCCGGCGCCGTTGTCGCCGACGAGGGCCGTGACCTTGCCGGGGCGGATTTTCAGGTCGACCCCCTTGAGCACGCTCACGGGCCCGAAGGACTTTTTAACGCCCCGCAGTTCGATGATGGGTTCTGACATGTTCGCTTCCTTGCGCTGTCGTACCTGAAAGGGGCGCCGCGACGCCCGGCCGCGGCCCCCCTCAGTTCAGGAGTTACTGCTTGACGCCGTATTGGTCACACTTCGCCTTGACCTCCGCCGTGCAGACCTCGCTGTAGCTGGCGTCGCCGGCAGCGACGACGTCCTTCACCTTGTCGGGGCCGACGAGTTGGATGTCGACAGCGATGTATGGCGTTCCGTCCGCGAGCTTTGCGCCGGCCTTCGGCTTCTGGCCCTTCAGCAGCGCGACGGCGGTCGCGACGGCGGCGGCGGCCTCGTTCTTGACCGGCTTGTAGACCGTGGCGGTCTGCCATCCGAGGAGGATGTTCTGCAGACCCGCGACGTTCGCGTCCTGACCCGAGACGGCGACGCCCTTGAGGTTGTTGTCCTGCAGCACCTTGATGACACCGGCCGCGTTCGTGTCGTTCGCGACCCACACGCCGTCAACCTTGCCGCGGAGCGACGTCAGCGCCTGCTCGAAGTTCGTCTGCGACTTGGCCTGGTCCCAGACCCCCGGGGGCTCCGCCGCCGGCTTGATGCCAGCCGCTTCCATAACCTTGACGGCGCCGTCGTGGAACACCTTGGCGTTTGCGTCGGACGGGTCGCCGCCCATGTAGACGACCGTGGCGGTCGCCGGGTTCTTGCCCGCGGCCTTCAGACCGTTGAGCACCGCCTGACCCTCCAGCTCGCCGACCTTGGTGTTGTCGAACGAGACGTAGTAGTCGGCGCCCTTGAACTGCCTCTCGTAGGCGATGACCGGGATGCCCTGGCCCTTGGCCTTCGACGCGACGGCTTCGGCGGCGCCCTGGTAGTCGACGAGGAGCATGACACCGCAGCCCTTCGTGAGCTGTTGGTCGCCGATCGTCGCGTACTTGTTGACGTCGCCCTGTGCGTTCTGGATGTCGGTGTCGAAGCCGGCCGCCTTCAGGCCCTTCTCGAGGTACTTGTGGTCGAGGTTCTCCCAGCGCGGCGACGACGCCGCATCGGGCAGGATGACGCACGCACGCGTCGAGGCTGCGGCACCGCCGCTCGCGGTCGAGCTGCCTCCGCCTGAGCTGGAACAGCCCGCCAAGACGAGGCAGATCATGCCCGCAACTGTCGAAACGGATAGGAGCGAAGACTTCTTCATCTTTGCCTTTCGGGTGCAAGTGGTGGAGCGTCACACGTGCTGGTGCGCCGGGTTCCTCGAAGGATGGCATACCGACACAGGTTTGTCTATATGCAAATGATTTCAAATGCTGACTATTTAGCAATTGCCGCGAAGCCACCGGCGGCGAAAAGGGGCATTATGTAAGGCTTCTCACGGACCCACATCGCCGGACAGAGTCGAGGCGTTCGCCGGACCGCTATTGGAACCCGCCGCGTACCGACACAGGAACTGCGGCTGGCAGCTTGGCCACGAGCAGCGCGCCTAAGACCGGGTGGGGTGTTGTCCCTGCCATGGTCCGATGGAGCTGTCGGCGTCGTAGACCCTCGTGAGCCAGGACCCGCCGTTCCTCTCTGCGCAGACGTCTGCGTTTTCCCTACCGGAAACAGCCGCCCCTCTTTGGAACGACGCGCGAACGCCACTCCTTGCGACCGCGTTCGATGACCACTTCATGCATACCGGGGATGTCCGAGCACGAAGCCGGGCGCCTGCTCGGCCAACACGTTCTTCACCAGACGATCATCGTCTTGCCGATGCCACCATGAGCAAAGTCCTCGACAGCCTGGGGAGTTTGTTCGAGGCTGCAGCGGATCGTCACAATGTCATCCAGAGCGACCTTCAGCCGGGCAGCATCGCGAACTGCCTCCATCATCACAGGCATGCTGAAAACGAACGAGCCTCTGATCGTCGCCTGCTTCATGATAACGTCGGTGACCGGATCGATGTCATAACCCGGCCCAAAGCCGACGAGCACAACGGAGCCCCAGGTCTTAGTGATCCGGGACGCGTTTCGACGGCCGTGAATGTTCCCCGACGTCTCGACCGTCACGTCAAGTCCGTCGGGAATCGATGCAACATCGAAATTCGCTGGATCGTGCGCTTCGTAGCCGAGCTTGGCAGCGAAATCGCGACGGTCGGCGCTCGGATCCAGTCCGAACGCTCGCAACCCGAAGGCACGAGCCCATGCCAGCACTGCTAGCCCAACCGGGCCCAGCCCGATAACCCCCACGGTGCCGCCCAGCGGGACGTCGCCCCGGCGTAGCGCCTGATACGCAGTGCTGGCGCCGCAGGCCAGGAACGCTCCCGTTTCGAAGGACATCTCGTCGGGCAAGGGCACACAGTCCCGGCTCGCGACGATCACTTTGTCCTGGTAGCCGCCATCCCGGTCCAATGAGTAGACCGTGTTGTTCTCGCAGTGGTTATCCCACCCCTTGCGGCAGCTGAGGCAGTCTCCGCATCCTGAGTAATGCTGGATGGCAACACGATCCCCAACCTTCACGTTGGTGACGCCCGCTCCGATTTCCTGCACTACCCCAGCCATCTCGTGTCCAGGCGTAGTGGTCCAGCTGCGCGGCTGAGTGTGCGCCTCCATCGCTTCACGCGAGATGTGGTAATAGTGCAGGTCGCTGCCACACATCCCCTCGGCCCGAACATCAAGGAGAACCTCACCCAGGCCGGGCGGCCGGACGGATTTTTCAACCAGCTCCATTGTGGAGTCACCAGCAAACAGGGCGGCGAGCACGGTCACTTCTTCAGACATTGAGCATCATTGCTTTCTTTGCGGCCAACTGGATTTCCGCGTTCACGTTGCGCTGTGCATGAGAACACGCCTCAGGGATTCACCTCCCAGCTCGTACAAACTACCGCATTTTTCATATGGCTATACCCATAGTCATAGTGTTGATTTATTCGTTCGCGTTCCCTATGGTGTGGCGAGAGTTATGAAAACTCGATCCCAACCAAGGAGATTCGATGAAGAATCAACGCATCACAGCACTCACTGCGCTCGGCTTGGCCGCAGTGGTCACGATTGCCCTGTCAGGATGCTCGGGGGCCGGCGGTAGCGGAGGGCAGGACGCCAACGGAGTGACCACTCTCACGCTCGCCTCTCCGAGCTTCTCCCAGATGAAGGACATGGAAAAGCTGATCCCCGAGTTCGAGAAATCGCATCCAAAGATCAAGGTCAACGTAACATTTCTCGAAGAGAGCAACCTTCGGGACGCCGTAACAAAGGACGTGGCGACTAAGGGCGGTCAGTACGACATCGTCACAATCGGAGCCTACGAGACACCAATTTGGGCGGCCAACGGCTGGCTTACCGAACTGGGTGACTACGCCAAAAAGGACACCTCTTATGACGTCAACGACCTCTTCGCACCAGTCCTAAAGGGCAGCTCCTACAACGGAAAGATGTACTCGGCACCCTTCTACGCTGAGTCGTCCTTCCTGATGTACCGCAAAGACCTGTTTGAGGCAGCTGGGCTGACAATGCCCGAGCACCCCACGTGGGATCAGGTCGCCGCGATGGCTCAGAAACTGAACGATCCCAGCCACGGTGTCTCCGGCATCATTCTTCGCGGCAAGCCGGGTTGGGGCGAGTCACTGGCTCCCCTCAACACGGTCATCAACACTTATGGCGGGCAGTGGTACGACACCCATTGGAAGGCGACTCTCACATCACCTGAGGTGGAAAAGGCGACACAGTTCTATGTCGATCTGCTGAAGAATGCTGGCGAGCCCGACCCGGTTTCCTACGGATTCGCGGAGTCGCTGAACTTGTTCACTCAAGGCAAAGCCGCGATGTGGTACGACTCCACCTCAGCTGGCGGAGTGATCGAAGACCCAAAGGTCTCGAAGGTAGCCGGGAAAGTCGGGTTCGTGCATGCCCCCACGGTGAAGACCCCCGAGAGCGGATGGTTCTGGTCATGGAATCTCGCCGTGCCCCAGACTTCAAAGAAGAAAGATGCCGCCTGGCAGTTCGTCTCCTGGGCCACCAGCAAGGACTATGTGCAGCTCGTAGGTAAGAAGATCGGCTGGGCCCAGGTTCCCCCTGGGACACGCAGTTCCACTTACAAGATCCCGGAGTACCTGAAGCAGGAGTAGTGCCCCGTAGAGTGGTGTAACGAACCCCGAGTAACAACGGCCCCACTGAAAGAACAGCGTGGCCACCGGGGA
>NZ_JBXAPS010000007.1:0-185444 GCF_058806435.1 Leifsonia sp. GW821-FHT13C09 | reverse complement strand
CCCCCCCCCCCCCCCCCCCCCCCCCCCCCCCCCCCCCCCCCCCCCCCCCCCCCCCCCCCCCCCCCCCCCCCCCCCACGGTGGGATGGTGCGTCCCGGTTACTTCTGCTGGTCGTCCTGCGCGTTCTGGGCGGCGTCGAGCCCGTTGGAGCGGTACGCCTGGTTGGCGGGAATGTCGCCGTAGCCGCCGAGGCCGCCGTTGCCGTAGCTGCGATCGACCGCGGTGCTCGCGCCGCTGATGTTCAGCTTCACGGTCGGGGCGAGGGAGCCGCCACGACGTGGGCCGACGGCGTCGATGAAGGACTCGACGAGTCCTCCGGGCATGACGTAGTGCGAGTACGACTGGTACGCGTTCGGGTTCTCGTCGGCGCGGATCGCGAACGGCGAACCGTGCGGAGTGTTCAGATCCGTCGGGTTGCCGAGGGCGAGACCGCTGCCGTTGACCGGCTGGAAGTCGCTGCGGATGCCGTTGCCGACGAACCCGTAGACCCCGTCGGGGCCGTCGACGCCGGCCGCGTACGTGCTGCGGTGGCTGATGGTGAACAGGTAGTACTTGCCGTCCTTGATGTAGATCTGCGGGCGCTCGGTCTGGTCGTTCACACAGTTCGCCGAGAGGATCGGCGGCAGGAAGTGCCACTTCGTCAGGTCGGCATTGTCCGCGACCGCCAGGCCGACGTTCGCCTGCTGGTAGGTGGCGCCGGAGTTCTGGACCTGGTCGAGGCTCTCCGCATTCGGGTCGCCGGGGGCATAGCCGAGGTCCCCCTGGGTGCAGGTGTGGGCGCCGCGCTGGACGGCGGTGTTGCCTTCGAAGACCATGTAGGTCTTACCGGGGTGCTGCGGGTCCTGGAAGGTGAACGGGTCGCGGAAGTTGTAGAAGTTGTTCTGCGCTCCGTTCTGGTAATTCTTTCCGTCCGGTCGAAGCAGCTGGAACTGCTTGTCGAGCCCGGTGAACCAGACCCGGTCCTTGTTGGCGTGGATCTTCCCGACGGACTGCATGATCCGTGCGTCGGCGGGCGTGATGTCTTTGCCGCTGGCGTCGTGGTTGAACGCGAGATCCGTGTAGAAGGCCCGAATCGTCGAGCCGGGGAAGATACGCGTGGAACCCGACCATTCGGCAGTGCTGGTGTGCGTAGTGCCGGCGAACACCGAAGCGGTGGCGCCGTCGGGGAACACGTTCCCGCCGTAGATCCAGCCGCCGTTCGCCGGACGCTGCGAGGCGGGGATGCCCGCCTTGCGGTAGAAGAAGCCCTGCTTCGCGTGGGTGTGCCGGTCATCGAAGCTGTACCCGGCGTGGCGGTCGGCGGTCAGGGCGAAGATGACCTCCCAGCCCTTGTAGCTGATCTGGTTGGCGTGCTCATCCGTCAGCGTCCACGTGTCCCAGACCCAGACGCTCGGGTTGGTGTCGGGGAAGTCACCCGGGATGGTCGGCATGGTCTGAGCGGGCGGGAGGGAGTTCGCGCCGGCCGGGACGGAGGGGTTGGACTGCGCGGCGATCTGCCGGGCATCGGCACGTGTCCATTTCGAAGTGAAGTTCGCGGTGGGGTCGTAGGCCTGCTGGCTGTGCGGGGTGGGCTGAGGGAAGGAGTTCGCCGCCGATGCGGGCTGCGCGGCAAGCGCGACACCGCCGAGTGCGGCCGCGGCCACGAGGGCCGAGGTCAGCCGCAGTCGCCGGGGGCGACGCGTGGTCGGTTCTGTGTTCATGGTTCAGTCCTTCGATAGGAGGTGATCGCGAGGGAGCGGGAATGCCCCCACGACGGGTGACAAGCTAGGGAACGATTGACAACGATGTCAAATGCAATTCATAGAACTTGACGGGATGTTCACATTCCGGGTGACAACGGTGTCAGGTCTTTGGGGGACCCTGGGCGGTTTCGTTGGATTCGGCCGCCGCAGCCGTGTATAGTCCCAGTTCGAATCGGCCGCCGACGTCCTTCCCGTGCCAGAGAAACCGAGAAGGAGCACACGTGCACGATCATGAGCCGAACCTTCCCGAGAAGCGATACCGGGCGCCACTGCGGGTGATCGCCCTCGTCGCGCTGGCGGTGCTGCTCCTCGCGGGCGGGCTCGCCGTGCTCCATGGCCTGCTCAGCCCCACGCCCGGCGTGCGGAAACCGCCTGCCTCGCCGTCATCGGCAGCGCAGCCCTATCGCCCCGACTTCCACATCACCCCTGCCGCCCACTGGATGAACGACCCGCAGCGGCCGTTCTACCTCGACGGGCTCTGGCACTTCTACTACCTCTACAACAAGGACTATCCGAGCGGGAACGGGACCGAATGGCGACACCTCACCAGCCCGGATCTCGTCCACTGGTCCGACCGCGGGACCGCGATCCAGAAGTACACCAACGGTCTCGGCGACATCGAGACGGGAAGCGCGGTCGTCGACCGTGACGGCGTGGCGGGCCACGGCCGGGGCGCCGTGATCGCGATCGTCACGCAGCAGGGGGACGGAGTCCAGCGGCAGTCCCTGTTCTACTCGACGGACGGCGGCTATCACTTCGCCTCAGACGCGGCTAATCCGATCATGCAGAACCCCGGCGTCACCGACTGGCGCGACCCCAAGATCGTGTGGGACAGCGCAGCCGACCGGTGGGTCCTCGTCCTCGCCGAGGGCGGCAAGCTCGGCTTCTACACCTCGACGGACCTGCGCTCCTGGACGTATCGGTCCGGTGTCGAGACGAACGGGATCGGCACCGTCGAATGCCCGGACCTCTTCCAACTCGACCTCGACGGCGACCCGCACCGACCGGTCTGGGTGCTCGCCGCGAGCGCGAACCGGTCGGCGACCGGCGGCACCACCGGCCTCGCCTACTGGACCGGCCGGTTCGACGGGTCGACCTTCACACCCGACCGGGCCGACCCGCAGTGGCTCGATGACGGACCGGACTTCTACGCCGGCGTCACCTGGGCCGACCCGACCACGAACGCGCATCGCTACGCGATGGCATGGATGAACAACTGGGCGTACGCGGCCGACCTTCCGACGACCGCCTGGCACGGCGGCCAGGACACCATCCCGAGAGAGCTCCGGCTGACCAGCGGGAGCGGACACCCTCGGCTGACCAGCCGACCGGCCTCCACCGCGGCGGAAGCGACAGGACGCACCGCCTCCGTCGGAGTCGACACGGGCTCCCCGACGTCGAAGCTCGCAGCGCCGGCCGCGGCGTTCGTCGCAGACCTCCAGGTGAATCAGGGCGACCGTGCCGCTCGCGGCCACGTGAGCCTCCGGCTCACCGGCGACGACGGCGCCCACACGGACCTCACCTACGATTCGCCGGGGCATCGCCTCACGCTGGATCGCGGTCACGACAGCTTCGCGCGCACCACGCACGCGAAACGCGAGTACCGGGAGGCCTCGTCGGCGACCCTGACGCCGGACGACGGTCAGGTGCGGCTGAGAATCGTCGTCGACCGCGCTTCCGTCGAAGTCTTCAGCGCCGACGGAAGGTCGCTGTCCGCGCTGACGTTCCTTCGCGGGGGAGTGCGGTCGGTCGAAGTGACGAGCACGCTCGACCACCGTGCCGAGCTCCAGGTGGCCGCAGTGCAGCCGGCCGTCGTGCGTGCCGGGGCGGAGTAGGCGCTGGGATCGTCACGGCAGCACCGCCTGCTGTTCGGCCACGATCAACCGGCGGTCCGTCCACCGGACCGGCATCGGGTCGGTGATCGAGCCGACGAACGGTGTGTCGTCGCCGGTGAGCTCGAACGCGAGCATCACCCAGCGGCCGTCCCTGTGCCGGACGAGGCGGCCGCTGTAGAGCCGGTCGTCGGTGAGCGGGTAGGCCGCGTCGATGTCGAACGGGCCGATGAGGCTTTCGGCCGGGGCGGCCCAGATTCCCCCGGTGTGGCCCCGTCGCGCGACGCTGGCGTGTTCGGCGAGGCAGGAGAACAGGAGCACTGGGCGCCCCTCGACGACTTCGGTCTGCATCACCTCGAGCTGCCCGTAACCGTTCGGGCTGGGAGCGGTCAGCGGCTCGTGCAGTCGCCAGTGGTCGAGGTCGGGGGAGGTGGCATGACCGACGACACCACGCGTGTACGGGTCGGCGTCGGTCCGCGCTCGGGCGGTGATGAGCATGTGCCAGCCGTCGCCCGCTGGGTCCGCGAATACCCACGGATCGCGGAAGGCCTCATCGTGCCACTGCTCGGAGAGCGTCCCGTACCACTGCCCGTCGGCGGTCAGCAGGGGGTTCGTGGTCGCTTTCGTCCAGGTGTGCAGGTCGGATGAGGTGGCGGCGCCGATGCTCTGGATGTTCTTGTGCCCGTCGGGGGCGAGGGTGGAGCCGGTGTAGAAGAGCCGCCAGAGCCCGTCCGCGCCGCGAACCGTCGAGCCGGTCCACGTGGCAAGGTCATCGAACGCCGGCGCGTCCGAGTGCACGAGCGCGTCTTCGATTCGCGTCCAGTTGGTGAGGTCGTCGGACACGGCGTGTCCGATCGACGCCCGGTAGTGGCGGGCTTCCGGGTCTTTGAGGGCGCGCGACGCGTAAAGGAAGAACAGGTGGTATTCGTCGCCGTCGTCTGCGAACCAGAAGTCCCAGACCCACGAATCCGGCAAAAAGAACATGGTGACCCTTTCGTGACAACATCGTCGTGCTTAAACGCTTGACCAGCAGTGTAGCGTGAGTTATCGTGAGCTGGTCAAACGCTTTAGCGGATTCATCGCCGAATTCAGAAAGGTCATCGACGCCGATGCCACGCCCCGTCTTCTTCCGCCCTTCCGATGGTTGGGTGGGGGACATCATCCCGTTCGAGAGGGATGGCGAGTTCTTCCTCTTCTACTTGCACGAACTGCGGGAGACGCCCAAGCCGGGCACTCCGTGGAACCTCGTCGTCACGACCGACTTCGTCGGCTTCGAGGATCGAGGCGTCTCCCTGCCGGCGGGCAGCGCGGACGAGGAGGACTTCAACGCGTACACGGGGAGCGTCGTCGATGGGCCGGACGGGCTCGTCCACCTCTTCTACACCGCGCAGAACCCGCAGCGTCTCGGCGCCGACGGCCTCCCGCTCCAGCTGGTCGCCCACGCCACGAGCGCCGACGGCATGACCACCTGGGTGAAGCATCCCGCGCTGACGTTCGGCGCGCCCGACGGCTACGAGACCGCCGACTGGCGGGACCCGTTCGTGTTCCGGGACGAGGAGAAGGGCGTCTGGCGGATGCTGGTCGCCGCCCGTCACCGGGAGGGCGCCGAGCGACGCCGCGGCGTGATCGCCGAACTGCGCTCCTCCGACCTGAACGTGTGGGCACCGGTCGCCCCCTTCTGGGACCCGCGACGCTACATCACCCACGAGTGCCCGGACGTGTTCCAGTGGGGCGACTGGTGGTACCTGGTGTACTCCGAGTTCTCCGAGTCGTTCACCACGCGGTACCGCATGGCGCGCACACCTGACGGCCCCTGGATCGTCCCCGACCACGACAGCGTCGACGGCCGCGCTTACTACGCGGCGAAGACCGCCGAGCGCGACGGGCGCCGGTTCTTCTTCGGCTGGATCGCCACCAAAGAAGGACAGACGGACGACGGGGCGTGGCAGTGGGCCGGCACGACGTCCGTGCTGGAGGCGACGCAGCGGCCGGACGGATCGCTCGCCTTCGGGCTGCCGAACGAGCTCGTGGAGAGCTTCGACGAGGAGCTCCCGCTGCGCTTCTCCGAGCCTCTTCCGATCGGCTTCAGCGCCCCCGACGGCTACGTCGACACGATCTCGGTGGATGAGCTCCCCGACACGTTCTACGCGCGGGCGGAGATCGACATCGAGCCTGGCACGTCCGAGACCGGCCTCCTGCTGCGGGCGACCGACGACGGCGACCGCTCCTACGTGCTTCGGCTCGAGCCGCGTCGCGGTCGTGTCGTGTTCGACCGGTGGCCTCGCGAGAAGACCGGGGACGCCCAGTGGCACGTCTCCGGCGACGTGCCGTTCGAGATCGAGCTGGAGCGGCCCTGCACCCTGTCGCCGGGCCGTCACACCATCGAGATCGTCGCGGACGACGACATCCTCGTCGCCGTGATCGACAGCTCCGTGTCACTGAGCACCCGCATCTACGGGCACCCGGACGGGCGGCTCGGATTCTTCGCCGGAGAGGGCGGCGCGACCCTCCAGGCGCTCCACGTGTACCAGCGCGCCGAAACCCCTGCACCATAACCCGAACCGCATCGCGGATTCCAGTCAAAGAAGATGGAGACACCATGAAGAAACTGCTCGGGACGGTCGCTGCCGCTGCGGCGCTCGCCCTCGCACTGGCCGGCTGCAGCTCCGGAGGCGGCGGCAACGCCGACAACGTCAACCCCAGCGGTGCGATCAAGCCCCGGCAGATCTCCTGGCTGCTGTCGCGTCCCGCCGACGGCGGCGTCATCACCACGATGAAGCAGATCGCCGCCGACTACGCCAAGACGCACCCGGGGTTCTCGCTGAACCTGATCACGACGCCGGACCGGCCGTCCTACATCCAGAAGTACGAGACCCTCGCCGCGGCCAACAAGCTGCCGGAGCTGTTCGACACGGACGCGACGCCGTTCGCGGCCAAGCTGGCCAAGCAGGGCAAGATGATCGACGCCGCGAAGCTGCTGAAGAGCATCGGACTGTACAACGACTACCGGCCGGCGGCGCTGAACTACCAGCGCTTCGACGACGGTTCGCTGTACACGATCCCGTTCGAGTTCCAGCAGGAGTTCTTCTGGTACAACAAGGCCCTGTTGGCGAAGGCGGGTGTGTCCGTGCCGAAGTCGCTGGATGACATCCCGGCCATGTGCACCGCCTTGCGCAAGGCCGGCATCACCCCGCTCGCCCTGGACGGCCAGGACCAGTGGCCGCTGGAGCGCTACATGGCCTATCACCCGTTCCGGACCGCCGGCCCGGAGTACATCACGAAGCTGAAGAAGGGCGACGCCAAGCTCAGCGACTCCGCCGGCACGGCGGCGGCCGACTGGCTCGACAAGCTCGGTCAGGCGAAGTGCTTCGAGGACGGCTTCTCGTCCACCGGATACTCCGACGCGCAGGCGCTGTTCACGTCCGGCAAGGCCGCGATGTACAACATCGGCACCTGGGAGCTCGCCAGCCTGGCCACCGACAAGCTCGACCCGTCGGTGCGCTCGGATGTCGACTACTTCACCCTGCCGACCACTTCCGGCTCGGTGACCGCGGCGAACGAGTACGTCTCCCCGTCCGGCATCGGAATGGCCGTCAACGCCAAGACCTTCGACCCGCTGGTGCGCGACTTCCTCAAGTACGCGCTCACCCAGTACCCGAAGCTCTATGCGGCGACGGGCGCCCTCTCGCCGACGACGAACGTCCAGACCACCATCCCGGACAACGCGACGCCGCTGTACAAGAAGGCCGTCGACCAGGCGAACAACCTCGGCGACAAGATCGCGATGCCGTGGGACACTCAGCTGGACCCGACCTCCAACACCCGCCTGCAGCAGGAGCTGACCCTGCTCGTCCAGGGCAACATCAAGCCGGAGGAGTTCATCAGCACGATGGACCAGACCATCGCGCAGAACGGCCCGAAGGCCTTCAAGTAACCCAGTCCCGTGAGGGCGGCGTCCCCCAGCGCTGCCCTCACGGACCCCCTGAAAGGCATCCCATGCTTCCCAGCCGTTCCCGGCTCTCGGTGCTGGTCTTCCTGATCCCGCCGCTGGCGCTGTACTGCATCGCCGTGCTGTTCCCGATCCTGCAGTCGCTGTTCCTCAGCTTCTTCGAGTGGGACGGCATCAGCGACCTCCAGTTCGTCGGCCTCGCCAACTACATTCACATGTTCACCGGCGACACCGTTTTCTGGCGCGCGTTCTTCAATGCGCTCGGCTACCTTTTCATCTGCCTCGTCCTCCAGCTCGGCGGCGGCCTCGTCGTCGCGAGCCTGCTGACCTCCCTGCGCCGGGGTCGCGAGGTCGTGAAGACCATGTACCTGCTGCCGGCCGTGATCAGCACCGTGGCGATCGCCTTCCTGTTCGCCCGCATCTACTCGGCCGACCCGGTGGGCCTGCTCAACCAGATCCTGCAATGGGTGGGGCTCGGCGACGTCGCCCGCCCGTGGCTGTCCGACGTCCACACCGTGCTCGCCGCGGTGTCGATCCCCGAGGGGTGGCGGTTCACCGGCCTCTATGTCCTGATCATCTACGCCGCGCTCATCGCCGTTCCCGCAGAGTTGGAGGAGGCCGCCCGCCTGGACGGCGCGAACGCCTGGCGCATCTTCACCACGATCCGGTTCCCGTACATCCGTCCGGTGTGGATCACCACGGTCATCATGGCGACCACCTACGCGTTGCGCGGCTTCGATATCCCGTACCTGCTCACCAACGGCGGACCGGGGCAGTCGTCCGAGCTGCTGACCACCTACATGTACAAGACCGCCTTCACCAGCACGAACTACGGCTACGCCAGCAGCATCTCCGTCTTCATCGTCGTCGAATGCCTCGTCGCCGTCGGTCTGATCTACGTGCTCCTCCGTCGAAAGGCCGACGCATGACCACCCAGCTCACCCGCCCCGCACCGACCCGACCGACTCCGGCCGCGCCAGGCCGCCCCGTTCGCAGGCGCCGACGGCCGAACGTCTACCGGTCGCTGAACACGCTGCTGGTCGTCGTCATCGTGATCGTCCAGGTCTACCCGCTGCTGTGGCTGTTCCTCACCAGCGTGCGGACCGAGCACGACTTCACCACCGGCAACCCGTTCGCCCTGCCGACCTCGTTCACCCTGGACAACTACGCCAGAGCCTTCGCCACCGGCAACCTGGGTCTGAACATCGCGAACAGCTTCATCGTCACGATGGGCGCCAACATCCTGATCGTGTTCCTCGGGATGATGGCGGCGTACGCAATCCAGGTCCTCGGCTTCCGGTTCAGCAGGCTGGTGCGCGGCCTGTTCCTGATCGGGATCATCGTGCCGGTGCAGATCGCTCTCGTGCCGCTGTTCATCGACTACTCCTCGGTGAACCTCCTCGACACCTATCAGTCGATGATCATCCCGCTCGCCGGCTTCGCTCTGCCGATGTCCGTCTACCTGTTCTCGTCGTTCTTCGAGTACATCCCGCGCGAGACGTACGAGGCGGCATCCCTCGACGGCGCCGGCCCGTACCGCATCTTCGGGCAGATCACGTTCCCACTCTCGGTGAACACGATCGTCACCGTCGTCCTGGTCAACAGCATCTTCATCTGGAACGACTTCATCTTCGCCAACACATTCGTGCTGTCCGACGGCCTCAAGACCATCCCGCTCGGGCTGCAGAACTACATCGGCGCGATGGGGAAAGTCGACTGGACGGCGACCTTCGCCGCCGTCTGCGTCACCATCACCCCGCTGCTGCTGGTGTTCCTCGTCCTCAACAAGGCCATGCGCTACGGACTCGAGAGCGGGGCGACCAAAGGCTGACGCACGGTCGGTAAGCTGAAATCGGAGGGGCAATGACGTCCGAGACAAACCATCAATCGACGCACCCGGTGACCATGCGCCAAGTCGCGGAAGCGGCAGGAGTGTCGATCGCGACGGTGTCGTTGGTGATCAACGAGAAGAAGAACGCCCGCATCGGCGACGACGCCCGCAAGCGGGTGCGCGACGCCATCCGCGACCTCGGCTACCGACCGAACGCGCTGGCCAAGACGCTGGTCAGCGGGCATTCGAAGTTCATCGGGCTCGTCGCCGACGCCATCGCGACCACGCCGTTCGCCGGTCAGATCATCCACGGCGCCCAGGACGAGGCGTGGAAGCACGGCTATGTCCTCCTGGTCGCGAACACCGACGGTAACGAGGACGCGGAGCGCGAGGCCATCGGGATGATGCTCGAGCACAAGGTCCGCGGAATCCTCTACTCCACCTGGTACCACCGCGCCGCCGAGGTGCCCGCCGCCTTGCGGGAGACCGACTTCGTCCTCGTCGACTGCTACTCCGCGACCAATGACGCCACCGCGGTCGTGCCGGATGAGGTTCAGGGCGGCCTCACCGCCACGCAGCTGCTGGTCGACAGCGGCCACCGCCGGATCGCGATGATCAACACCACGACACCGTCTCCCGCGCACGAGGGCCGCCTGCTCGGCTATCGCCAGGCGCTGTCCGAGGCAGGGATCCCGTTCGACCCCGAGCTCGTCTTCGACGCGCTTCCCGAGCAGGAAGGCGGCTACGACGCGGTGGAAGATCTGCTGGCGAGCGGAGCGACCGCCGTGTTCTGCCACAACGATCGTGTCGCGATGGGCCTCTACGACGGCCTCCGCCGACGAGGACTCTCGATCCCGGAGGACATGGCTGTCGTCGGGTTCGACAATCAGGAAGTGATCGCCGCCCACCTGCGACCGCCCCTGACGACGGTGGCGCTGCCGCACTACGAACTCGGCGCTCGAGGCGTCCGCCTGCTGCTCGGACTCGACGACCACCGGCCGAACGAGCTGGTCACGGTCGCCTGCCCGCCGATCGTCCGGTCATCGATCTCGACGCCGGTCCGCGCGGGGTAGCTGCATTTCGCGGCCCCAGTTTCGCGCTCAAACGCTTGACCACTCGCCCACGGTCCCACTAAAATCTGGTTAAACGTTTTACCTGTTCAGCGAAGAACGGATACCCATGCGAGTCAACGAAGACCTTCCCCGGGCACGACGACGCCGGGTCATCGGTGCGCTCTCCGCGATCGCGGTCGCTGCGGCACTGGCTGTCGCCCCCGCCGCCGCATCCGATGCTTTGAACCCTCCCGGCCAATCGCTCCGTGCGCAGTATCACCTCACGCCGCCGGATCACTGGCTCAGCGATCCGCAGCGCCCCGTCTGGGCGAACGGGAAGTACAACCTCTACTACCTCTACAGCAATCCCAACAACAGCCCGGGCGGCTGGCGGCATGCGACGACGACCGACAACGTCGTCTTTCAGGACCAGGGGGTCGCCATCCCGCTCGGCGGCGGTGGCAGCTTCCCGGTCTGGACCGGATCGAGCGTGGTCGACACCGGCAACACCGCCGGCTTCGGCGCGGGCGCAGTCGTCGTGCTGGCCACCCAGCCTCCTGGCGGGGACAGGTACCAGCAGTCGCAGTACCTCTGGTACTCGACGGACGGCGGGAACACCTTCACCGCCTACGGTGCCCCGGTGATCGCGAACCCGGACGGGAACGACTGGTTCCGTGATCCGAAGATCGTCTGGGATTCGGCCCACAACGACTGGGTGGCCGTCATCGGCCGGCAGCAGCAACTGTGGTTCTACACCTCACCCGACCTGAAAAACTGGACGTACACGTCTCAGTTCGCCTACACCTCGCCGAACATCGGCGGCTTCGAATGTCCGGACATCTACCAGATCACCGCGGACGACGGCACGACCCACTGGGTCCTCGCCGGCAGCATGCAGGGCGACTATTCGGGGCAGCCGGACACCTACGCCTACTGGACCGGAACGTGGGACGGCACCAGCTTCACCACGGACGCACGAGACCCGCAGTGGCTGGACTACGGCTCGGATTGGTACGCGGCGGTGTCCTGGCCGGATCACGACCACCCCGACACGAGCAGGTACGCGCTCGGCTGGATGAACAACTGGAACTACGCCCCGAACTCCGTCCCGACCGACGCCAGCGATGGCTACAACGGGCAGATGTCGATCGTGAGAAAGCTCAGCCTCACCAAGCAGGGCACGAGCTACAGCCTCCTCTCCCAGCCGGTGCCCGCTCTCGACGACGTCGTCACGCGGACCGTGCATCCGGCGGACGTGACAGTCAACGGCGCGACGGACCTCGGGTATCACGGTTCGGCGTACGAGCTCGACGCCGACGTCTCCTGGCAGCAGCTGAACAACGTGGGAATCTCCGTGGGCCGATCGGCGGACAAGACCAGGCACACCAACATCGGTGTGTACCAGGGCAATATCTACGTCGATCGATCCGGCTCGAGTCAGTCCGCGTACAACTTCGGCGCGGCGTTCCAGCACACCCAAGCGCCGATCGATCCGGCGGCGAAGACCGTGCACCTGCGGATCTTCGTCGACCGTTCCAGCGTCGAGGTGTTCGTGGACAACGGCGAACGAGTGCTCTCGAACAACGTCTTCTTCCTTCCGAGCGACACCGGGATATCCCTGTACACGGACGGCGGATCGGCCACGTTCTCGAACCTGGCGATCAAGGAGTTCGCCACTGTGTCCACCGCCGCAGCGCCCGCCACCCCGTTCGCCACCTTCGAGAGCACCGGCTACGGCGACTGGACTACGACCGGGACGGCATTCGGGAGCGGCCCGGCGGCAGGCACCCTCCCCGACCAGCAGCCGGTGACCGGATTCATCGGCAACCGGCTCGTCAACAGTTACGCAGGTGGCGACGCCTCCACGGGCACCCTCACGTCACCCAGCTTCACCATCGACAAGCCATTCCTCAACTTCCTCTCCGGAGGCGGTGATCACCCGGCACCCTCCACCGTCTTCGCCGACTTCGAAGGCAGCACGTTCGGCACAGGATGGACGACGACCGGTGACTTCGCCGGACAGGGACCTTCTGCCGACAACCTCCCCGGCCAGATCGGCTCGAAGGTGCTCGACACCTACGTCGGCGGCGGAGACGGGGCCATGGGCACCATCACGTCGCCCACCTTCACCATCACCCGGAGCTACATCGATCTCCTCGTGGCCGGCGGCAACCATCCGTGGGGATCGCCCGGAGCCACCGCTGTGAACCTCATCGTCGACGGCGCGGTGCACAACACGGCAACCGGCGCGAACAGCTCCACCATGACGCCGGTCAGCTGGGATGTGCACAACCTCATCGGCCATACAGCGCAGATTCAGGTCACGGACCAGACGACGACCGGCTGGGGACACCTGATGGTCGACCAGATCCTGTTCAGCGACGTTCCTGGAGCCGCCGCGGGGGAGGCGGACGATCAGACGACGATCAACCTGCTCGTCGGCGGAAACGTCGTTCGAACCACGACGGGCCAGAACAGCGAGCACCTCTCCTGGTCCAGCTGGAACGTGACGGACCTGACCGGTCAGAGCGCACAGCTTCAGATCATCGACCACAACACGGCGAGCTGGGGCCACATCAACGCCGACCAATTCTCCCTGTCCGGCACTCCAGCGGGATGAAGGCGCGGGCGGGCGTCGGCACCACGCCAGGTCACGGTACCGCTGTCCTGCCTTCTCTCCACGGGTTGAAATGCGAAGTGGCAGCGTGCAGCTCCTCTGTCCTTTCCGGCCAAAAGCCGGTGTCCTCCGAATTGGGGGACGCTGTGGAAGAGTCGAGTTGAGAGGCTAGGACTGTCCCGACAGGCTGGGTGCGATTCACCGAGTAGCGCGGATCGTGAAAAGGAACGGTAGGCATCCGGTTGCTATGGCGATAGACGACGACACACCGCCCGGCGTGATCGGTGAGGCGACTTTGGTCGTCAGGGCGTGGATGGAGCCCGTGCCCGAGCACGCGTTGCGAGTCCGGATGACGTTCTCAGAGGACCTTTCGACGGAGCCGACCACGGTCGTCACCGCCGACTCGGAGCAGGCTGTTCGTGCCTTCCGGGACTGGCTCGCCCGGCTAGCCGAACCGCGCTAGCCACCCAGCCGGCGAAGCTTTCATACTGCCGCGGCGCGCCGCGAGTCGTACTACTGAGCAGTTGTCATGTTCACTTCCTTGTGCTTTCCTGTTAGTCGGGTGAAAAACACGGAAGCTTGTGAACACACGGAAGCTCGGTGATGGTATCGAACACGGCGTGGAAGCTGAGGTTGCTCGGGTTCTGGCAGCTTGAGCTCGACGGCCAGATTGCGAACGTGGGGCGGCGTCAGCAGCGCGTGATCGCGGCGCTCGCCTTGCGTGGCCCCGCGTCACGCCGTGTCCTTGCAGACCTGCTCTGGCCCGAGAGTTCCGAGGAGCAGGCCGCCGATAGTGTGCGGGTGAGCGTGTTCCGCATCTCTCATGATCTGCCGGGGCTGCTCGCTGACCGCCGCGATCCGCTCGCGCTGAACACCGACACTGAGGTCGACGTCGACGGGGTGAATCGGCTGATCGACGAGATCGAGCGACCAGGGGCCGCGCCGGCCTGGGACGCCGCGGAGGTTTTGCGTACCGCGGAGTTGCTGCCGGGGTGGTACGACGATTGGGTTCTCTACGAACGGGAGCGCTTGCAGCAACGACGGCTGGCGGCGTTGGAGACTCTGGCCACCCGTCTTCTGGCCCAGGGGAGTCTGTTCCATGCCCTGGATGCGGCTCGGCTGGCGATCAGCATCGAGCCGTTGCGTGAGAGGGCACAGCTGATCCTCGTTCGTGCGCTGGTGGCGGCAGAAGACAACGCCTCCGCGCTGGTGGCCTACCGCGATTTCAGCGACCGGCTCGCGGACGAACTGGGCGTGGCGCCCTCGCCGCGGTTCGCCGAGATCCTGCACGCCGGGGCAGGCACGGCGACGGCAAGTCGGACGGTCACCCGAAATCCTGCCCGGCTGCATTCGTCGCCGGGAAGTCGTCCTCGCAAGTGAAGGGGTGAACCGCATGCCGGAGCGGCTCCAACCGGCACCCGTGCTGATCGATTCAGGCGGGTCGATGAGGTAAGACGAAACGAGGTTCCTGATGTACAGATTCGTGGTCGGTGCCGTCAGCGTGGTTGCAATGGTGGTGGGAGTCATCCTGGCCGATCCGCCGCCCGGCAGTCCCACGCCGGATGGTCCCAGCCACCACGTCGGTGAACAGGAACGAGGATCGTCGGGTCTGGATACCGCGTCCTCCGCCATTCCGACGTCGGCAGTCCCCACCGTGACCGATAGCGCCCAGTGGACCGTCCGGACGCAAAGCGCCGGCGCGAAAGCGGTCGCCTCCTCGACGGCGACCAGCAATTGCGATGGGTGCGCCGGCCGGTCGACGGTGTTCCAGGTGGTCTACTTCGATGGGGCCGGGGCGGCTTCGGCCGATAACACTGCGGCCGCGTGGTCGAACAGCTGCTCGGGGTGCGCGTCATCGGCGGTGTCCGTCCAGCTCGTTGTCGCCCGGCGGGCACAACCCTTGACCGTGAACAATCGGGCGGTGGCCCTGAATGCCAATTGCGCGCAGTGCACCACGGCCTCGGCGGCGATCCAATTCGTGATCGCCGGCGGGTTGCGCCGTGACCTCTCGGCGCAGGCGAAGGCGCTGATCGCCCAGATCCAGAGCCAGTTGTCGGACCGGCTGGCCCCGGCTGCCAAGCCGGGCCGGGCTCAAGTGCGGGGGCAGGATGCGAAGGGACTGGTCGGGGACACGGCGAGCCGTCTGGCCGCCATCATCCTCTCTGATACCGGGGCGACTCTGACGCAGCGCTCGATCGACGTTCAGGTGGGTCAATAGGAAAGCTCAGACAGACGGTAATGCGCGCGTAACGGCTCGGTAATGACGGGTTCGCTTTACTTCCCGTAGTCGATTCCCGAGGAATCGTCACGAGAACCCGGGGAGGGGGTGAAAGTAATGCGTAATCTCACCATCACTGAGCTCGAGGCCCAGTCCGTCGAGATGCTTCCGGCGAAGGAGACACTGTTCTTCAACTTCGGCAGCAACTGGGCGGCGGTCTACGCTTCGAACTCGTCGCTCGCGGTCAACGCCGCCACAATCCTGTCGCAGGCGAACAGCGCCGCCCTGCAGAGCGTCAGCGTCACGCAGTCCAACCACTGAAGTCCAGCCGTGCCCGGCGCCCGACCTGGGCGCCGGGCGTACAGAAAAGGGGGCATGACACATGCCAGGAGCATCTGTACTCCGATTCGACGTTCTCGACGCGCAGACGGCAGAACTCCTGCCCGAGCGCGAAACCATGTTTCTCGACTTCAACATCACTGTCGCACCGGTCGTCGGCGTCAACGTCGCGCTCGCGCTGAACGCGGCAACGATCGGCTCGGTCGCGAACGGCGGAGCATGGCAGCACTTGGTGTCGGTCACGCACTAGTCTCGCCACGCTCAGCGCTACCCGGCGGACATGTCCACCAGCCTGTGACATGCCCGCCGTCGGCGTGAGTCGAGCTCCGCGTTCGGAGGGGATCATGACGTCATCGGTCACCCAGGACGGGCCCACGATCTGGCGTCGCGCGGCGGGGGTCACTCTGCTCGGGTCCACCTCGGGCTCCGGGCTGCTCCAGTCGACGTGTCTGGTCGCGCGACCCGACGGGCAGGTCGTGCAGCTCTCGGACCTGCTCAATCTGGTGCTGGAGGCGGCCGGAGACGGTCAGCCGGCCGACCGTATCGCACAGCACGTCAGTGACGCCTATGGGCAAAGGCTCACCGTCGACGGCTTGCGTCACGTGATCGAGACGAAGCTCGCCCCGCTGGGCCTGATCGAGGACGCGGCGGCGGCGCCCACGACGGCGAAACTCCCCACGGCCGACCCGCTGCTGGCTCTCCGGCTACGCGGGACGATCGTCCCCGCCCGAGTCGTACGTCGGCTTGCGCGCTGGCTGGCGCCTCTCTACCTGACTCCGATCGTGGTGCTGGCCCTCGCCGGTTTCGTCGCGCTGGACGTCGCGCTGCTGATCAACGCGGATGCCGCCTCCGCGCTGCAACAGACGCTCGTCACCCCCGTCCTCCTCCTCGGCCTGTATGCGATGTTGGTGGCGGGGGGACTGATTCACGAACTGGGCCACGCGACCGCGTGCCGGTTCGGGGGAGCGCAACCGGGCGTGATCGGCTTCGGCCTGTACCTGGTGTTCCCTGCCTTCTTCACCAACGTGACCGACTCCTACCGGCTCGGCCGCGCCGGGAGGCTGCGCACCGATCTCGGTGGGCTGTATTTCAACGTGTGGTGCGTCCTGGCCGCGGGGATCGGGTATCTGTTCACCGGTCAAGGCATTCTGCTGCTGCTCGTCATCGCGATGCAATTGCAGATGCTGGCCCAGTTGCCGCCGACCATCCGGCTGGATGGATACTTCGTGCTGGCCGACCTGGCCGGAGTACCCGACCTCTTCTCCCGCGTACGCCCGGTCATGCGCAGCCTGCTTCCCGGGCGGCCGGTCGATCCCAAGGTGGCCGAGCTGCGGCCTGCGGCCCGCCGGATCGTCACCGCCTGGGTGGTCATCGTGATCCCGCTCCTGATCGTCTCCTTCGGGTGGCTGCTGTGGAGTCTCCCGGTCATCGTCACCCAAACCGCGCTGGCCATCACCGAGCATGCCCGCTCCGCGGTGTCGGCCTTCCAGACCGGGCAACCGGCCGCGCTCGTGCTCTCGTGCCTCTCGATCCTCTTGCTTCTGCTGCCTCTGGCCGGGCTGGTCGTCGTCGCGGAGCGACTGGCTGTGGCCGGAACACGGTTCGTGATCCACACCAGCAGGCTCCGCCGCAACCGAACCCCGGAGCCGTCACAGAAAGCCGTACCCCTCATGACCACGACACACCCGGCAACACCCCTCGCGAGCGACGACGACGAGGAGCCCCCGCCGCCACGACTCGACGCGCATCCTGACCGCACGCCGACCCTGGACGACTTCTTGGCCACCCGGCCGGTCGCCGCGGGCCTGCCGGCGCAGCGCGGGTGGCAATTCGCGATTCGTCGCGTCAGCGGCGGCGTCATCTCCCCGCCTCCAGGACGGCGGGAGAGGCTGCATCGTGACGCCGTAGCGTCGGTCCGAGCCAGCCTGGACGGTCCGCAGACCATCGCTGTCATCAACCCCAAGGGCGGCGCTCACAAGACGACGGCGACGTTGTTGATCGCAGCCACATTCGGCATCTACCGCGGCGGATACACGCTGGCCTGGGACAACAATGAAACCCGCGGAACAATGGGCTGGCGGGCTCACAGCACCGGACACGCCCGCACGGCACTGGACCTGCTCACCGATCTGGACCGCTTCGACGAACCCCTGCTCGGGCGAATCGGGGATCTCGACCGCTACGTGCGCTCCCAGGGCTCGGCGCAGTTCGACGTGCTGGCCTCCGACGAAACCGCGGCAGGCGCGGCGACGATCGGCGCCGCCGAGTTCGCACGCCTCCACCATGCGCTCAGCCGGTTCTACCGGATCATCGTGGTCGACACCGGCAACAACATGCGCGCACCGAACTGGGAAGCAGCTGTCGCCGCGGCCGACCAACTCGTCATCATCTCCACCGTCCGGGAAGACACCGCGGCCAGCGCCGTCTGGATGGCCGACGGTCTTCGGGACAAAGGCCACGGAGCCAAGGTCCGAAACGCCGTCACCCTGCTCGCTGCCCCGTCCGGACGAGAGGATCGACTGTTGCACGACAGAGCGCGCACACATTTCGAACAGTCGACACGTATCGTCCTCGATGTCCCCCACGATCCCGCCCTGGTGTCGGGAGGCACGCTGGACATCGACGCCCTTCAGCCTCGTACCCGCGAGGCCTGGCTTTTCGCGACAGCCGCAATCGCCGATGGCCTGAGTCACTGATCCCGCAGCGGGCCGTCCTTCGAATCCTCACAGTGATAAGCGCACTGACGATTCGTGCGCGTACTTTGTGTGGCACATCACGGAAGGACGCCGATGGACAACGGCCCGTTCATGCAGGAGCAGCCACCCCAGGAGGTGCCCCCCGAGCTCGACGCGGGGACCTCCGACCAGCCGGGCCGGGAGCACATACGACGTGGTCCTCTGGCCCGGTTCTTCGGTGTTCTCGGACCGGGCCTGGTGACGGGGGCCGCCGATGACGACCCCTCCGGGATCGCGACGTACTCCCAGGCCGGCGCCTCTTACGGCTACAGCATGCTGTGGACGGTGCCGCTCACGCTTCCGCTGATGATGGCGGTGCAGGAGATCTGCGACCGGATGGCCCTCGCCTCGGGCGACAGCCTCGGCCGACTGATCCGCCGGCACTTCACCCGCAGTTTCCGGGTCGCGATCGGGGTCCTGATCGTGTTCCTCATCGTCGCGAACGTCCTCAACATCGCGGCCGACCTGAATGCGATCGGCGAGGGCATGAACCTGCTGCACCTCGGGCCCGCGGTCGTGTGGAGCGCGATCGCGGGCGTCGTGATCGCCGTGGCCGTGACCGGCGGATCCTTCGCGCTGATCGGGCGGATCTTCAAATGGCTGTGCATGGTGCTGCTGGTCTACGTCGCCGTGCTGTTCGTGTCGAACGTGGACTGGGCCGAGGTCGGCCGGGGACTCGTGGGCGTGGGAATGAAACCGACGCCTGCCGCCCTCGGACTGGTGGTCGGCGTGCTCGGCACGACGATCAGTCCCTACATGTTCTTCTGGCAGTCCGCGCAACGCGTCGAGGAGCTGCGCGCCGAGAAGCGCGGCGGGGAGCACGCTCCCGCGCTCGAGGATCGCCCCCGCCCGGAAGCGCGACGCCGGCTCCGAAACGGGCGGCTGGATGTGTTCACCGGGATGGCGTTCAGTGTGCTCATCATGTTCGCGATCATCGCCTCGTCGGCGGCCACGCTGGGCGCGCACCATCGGGCGATCACCAGTGCCGCGGAAGCCGCGAAGGCACTGCAGCCGATCGCCGGGAGCTACGCGGGGATGCTCTTCGCGCTGGGCTTCATCGGCTCCGGAGTGCTCGCCATCCCGGTGCTCGCGGCGTCCGGGGCGGCCGGGATGGCGGGCCTGCTGAACAAGGACTGGGGACTCGACCGCAGTCCTCGTCGCGCGCCGGTGTTCTACATCCTCCTGGCGCTCGGAATCGTCGTGGGAACGGTCCTCGCCGTCGCCGACAAGAATCCCGTCGACCTGCTTGTCCTCTCGGCGATCGTGAACGGGATCGCCGCCGGCCCGTTCCTGATCGTGCTGATGCTGATCTCCCGCAGCCGCAGCATCATGGGGGAGCATGTCAACGGCCGGCTGGCGAACTCGATGGGGTGGATCGCCACGGTGCTGATGTGCGTCGCCGGGGCTTACGGCACCTGGTTCACAGTCGCGGGGGGTTAGCTAGAGGCACACCCTCGGGCGCCTCGACCACGCGAACCGACTCTCTCTCGACGACGGGCATCGGGATGAGGTGCCGCACCGGCGTGCGGTCCCCTGCGAGCGCCAGCTCCATCGCCGTGCGTCCCATCTGCTCGTACGGGATGCGGGCGGTCGAGAGCGCCGGGCGCAGGATCGAGGCGAGGACGTCGTCGTCGAAGGAGACGATGGAGACATCGTCGGGGATGCGGACACCGGCCTCCTGGAACGCCTGGTAGACGCCGAACGCGACGTTGTCGTTCAGGCAGATCAGGCCGGTGAAGTCCACGCCGCTGTCCAGGAGCTCGCGAGCGAGCCGGTAGCCGGTCTGCGGCTCCCAGTGCCGGGCGTGCAGGTCCGCCGCCAGAGTGAGGCCGTGTTCGGCGAGCACCGCGTCGATGCCGGCGAAACGGTCGAGGATGGTGACCGACTCCTCGACCGGGAGGATCTCGGGAGAGATGCGGCCGATGAGCGCGATGCGGCGGTGGCCGGCGTCCACGAGCAGCTGCGTCATGGCGGCTCCGGCGGCCCGCTCGTCGGGGAGGACGACCGGGTAGTCCGTGGTGGTGGTGGCGTTGAGCATCACGACCGGCACGTCGGCGGGGAGCGCGGGGAGGGCGACCTGGCGGGCGGCCATCGAGCCGAACACCAGCCCGGCCGCCCGGCTGTCCACCATGGCGTCGAGCACCCCGCCGAGGCGTTCGGGATGGTGCCCCGTCTCGGCGATCAGGACGGTGTGCTCGTGGTCCTCGGCGACATCGAGAAGGCCACGGATCATCGCGGACGCGTAACGGGTGAGCGTGACGTCGTCGGAGACGAAGCCGACGATCGGCGCCTTGCCGAACCGTAGGGTGCGGGCAGCGGGGTTGGGCCGGTAGTTGAGCTCTTCGGCGATCCGCCGCACGCGCTCGGCCGTCTCAGGGGAGAGGCGGGTGCCCGGCCGGTCGTTGAGGATGAGGCTGACGGCCGCCTTGGACAGGCCCGCCTTCGCCGCGACGTCAGCGATCGTCACCCTGTCGGACATCCGGCGTCTCCTCTGCTCTGCGGATCATTCAAGCAGGAGATTTCTCCCGCTGCGCTTGCGCAGACTCCATCCTATTGCTATTTTCGACCTTGCTAAACGCATTCAGCAGATTGCTAAACGCATTCAGCATCCAGACCCGCACCCGCAGGTCCGACGATCACACATCCAATGGAGGATCACCATCGTGAGGAAGACAACCCGCCGGGCGCTCGTCGCCACGGCCGTCGTCGCGGCCACCGCGACGTTCGCACTGACCGGCTGCGCCAAGGGCGGCGCCGGAACCGGGACATCCGGCGGCCAGATCGTGATGTGGACGCACAACGCCGGCAACAAGGCCGAGCTGGGCGCCATCCAGTCGATCGTCTCCGACTTCAACACGTCGCAGTCGAAGTACACGGTCAAGGTTCAGGCATTCCCGCAGGACTCGTACAACCAGTCGGTCACGGCGGCGGCGGCCTCCAAGAAGCTGCCCTGCATCATGGACATCGACGGGCCGAACGTGCCGAACTGGGCCTGGGCCGGCTACCTCGGTCCGCTCACGGGGATGGACTCCACGCTCTCGAAGTTCCTGCCCTCGACGGTCGGCAAGTACAACGGCGCCACCTACTCCTACGGCTTCTACGACGTCGCCCTCACGATGATCTCGCGCAAGTCGACGCTCGACGCGGCGGGCATCCGCATCCCGACGGTGGACCAGCCGTGGACGCAGACCGAGTTCCAGGACGCGCTCGACAAGCTCAAGGCCTCCGGCAAGTTCCAGTACCCGGCCGACTTCTCCACCGGCTTCACCGGGGAGTGGTGGCCGTACGCGTACTCGCCGTTCCTGCAGAGCTTCGGCGGCGACCTGATCAACCGGGACGGCTACAAGACGGCCGACGGCGTGCTCAACGGGGCGAAGGCCGTCGACTGGGCGAAGTGGTTCCGTGGGCTGGTCACCAGCAACGACATCTCCCCGAAGTCGGGCGCCGACCCGGTGGCGGACTTCCTCAACGGCAAGACCGGCATCCTCTACGACGGCGGCTGGGCGGCCGACCAGGTGCGGACGGCGCTCAAGGACGACGCGGTCTTCCTCCCGTCGGTCGACCTCGGGAAGGGCCCCAAGATCGGCGGCGCCTCCTGGCAGTGGGGCGTCTCCAAGACCTGCGGCAACACCGCAGGCGCGCTGGCGTACATGAAGTTCGCCGCGGCCGACAAGTACGTGGCCCAGGTCGCCAAGGCCACCGGCACCATCCCCGCGACAGACGCGGCGGCGGCGCAGGTGCCGGGCTACCAGCCGGGCGGCGCGAACGCGATCTTCCGCGACTTCTCGAAGAAGTTCGCCGAAGTCCGTCCGGTGACCCCGGGCTACCCGTTCATCGCGACCACATTCACCAAGGCGGCGCAGGACATCCTGAACGGCGCCGACCCGAAGTCGACCCTCGACCAGGCGGTCAAGGACATCGACGCCAACCAGAAGTCGAACAACTACTTCAAGTAGCCGGCATGGCCGGTCCGGGAGGTCCCTCCCGGGCCGGTCGGGCTGACGGACAAGGACGTCACCATGAGCACCATCACCGAGCCGGCCGCGCCCGCCGAGCGCGCCGCCTCAGCACTACCGCACTCGGGCCGGTCCAAGCCGGCGGCACGCGGCGCGAAGAAGGAAGCCGTCGTCGGGTGGGCCATGCTCGCCCCGGCCGCTGTCCTGATCGTCACCTTCCTGCTGGTCCCGATCGGTCTGACCTTCGGGCTGGCCTTCACCAACGCGCGACTCGTGTCGCCGGAGCCCGCCCACTTCGTCGGGCTGGACAACTTCGTCGCCCTGTTCACCGACGACACGTTCTGGGCGTCGCTGCGCAACACGATCATCTTCTCGGTCGTGATCGTTCCGCTGCAGTCGACGCTCGCGCTCGTGCTCGCCGTGCTGGTGAACTCCAAGACGCGCGGGACGACCTTCTTCCGCACGGTCTACTTCCTCCCTGTCGTGACCTCCATCGTGGTGGTCTCGATGCTCTGGCTGTTCCTGTACCAGAAGGACGGCCTCATCAATGTCCTGCTGTCGAAGGTCGGCATCCAGGGCCCCGACTGGCTCGGCGACCCGCACTGGGCGCTCCTCGCGATCATCCTGATGTCGGCCTGGCAGGCGATGGGCTTCCACATGATCATCTGGCTGGCCGGGCTGCAGACCATCCCGGCCGAGCTGTACGAGGCGGCCGCTCTCGACGGCGCCACGCGCTGGCAGCAGTTCGCGCACGTCACCTGGCCGGGGCTGCGGGCGACCCGCACCTTCATCCTCATCACGATCACGATCGCCGCGTTCGGACTGTTCTCGCAGGTGCAGATCATGACCCAGGGCGGCCCGCTCAACTCCACGACGACCCTCGTCTTCCAGGCGGTGCGCAGCGGATTCCAGCAGCAGCAGACCGGCTACGCGTCGGCGATCTCGCTGGTGTTCTTCGTGCTCGTGCTGATCGTCACCCTCACCCAGCGATTCCTCACCCGTGACAAGGAGGCCCGGCGATGACCGACACCATCCGCGACGTCGCGGACATCGAGACGCCGCACACCATCGAACCGACCCGGCGCCGGCGCGGCGTCTGGCGGCCCGCTCTGATGCTCGCCCTCAAGATCGCGCTCGCGCTCGTCTTCGGGCTCCCGCTGGTCTTCATGATCGTCTCCAGCTTCAAGCCGGACGCGCAGATCTTCGGGGATCTGGGCGGCATCCAGGCGTTCCTCCCCGTCGGGAACATCAGCCTGGAGAACTACGCCGGCGTGTTCGACCGCGTGCCGTTCGCGCAGTTCCTCTTCAACTCGATCCTGATCTCGGTGCTCACTGTCGGGCTCGGGCTGATCGTCAACTCGCTGGCGGCGTTCTCGCTCTCGCGCATGCGCATCCCCGGCGGCAAGGTGGCGCTCGGCGTCATCCTGGCCACGCTGATCGTGCCGTTCGAGGTGATGGCGCTGCCGCTGCTGTGGGAGGTCAACCAGCTGCCCTACTTCGACGGCACGCAGATCGTGCAGGGCTGGCTCGACACGTACACCGTGCAGATCGTGCCGTTCATCGCCAACGCGTTCTCGGTCTTCCTCTTCTACCAGTACTTCGACTCCATCCCGAAGGAGCTGGACGAGGCGGCGCGGGTCGACGGAGCGGGCTGGTTCCGCATCTACCGCAGCATCATCATGCCGTTGGCCGGCCCAGCGATCGCGACCGTCGCGATCCTGACCTTCCTGCCCGCCTGGAATCAGTACCTCTGGCCGCTCATGGTCACGCAGAGCGAGGCTGTGCGGCCGGCGATGGTCGGCATCGACTACTTCAAGCAACTCAATACGTCGTGGGGCCAGATCATGGCCTACGCGACCATCATCACCGTCCCTGTGCTGGCCCTTTTCGTGGCGTTCCAGCGCTCGTTCGTCAACTCCATCGCCTCGCAGGGGCTGAAAGGCTGACCATGTACGCACTTCCCGACAGCTGGGTCTGGGACTTCTGGCTCGCCGACGACGGTGAGAAGTACCACCTGTTCTTCCTCTACGCGTCGAAGGCGCTCAAGGATCCCGACGCCCGCCACTACCGTGCCTCCATCGGCCACGCGGTCTCCGACGACCTCGTGAACTGGACCCGGGTGGTCGATGCGCTGGTCCGCAGCGACGCTCCGGCCTTCGATGAGCTCGCAACCTGGACCGGCAGCGTCGTCCAAGGCGACGACGGACTCTGGCGCATGTTCTACACCGGCACTGTGCTGACGGACGACGGCAACGTGCAGAGCATCGGGATGGCGACGTCGACCGACCTCTACGACTGGACCAAGAGCGACTGCAACCCGATCCTCAGCGCCGACTCGCGGTGGTACGAGCGGCTCGCCGACGGCCACTGGCACGACGAGGCGTTCCGCGACCCGTGGGTGTACCGCGACGAGAGCATCGGCCGCTGGCGCATGCTCATCACGGCCCGCGCCAACCACGGCCGGCCTGACGACCGCGGCGTCATCGCGACCGCCGTCTCCGACGATCTCCGGCACTGGGAGCTGCAGCCGCCGCTCAGCGAGCCGGGGAGCGGCTTCGGCCAGCTGGAAGTGCTCAACACCGCCGAGATCGACGGCGAGCGCGTCCTGTTCTTCTCCTGCCTCGCCTCCGACCTCGCGGACGAGCGCAGGCGCACCGGCAGCACCGGCGGCACCTGGGCGATCATCGCCGACGCCGACGGCCGCTGGGATCCGACGCGCGCGCAGCAGGTCACCGACCACGACCTGTACGTCGGCCGGGTCATGCACGACCGGGTGTCGGGGGCGGCGATGTTCCTGGCGTTCGAGAACACCGGCCCGGACGGTTCGTTCGTCGGCGGCGTCACCGACCCGCGTCCGGTCCGGGTGCGCGACGGCGTCGTCGTGCTCGGCGACGCGTCGGACCATTCGGGGCGGACCGTTCCGGTCGCCGCCGGCCGGGGCTGAGCGTGCCCGCGCGCGGTGGGCCGGCCTCCACGGTCGGGGCGGCCTCTACGGTCGAGCCGGCCGGGGAAGCGATCCTGGTGATCGGCGAGGCGCTCGTCGACATCTTCAGCGGCCCGGCCGGGACAGAGGAGGCGTTCGGCGGCGGCCCGGCGAACACGGCCCTGGCGCTCGGCCGGCTGGGTCGTGGCGTGCGGCTCGCCACGGCGGTCGGCGACGATGAGCGCGGTCGGGGACTGCGTGAATGGCTCGCCGCGTCGGGGGTCGCCGTCGAGGTGACGCCGATCGCGCGCACGGCGACCGCCCGCGCGACGATCGCGGCCGACGGCTCCGCGAGCTACGCGTTCGACGTCGCCTGGGAGGCCTCCCTCGGGAGGGTGCAGCCGGCCGCAGTGGTGCACACGGGTTCGATCGCCGCTGCGCTCGAGCCCGGCGCAGCCGCCGTCGAGGACTACCTGCGGTCCGCGCGGGCGACGTCCATCGTCAGCGTCGATCCGAACATCCGCGTCTCGCTCTGCGGCGAGGGCTCCCGCGCGCGGATCGAACGGATCCTCGCGCTCGCCGACGTCATCAAACTGAGCGATGAGGATCTTGCGTGGCTGGCTCCCGGGTCGTCGCCACGCGTCGCGGCCTCCCGATGGTTGAGCGAGGGGGCTGAGCTGGTGGTGGTGACACGGGGAGCACGCGGCTCGCTGGCGTTCGCGCAGGGCGGCAACGTGGCGTGCGACGCGGTGCGCGTCCCCGTGGTCGACACGGTCGCCGCGGGCGACACGTTCACCGCGGCGCTGCTGGACGGCCTGGTAGCCGAGGGGCTGACCGGCGCCGATCGGCGGGACGCGCTGCGCGCGATCGACACCGAGACGCTGTCGCGACTGCTGTCACGGGCGTCCCGCGCGGCGGCGATCACCGTGGGCAGGAGAGGTGCGAACCCTCCGACGCGTGCGGAACTCGGCGCGGAGGCATGCTCGGGGCGGTGACCCCGCGCTCAGCCCACCCCCGGGTGGGTCCCGAGCACATACGTCTGAATGGCGATCACGGCAGCCCCCCGGCACCATTCGAGGTTGTCGCCGGACGTCGTGATGAGGTCGAGCCGCTTCGCCCGCGGGTCGCGGTCGGCGGCGATGCCCTGGTCGATGGCCTCGCGGGCGACCTCGACCAGCCGGACTCCCTCTCCGCCGAGGACGATGCGCTCGGGCATCGTGAGGTTGGCCACGGCCGCCAGGAGGCGGCCGAGGCCGCGCCCGGCGTCGTCGACGACCCGGCGTGCGGCGGGCTCGCCCGCCGCAGCCAGGGTCAGCGCCTCGTCGTAGCCGACCTCGCGCCCGAGCGCGGTGCCGACCTCGTGGACGATCGCCGCCTGGGTGAGGACGCTGCGGGCGCAGCCGCGGTGACCGGCCGGGCACAGCGGGCCCATCGGATCCAGCGGCCAGTGGCCGATGAGGCCGATGCCGGCGTCGTCGTCGGCCACGATGCCGTCGTGGATGACCAGGCCGTAGCCCACGCCCGCTCCGAGGGTGATCACTGCGAAGCGGTCGAGGCCGCGGCCGTAGCCGAACCAGTGCTCGGCCTCGGTGAAGGCGATGACGTCGTTCTCGATGACCGTGGACATGCCCGTACGCTGCTCGATCATGTCGACCAGCGGCACGTCCTCCCACTCGAGGAAGGCCGCGCTCGCGACGCGCGTGTTGCCGGCGATGCGGCCGCCGAGGCCGACACCGAGGGCGGTCACGGGCGGCACGTCGCGGGAGAGCCGGTCGGCCAGCTCGGCGATCGCGTCGGCGACGGTGTCGGGGTCGCGCGAGCCGAACTCCACCATGTCCGTCGCGATGATGTTCGCGCGGAGGTCGGTGGCGACGCCCTGCACCCGGTCGGCCATCAGCTTCATGCCGATGAAGTGGCGCGAGGTCGACACGATGTCCAGCGGACGGGATGGCCGGCCGGTGCGCCCCTCGGCGAGCTCGCCGGTCTCCACGAGCAGCCCCGTCTCGATCAGCGGCGCGCTCAGGCGGGTGAGGGAGCCGGGGGAGAGGTCCAGCCGTCGGGCGATCTCGCTGCGGGAGAGCGGGCCGTTGAGGAGGACCTCGAGCGCGACGGACCGGGAGGCGCCCGCCTCGGGCGCCCATGTCGGTGCGGTGACGGTCACTGGTCCTCCTTCGGCGGTGCGGTTCCCTCACTTTGGCATACCGAGATTGTTTCGTCAATCAACGAACTCAGGCGAAAATTGCGGATTCAGGAGGTTGTTGACAGCGGGTTGTTTTTGCCATAGAAATAACTCCACACCGCGGGGCCAGCACGAGCGCCCCCTTCCGACAGGAGAACTGCAATGAAGCGTTCCACCGCACTGGCCGCGACGGCGGCGCTCGCGGCATCCATCGCACTGGTCGCCAGTGGGTGCTCCGCCGCCTCGGGCGGCTCCTCCGACGGCTCGTCCAGCCACCCGGTCACCCTGACGTTCTGGGGCTCGTACGGCAACGGCGGCAACTCCGCCCAGCAGGACGCGCTGAACAAGACCCTCATCCCCGCCTTCGAGAAGGCCAACCCGGGCATCACGGTCAACTACGTGGACATCCCGTACAACAACCTGCTGCAGAAGCTGACGACCAGCGCCGCCGGCGGGAGCCTCCCGGACCTCGTCCGCTCCGACATCGGCTGGGTCCCGCAGCTCGCCCAGCTCGGCGTCCTCACCCCGCTGTCCGAGTCGATGTCCGACTTCGGGACGCTCTCCAAGGCGGTGTACCCGGGAACGCTGACCACGAACAAGTACAACGGCAAGTACTACGGCCTTCCGCTCGACACCAACACCCGCGTGCTGATCACGTCGCAGAAGGCGCTCGACGCGGCGGGGATGAGCGCTCCGCCGAAGACCTTCGGCGACCTCCAGCAGATGGCCGCCAAGCTCAAGGGCACCGGCGTCTCGGTCTTCGCCGACGGCGGCCTCGGCGGCTGGAACATCTATCCGTGGATCTGGTCCAACGGCGGTGAGATCACCAACGCGAGCCTGACCAAGGCCAGCGGGTACCTCGACGGGCCCAAGTCGGTCGCGGCGGTGCAGATGCTGGTCGACCTCTACAAGGAGGGCCAGATCCCGAACCTGATCACGGGCAACCAGGGCGCGACGTCCACCTCCGACGGCCTGCCGACTGGGAAGTACGCGACCATCCTCGACGGACCGTGGATGAAGGCGATCTGGGCCGGCCAGTACAAGGACTTCTCGCCGATCTACGCGCCGGTGCCGAAGGGCGACGGCGCCTCCACCAGCGTCGTCGGCGGCGAGGACATCGTGCTCACAGCCTCGTCGAAGAACCAGACGGCGGCGGAGAAATTCATCCGCTTCACCCAGTCCGAGCAGTTCCAGATCGCAATGGCCAAGACCGGCCAGATGACGGTGATCCCGGCCTTCGCCGCCAAGCAGGCCGCGATCGACCCGTACTTCACCACCTTCGCGGACCAGCTCAAGACGGCGAAGTCGCGGCTGGCCATCCCGCAGGGGGCGAAAGTCGACGGCATCCTGAGCGCCGCACTCACCCCGGCCTTCAGCGGGACGACCAGTGTGAAGGCCGCCCTCACCACGGCGGCCCAGCAGATCGACCCGCTGCTGACCGGAAAGTGAACCCGTGAGCACCACGACAGAACGGACCGCGCGCGCGGTGGGGGCCGACCCCACCGCGCCGCGGCGCACCTCGGCGGGACAGCGGCGCCCGCAGCCGGGTCGTCGGGCGACGTCCGGCCGGATCACCGGCGGCGCGACGCCGTACCTCTTCATCGCGCCCGGCTTCGTCCTCTTCGTCGTGCTGATCCTGCTGCCGATCCTGCAGGCCGTGCAGATGAGCTTCTACGACTGGAAGCTCATGGCCGGCGCGGTCAGCCAGTTCCTCGGGCTGGCGAACTACGTCCGCGCGTTCCAGGACCCGCACTTCTGGCTGAGCCTGGCCAACAGCGGCATCTACATGCTCTTCACCGTGCCGCCTCAGATCGTCCTCGGGCTCCTCATCGCTGTCCTCCTCAAGCGCAAGAGCCCCAGCCAGCCGGTCTTCCGGGTGCTCTTCTACCTTCCGGTCATCACGAGCTGGGTCGTCGTCTCGCTTCTGTTCAAGTACCTCTTCGCGGACGGCGGGCTCGTCAACTTCACACTGCACGACTTCCTGCACCTGATGAACTCCGACGTGTCCTGGCTGTCCGGGCGCTGGACAGCCCTCGTCGCGATCTGCGCCCTCGGAGTCTGGAAGGGCGTCGGCTGGTCGATGATGATCTTCCTCGCCGCCCTCCAGGGCGTGCCGCAGTCGTTGGAGGAGGCCGCCACCATGGACGGCGCCGGCCGCTGGCAGCGCTTCCGCGTCGTCACGATCCCCGCGATCTGGCCGTCGCTGCTCTTCGTCACGGTGATGCTCGTCATCGGCGGCTTCAATGTCTTCACCTCCGTGCTCGTGATGACCGGCGGCGGTCCGGGCGGCCAGACCGACGTCGTCCTGACCTACATGTACAACCAGGCGTTCCAGTACCTCGACTTCGGCTATGGCTCGGCGCTCGCCGTGATCCTCGCCGTCATCGTCTTCGTGCTCGCCGTCATCCAGCTGCGGGTGTTCCGCGAGCGCAATGGAGAGGATCTCGCATGACCGCCACAGCGAACGGCCGGCGGAGGCTCGGCACCGGCGTCAGGATCGCCGTCCTCGTCGTGGGCGCAGCGATCATGGTGACGCCGTTCCTCTACATGCTCTCGACCAGCTTCAAGAGCCAGGCGTATGTGCTCACGGTGCCGCCGCAGTTCATCCCGAGCCCGGCCACGACCGACAACTACCGGCAGGCGCTGACCACCCAGGACTTCGGGCTGTACTTCCTGAACTCCACGATCGTCGCGGTCATCTCCACGGCGCTCTCCGTGCTGATCAGCTCGATGATGGCCTACGGGTTCGCCCGCTACCGGTTCGCGGGGCGGGAGATGATGTTCCGGATCCTGCTGATCGGGCTCGTCGTCCCGGCGATGATGCTGATCATCCCGCAGTTCATCATCGCGAAGTTCTTCGGGCTGATCGACTCGCTGGGCGGCCTCATCGTGTTCTACGTCGCCGGATCGCTCGCCCTCAACACCTTCCTGTTGCGCGGCTTCTTCGCGTCTATCCCGGCCGAGCTCGACCAGGCGATGCAGGTCGACGGCGCGAACGCCTGGACCCGGTACTGGCGGCTCGCGTTGCCGCTGGCCAAGCCCGCACTCGCGACGGCCACCATCTTCACGTTCCTGGCCTGCTGGGACGAGTTCGCCTGGGCCCTGACGATCATCAACACCCCCGCGAGGCGCACGCTCCCGATCGCCATCGCACTGTTCCAGGGCGAGAACGCCACGCAGTGGGGGCTCGTCTTCGCGGCATCGGTGATCGCGGTCGTCCCGGTGATCGTGGTGTTCCTCGTCTTCCAGCGGTACTTCGTGCAGGGCCTGACCTCCGGGGCGGTGAAGGGATGAGCGAGCTGCTGCCCGAGCGCGCCTGGTTCGGCGCGGGCGACGAGGTCCGGGTCGAGGTGCGCGACGTCTCCGGCGCCGGAGAGCTCACGTTCTGGCGTCTCGGCGAGAAGCAGGGCGTCCGGGCGACGGACGGCGACGGCTTCGTCTCGCTCGGATCGCCGGAGCCCGGAGGCTACGGCGTCGAGTGGACCGACGGCTCCACAGTCCTCCGCACGGCCCTCCAGGTCGCCGGGGCGGACACGCCGCGGCTGCGCTACGGCTTCACCGTCGATTACAGCCCCGGCCGCGACCCGCGCGGACTGGTCGACACCGTCCGCCGCCTCCACCTCACGGATGTGCAGTTCTACGACTGGGCGTACCGGCACGCCGAGCTGCTGGGCGGCGGCGATGACTACGAGGACGCGCTGGGCCAGCCGGTCTCGCTGGCGACGGTGCGCCGGCTGGTCGACGGCGTCCACGCGGCCGGAGCGCGCGCCCTCGGGTACGCCGCCGTCTACGCGGTCGGCCCGCGGGAGTGGGACGGCTGGAAGCAATGGGCCCTGCTCGACGCGGCCGGCGAGCCGTACGCGCTCGGCGACTTCCTCTTCATCGTGGACCCGGCCGCCGTGCCGTGGCTGACGCACCTCCGGGATGAGCTCACCGCGGCCGTCGAGACCGTCGGGTTCGACGGCTTCCACCTCGACCAGTACGGCTACCCGAAGCACGCGCGCCGGGCGGACGGCCGCAGCGTCGACGTCGCCCGGTCGTTCGACACGATGATCGGCGGCGTGCGGGAGGCCCTTCCCGACGCCCACCTGGTCTTCAACAACGTCAACGACTTCCCGACCTGGACGACGGCGGCGAGCCCGCAGGACGCCGTCTACATCGAGGTGTGGGACCCGCACCTGACGCTCGGCTCGCTCGCCTCCGTCGTGACCCGGGCCCGGGCAGCAGGACGGGACAAGCCCATCGCGATCGCGGCGTACCAGCACGTCTACGACTCGGCGTCCGCCGCCGCTGCCGACCGCGCCACCGCCTTCACCATGGCGACGCTGTTCTCGCACGGGGCCACCCAGCTCCTCGCCGGGGAGGCCGACCGCATCCTGGTGGACCCCTACTACGTGCGCAACCACGTCGTCGAAGACTCCACGGCGACCCTGCTCCGGCGCTGGTACGACTTCATGGTCGAGCACGACGAGTTGCTGTTCGATCCCGCGATCGTGGACGTCACGGGCTCGTACGCGGGGCCGTACAACGACGACCTCGACGTCTCCTACCCGGACGCGGCGGTCGCGGGCGAACCCGTCGCCGGCGCCGTCTGGCGCCGGGTCGTGCAGACGAAGCACGGCCTGGTCGTCCACCTGATCAACCTGGCCGGTCAGCCGGACGCGCTCTGGGACGCGCCCAAGGCACCCCTGGCGGACGTCGGCCAGGGGACGCTGCGTCTCCGCACGGTCGCCGGCGCGACGCCGTGCGTCCGCGTCGCCGACCCGGACGGGTCACCCCGGCTCGTCGACCTCCCCGTCCACGCGGACGGGACGCACGCGACGGTCGTCCTGCCGCCTCCTGGCGCCTGGCAGGTCGTGCTCGTCGAACTCGACCCGGATGGAGCGTCATGACCGACCTGACCACGAACCCCGGCCGCGCCGGACTCCCCGGCGCCGCCGCGCCCGACGACCAGTGGTGGCGTTCCGCCGTCGTCTACCAGATCTATCCGCGCAGCTTCGCGGACAGCGACGGCGACGGCATCGGCGACCTCCGCGGCATCCGGCAGCGTCTCGACCACCTTCAGCTGCTCGGGGTCGACGTCGTCTGGCTGTCGCCGATCTACGCGTCCCCGCAGGACGACAACGGCTACGACATCAGCGACTACCGCGCGATCGATCCGGCCTACGGGACTCTCGAGGACTTCGACGAGCTGCTGGCGGACATCCACGCCCGCGGTATGAAGCTGGTCATGGACCTGGTGGTCAACCACACCTCCGACGAGCACCCGTGGTTCGTGGAGTCCGCGTCGTCCGTCGACAGCCCGAAGCGCGACTGGTACTGGTGGCGGAAGCCGAGGGCCGGGTTCGTCCCGGGTACTCCCGGCGCCGAGCCGAACAACTGGGGCTCCTTCTTCTCCGGCCCGGCCTGGGAGTACGACGCGGCCTCGGGGGAGTACTTCCTGCACCTGTTCTCGCGGAAGCAGCCGGACCTCAACTGGGAGAACCCGGAGGTCCGCCAGGCCGTCTACGACATGATGAACTGGTGGCTCGACCGCGGCGTCGACGGGTTCCGGATGGACGTGATCAACCTGATCTCGAAGGTGGTCGAACTCCCCGACGGCGAGGTCGCGCCTGGCGCCGTCCACGGCGACGGGTTCCCGTTCTACGCGCAGGGGCCGCGCATCCACGAGTTCCTCCAGGAGATGCACGAGCGGGTGTTCGGCGGGCGCTCCGGCGACTTCCTCACCGTCGGCGAGATGCCGGGCGTGACGATCGAGCACGCCCGGCTGTTCACCGACCCCGACCGGCGCGAGGTCGACATGGTGTTCCAGTTCGAGCACGTCGGTCTCGATCACGGGGCCGGCGGCAAGTTCGACCCGGCCGCGGCGACGCCGCGGGACCTGAAGGCGTCGCTCGGCCGGTGGCAGGACGGTCTCGCTGACGTGGGCTGGAACAGCCTGTACTGGAACAACCACGACCAGCCGCGCGTCGTCAGCCGCTTCGGCGACGACGGCGAGCACTGGCGCGAGTCGGCGACCGCGCTCGCGACCGTGCTGCACCTGATGCGCGGCACGCCGTACATCTACCAGGGCGAGGAGCTGGGCATGACGAACATGCCGTTCGCCGACGTCGCCGACTTCCGCGACATCGAGTCCCTCAATTACTACGCGGAGGCCGTCGGCGAGCGCGGCCAGGCGCCGAAGGCCGTGCTCGCGGCCCTGCGCGTGATGAGCCGCGACAACGCGCGCACGCCGGTCCAATGGTCGGACGGCCCGGCGGCCGGCTTCACCTCGGGCACCCCGTGGATCGCGGTCAACCCGAACGCGGCCCGGATCAACGCCGAAACCCAGCGCGACGACCCGGGGTCGGTGTTCGCGCACTACCGCGCGCTGATCGCCTTGCGCCACAGCGAGCGGGTGGTCTCGCACGGCAGCTTCGAACTCGTGCTGCCGGAGCATCCGACCGTGTTCGCGTACACGCGGACGCTCGGCGCCCGGCAGCTGCTCGTCATCGCGAACCTCTCCGGCGAGCCGGCGGAGTACGACCTCCCCGACGCGGCGGTCTGGAGCGAGGCGGAGCCGGTGCTCGGAAATCTCGAGGAACGGCCGCCGCGGGTGGACGGCCGGTGCGCTCCGTGGGAGGCGCAGGTGTTCATGCGGGACATCGTGGGCTGAGCGCGTCCAGAACTGCTTGTCGCCGCTGCCGAACCCTCCTATCGTTGCCGGTGTCGCGCACGGTCCCTCGAGGCGGCCTGCCTCCCGTGCCGGCGGGAAGTGGGTGCAGGAAATGGATGACATGACCGGGATGATGTCCATGATGAAGGAGTCCGCCCAAGGGCCGATGGCGGGCATGGACCTGTCGATGATGCAGCGATGTATCGAGGCGTGCTCGGCGTGCGAGCAGGCGTGCACCATGTGCGCGGGCTCCATGTCGATGGAAGGCATGTCCGGTTCGGCGATGTGCATGAGCTGCGCCGAGATGTGCAACACGATGATGCGGATGATGCTGCGCCCGATGCCGATGAACGCAGGTGACATGGCGGCGATGATGGCGATGCTGCAGGCCACGTCGGCGATGTGCCGCGCTTGCGCGGACGACTGCGGCGGGATGTCCGGGAGCGCGTCCGCGACGATGTGCGCTCAGGTCTGCGGCAACTGCGCGGACGCATGCGACGCGATGATGGCGTCCATGAAGCCGATGATGGCGTCGTAGTTCGGGGTGCGCGGCCTCAGGGGCGCGCGAGGCGCACGTTGAGGAGCTCGTCGCCGGCGGAGAGCACGCCGTAGAGCGTGTGGACGGCGACGGGCGCGCCCGGCTCGAGCAGGTCGCTCAGGTCGTCGTAGTGCCAGCAGCGGACGCTGCCGCCGTCCAGGTCGGCCAGCTCGATCCAGCCGTCGTCGCCGACGGAGACGACGAAAACGTCGGCCCAGTGCGACGGGGTGGCGATCGCCGCCTGGCGCGCGATGGGGTGCAGGGCGTATCCGTCGTCGAACATCTCCGCGCCCTGCCCGGAGGCGGCCCGGAGCAGGGCGTCCTTCGCGGTGGGGCTGGGCTGACGGGTCACGATGTCCTTCTCACGGTCGGTGGCGGTGTCGCGGGGTGCGCGATGAGTACCGAGCATAGGCAGCTCGACGACGTGAGTCACGCTCGGCGTCACAGGGCGAAACATCCGGCGCCGGAAGCCCGTCACTCCGGCGCAGCAGTGCTCCGCCGCACGATGAGCTCCGGAGCGGTGAACTCCGCAGGGGGCTCGGCGCGTCCCTCGATGTCGGCGATCAGACGCTCGATCGCGCTGGCGCCGAGCTGCGCGAAGTCCTGGCGCACGGTCGTCAGCGGCGGCGCGAAGTGCTTCGCCTCCGGGATGTCGTCGAAGCCGACGATGCTCAGGTCGCGCGGAACGCGCAGGCCAAGGTCCGCCGCGGCGTGCATGAGGCCGAGCGCCATCTGGTCGTTCGAGGCGAAGACCGCGGTGAACTCCCTGCCGCCGAGTAGTTTCATGCCCAGGTCGTAGCCGGTGTCGGCCGTCCAGTCGCCGAGGACCGGCGGGGCGGTCGGGAGGTCCCGTGCCGACATCTCATCGAGGTAGCCGCGCATGCGCTCCTCCGCCTCGTTCCAGTCCTGGGGGCCGGCGACGTGCACGATGCGGCTGTGCCCGAGTTCGATGAGGTGCCGGGTGGCCAGCCGCGCCCCCTCGCGCTGGTCGAAGGCGACGGCGCGGTCGCCTGGCGCGTCCGGCCACTGGAGGCTGATGAACGGCACCCGGATCGACACCTTGCGCAGCGCCTCGTGCGCCCGCTGCTGCGGGGCGATCACGATCACCCCGTCGACGCCCTGGGCGAGGAACGCGTCGAGCGCCTCGGTGAGGCTCGCCTCGTCCTCGTGGGCCAGCGTCGCCGAGACGATGGCGTAGCCGCGGGCTCGGGCGGCCTCGTCGACGGCGGCCGCCGCGCTGAACGGCCCGTAGTGGGAGCGGGCGGAGACCAGGAGCCCGATCGCCTTCGAGCGCGACGTGGCGAGAGCTCTGGCTGCGCTGTTGGGCCGCCAGGCGAGCTCCTCGATGACCTTCTTGACGTGCTCCTCGGTCGAGGGCTTGATGTAGCGCTCGCCGTTCAGGACCCGGGACACGGTCTGCCGGGAGACCCCGGCGATACGTGCAACATCGCGGATCGAGAGGGGCTTGGCCGCCTCGCCGTCGACCTTGTCCGTCATGCTCGCTCCGGGTTCCGGCAAGACGGTACCGCGGCGGATCGCCCTGCTCTGCCGATCATAGGGCGGCGGACGTTTTTCGGCGCGTTGCTTGACGCGAAGGCTGGATGAGGCATAACGTCATACCCGTTCTGGGACCGGTCACATATATCGGACAGCAGCCTAGCGGACGACGACGACGTCGCAGAAGGAGGGTCGGGATGCGAAGCAGCACCTCGGGCCCACGCTCGCGCAGACGTCGATCGGCCGATCGCCGATGGCCCGATCATCGACCGGTTTCCGGCCCTGGTACCCGCACGCAGCCCGCGTGCAGACCGCCTCACCCTCGAAGGGAATCACAGTGAAGTTGAAGAGAATCGCACTCGGGGCGGTCGCCCTCGGTGTCGCCGTCATGCTCGCCGCGTGCTCGGGAGGCCGACCCGGAAACGGGAACGGCGCCGGCACCGCCGACAACAAGGGGGCGCTCGTCGGCGTCGCCATGCCGACCAAGGTCTCCGAGCGGTGGATCGCCGACGGCAACGCGGTCAAGTCCGACCTCCAGAAGAACGGCTACAAGGTCGACCTCGAATACGCCAACAACGACATCCCCACCCAGGTGCAGCAGATCAACACCATGATCACCAAGGGCGCCAAGGTGCTGATCATCGCCTCCATCGACGGCGGCTCGCTCACCGACCAGCTCGACGCGGCGGCCAAGGCCGGCATCAAGGTCATCTCGTACGACCGCCTGCTCACCGGCGACAAGAACGTCGACTACTACGTCTCGTTCGACAACTACAAGGTCGGCGTCTACCAGGCGAACTCGCTGCTGACCGGCCTCGGCATCCTCGACGCCGACGGCAAGAAGACCGGGGCCAAGGGCCCGTTCAACATCGAGGTCTTCGCCGGAAGCCCGGACGACAACAACGCGACCTTCTTCTTCAACGGCGCGATGGACACCCTCAAGCCCTACATCGCCGACGGCACCCTCGTCGTCAAGAGCGGGCAGACCAACTTCAACCAGGTCGCCATCCTGCGCTGGGACCCGGCGACCGCCAAGGCCCGCATGCAGGACCTGATCGCCAAGTCGTACTCCGGCGGCGCTGCGGTGCAGGGCGTGCTCTCGCCCTACGACGGCCTCTCCGACGGGATCCTGAGCGCGCTCGAGGGCGCGGGCTACGGCTCCAGCGGCAAGAAGCTGCCGATCATCACCGGCCAGGACGCCGAGGTCGCCAGCGTCAAGCAGATCATCGCGGGCACGCAGTACTCGACGATCTACAAGGACACCCGTCAGCTCGCCAACGAGGCCGCCAAGGTGGCGAACGACATCCTCACCGGCACGAAGCCCGAGGTCAACGACACCAAGAGCTACGACAACAAGACCAAGGTCGTGCCGAGCTACCTCTTCCAGCCTGTCGTCGTGACCAAGGACAACTACCAGAAGGTGCTCGTCGACAGCGGCTACTACAAGGCCTCCGACCTCCAGTAGTCCGATCCGGCCGCTGAAGCGGGGCGGGCACGCCGTTCGACGTGCCCGCCCCGCCCGCGACGAAGCAAGGGAGACAATGTCCAACACGATTCTCGAGATGCGCAACATCTCGAAGACGTTCCCCGGGGTGAAGGCCCTGCAGGATGTCTCGATCTCGATCGAGGAGGGCTCGGTCCACGCCATCTGCGGCGAGAACGGCGCAGGCAAGTCCACTCTGATGAAGGTCCTGTCCGGGGTGTACCCGCACGGCACGTTCGAGGGCGAGATCGTCCTGAACGGCGAACCGGTGGAGTTCCGCTCGATCAACGACTCCGAGGCCGCCGGCATCGTGATCATCCACCAGGAGCTCGCGCTCTCGCCCTACCTGTCCATCGCCGAGAACATCTACCTCGGCAACGAGCGCCAGCACGGCGGCTGGATCGACTGGAACGAGACCAACCTGGAGGCGGGCAAGCTGCTCGCCCGGGTCGGGCTGCGCGACAACCCGATCACGAAGATCAAGGACATCGGCGTCGGCAAGCAGCAGCTCGTGGAGATCGCGAAGGCGCTCTCCAAAGAGGTGAAGATCCTCATCCTCGACGAGCCGACCGCCGCACTGAACGACGACGACTCGGCGCACCTGCTCGACCTGATCCGTCAGCTCCAGAGCCACGGCATCACGTCGATCATCATCAGTCACAAGCTCAACGAGATCAAAGCGATCGCGGACCGCGTCACGATCATCCGCGACGGGCGCACCATCGAGACGCTGGAGATGCGCGGCGAGGCCGCGAGCGAGGACCGCATCATCAAGGGGATGGTCGGCCGCGACGTCGCCAGCCGGTTCCCCGACCACGTGCCGCACATCGGCGAGGAGCTCCTCCGCATCGAGGACTGGACCGTGCACCACCCCCTCGACCGCAGCCGCAAGGTCGTCGACGGCGCCAATCTGTTCGTGCGCGCCGGTGAGATCGTCGGCATCGCCGGACTCATGGGCGCGGGGCGCACCGAGCTGGCGATGAGTGTCTTCGGACGCAGCTACGGCGTCGACATCAGCGGCCAGGTCTACAAGCGCGGCAAGCCGATCTCGGTGAACACGGTGTCGAAGGCCATCGAGCACGGCATCGCCTACTCGACCGAGGACCGCAAGCACTACGGGCTCAACCTCATCGACGACATCCAGCGGAACATCTCGATCGCCGCGCTCGACAAGCTCGTCGACTGGCTCAAGTTCGTCAACGAGCACAAGGAGCGGATCGTCGCGGAGGGCTACCGCAAGACGATGAACATCAAGACGCCGAACGTCTCGACGCTCACCGGCAAGCTCTCCGGCGGCAACCAGCAGAAGGTCGTGCTCTCCAAATGGATGTACGCCGACCCGGACGTGCTCATCCTCGACGAGCCCACCCGCGGCATCGACGTCGGGGCGAAGTACGAGATCTACACGATCATCGACCGCCTCGCCGACGCCGGTAAGGGCATCATCGTGATCTCCTCCGAGCTGCCCGAGCTGCTCGGCATCTGCGACCGCATCTACACCCTGAGCGAGGGACGGATCACCGCCGATGTCCCGCGCGAGAAGGCAACCGCCGAATACCTCATGCAATTCATGACCCAGGAACGCGAGAAGACCACAGAATGAAACCGCTCACGAACGCCGTCAGCTACCTGACGGGCCAGCTCCGACAGATCGGCCTCTTCATCGCGCTGATCGTGATCGTGCTGTTCTTCCAGATCACGACGGCCGGCATCACCCTCGCGCCGATCAACGTCACGAACCTCATCGTCCAGAACAGCTACATCCTGATCCTGGCCGTCGGAATGGTGATGATCATCATCGCCGGGCACATCGACCTCTCAGTCGGCAGCGTCGTCGCCTTCATCGGCGCGATGGCCGGCGTGATGATCTCGCAATGGCACTTGCCCTGGCCGCTGGCCGTCGTCTTCTGCCTCGTCCTGGGCGCGCTGGTCGGGGCCTGGCAGGGCTACTGGGTGGCGTACTTCGGCATCCCGGCCTTCATCGTCACCCTCGCCGGCATGCTCGTCTTCCGCGGCGCCGCCCAGATAGCCCTCGGCAACCAGCAGATCTCCTTCTTCCCGAAGGAGTTCCGCTCGATCGGCTCCGGGTTCCTGCCGGCGTTCGGCACCTCCGGCTACGAGCCGCTCACCCTCATCCTCGGTCTGCTCGCGGCCGCCGCCATCGTCGCCACCTCGGTGCGTCAGCGGCTGGTGCGCCGCAAGTACGACCTGGAGGACGAGCCGCTCTGGTGGTTCGTGCTGAAGCTGATCTTCCTCGTCGCACTGGTGCTCACGGTCACGCTGCTGCTCGCCAGCTACAACGGGACGCCGATCGTGCTCATCATCCTCGGCGTCCTCGTCGTGGGGTACACGGCGGTGATGAACCGTTCGGTCTTCGGCCGGCACATCTACGCGATCGGCGGCAACCTGGCCGCGGCCGCCCTCTCGGGCGTCAAGACGAAGCGGGTGACCTTCCTGCTGTTCATCAACATGGGCGTCATCTCGGCGATCGCCGGCCTGGTCTTCACCGCCGGGCTCAACCTGGCCAGCCCGAGCGCCGGCAACGGGTTCGAGCTGGACGCGATCTCCGCCGTCTTCATCGGCGGCGCGGCGGTCACCGGCGGCATCGGGACGGTCCCCGGGGCGATCATCGGCGGCCTGATCATCGGCGTGCTCAACAACGGCATGTCGATTCTGGGCGTGGACAGCGACTACCAGCAGCTGATCAAGGGCCTCGTGCTGCTCGCGGCCGTCGCTTTCGACGTGTTCAACAAGCGGAGGTCGGTCGGAGCCTGACCGGTGCGGCCCGCGCCGGCCGGCGGCGCGGGCCTCACAGCCCCCTCGGGCGCCGGAGAGGTGTTGGTCACACAGGTTTCACGCCGTGCGCGACCCGCCGAAACACCATCTTCCTAGCGTGGAGTCACCCACTCACCGCAGGAGGACCGCACGATGACCAGCACCGTCTCCGCCCCGACCGCGGCCCCGGCCGCGGAGTCCGCCCTCGCCGTCCGTCCCGGCCGTTGGATCGACGGCTGGAACGCCGAAGACCCGGCCCAGTGGGAGGCGTCCGGCGCCGCGATAGCGCAGCGCAACCTCCGCTGGTCGATCTTCGCGGAGTTCCTCGGCTTCGTCGTCTGGCAGCTCTGGTCGATCGTCGTGGTCGCCCTCCCCGCCGCGGGCTTACACTTCACGACGTCGCAGACGTTCTGGCTGATCTCGATGCCGAGCCTGGTCGGTGCGACGCTGCGGATCCCGTACACGTTCATGGTCCCGAAGTTCGGCGGCCGCAACTGGACGATGGTCTCGGCGGCCCTGCTGCTCATCCCTGCCATCGGGCTGGCGATCTGCGTCGCGAACCCCGGGACGCCGTTCGGCGTGATGCTGCTCGTGGCGGCGCTCGCCGGGTTCGGCGGCGGCAACTTCGCCTCGTCCATGGCGAACATCACGTTCTTCTACCCGCAGCGGAAAAAGGGCTGGGCGCTCGGGCTCAACGCGGCCGGCGGCAACCTCGGTGCAGCGGTCGCGCAGTTCGCCGTGCCGATCGTCATCACCCTCGGCGCCGGTGCGACCGTCCAGCTCCCGCTCGCCGGCCTGGTCTGGGTGCCGCTCATCCTGGTGGCGATCGTCGGGGCCTGGCGGCGGATGGACAACCTCTCGAACGCGCGCGCGGACGTGAAGGCGTCGCTCGCCGCCCTCCGCGCACCCGAGCTGTGGCTGATGGCCCTGCTCTACATCGGGACGTTCGGGTCGTTCATCGGCTTCTCGGGCGTCTTCCCGAAGCTCATCGCCGACCAGTTTCCGGCGTTCAGCGCGTTCCCGGTCGGCGGCGCCACGCTGTCGCTGGCGTTCCTCGGGGCTCTCGTCGGCTCGCTCGCCCGGCCGTTCGGCGGCCGGCTCGCCGACCGGTTCGGGGGCAGCACGATCACCATCGCCGCCTTCGTGGTCATGGCGCTCGGGGCGCTCGCCGTCGTCGTCACGCTGCCGCTGGACAACTTCTGGCTGTTCCTCGGCTTCTTCCTCGTGCTGTTCATCGCGTCCGGCGCGGGCAACGGTGCGACCTACCGGATGATCCCAACGCTTTTCGCGCTGCGCTCGGGCGCGGCGGACGGACACAGCTCGGCCGGCGACGTGTCGTCGCAGCGCACGGCGGCCGCCGCTCTCGGGATCGTTTCGGCGTTCGGCGCGTACGGCGGCTTCGTCATCCCTCAGGTGCTCGGGCTGTCGAAGTCGACCACCGGAGGCTACGCGGCGGGGTTGATGTGGTTCGTCGGAGCCTACGTGGTGCTGCTGGCGATCACCGTGGCCGTGGCCGTGCGCGGCCGCCGCCGCGGGGTGCGGATCTGAGCGGCGGGCCCCGATGGACGCAGCGAGCCACTGCCCGTACTGCGCGCTGCAGTGCGCCATGACGCTCGCACCGTCGCCTGACGCGGCGGCCCCGGTGACAGTGAGCGGACGGATGTTCCCCACCAACCGGGGCGGCCTCTGCAAGAAGGGCTGGACATCCGCCGAGCTGCTGACGACTCCCGATCGGCTGACCGCCCCGCTGATCCGGCGCGACGGCGAACTGCGACCGGCGGAGTGGGAGGAGGCGCTCGCCCTGATCGCCGCGCGGCTGACCGCGATCCGTCGGGATGACGGCCCGGATGCGGTGGCGGTCTTCGGCGGCGGCGGGCTCACGAACGAGAAGGCCTACCTGCTCGGCAAGTTCGCCCGCTTGGCGCTGGCGACCTCGCGCATCGACTACAACGGCCGGTTCTGCATGGCGTCGGCCGCCGCGGCGGGCAAGCGGGCGTTCGGGATGGACAGGGGGATGCCGTTCCCGGTGACGGACCTCGACGACGCGGACACGATCCTGTTGCTCGGTTCGAACGTCGCAGCCACCATGCCGCCCTTCATCGGTCACCTGGCCGGCGCCCGGGCGGCGGGCGGCCTCGTCGTCGTGGACCCGCGCCGTTCGCAGACCGCGCAGCTCACAGCCGACGGAGGAGGCCTGCACCTGGCGCCGGCGCCGGGCACCGACCTGGTCGTGCTGCTCGGGCTGACCCACCTCGTGCTCGCCGAGGGACTGGCCGACCTGGACTACCTGGAGGCCCGGACCAGCGGGTTCGACGCCGTGCGCCGCAGCGTCTCGGCGTGGTGGCCCGAACGCGTTCAGGAGCACACCGGAGTCCCGGTCGGGCAGCTCCGGGAGGTCGCGCGCCGGCTCGCGCGCGGCCGTGGCACGTACATCCTCACCGGCCGTGGGGTCGAGCAGCACGTCGATGGGACCGACACCGCGACGGCCGCGATCAACCTCGCGCTCGTCCTCGGCCTCGTCGGCCGCCCCGGCTCCGGGTACGGGACGTTGACCGGCCAGGGCAATGGCCAGGGCGGCCGCGAGCACGGGCAGAAGTGCGACCAGCTTCCCGGCTACCGCTCGATCGCGGACCCGGCCGACCGCGCCGCGGTCGCCGCGGTCTGGGGCGTCGAGCCCGGCGTCCTCCCCGGTCCGGGCGTCCCCGCCGTCGAACTGCTCGGGATGCTCGGCCGCCCGGTCGGTGTGCGGGCCCTGCTGGTGCACGGCTCCAACGTGGTCGTCTCCGGGCCGGACGCGGGCGCCGTGCGCGCGGGCCTGGAAGCGCTCGACTTCCTGGTGGTGTGCGACTTCGTCCTGTCGGAGACGGCGGAGCTCGCCGACGTGGTGCTGCCGGTCACGCAGTGGGCCGAGGAGGAGGGGACCATGACGAACCTGGAGGGGCGCGTCCTGCGCCGCCGCCGCGCCATCGACCCGCCGCCTGGCGTGCGGAGCGAGCTGGACATCCTCGCCGACCTCGCCGGCCGGTTGGGCGCGCCGGGGGCGTGGCCGATCTCGCCGGCGGAGGTCTTCGACGAACTGGGCCGGGCGTCGGCGGGAGGCGTCGCCGACTACTCGGGGCTCAGCCACGCGGTGCTCGACGCGCAGCTCGAAGACGACGTGGCAGCGCACTGGCCCTACCCCGCTGGATCGACGGGGACGCCGCGGCTGTTCCTGGACCGGTTCGGCCACCCGGACGGGCGCGCCCGCCTCGTCGCCGTCCGCCCGCGCGCGCTCGAGACCGGGAAGGAGGTCGGCGAGCTGACCCTGATCACCGGCCGTCTGCTGGAGCACTACCAGTCGGGCGCGCAGACCCGCCGGGTGGCGGAGCTCGTCACCGCGCAGCCGAGCGTGCGGGCCGAGCTGCACCCGGCCACGGCCGCCCGGCTCGGAATCGGCGACGGCGAGCCGGTGCGGATCCGCAACGCTCGTGGGAGCGTCGACGCCACGGCGCTGCTCACCGCGGGGATGCGGATCGACACGGTATTCCTGCCGTTCCACTTCGCGGGACGACAGTGCGCGAACCTGCTGACGGAGGCGGCGGTCGACCCGGTCTCGGCGATGCCGGAGTTCAAGCGCACGCTGGTGACGGTGGAGGCCGGCGCATGACCAGGCCGCTGCGCATCGTCCTCATCGGCTACGGGCCGGTCGGAGCCCGTTTCGTCGAAGAGATGCTGCCCGCCGTGGCGGCAGGGGAGGCCTCGCTCGTCGCGCTCGGAGCCGAGGACCAGGACGCCTACAACCGTGTGCTCGTCGCCGAGTACGCGGTCGGCGCCGCCTCCCGCGACCGGCTCGACGTCACCGACACGGCGGCCGCGCGCGCCGCCGGTGCGGACATCCGCCTCGCGGAGACCGCCGCCACGATCGACCGGGGCCGCCAGCGGGTGGTCACGTCCGGCGGGGATGAGCTGCGCTACGACCGGTTGGTGCTGGCCACGGGCGCCCGGGCGAACATCCCGACGCTCGACGGCCTCGAACACACCCGGCACGAGCGGGATGCCGCACCGGCCGCCGCGCTCGACCGCGGACGACGTCCGCTCCCGAGCGGGGTCGTGGCGCTGCGCGATCTGACCGACGCCGAGGCGGTCGCTCCCGTCGTGGCGGCCGGCGGCGCGATCGTCGTGCTCGGCGCCGGGGTGCTCGGCATGGAGTTCGCCCTGCTCGCGGCCGAGCACGGCGCGCAGGTGGTCGTCGTCCACCACGGGCCGACGCCGATGGCGCGCAACCTCGACGAGCCGGGCGGGCGGATGCTCGCCCGCGCCGTGCGGGACACGGGGGTCGGGATGGCCGCGCACGCGCGCGCGGAGAGCATCGGCTTCCGCGACACCGAGGCCGGCCGCGTGTTCGATGGCGTCGGCTGCGCGGACGGCACCTACATCCCCGGCGACCTCCTCGTGCTGTCCTGCGGCGTCGGCCCGCGGGTGGAGCTCGCGCTCGCCGCCGGCCTGGCCTGCTCGGCCGGCATCCTCGTCGACGAGGAGCTGCGGAGCTGGAGCGACCCGGACGTGTTCGCGATCGGGGACTGCGCGCAGGTGGCGTCGCCCGAGGATGCGGACGCGTCGGGCCGGGTGCCGGGCGCCCCCAGCGGGCTGATCGGGCCCGGCTGGCGGCAGGCGGCAGCGCTGGCCCGGCGGCTCCGGGCGGAGGCCTCGGGAGCCGCGGCCGGGGCGGAGGCGTCGGTCGCCCTCCGCGAGCGCCCCACGGCCGTGATGCTCAAAGCGACCGGGATCGATGTGGTCTCGGGCGGCGACCACGCGGCGGAGCCGTGGGATACGGACGCCGAGGTGACCGTGTGGCTCGACCCGGCGCGCGCGGCCTATGTGAAGACGGTGGTCCGGGAGGGCATCCTGACCGGGTTCGTCTCGGTCGGCCTCCCGCAGGCGGGGGCGGAGCTGACGCTGCTGTTCGAACGCGGCGCCTCGCTCCCGGCCGAGCCGTCCGCGCTGCTGCGGCTGGACGCCGCCGACGCGGGAGCCGTGGCCGTCGAGGACCCGCTGGGACCGGACGCGACGGTCTGCTGGTGCAACGGCGTCACCGCGGGCCGCATCGGCGAGGCAGTCGCCGCCGGCTGCGACACCGTCGAGTGCGTCGGCCGTGACACCCGCGCCGGCACCGGCTGCGGCGGCTGCAAGGGCCGCATCGCGGCCATCCTGGCGGCTGCGCCCGTCGTGTAGCGCGCCGCGATTCGTGACGAATGTCGTGAAAGCGCCGGCGAAAGCCGCGATTCGTGCCGAATGTGGATAGTGGCGATTCGTGACGAATGTCGCGAAAGCGGCGGCGAGAGCCGCGATTCGTGCGGAATCGCGCGAGGTCAGACGTCGAGGCGGTAGCCGCGTTTGACGACGGTGGCGACGAGGCCGGGGGTGCCGAGGCTCTGGCGGAGGCGGCTCAGCGACACCTCCATCGCGTGCTCGTCGCAGCCGCCGTCGAGCGCGACGGACAGGTCGCGGCGCGACACCACGGCGCCGTTCGCCGCGACCAGCGCCCGGAACAGCGACAGCGACGTCGGCGTCAGCCGCACCGGATTCCCGGCCACCACCGCGATGCTGCCACGCAGCTCGACCTCCCCGTGCCGCGTGCTCACGCGGCGGGTGGACTCCGCCTCCAGCGTCTCGCAGACCAGCCGGATGAGCGCGCCCATCCGGTAGCGGTCCGGCTGCAGCGGCTCGATGCCCGCACCGACCAGCGGGGCGGACGTCACCGGCCCGACGCTGGCGGCGACCACGTCCGTGCGGAACGCCTCCAGCACCTCCGGATGCCGGCCGCGGGCGAGGGCGGCGATCAGCAGCCCGTCGACAGCCGGCGCGCTGGTGAAAGTCACGCAGTCGAGCTGCCGGGCGGCGATCGCGTCCACGAGGCGGGTCGCGCGCTCGTCGTCGTCCTCGGCCACCGACCAGGTGTACGGCGCGACGGCGAGGACCCGGTCGCCCGCCTCCTGCAGCCGCTGGAGCTGACCGATGTCGGTCTGACCGTGCAGCTGGATGGCGACCGTGATCCCGGGCGGGAACTCCGCGATCACCTTCGAGACGAGGGAGTCCGTCGTCTCCTCGTCGCTCATCCCCGCGTCGTCGAGGCCGGCCGCCCGTACCGCGCCGCGCGCTTTCGGCCCGCGGACCAGGATGGTCGACCCCGCCAGCGCGCGCTGCAACTCCTCGCCGAGGCCGGCCGAGTCGGCGACCTCGAACCAGCGCCGCATCCCGTAGCTCGTCGTCGCCAGCAGCACGTCGGGCGCCGCTGCGATGATCCGCTCCGTGTCCGCGATCACGGGTGCATCGTCCTCTGCGTGCTGCATGTGCACGGTCGGCGCGTGCAGCACGGCCGCGCCGCGGCGCTCGAACGCGTCGATCAGGTCGGCCGAGCGGCGGTCGCTCGTCACGCCGATCCGGAAGCCGGCGAGCTGGTCCGGGCGGAAGGCCGCGACGCGTTCGTCACCCATGTCAGCCTCCGGCCACCGCGGCCGCGTCGGCGAGTGCCGCCGCCGCGTCCGCGTTGCCTCCGCGAGCGAGCCGGACGACCTCGCCGATGACGACGACGGCCGGCGAGCCGACGCCGGCCTGGACGGACTCGGTCAGGATGGTCCGCAGCTCGCCGAAGGTGGTCCGCTGCCGCGCGGAGTACCCCTGCTCGACCACCGCGACCGGCATGCCGGGGTCCATCCCGAAGCGCGCCAACCCCGCCGTGATCGAGGGGAGGTTCGTGACGCCCATGAGGATCACGATCGTGCCGCCCAGGCCCGCCAGGTGCTCGAGTTCGGCGGGCGAGAGCGGTGCGTGCCCCGAGATCACGGTGAACATCCGGGAGGCCGTGCGGTGGGTGACCGGGATCCCGGCGGCCGCGGGGACGGCGATCGCGCTCGTCACCCCGGGGATGACGCTGACCGGGACTCCCGCGCGCCGGCACGCCTCCACCTCCTCGCCGCCGCGCCCGAAGACGAACGGGTCGCCGCCCTTCAGCCGGACGACGGCCGACCCCTCCCGGGCGTGCGAGACCAGGAGCTGCTCGATCTCGTCCTGCGGGATGGGGTGATGCCCCGGCTGCTTGCCCACGTCGATCAGCACTGCGCCGGGCGCGAGCTCGGCGAGCGTCTCGTGCGGGGCGAGCCGGTCGTAGAGCACGACGTCGGCCGCCGCGAGCGCGCGCACCGCCGCGACGGTGAGGAGGTCGGGGTCGCCGGGGCCGCCGCCGACCAGGGTCACGGAGCCTGTGCGGATCGGGATGGTCATGGGGTGTCTCCTTCCACCGCGGCCGTCGCCGTGGCGTCTCGCACCGGGATGGTCGTGCCTGCCACCAGCACCGCGCCCGCCGCGCGCTCCTCGGCGGTCGCCGGCCGGAGCTGCCCGCGCTCCTCGACCCGCGCGATCGACGGGTCGGGCTCGGTCGGCGCGTTCACGAACGAGCGGAACCGGCGCAGCCGCTCCGGGTCGCGCAGGGTCGCGGCCCACTCGTCCTCGTAGGTGTCGATGTGCGTGGCCATCGCCGCCTCCAGCTCGGCGCCGAGGCCGAGGGAGTCCGCTACGACGACCTCGCGCACGTGGTCGACGCCGCCGTCGAGGTCCTCCATCCACCGTGCCGTGCGCTGCAACCGGTCGGCCGTGCGGATGTAGTACATGAGGTAGCGGTCGATGTACCGCACCAGGGTCTCGTCGTCCAGGTCGGAGGCGAGGAGCTGCGCGTGTGCGGGCTGGAAGCCGCCGTTGCCGCCGACGTAGAGGTTCCAGCCTTTGTCCGTGGCGATCACGCCGACGTCCTTGCCGCGGGCCTCGGCGCACTCGCGAGCGCAGCCGGAGACGCCGAACTTGAACTTGTGCGGGGCGCGCAGGCCCCGGTAGCGCAGCTCCAGCGAGACCGCCATCCCCACCGAGTCCTGCACGCCGTACCGGCACCAGGTGGAGCCGACGCAGCTCTTCACGTTCCGCAGCGCCTTGCCGTAGGCCTGGCCGGACTCGAAACCGGCGTCGACCAGGCGCTTCCAGATCTCCGGGAGCTGGTCGAGGCGCGCGCCGAACAGGTCGATGCGCTGGCCTCCGGTGATCTTCGTGTAGAGGCCGAAGTCGGTGGCGACCTGCGCGATCACCGCCAGCTTCTGCGGGGTGATCTCACCGCCGGGGATGCGCGGGACGACCGAGTAGGTGCCGTCCTTCTGCATGTTCGCGAGCGCGCGGTCGTTGGTGTCCTGCAGCGGGCCGCGGCCGCCGTCGAGCGGGTAGCCGCTGTGCTGGCTGGCGAGGATGGAGCCGACGGCCGGCTTGCAGATGTCGCAGCCGCGGCCGCGGCCGAGCCGCCCGATGGTGTCCTCCCAGCTGGTCAGCTCCAGCACCCGGATCGACTCGAACAGCTCCTGGCGCGAGAGGTCGAAATGCTCGCAGAGGGCGTGCGAGACGGTGGCCCCGGAGGCGGTGAGCTCCGCCTCCAGCAGCTTCTTGACCAGGGGCACGCACGAGCCGCACTGGGTGCCGGCGCGGGTGCAGGTCTTGAGCTCGCCGAGGTCGTGGCAGCCGTCGCCGACGGCCTCCCGAACGGTGCCGACCGTGACGTTGTTGCAGGAGCAGACGAAGGCGTCGTCGGGGAGGGAGCCGCCGGCGGGCGGCTCGGCGCCGGCCGCGGACAGGTACGCGGCGGGCTCGGCGTCGAGCTGCCGGCCGAGCAGCGGGCGGAGGCCGGCGTACGGCGACGCGTCGCCGACGAACACCCCGCCGAGAAGCGTCTTCGCGTCGTCGCTCACGACGAGCTTCTGGTACAGGCCGCGCGCCGGGTCGGCGTAGACGATCTCCAGCGCGCCCGGCTCCCGGGCGAACGCGTCGCCGAAGCTCGCGACGTCCACGCCGGAGAGTTTGAGCTTGGTCGCGTCGTCCACGGTCGTGAACGTCGCCCCGCCGCCGAGCAGCCGGTCCGCGACCGTCTCGGCCATCGCGTTGGCGGGGGCGACCAGGCCGATGGTCCGGCCGTCGATCGCGGCGACCTCGCCGATCGCCCAGACTGCCGGGTCGGACGTGCGGCACGCCTCGTCGATGACGACGCCGCCGCGCTCGGCGGTCACGATCCCGGCCGCGCCGGCGAGCTCGTCGCGGGCCCGGATGCCGATGGCGAACACCACGATGTCGGCGGGGACCGTTCGGCCGTCGGCGCAGCGCACCGCCGCCGGGAGGCCGTCGTCGCCGAGCAGGATCTCGCGCGGCCGGGTGCCCAGATGGAGGTCGATCCCGCGGGCCGAGATCAGCCGGCCGAGCGCCTGCCCGGCGCCCTCGTCGAGCTGGGCGGACATCAGCCAGCCGCCGGAGTGGATGATGACCGCCTCGGCGCCGAGCGCGGCCACGCCGCCCGCGGCCTCCAGCCCGAGCAGGCCGCCGCCGGCGACCGCGACCCGGGGCGCGCGGCCGAGCCGGTCGCGCAGGTCGGCGACCTCGGCGACCAGTGCGTCGACATCGTCGATCGTGCGGTAGACCCGGGACATCGCGGAGCCCGGAATATCGGGTACGGGTGCGGACGAGCCGGTCGCGAGCACGAGGTCGTCGTAGCCGAGGACCGCCCCGGCCGAGGTCGTCACGGTCTTCCCGGCGCGGTCGATCGCGGTGACCGTCTCACCGACGCGCAGCTCCACCGCCGCGTCCTCCCAGTGCGACGCCGGCTCGAGCGTGAGGTCGACCTCGCCGTCGGCGAGTCGCTTGCTGAGCTGGACCCGGTCGTAGGGCAGATGGGGCTCCTCGGCGACGACCACGATGGACCGGTCGCCGGACCCCTCGCCGGCGCGCGACACGAGCGCGTCGACCAGCCGGTGGGCGGCCGGGCCGCCTCCTACGATCACTGTGCGTCGTCTCGTCATGCGCAGCGCCCCTTCCGTCTCCAGCGGCTGCCGCCGCACGGCCGGTTCCCCGGCCGGTGCCTTTCGAGCGTAGGAGCAGGGGGTTTCCCGGCCGTTTCGCCCGTGTAACCGCGCGTTAACACCACTCGCACACGGCCGGTCGCACGGTGTGAGCCGGGATTCACAGAGAGGTAACACCAGTCGCGCGCTCCCGAAACACGCCTCCCGTAGCGTCGGACCATGACGATCACGCAGACCATCCGGCACACCGATTCCGCCCGCGCCGCCTGGGTGCGCGCCTGCCGCGTCGACGACCTGGAGCCGTCGTGGGGCGAGGCGGTGCTCCTCCGGATGCGCCAGATCGCGCTGTTCCTGATCTCGCCGCGCGAGGTGTACGCCGTCGCGCACGAGGACCCGGCCGGCGGCGCCCCGGTGATGGCGCGCGGCATCGTCGGCTCGCGCGGCGAGCGGCCGACCGTCGCCTCCCCGCTGCACAAGGAGGTCTACGACCTCGGCACCGGGGAGTGCTTCACCGACCCCGCGCTGGCCTTGCGGACCTTCCGCACCCGCATCGTCGGCGGGTTCATCGAGATCGAGCTGGGCGACGGATGACGGACGTCGTCCTCGCCGCGTCGCACGGCACCTCCTCGCCGGAGGGGCAGGCCGCAGTGCGCCGCCTGGTGGAGGCCGTGGCCGCGGCGCTTTCCGAGCCCGTCGTCGGCTGCCACGTCGATGTCGAGCAGCCCGACGTGCCGTCATCGCTCGAGCATGCCGCCGCGCTGGCCGGCCCCTCCGGTCACGCGGTCATCGTCCCGCTGCTGCTCTCCGCCGGGTACCACGTCTTCGTCGACCTGGCCGAGGCGGCGGACGCCTCGCCTATCCCCGCGACGGTGACGCCGGCGCTGGGCCCTGACCCCCGGCTCGTCGACGTCCTGGTGGAGCGGCTGCGCGAGGCCGGGCATCGTCCCGGTGACGAGGTCGTCCTCGCCGCCGCCGGCTCCTCCGACTCCCGCGCCGTGGCGGACTGCCACCGCACCGCGACCCTCCTCGCGGGCCGGATCGGCTCGACGGTCTCCGCCGGGTTCATCTCGGCGGCGGCGCCCGCGCTCCCCGAAGCCGTTGCGGCTGCGCGATCCCGGAAGCCCGGAGCGCGGGTGCTGATCGCGACCTACCTGCTGGCGCCGGGTTACTTCGCGCAGCTCGCAGCTGCGGCCGGCGCCGACATCACCACTGAGCCGCTGCTCACGCCGACCTCGACGCCGCGCCAGCTCGCCGGGATCGTGGTCGACCGTGCGAGGGCCGTCGGGCGCGCGAGCAGGGTCTGACGCGTGTCACTGCGGCGACCCGCTTGACTTCAAGCGCTTGAGGTCTGTTCTGATGAGGACATGACCAGTTTGAGCATCCAGGACGTGTCCCGGCAGAGCGGTCTCAGCGAGCCCACCCTGCGGTACTACGAGGAGGTCGGCCTCCTCGGTCCGATCGCCCGCGACGGCAGCAGCGGGCACCGGCGCTACAGCGAGGGCGACCTCGACGCGGCGCAGGTGCTCGCCTGCCTCCGCGCGATGGGCGTCGGGATCGAGGACATGCGCACCTACCAGGCGAACCGGCTGCGCGGGCACGACGCCGCGGGCGAGCAGCGCGACATCCTGCTGCGGCACGCCGTGCGCGTGGAGGAGCAGATCGTGACGCTGCGGACCCACCTCGACTACCTGCGGGCGAAGGCCGCGCTGTGGGACGCCCGCGCGCGGGGCGACGTCGCGGCCGAGGCCGAGGCGCACGTCGAACTGGACGCCATCCTTCCCCGACTCGAGGAGACCTTCCGATGAACAGCACCCCGACCACCCTCGTCACCGGCGGCACCGGCTACCTCGCCACCCGGCTCATCGCCGACCTCCTCGCCTCCGGCGTCGCGGTGCGCGCCACCGTCCGGTCGCCGGACCGGGAGGAGGAGGTCCGCGCGGCGGTGCGGCGCGCCCACGCCGACGACGCCGGGCTGACCTTCGCGGCGGCGTCGCTCACCGACGATGACGGCTGGGAGGCCGCGCTCGCCGGGATCGAGGACGTCTACCATGTCGCGTCACCGATGATCCAGACGGCGGACCCGGCCGAGGTGGTCGTCCCGGCGCGGGACGGCTCCCTCCGGGTGCTGCGTGCCGCGCGCTCGGCCGGCGCCCGGCGCGTGGTGCTCACCTCGTCGTTCGCGGCCGTCGGGTACTCGCCGAAGCCGGTCCGCGATTACGACGAGTCCGACTGGACCGACCCGGAGACGCCCGGCCTGCCGGCCTACCCGCTCTCCAAGGCCGTCGCCGAACGGGCCGCGTGGGACTTCATCGAGCGGGAGGGCGGCGAAACCGAACTGGTCGTGGTCAACCCGACCTGGATCGCGGGCCCGACGCTCACCGCCTCCGCGCGGTCCTCCCTGCAGCTCTTCGCGGGGATGCTCGACGGCACGATCCCTGCGGTCCCGCGGCAGCGGTTCGGCATCGCGGACGTCCGTGACGTCGCGTCGGCCCACATCGCCGCGATGTCGACGCCGTCGGCGGGCGGCAAGCGCTACCTGGTCCTCGCGGACGGCCCGACGATGACCTTCCTCGACGTGGCGAACGTGCTGCGCGCGGAGCTCGGCGAGGTCGCGCGGCTCGTGCCCACGGCGGAGCTGCCGGGCGACGAGCCCGCGCCGCTCGTCATCCACAACGAGCGCGCGAAGGCCGAGTTGGGGCTGCGGCCGCGGCCGGCGGCGGAGACGATCGTGGCGACGGCGGAGAGTCTGCTGGAGTTGGGGATGGTGGCGGCGGCGTAGCCGACGCACCGGATGCACCGAAGGGCGTCCGGTCTCGTCACACCGTGCTCGACCGCACGATCAGCTCCGGCTCCAGCAGTTCGTGCCGTACGGCCGTCCCCTCGCCGACGAGGATCTCGACAAGGAGCTCCGCGATGCGGTCCTTGGGCTGGCGGATCGAGGTGATCCCGAAGCCGGACTCCCCGGCCACCGGCGAGTCGTCGAAGCCGGTGACGGCCACGCCCGAACCCACCGGGATGCCGAGTTCGCGGGCGACGAGGAACACGGCCAGTGCGTGCTGGTCCGTCGCGCTCACGATCGCGGTCGGCGGGTCGTCGGAGGTGAGCAGGGCGCGGGCCGCGGCCAGGAGGTCGATGAACTCCGGTCCGGTCTCGATCACCCGGCCCGGCGCGAGCGACGACTCCAGCCCGCGCGCGGTGCACGCGCCCAGGTAGCCGAGGCGCCGGTAGCGGGTCGTGATCAGCCCGTCGGGGTAGCCGAGGTAGGCCAGCTCGCTGTGGCCCAGCGAGGTCAGGTGGTCGACGGCGAGGATGATGCCCTTCTCGGCGTCGGTGTCGACCCAGTTCCAGGTGGCGCTCTCGTCGTGCGGGTCGCCGCCGTAGGCGACGAACGGGATGCCGCGCTCCGCGAGCGCGGGCAAGCGGGGGTCGCCGAACCAGATGTCGGGCACGATGAAGCCGGCCGCCATCTGCCCGTAGTAGAGGTCCTCGCAGGCCTCGATCTCGTGCGACCCGGTGGAGATGAGGGTCAGGTTGCGGCCGTGCCGCTCGGAGGTCGCCGCCAGGTCGTGCAGGAACTGGTCCATGTAGGCGTCGGCGGCGAAACGGTGCGGCCCGATCAGGTAGCCGATCTGGCGGGGGAGGGCCAGCCGGAGGCTGCGGGCCACCAGGTTGTTGCGGTAGCCGAGGGCGTCCATCGACACGCGCACGCGCTCCCGGGTCGCGTCGCTGACGATGTCCGGCCGGTTGATGGCGTTGGAGACGGTCATGACGGAGACGCCGGCGTGCCGGGCGACGTCGGCCATGCTGGGCTTGCGGGCGCCCGCCTTCTTGGGAGCGGTCATGGGTCCTCTATCTTCGCACAGCGCCGGCCGGGAGTTGTAAGCATAAAAAAAGTTCGTGACTTCCGACGGATTTTATGCTTACAATTTCGCGCACACCGTCGTCAGCCAACAGTGCAATGCAAAGGAGCATCCATGAAGACAGCACATCGCGTCGTCGTCGCCCTCGCGGCCGCGGCGATCATCCCGCTCGGCCTCGCCGCGTGCAGCGGCGGGGGAACGGCCTCCACCGCCAAGAGCATCACGCTCGAGGACTACTTCACCGACGGATCGCACGACGCCCAGTACGCGAAGTGCGAGGCCAGCACCGGTATCAAGGTCAACGCGGTCCACGTCGCCGGCGCCTCGCTCATCCAGAAGGTCCTGCAGCAGGTCTCGTCCAAGACCCTCCCGGACGTGCTGATGATCGACAACCCGGACGTGCAGCAGATCGCGGCGACCGGCGCCCTCGCGCCGCTCAAGGACTTCGGGATCACCGGAGCCGGCCTCACCCCCGCCGCCGTCAAGGCGGGCACCTACAAGGGCCAGCTGTACGGCGCGCAGCCGCTCGCCAACTCGATCGCGCTGTTCTACAACACCGACATCCTCCAGGCCGCCGGAGTCCAGCCGCCGAAGACCTGGGACGAGCTGCGCGCCGCCGCCCGCCAGCTCACCGACACGAGCAAGGGCCGCTACGGCTTCGCCATGAGCAACATCAACACCTACGAGGGCACCTGGCAGTTCCTGCCCTTCTTCTGGACCAACGGCGGCGACGAGAAGAACATCGCGACGCCGGAGGCCGCCCAGGCCCTCCAGCTCGTACTCGACCTGCAGAACGACGGGTCGCTGTCCAAGAGCTCCATCTCGTGGGCCCAGGCCGACGTGAACAACCAGTTCATCGCGGGCAAGGCCGCCATGATGATCAACGGCCCCTGGCAGATCCCGGCGCTCTCGAAGGCGAGCGGGCTGCACTGGGCCAGCGTCTCCATCCCGGTCCGCGAGGCGTCGCAGACCTCGGTGGCGCCCCTCGGCGGCGAGCAGTACACGGTTCCGCAGACCGGCAAGAAGGACGCCCAGGCGGCCGGCGCGAAGTTCGTCCAGTGCCTGATGACCCCGGCTTTGCAGTCCTTCGAGGCCAAGACCGCGCAGACCGTGCCGACCGACCTCGCGGAGGCCAAGAAGTTCGGCGCCGCGAACCCGGACGTCGCGTCCTTCGTCGGCGTCGTCGCAGACGCGCGGGCGCGCACCGCAGAGCTCGGCCCGGACTGGCCCAAGGCGGCGACGAAGATCTACACCGCCGTACAGCTCGCGCTGACGGGCAAGGCATCGCCCGCGGACGCCCTCAGGCAGGCCCAGTCGGAGAACCAGTAACGAACTCGCTGGAGGCGGGAGCCCGCACGGCTCCCGCCTCTACGGGAAAGGAACACGGTCGATGACGACTCTCAACGCGGAGACACCCGCGATCGCCCCAGCCGTCCGCGACAGCGGCCCGCTCACGGGCAGCCCGCGCCGGCGGCGGTTCCGGCTCGCCCGGTCGATCAGCAAGTGGCTGTTCGTCCTGCCGGCGGTCCTGTTCGTCCTGATCTTCTTCGGCTACCCCATCGTCAAGAACCTGGCGATGTCGTTCCAGGACTACACGACCAGCACCTTCTACACCGGCGAGGCGCCCTGGGTCGGCCTCCAGAACTACGTCACAACGGTCACCAGTTCGCTGTTCAGCACGACCATGCTGAACACGGCCCTGTTCACGATCGGCTCGATCGTGCTCCAGTTCGCCATCGGGCTCGGGCTGGCGCTGTTCTTCAAGCGCAACTTCCCGCTCGGCGGCTTCCTGCGCTCGCTGCTGCTGCTGCCGTGGCTGCTCCCGCTGATCGCGTCGAGCGCGGTCTGGAAGTGGATCCTCGACCAGGACAGCGGCGCGCTCAACCAGTTCCTCGGCGTCTTCGGGGTCCACCCGGTCCCGTGGCTGGTGAGCCCGTCGCTCGCGCTGATCGCGGTGATCGGCGTGAACGTCTGGCTCGGCATCCCGTTCAACACGACCATCCTCTACAGCGGCCTGCAGGGCGTGCCGGAGGAGCTCTACGAGGCGGCGGCGCTCGACGGCGCGGTCGGCTGGCGGGCGTTCCGGCACATCACCTGGCCGAGCATCAGGCCGGTCGTCAGCGTCGTCATCGTGCTCGGCGTCGTGTACACGCTCAAGGTCGTGGATGTGATCCTCGGCCTCACCGGAGGCGGCCCGGCCAACTCCACGCAGACGCTCGCCACCTGGGCGTACCAGAAGTCGTTCGTGCAGTTCGCGTTCGGGGAGGGCGCCGCGATCAGCAACATCCTGATCGTGATCTCCCTCGTCTTCGCGGTCGTCTATCTGTACATGTCACGCAAGGAGGTCGACGAATGACCGAGACCCGAGCCATCGTGCTCCCCAAGGGGGCCCGCGCGGCACGGCCGCACGTCAAGCGGCGCTGGCCGATGACCGTCCTCGGCGTCCTGTTCCTGGCCGTGATGATCTTCCCGGTCTACTGGATGGTCAACAGCAGCCTCCAGGCCAACGCCGGAGCCGCCACGACCGCGTGGTTCCCGCTCCAGCCGACGCTCGACGGCTACGTCACCGCGATCAAGCAGCAGGGCGGCAACCTGGTCACCAGCACGATCATCGCGCTGAGCACCGTGGTGCTGACCATCGCGATCGCGACGCCGGCCGCGTACGGCCTCGCCCGGTTCCGGATGCGCGGGATGACCGTGTTCGTGTTCGCGCTGCTGATCACCCAGATGATCCCGGTCATCGTGATCGCGAACGCGCTGTACGCGCTGTTCAACGACCTGGGCCTGCTGAACTCGTACGCCGGCCTGATCCTGGCGGACACCGCGGCGCAGATCCCGTTCGCGATCCTGCTGATCCGGGCGTTCATGGGGTCGCTGCCGCCCTCCCTGGTGGAGGCGGCGCTGGTTGACGGCGCGAACAACTTCCGCGCCTTCATCTCGATCGTGGTCCCGATCAGCAAGAACGCGATCGTGACCGCGGCGCTGTTCACGTTCCTCGGCGCGTGGGGCGACTTCCTGTTCGCGCTGACGCTGACCAGTACGCCGCAGGTCCGGCCGATCACGCTCGGCATCTACGACTACATCAGCGCGAACGTGCAGCAGTGGGGCCCGGTGATGGCCACCGCGGTGCTGGCCTCCATCCCGGCCGGGGTGCTGCTGATCCTCGCGCAGCGCTACATCGCCGCCGGAGCCCTCGGCGGAGCGATCAAGTGAAGCCGTCCGAACGACACCAACAAAAGGAGAGTGACGAGAAATGTCTCATCGAATCGGAACCGCAGAAGACCCGATCCGGGTGGTCGTGTGGGGCGAGAACCGCCACGAGCAGCTGGAGCCGGAGGTCGCCGAGATCTACCCGGCGGGCATGCACACCGCTATCAAGGAGGGCATCGAGGAGTTCGCGGGCGACCGCGTGAGCGTGACGACCGCGACGCTGGACGACCCGGAGCACGGGCTGACCGAGGAGCTGCTGGAGCAGACCGACGTTCTGACCTGGTGGGGCCACGCGGCGCACGCCGAGGTGTCCGACGAGATCGTCGAGCGCGTCCACCGGCACGTCCTCGCCGGGATGGGGCTCCTCGTGCTGCACTCGGGGCACTGGTCGAAGATCTTCACGAAGCTCATGGGCACCACCTGCACGCTGCGCTGGCGCAGCGACAACGACCGCGAACTCGTCTGGACGGTCGACCCGACCCATCCGATCGCGAAGGGCATCCCGCACCCGATCGAGATCCCGGCGCAGGAGATGTACGGCGAGCAGTTCGACGTCCCCGCGCCCGACGAGCTCGTCTTCATCAGCACCTTCAGCGGGGGCGAGTGCTTCCGCAGCGGGATGACGTTCAAGCGCGGCAACGGGAAGATCTTCTTCTTCAGCCCCGGCGACCAGGACTATCCCGTCTACCACCACCCGGACGTCCGGCATGTCATCGCCAACGGCGTGGAGTGGGCGGTCTCCGACCGGCCCTCCCGGCAGGTGCCCGTGCTGCTGCGCTACGAGCGGGAGGACTTCTTCAACGGACACGGCTACGCCGGCGCGATGCACAACCGCGACGAGGTCGTTCTGTGACCGGGGCCGTCAACGACTCGCAGAAGGAGCTGCCCGTCGTCCTCGTCGGCGCGGGCAACATGGGGCGCCACTGGATCCGCACCCTTGCGTCGTCCCCGGACGCCCGCCTGGTCGGGATCGTCGACCTCGACCTCGACCTGGCCGCGCGCGTCGCCCAGGAAGAGGCGCTGGACGTGGTGCTCGGGTCGTCCGTGTCGGAGGTCGCCGCGCAGAGTGGAGGTGCGGCCGTGGTGAACGTCACGGTCCCCGCAGCGCACCGCCCGGTGAACGAGGAGGCGCTCTTCGCCGGCCTCCCGGTGCTCTGCGAGAAGCCGATCGCGCCCACGCTGGTCGACGCCCTCCAGCAGGCGGCGCTCGCCGAGGTCGCGGGCGGCCTGCTGATGGTCAGCCAGTCGCGGCGGTACTTCAATGAGCTGAGCCGGCTGCGCGCCATCGCCGGGCGGCTCGGCCGGGTGGGTTCGATCACGACCGAGTTCTACAAGGCGCCGCATTTCGGCGGCTTCCGCGACCGGATGGAGCAGCCGCTCCTCGTGGACATGGCCATCCACCAGTTCGACATGGCGCGCTACCTCCTGCGTGCGGACCCGATTTCCGTGTCCTGCTCGTCGTGGAACCCGGCGTGGAGCTGGTACGACGGGGACGCCTCCGCCACCGCGACGTTCGCGTTCGACGACGGCGCGCGCTACACCTTCACCGGGAGCTGGTGCGCGCCGGGCCGGGAGACCTCGTGGAACGGCTCCTGGCGGGTCAGCGCCGAGCACGGAACCGCCGTCTGGGACGGGGACGGCGCGCCGGAGGCGGACGGGATCGACCACCTGCCGGACGCGCCGGCCGGGCCCGAGGAGATCGCCGGATCGCTCGCGGAGTTCGTGCGCTGCCTGCGCACGGGCGAGACGCCCCAGAGCGAGATCCACGAGAACATCCACAGTCTCGCAATGGTGGAGGCCGCCGTGCTGAGCGCGGCCACCGGCGAGCGGGTCGACATCCCGCAGCTGCTGGAGCGGCGCTACGCCGAGGCGGTGCGGACCGAGCGACGCGCCGACGTGCGGGAGCGGCTGGAGCAGTGGGGGAGCGTGGCGCGCCTGCGGGGTGTGGAGGTGGCGCAGTGACGGCCGCCCGGTCGCTCCGCGTCGCACTGATCGGCCACGGCTTCATGGGGGCCGCGCACTCGCAGGCCTGGCGGGTCGCACCGCGGTTCTTCGACCTCCCGCTGCGGCCGGAGATGGCGTTGCTGGTCGGCCGGACGGGCGCCGCCGAGTCGGCCGACCGGCTCGGCTGGGCGGCCTCCTCGGACGACTGGCGGGAGGCGATCGCCCGAGACGACATCGACCTCGTGGACATCGTGACGCCCGGCGACACCCATGCCGAGATCGCGATCGCTGCGCTGGAGGCCGGCAAGCACGTGCTGTGCGAGAAGCCGCTCGCGAACAGCCTCGGCGAGGCCGAGCGCATGACGTCGGCGGCGGCGACCGCACAGGAGCGCGGCGTGCTCGCCATGTGCGGGTTCACGTACCGGCGCGTGCCCGCGATCCTGGAGGCGCGCCGGCTGGTGAACGAGGGCGCGATCGGCGAGGTGCGGGAGATCCGGGCGCAGTACCTCCAGGACTGGCTGAGCGACCCCGCAGGCCCGATGACGTGGCGTCTCGACCGTTCCAAGGCCGGGTCCGGTTCTCTCGGTGACATCGGCGCGCACATCATCGACGCCGCCGAGTTCGTCGCGGGCGATCGCATCGCCTCGGTCAGCGGCACCCTCGAGACGTACGTCCGCCGACGGCCCATCCTGGCCGAACAGCGCGGCCTCGGCGGGGTGGCCTCCGATCGGTTGGGGGAGGTGACGGTCGACGACGCGGCCTGGTTCACGACCCGGTTCGCCTCGGGGGCGATGGGCTCCTTCACGGCGACCCGGTACGCGACCGGCCGTAAGAACGCGCTGCGGCTGGAGATCTCCGGCACGCGCGGAGCGCTGGCGTTCGACCTGGAGCGCATGAACGAGCTGGAGTTCTATGACTCGACAGAGCCCGCCGACCGTCTCGGCTTCCGCCGCATCCTCGCCACCGAGCCCGAGCATCCGTTCGCGGCGAATTGGTGGCCGACCGGTCACGCCCTGGGGTACGAGCACGCGTTCTCCCACCAGGTGGTCGACTTCGTGACCGACATCGCGTCAGGGCGCGAGCCGCAGCCGTCGTTCGCGGACGCGCTGCACGTGCAGCGGGTGCTGGCGGGCGTGGAGGAGAGCGCGGAGGGCGGGAGCGCGTGGGTGGGGGTCGGGTGAGGGCTCACCGCCGGCGTCACCCGACGAAGGTCACCGACCGTACGGGTCAGGCGCCTCGAAGAGGACGTCCCCGCTCTCGTGGATGACGATGTCCTCCCCGGTGCGGGCGTCGTGGAGGTGCATCCGTGCGGTCCGGCCCGGTTCGAGGGTGCGGTAGGTCATGCCGAGATCCTTCCGGGTCGGGGCGACGCCGTCACTGCGGCGCTCCGCGTCCCGCGCGCACGGCGGCGAACCCGTCCCGCACCGCGGCGACGAGATGGCGCACGGCGGGGGAGGTGCGCCGACTCGCGTCCTCCGCGGGCGTCGCTACGAGGATCGAGCGCACGAACGACGGGTCGTCGACCGGGAGCAGGACGATGCCGGGGTGAGCGGCGGTCGTCGCCAGGCCGGGGATGAACCCGACCACCATGCGCGCTGCGGTCATGCCGAGGAGGACCTGGAAGTCGTCGGTCCTGATCGCGACGTCCAGGACGTGCCCCTCCGCCGCGAACGCGTCGGCGACCACGCGGTCCATCGCGTCCTCCGCGGAGGTGGCGAAGACCCAGCGCTCGTCGCGCAGCGAGAGCACGGCGGCGAGGTCGACCGACCTGCGCGACGCGAGCGGGTGGCCGACGGGCAACGCCAGCAGCAGCGGATCGCGGTACACCTCCCTGGTCACCACGTCCGGTCGGAACGGCAGCTCGTATCCGGGCACCGTGTAGACGAGCGCGGCGTCGAGGGCGCCGCGGTTGATCCGGTCCACGAGCGCCGGGACCTCCTCGAACGTGGCGTCGATCTCGATGCCGAGGTCGCCGACGCTGCCCGCGACGAACGGCAGGATGCTCGCGGCCGCGGTCGCGAAGGTCCCGAACCGCAGCCGCACCCGGCCCAGCAGGCTGAACTCGCGCGCGTCCGCGATCGCGCGCTCGCTGAGCGTCAGGATCTCCTGCGCGCGTTCCAGGAGGAGCATGCCGACCGGGGTCAGCCGGCTGCCGCGGGGGGAGCGGACCAGGACGGGCGCGCCGACCAGGCGTTCGAGGTTCTTGAGGTGGTAGTCGACGGTGGGCTGGCCCCAGCCGAGCCGGCGGGCGGCGGCCGTGACGGAGCCTTCGGCGTGGACCGCGCGAAGCGCCTCGAACTGTCGCAGATCCGCCATCGGATCCCCTGTCTGGATGTGAACGACCGGCAAAGAGTCACATACAGTCTATGTGGGTAGGGCGAAGTTCGGGGGATTCTGGTGACGGGGCGGCCGCCCGCACGATGGAGGCATGGCCCCCACCCGTTCCTCCGCTGTCGACTCGCGTCCGCAGCAACCCGCCGCCGACCTCCGTCACTGGGAGACGCCGTACGCCGACGCGCTGGAGCGGCACGCCGCGCGCTCGCCGCTCCCGCTGATGGTCCCCGGCCACGGCGGCGACGAGCTCGGCCTCAGCGCGCGGCTCGCCGGCTTCCTCGGGCCGCGGCCGCTGCAGCTCGACGTGCCGATGCTGGTGGACGACATCGACCTGGGCGTGGACTCGCCGCTCAGCCGCTCCCTCGACCTCGCCGCGGACGCGTGGGGTGCGCGCCGCACCTGGTTCCTGACCGGCGGCGCGTCGCAGGCCAACCGGATCGCCGCGCTGGCGGTGCGCGGGCTCGGCGTGAACATCCTGTCGCAGCGCAGCGCGCACTCGAGCTTCAGCGACGGCGTGCTGTCGGCGGGGCTGGCGCCCTCGTTCGTGCTGCCCTCGATCGACCACGCGCACGGCGTCGCGCACGGTGTGTCGCCCGCCTCCCTCGACGAGGCGCTGACCGCCGCGGCGCGGGCCGGCCGACCGGCGGCCTCCGTCTACGTCGTCTCACCCAGCTACTTCGGCTCCGTCGCCGACGTCGCCGGGCTGGCCCGAGTCGCCCACGCGCACGGTGCCCCGCTCATCGTGGACGGCGCCTGGGGACCGCACTTCGGGTTCCACCCGGACCTCCCGGAGTCGCCCGCCCGGCTCGGCGCGGACCTGGTCGTCTCCAGCACCCACAAGCTCGGCGGCTCGCTGACCCAGTCCGCGATGCTGCACCTCGGGCACGGCCCCTTCGCCGACGCCCTCGAACCGCTCATCGAACGGGCCGTCTCGATCACCGCCTCCACCTCCACGTCGGCGCTGCTGCAGGCCTCCCTCGACATCGCGCGGCACTCCCTCGCCACCGGAGCCGAGCTGATCGGCCGGTCGATCGCGGTCGCCGGCGCGTTCCGCGCCGCGCTGCGCGAGGACCCGCGCTTCGGCGTGCTCAGCGACGGCTTCGGCGCGTTCGAGGACGTCGTCGCCGTCGACCCGCTGCGCGTCGCCATCGACGTGTCGAGCACCGGGGTGAGCGGGCACTGGCTGCGTCAGCGCCTCATCGACGCCGACGGGATCTTCTTCGAGATGTCGACCGCGACGACCCTCGTCGCGCTCATCGGCGCGGGCAAGACGCCGGACCTGGCCCGGGCGCATCGGGCGCTCGTCGCTGCGGCCGACTCCGCGGAGGCCCGCGCGGAGCGGGCGGGCGGCGGCGCGCACGAGTTCCCGGCCCTCCCGGAGTCCGGCCCGCTGCGCCTCCTGCCCCGCGACGCGTTCTTCGCCGAGACCGAGCTCGTGCCCGCGGCGGAAGCCGTCGGGCGCGTCTCCGCCGACACCCTCGCCGCCTACCCGCCCGGGATCCCGAACCTCATCCCCGGCGAGGAGATCACGGCGGAGACCGTCGCGTTCCTGCAGGCGGTCGCCGCCTCCCCGTCCGGCTACGTGCGCGGCGCCGCCGACGCCGCGGTCCAGCGGTTCCGGGTGACCGCCGGGAGCTGAGCGCCCGACCGATTCGAAATCCCCCACCAATCAAAGGAGACTGGTAGATATGCCCACAATCGCTCAGCAGCTGCTGCGCAGAAAGCCCACGACGCCTCCCGGTGCCGGCGAGGCGCACCTGAAACGCAGCATCGGCCTCTTCTCGCTGACCATGATCGGCGTCGGCGGGACGCTCGGCACTGGAATCTTCTTCATCCTGTCCCAGGCCGTCCCCGTCGCCGGCCCCGCGGTGATCTGGTCGTTCGTCATCGGCGGCGTGGTCGCGGGACTCACCGCGCTCTGCTACGCGGAGATGGCGGGCGCCGTCCCGGCCTCCGGGTCGACGTACTCGTACGCCTACGCGACGCTCGGTGAGGGCACGGCGATGGCGGTGGGCGCCTGTCTGCTGCTGGAGTACGGCGTCTCCACCGCGGCCGTCGCCGTCGGCTGGTCCCAGTACGTCAACCAGCTGCTGCAGAACCTCCTCGGCTGGCAGCTGCCGGTGCAGCTCTCCCAGGCGCCGGAGCAGGGCGGCATCGTCAACGTGCCCGCGGTGATCGTCATCGTGCTGTGCTCGCTGCTGCTGCTGCGCGGCGCGCGCGAGTCCACGACGGTCAACAGCATCATGGTGGTCGTCAAGATCGCCGTCGTGCTGTTCTTCTGCGCCATCGCCTTCACCGGCTGGAACGCCGACCACTTCCACAACTTCGCCCCGGCCGGGTTCGCAGGCATCGTCGGCGGCGCCGGCATCATCTTCTTCTCGTTCGTCGGCCTCGACGCGGTGTCGACGGCCGGCGAGGAGGCCAAGAACCCGAAGCGGAACCTGCCGCTCGCGATCATCTTCGCGCTGCTGATCATCATCGTGCTCTACGTCGGCACCAGCCTCGCGGCCATCGGCGCGCAGGCCCCGGCGAAGTTCGCCAACCAGGACGCGGGACTCGCCGCGATCCTGCAGAACATCGTCGGGTCCACCTGGCCGGGCACGGTCGTCGCCATCGGCGCGATCATCTCGATCTTCTCGGTGACGCTCGTCTGCCTGTACGGGCAGACCCGGATCCTGTTCGCCATGTCGCGGGACGGGATGATCCCGAAGGTCTTCGCGAAGGTCAACCCGCGCTCGATGACGCCGGTGCGGAACACGGTCATCGTCATGATCGCCACGAGTGTCCTCGCTGCGGTCGTGCCGATCGACTTCCTCGCCGAGATGACGAGCATCGGCACCCTCGTCGCCTTCATCGTGGTGTCGCTCGGCGTCATCATCCTGCGCGTGCGCGAGCCGCAGCTGGAGCGCGGCTTCCGCCTCCCGCTCGGCTGGACGATCCCGATCCTGTCGATCGCCGGCTGCATCGCGATCATCACGCAGCTGCGCCTCATCACGATCATCGTGTTCCTGATCTGGACCGCGGTCTTCCTGGTCTTCTACTGGTTCTACGGCCGGAAGCACTCGACGCTGGGGACCGGCGCCCCGATCGCCGGCACGGACGCCCCGTACACGAGCAACTTCGCCCAGCCGAGCCGGGACGAGATCCGGGAGGCTGCCGAGCGCAGGAAGGCGGGCCGGAGATGAGCATCGTCGTCGGTGTCGACCCCGCGCACCGCTCGGCCTCCGCGCTGCACCTGGCGGCGATGCTCGCGCGCTCGTCCGGGTCCGACCTCATCGTGACCGCCGTCGTCCCGCCGGCCTGGCCGACGACGGCGGGAGGCGCCGACGCCGAGTGGCGGGGCTACACCAGAGACAACGCCGACGGAGCCCTCGACCACGCCGCGGCCGTGCTCGGCGGCTCGGTCGCGGCGGAGTACCTCCTCCACGAGGCGCCCTCGGCCCGGCGCGGCCTGGTGGAGCTCGCCGAGCAGCGCGGAGCGGCGATGATCGTCGTCGGTTCCGCGACCGATGCGGAGCCCGGCCGGATCGGCCTCGGCTCCGCGAGCGACACCCTGCTGCACGCGTCCCCGGTCCCCGTCGCGATCGCGCCCCGCGGCTACCGCACGGAGCCGGGCGCACGGGTCCGTCGCGTGACCGCCGCCTACCGCGGCACCGGCGCGTCGGCCGGTCTCGTGCTCGGCGCCGCGGGCGTCGCCGCGTCGGTCGGCGCGGAGCTGCGCGTCGCCTCCTTCGCCGTCGTTCCCCCGGACTCCGGCACGTCGGGTGCGGGCCTCGACGCCGAGCTGCCGATCGCGGACGCCTGGGCCGCCGACGTCGAGCGCCACGCCGCCGCGCTGGTGCGCCAGGTGACGGAGCTGCCGGACGCTCCGGAGGTCTCCGGCATCGCCGTCGGGAGGGGGGAGACGTGGGAGGCCGCACTGGCCGACGTCGGCTGGGAGCCCGACGAGGTGCTGGTCGTCGGATCGAGCACGCTCGGCCCGATCGCCCGCGTGTTCCTCGGCTCGCACGCGGCCAAGATCGTCCGCCACTCTCCCGTGCCGGTGGTCGTCGTCCCGCACGGCGTCGCCGGCCGCGACCGGGACTGACCTCCCGCAGCACCGCCTGACCGCCATCACACCGAAGGACCACGCCATGGCCCACCCTCTGCTCGACCTCTTCCCGGCCGGGGCGGCCGTCGACCCCGACGGCACGCTCGTCATCGCCGGCTGCCGGGTGGACGACCTCGCGCGGGAGTTCGGCACTCCGGCGATCGTCGTCGACGAGGGCTCGCTCCGGGCCCGGGCGCGCGAATACCGCACCGCCCTCACCTCGCGCCGGCCGAACGCGCGCGTCGTATTCGCGTCGAAGGCCTTCCCGGCGACCGCCGTGCAGCGGGTCATGGTCGAGGAGGGGCTCGGCCTGGACGTCGCGGGCGGCGGCGAGATCCTCAGCGCGCTCCGGGCCGGGGTGGACCCGGCGCTCGTGGTCATGCACGGCAACGCCAAGACGACGGAGGAGCTGCGGATCGCGGTGGAGGCCGGGGTCGGGCTCGTCGTCGTGGACAACGAGGATGACGTCGACCGGCTCGAGCAGCTGGTCGCGCCGGGGAGTGCTCAGGGTGTCCTCGTCCGGGTCGTCCCCGGGGTGGCGTCCTCCACGCACCCGCACGTGCAGACCGGGCAGGTCGGCTCCAAGTTCGGGCTGACGGCCGCCGCAGCGCGCCGCCTCATCGCCCGGATCGAGGCGAGCCCGCTGCTGGAGCTGCGCGGAGTGCACGCGCACGTCGGGTCGCAGATCATGGACCCGGCGGAGCTCGCGGCGGCCGTCGCCCCGCTGGCGGCGCTCGGCACCTTCCCGGTCTACGACCTCGGCGGCGGTCTCGGCGCCCGCTACACGACCGATGACCGGCCCGCCACGGTCGACGAGTACGTCGAGGCGCTGCTCGCCGCCGCGGACGAGCACCTGCCGGCCGACGCCGAGCTGATCATCGAGCCCGGCCGCAGCATGGTCAACGCGTCGGCCTTCACGCTCTACACGGTGACGACCGTCAAGCGGGACGCCCGCAACTTCGTCGCGGTCGACGGCGGCATGGGCGACAACCTGGAGGCCGCCCTGTTCCAGCAGCGCTACGAGGCCGTGCTCGCCGGGCGGATGCACGAGGACGACACGGAGGACGTCGTGGTGGTCGGCCGGCACTGCGAGTCGGGGGACGTGCTCATCGACCCGCTGCGGCTGCCCGCCGCCCGGGTCGGCGACATCCTCGCGGTGCCCGCGACCGGCGCCTACACGCACACGATGGCGAACAACTACAACGGCTACCGGCGGCCGCCGGTGGTCTTCGCGCGCGACGGCGCGGCGCGGGCGGTCATCCGGCGCGAGACGTGGGAGGACCTGTTCGACCGGGACCTGTGAGCTCCGCTGCTCGCGCGGCCGCGGGGGCGGCGATCAGTGGAACGCCGCGGCGCCGTTGACGGCGACGACCGTTCCCGAGGCGAAGCCGCCGGGCTCGGAAGCCAGGTACAGCGTGGTTGCGGCGACGTCGGCCGGCGTGCCGGCGCGGCGCATCGGAGTCGCTGCGATGGTCGCCCGCTGGTCGGACTCCGGGGTGAAGCGTTCGTGGAACGGCGTGTCGAGGATCAGGCCCGGTGCGACTGCGGACACGGCGATCCCGCGCGGCCCGAGCTCCTTCGCGAGTGCCCGGGTGAGGCCCTCGACGCCGGCCTTGGCCGCGGCGTAGGCGCTCGCCCCTGCGCCGCCGCCGTTGTGCGCGGCCAGCGAGGAGATGTTGACGATGCGCCCGCCCTCCGCCATGCGCGGCAGGGCGGCCCTGATCACGTAGAACACGCTCGACAGGTTGAGCTCGACGACCTGACGCCAGTGCGCGTCGTCCGCCTCGTCGATCGTCCGGCGTGCCACGAGGCCGCCCGCGTTGTTGACGAGGACATCGATCCGGCCGCCGAGGGCGTCGCCGAGCCGGTCGACGGTCTCCGCCACACCCGCGCTGTCGGTGACGTCCATCCTCTCGGCGATCACGCGGCCGGCCAGGTGCTCGGGAACGGGGGAGGCGTTCGTCGTGATCGCCACGCGGTCGCCCGAGCGGAGGAAGGCCTCCGCGATGCCGAGGCCGATGCCGGTCGCGCCTCCGGTGATCAGGACGGTTCGGCCGGCGGAAGGTTCGGTCACGGGTGTCTCCATCTCGTTCGGTGCGGTGTTTCGGTGGCCGCCGGCGTTCAGCCCGCGGTGGGTCGGATGACGATGTCGCCCACCGTCGCCCGCGCGGGGAGGCGGATGACGGCGAGGCAGACGTCGGCGATGTCCTCGGCGTGCAGGGCGCCGGCCAGCTCGTCGGGGGACGGCGCTTCCGGGCGGTGGCGCACGAAGGCGGTATCGATGAGCCCGGGCGAGATCGTCGTGACGCGCACGCCCTCGCCGCGGGTCTCCAGGGCCGTCGCCCTGGCGAGCGCGGCGAGCCCCGCCTTGCTCGCCTGATAGGCCGCGCCGGAGCCGTCGGCGCTGAGCGCGGCGACGGAGGAGATGTGGATGAGCAGGCCGCCGCCCGCGGCGCGGAACACCGGGAGCACGGCTCGGGTGAGGAGGAAGGCGGAGGTGAGGTTGCCGTCCAGGACCGAGCGCCAGCCCGCTTCGTCGAGCGCGTCGAGGCGGCGGTTCTTGAGGTTGATCCCGACCGCGTTGACGACGACGTCGATGCCGCCCGCCTCTCGTCGCAGCGCCTCGACGGCAGCGTCGACCTGGTCCGCGTCGGTCGCGTCGGCGACCGCGAGATGAGCGGTCCCGCCGGCCTCCAGCACCTGCGCCCGGACGTCCTCCAGGCGCCGGGCGTCGCGCCCGAGGAGCAGGACGGCGGCGCCCTCCTGCGCCGCCCGGAGGGCCACGGCGCGGCCGACTCCGCCCGCCGCGCCCGCGATCAGCACCCGGGTGGCGATGGCGGTCATCCGACGCTCCCCGCGGTCGACGCCCGCACGACGAGCGTGGGTGGGAAGACGAGCGAGCGGCGCGACTGGTCCGTGCCCTGGGTCTGGTCGGCGCTCCCGTCCGAGGTCGTCAGCTCGGCGATCGCCTCCGCCATCTCGCGCAGCGGTTGCCGGACGGTCGTCAGGGCGGGCGACACGAGGGCGCCGATCGGAATGTCGTCGAAGCCGACCACGGCGATATCGGCGCCGTCCAGGCCGGCCTCCCGGATCGCGGCCGACGCGCTGAGGGCGAACATGTCGTTGACGGCGACCAGTGCGGTGGGCGGCTCGTCCAGCGCGAGCAGGGTGCGCACCGCCGCCCGGGCGAGCGGATCGCTGTCCGCGTCGCCGAAGTCGGGGGAGAGCGGGACGAGCGCGTCGTCCAGCGGTATGCCGTTCTCGGTGAGAGCCCTGCGGTAGCCGGCCAGGCGGCGCTGCCTGCTGACCGTGCGGATCGCACCGGACACGAAGGCGATCCGGCGGTGCCCCCGCTCCACGAGGTGCTGCGTGGCCAGCCAGGCGCCGGCCTCGTTGTCGATGCTGACGTTCACCAGCCCGGGCGGATCCGACTCCTGGCGCTCGCGGTCGAACGCGACGATCTGAACGCCGGCGTCCATTGCCGGCCGTAGATGATCGAGCGAGGGCAGCGACGTCGAGAGCACGATGTGCTCGACGCCGTCCGCCCAGAGCTGCTCGACGTAGGCGCGCTCCCGCTCGGGGTCGCGCTCGCTGTTGCAGAGGTAGACCTGTCGCCCGCGCGCATGGAACGCCGTCTCCAAGTGCGCCGCCCACGAGCCCCAGAACGGGTTGGCGACGGAGGGGACGATGAGCCCGAACGTCGGGTTCGGCGCGCCGCGCAACTGCTGCGCGACCCGGCTCGGCCGGTAGGACAGCGACTCCATGGCCTCCAGTACCCGCCGGCGGGTCTCCGGCTGCATGAGATGCTCCCGCGCGTTGAGCAGATTCGAGACCGTGCTGGGCGAGACGCCGGCGGCCTGTGCCACGTCTTTGATCGTCGCGATCGCTCTCACCCCCTCGTTCCGGTTGACCCGTCCTGGATTCACTGTATCGTTGCAGTAGCTTACTGTATCGTTGCACAAAATCCCGCACTTGTCCTGACGAAGGAGTTCGACATGCCGCACGACCATCCGACGACGACCTGGAGCGTCTTCACCAAACCGTGGCGAGAGCCCGACATCGGGTCGCTCGGAGAGCTCGTCGCCGGGATGGGCTTCGACGCCGTGGAGCTGCCCGTGCGGCCCGGATACCAGGTGACGCCCGCCGAGGTGGCGGCGGCGCTCCCGGCCGCCGCGCGCGAACTCGCCCGGGCGGACGTGACGATCGCGAGCATCGCCTCCGGCACCGACGAGGCGACCTTCGCCGCCTGCGCCGAGGCGGGCGTGCCGTTCATCCGCATCATGGTGCCCATCGGGCGGGCCGGTTACGCGGCGACGGGCGCGGAGATCCGCCGCACGCTCGCCGAGCTCGCCGAACGCGCGGAGCGCTACGGGGTCCGCGTCGCCGTCCAGCCTCATTACGACGACTACATCGCCGACTCCTCCGAGCTCTACGCCCTCCTGCGCGACGTCGATCCGCGGTTCGTGGCGGCGATCTGGGATTCTGCCCACGACGCCCTCGCCCGAAAGCGGCCGGAGCACGGGTTGGAACTGCTGTGGCCGTGGCTCGGCATCGTCAACCTCAAGAGCGCGCACTACGCGCGCGTGGAGGACACCGTGTCGCCGGCGGGGGACCCGGTGTGGGAGCCCGTCTTCACCGACGCGCGCAGCGGCATGGCGGAATGGGGCCGGGCCATCCGCTACCTCGCGGAGCACGAATTCGCCGGACCGATCTGCCTGACGGCCGAGTACACCGACGAGAGCGACCTCGTGGCGAAGGTGACGCGCGATCTGGACTACGCGCGGAGCCTGCAGGCCGCGGCGCTCGGCGCCGTCGGGGCGTCGCGATGAGCGCCGCCGAGGGCCGTCCGGTCCGGGTCGCCGTCATCGGCGCCGGCCAGATGGCGAATCTGGTGCACTATCCGTCTCTGGTCTCGCTGCCCGGCGTGGAGATCGTCGGCATCTGCGACCTGTCGCCTGAGCGACTCCGGGAGACCGGGGAGCGGTGGCACGTCTCCGCGCTGTTCGGCGACTGGTCGGCGATGCTCGACGAGGTGGCTCCCGACGCCGTCTACGTGATCGGGCCTCCCGAGCTCATGTTCGGGATCTGGTGCGCCTGCCTGCGGCGCGGCCTCGACCTGTTCGTGGAGAAGCCGCTCGGACTGACACTCCACCAGGCGCGCACGCTCGCCCGGCTCGCCGAGGAGAACGGCTGCGTCACGCAGGTCGGCTTCCAGCGCCGGTCGTCCCCGCTGCTCGAGAGCATGCTCGCGCGGGTGCGGGAGCGCGGCGAGGTCGTCCACGCGGTGTGCCGCTTCTACAAGAACGACCCGACGCCGATGGTGTCCGCGCGCGACCGGATGATGGACGACGGTGTGCACGTGATCGACACCCTTCGGCATCTCTGCGGCGGCGAGCTCGTCGCCGTCTCTGACGTGACGCGCAGGGTGCTCGTGGACGACCTCAACTTCGTCGCCGCGACCCTCGAGTTCGACACGGGCGCGGTCGGGGTGATGATCACGAGCTGGACCAGCGGACGCAGGACCTTCGGCGTGGAGCTCCACGGTCCGGGGATCATGGCGGAGGGCGACCTCGAAGTCGGCGGGACCGTGTGGGACGCCGACGGTGCCACCGCCCTGGACGCAGCGGAGGTGGCTGGATCGTCCGAACTGCACGTCCGCGGCGGCTTCCGCGCCAAGAGCGCGGAGTTCATCGACGCCGTGCGCTCCCGTCGGCTGCCCTCGTCGCACTTCGGCGACGCACTGAAGACGATGACCATCGCCGAGCTCATCCTCGCGCACGACGTGCTTCGCGGACTGCCGGAACGAAACGTTTCGTCTTTTCCGTCAGAGCATTGACCCACAACTGAATAGTTCTTAGCATCTGATCTAGTCGTAACGTTTCGCTTTAGCACTCAAGGAGGAGTTCATGAAGTCACGGTCGAGAAGCGCGAGAGGCAGGGCCCGCGCCGGTGCCTCCGCTCTGATCGCGGGCATGCTCGCGCTCGGGCTCGCCGCCTGCTCGGGAGGCGGAAACTCGTCGTCCGGCCTGTCCGGCGGCACCCTGAAGATGTACACCTGGATCGGCGGCAAGCCCGACAAGCAGCAATGGAGCGACTACATCGCCGGCGGCAAGCACGCCGACCCGAAGGTGGCCGTGAGCTTCTCCGGGCCGCCGATCAACGACTACTACACCAAGCTCCCGACCGTGATGAAGAGCAGCAGCGCCCCGTGCCTGGTGACCTTCCAGAACGGCCGGGTGAACCCGTACGTGCAGGGCCTGGAGCCGCTGGACGACCTGGCGAAGCAGAACAAGGTCGACCTGTCGGCGTACAGCTCGGCCATGCTGCAGCAGCTGAGCGTGAACGGCAAGCTCTACGCCATCCCGTTCAACGCCGGCCCCAACGTGATCTTCTACAACAAGAAGCTCTTCAAGGACGCCGGTGCGGCGGAGCCCACCAGCAACTGGACCGTCGACCAGTTCATCTCGACGGCCAAGGCGACGACGAAGAACGGCGTCTACGGCTTCGCGATCGGACAGGGCTCGACCCCCATCAGCACCCTGATGGCGGCGGACGGGCACCCCTACGCGGACAAGAACGGTCCGAAGCTCGACGACCCGAACTTCAAGAACGCCCTCCAGCTGCTCGTCGACCTGGCGGACAAGTACAAGGTGGCGAAGCCTCTCGAGGCGGCCGCGGGCGGCACGTTCCCCGACATCGACGCCTTCAGCACGGGCCAGGCGGCCATGTCGCTCGAGGGTCTCTGGGATCTGCAGCACGAGCAGCAGACCCTGGGCAAGGACAACGTCGGCATCGCGGTGATCCCGAGCACGAGCGGCAAGTCCAAGGGCTTCATCAGCGGTTCGGGCTTCGGCATCACGAAGACGTGCGGCGACAAGCAGAAGGCGATGCAGGCCGTCGCTGCCATGACGAGCAAGAGCGGGCTGGAGTACGTGACCAAGTCGCAGGCCTCGGTCCCGGCTCGGCTGGACGCGCTCGACGCCTGGACGACCAACGTCGGTTCGCCGAGCTTCGCCGCCGTCATCAAGCAGATGACGTTCGACGCGACGCCGTCGCCGGTGCCGTCCAACCAGGCCCAGCTCGACACCCTGCTCACGCAGTACGAGGTGAACGCGTTCTCCGGTAAGAACACGGTGGCCGAGGTGCTCCAGCAGGTGAAGGCCGGCCTCGGGCAATGACGTTCGTGCGCCTGGACCGTGCGGAGCAGGAGGTCTCCGCCGGGTCCGTCGCGCCCCAGGACCGTCCGAGGGGCCGGGTTCGCCGCCGGCCCCTCGCGGGCCCCCGCTGGGTGGGCTGGGTCTTCGTCCTTCCGGGGCTCGTCGGGCTGGCGGTCTTCATCGTCATCCCTCAGGTCGCCTCGCTGATCCTGGGGTTCTCGAACTCCACGCTCCTCGGCGGCACCCAATTCACCGGGACGGCGAACTACGTCCGGCTGCTGCACGACCCGCAGTTCCTCAACAGCGTGCTGGTGACCGCGATCTTCGTGCTCGTCTACGTGCCGGCGAACATCGCGATCTCGCTGGCGATGGCGCTGTGGCTGAAGACCCGCATCGCCGGGCGCAACTGGCTCCGCGTCATCTTCCTGATCCCGGCTCTGTCGCCGATGGTCGCGAACGCCGCGGTCTTCCGACTGCTGTTCCAGAAGGACGGCGCCGTCAACGAGTTCCTGGGGGCCATCGGTCTCGGCCCGATCCCGTGGCTCAGCGACGGGAACTGGGCGCTGGCCACCGTGATCGGGGTCTCGCTGTGGCAGTCGTTCGGCTACAACATGATCGTGCTGGGCGCCGGGCTGGACTCGATCAGCCCTGACGTCATCGCGGCGTCCAGGATCGACGGCGCCGGGCGGTTCCGGCGGCTCTTCTCGATCACCCTGCCGCTGGTCAGTCCCGCCCTGTTCTTCACGACGGTGCTGACGGTGATCGGCGCGTGGCAGACGTTCGCCCAGGCCTACGTCATCACCGGCGGGGGGCCGGGCAACAGCACCATGACGATCATGCTGTACCTCTACCAGACCGCGTTCACGAACAACGAACTCGGGTACGCGTCGGCGATCGCCACCGTTCTGTTCGTGATCATCGCGATCTTCACGCTGTTCCAGCTCTGGGGGCAGAGGAAGTGGGTCCACTATGACTGAGCTCCGGCAACCGGCCTCCGGGTCGCCCTGGCGCCGCCGCGGGCGTGCCGTCGGATTCGCCGCCAATACCGCGGTCGCGTGGCTCTTCGCGATCGTGTTCTCGTTCCCGTTGATCTGGACGGTCTTCACGGCGCTGAAGCCGGCGAACGAGGTCTTCGGCGCGCAGATCAGCTTCATCGGCTCGCAGGTGCTCTGGTCGAACTTCGTCGACGCCTGGACCGAGGTCGACTTCGGCCGCCTCCTGATGAACAGCCTGATCGTCGCCGCCATCTCGACGGTGCTGACCCTCGTGGTGGCGACGCTCACCGCTTTCGCCTTCGCACGCTTGCGGTTCCCCGGGCGGAGCGCCGTCTTCCTGCTGTTCGTGATCACGCTGACGCTGCCGAGCGAGGTCGCCGTGGTGCCGCTGTTCCTCGGCTTCGACCAGGCGGGGCTCGCCGACACGTGGGTGGCGCTGATCCTGCCGGGGCTGTTCGGCGCGTTCGGAGCGTTCCTGCTGCGCCAGTTCATGCTCCAGATCCCGGCCGAGCTGGAGGAGGCCGCCCGGCTCGACGGCGCGTCCACCTGGCGCATCCTGATCAGCGTGATCGTACCGCTCGTGCGGCCCGCGCTGTCGGTGCTGGCGATCTTCGCCTTCCTGGGCAGCTGGAACAGCTTCCTGTGGCCGCTGATCATCCTCAACAGCGCGGAGAAGTGGACGATCCCGATCGGGATCGCCGGCTTCACCACCCAGACCGGGACGCAATGGCAGCTGCTGATGGCGGCGTGCGTGATGACGATCGCCCCTGTGGTGATCGTGGTCGCTTTCGCTCAGAGACAACTGGTGGCCGCGATCGGCGCGGGCGCCTTCGGCGGCCGGTGAGCCGCGACGGACGGAGAGCTGTGAACCTCGAACCCCTCGACCCCTCGACCCTGCCCGCGCCCGTCGACGTCTCGGACAACCGCGCGGCCCTCGCGCTGGTCGACGCCGTCATCGACGCCGGCCCGTACGAGGCGACCTGGGAGTCACTGTCCCGGTATCGCGTCCCGCAGTGGTACCGCGACGCCCGATTCGGCATCTTCCTGCACTGGGGCGCGTTCTCGGTTCCGGCGTTCGGTAACGAATGGTATCCGCGGACGATGTACCGGCGCGGGACGCCCACCTTCGAGCACCACGTGGCGACCTACGGCCCGCAGGACCGCTTCGGCTACAAGGACTTCCTCCCGCACTTCCGGATGGAGCGGTTCGACCCCGAGGACTGGGTCGCCCTGTTCAAGCGGGCCGGGGCGCAGTTCGTGGTGCCCGTGGCCGAGCACCACGACGGCTATGCGATGTACGAGACGGCGCGCTCGCGCTGGAAGGCGACCGCGATCGGTCCGCAGCGTGACGTGATGGGGGACCTGCTGTCTGCTGTGGACCGGTCGTGGTTGATCGCCGGAGCCTCCAGCCACCGCGCGGAGCACTGGTTCTTCATGAACGGCGGGGCGGAGTTCGACTCCGACGTGCGCGATCCCGCCTATGCCGACCTCTACGGCCCGGCGCTGCGCAAGGAGATGAACCCGACCGAGCGGTTCCTCGAGGACTGGCTGCTGCGCACCGTCGAGATCATCGACTCCTACCGGCCGCAGATCCTGTACTTCGACACCGGGATCGAGGAGCCGTCGTTCGAGCCGTACCTCCGCCGCCTCGCCGCCTACTACTACAACCGGGCCGCGGAGTGGGGCCGCGAGGTCGTCATCAACTACAAGTGGGAGTCGTTCGCTCCGGGGTCGGCGGTGCTCGACGTCGAGCGCGGGACGATGGGCGGCATCCGCGCCGACGTCTGGCAGAACGACACGTCGGTGTCCCGGACCTCCTGGAGCTGGGTGGAGGGCCACGACTACAAGAGCGCATCGGAGCTGATCCAGGAGCTCGTCGACGTGGTCGCCAAGAACGGCAACCTGCTGCTCAACGTCGGCCCGCGGCCCGATGGCACGATCCCCGAGGAGGAGGCGGCGCTCCTGGAGGCGGTGGGCGACTGGCTGGCCGTTCACGGCGAGGCGATCTACGGCTCGAGCCCGTGGGTCGTCTACGGCGAGGGACCGACGGTCCCCGCCGCCGGGTCGTTCACGGACGAGGCCGCAGCCGTGTACACGGCCGAGGACCTCCGCTTCACGACGATGACCGAGGTGGGCCACCGCTACGTCTACGCGATCGGGCTCGTCCGCCCGGAGGACGGCCGGATGCGGGTGCGCAGCTTCGGCTCGGGCAGCCGGTTCCTCGACCGCCCCATCGTGGACGTGCGCGTGCTGGGCTCGAGCGAACGCCCCGAGTGGACCAGGACCGACGAGCACCTGGAGGTCGTGCTCCCCGCCTCCGAGACGACCGGGCCGGGCGGCGCCGTCGTCCGGATCGAACTGGAGCCGGACGCACCGGAGACGCGCATCGACTTCTTCCACGGACTGAACATCTAGCGATGCGAGCGTACGTGATGGACGGCCCGGGCAGCGGCGCGGTCGTGGAGGTGCCCGACCCCCGGATCGGCGACTACGACGCCGAGGTGGAACTGCTCTGGTGCGGAGTGTGCTCCAGCACCGACCGGATGCTCCGGGCCGGCACCTTCCGCGGCGGGGTCTCCTACCCGAGCATCCTGGGCCACGAGTCGGTGGGCCGCGTGACCGCGGTCGGCTCCGGCGTGCGCCACCTCGCCGTCGGCGATCTCGTCACGCGGCCCGCCGCCTACGCGCCGGAGGTTGCGCCGCTCGCGATGCACTGGGGCGGGTTCGCGGAGCGCGGGGTCGTCCGCGACCTCCGGGCGGAGGCGGAGGACCGCGACACCGCCGCGACCGCCACCCCGTGGGTGCGGCTGGAGCCCGGCACCGATCCGCTGTCCGCCGCCCTTGCGATCAGCCTCAGCGAGACATTCAGCGTGATCTGCCGCGAGGACCTGGTGGGCGCGACGGTCGTCGTCGTCGGAACGGGCGTCGCCGGGCTCTCGCTGATGCGGTTCGCGTCGCTGCTCGGCGCCGCGCGGGTCGTCGGCGTGGGCCGGCGCGCCGAGCGGCTGGGGTCGGCGGCGCTCGCCGGAGCCACCGAGACGCTCCTCGCCGAGGATGCCGCCTCAGAGCTCGGCCGCCGCCGCGACGCGGACGTGGTGTTCGAGGCCTCGGGGCAGGCGTCGATGGTCGGCAGCGGGCTCGGCTGGGTGCGCCCCGGCGGCCGGCTCATCGTCTACAGCGCGCCGGAGGACGCTGCGGTCCTGGATCTCATGGCAGCGCCGCGCGACGTCGACCTGCGGGTGGCGTCGACCAACGAGACCGCGGTGCTGCCCGGGGTGGTGCGGCTCGTCGAGTCGGGCGCCCTCGGACTCGACGCGCTCGTCACGCACCGCGTCGACCTTCCCGACATCGCCTCCGCCTTCGAGGCGATCGACCGCGGGGACGTCGTCAAAGCACTGGTCCGGCTGGGCTGAACAGATGCCCGCACCGACCCAGCGCCCCTTCCCATCGAAACGGAGAAACCAGACATGACCACGATCGACAGCGTCCCGACCCGGACTCTCGCGAGCGGGGCCGCGATGCCCGCGATCGGCATGGGGACGTTCGGTTCCGACCACTACGGTCCGGAACAGGTCGCCGCCGCGGTCGGCGGCGCCATCCGGGCCGGTTATCGCCTGATCGACTGTGCCGCGGTCTACGGCAACGAGGCGGAAGTTGGCGCCGTCCTGGAGGAGGCCATCACCGGCGGAGTCTCCCGGGACGAGCTCTTCGTCATGTCGAAGGTGTGGAACGACGCGCACGAGCCCGCCGCGGCCGTCGCCTCGGTCCGGCGGTCGCTGCGGGACCTGCGGCTCGACGTGCTCGACGCGGTGTTCGTGCACTGGCCGTTCCCGAACCATCACGCGCCCTTCGCGGACGCGACGGACCGGGATCCGAACGCACGTCCGTACATCCACGAGGAGTTCATGGCGCTGTGGCACGCCCTGGAGGAGCTCGTCGACGAGGGGGTGGTGCGCCATCTCGGGACGTCGAACGTCACCATCCCGAAGCTCAGCGCGATCCTCGCCGACGCGCGGATCGCTCCCGCTCTGAACGAGATGGAGCTGCACCCGTGCTTCCAGCAGCCCGAGCTGTTCCGGTTCTGCCTGGACCACGGCATCCAGCCGGTGGGGTATTCACCGCTGGGTTCGCCGTCGCGTCCGGAGCGTGACCGCGAGGACGCGGACGTCTCCGACCTGGAGCACCCCGTCGTGGTGTCGATCGCCCGCGCGCATGGCGTGCACCCGGCTCTGGTCTGCCTGAAGTGGGCGGTGCAGCGCGGTCAGGTGCCGATCCCGTTCTCGGTCAAGGAGGCGCAGTACGCCGCCAACCTGCGGGCCGTCGTGGAAGACCCGCTGACCCCTGCCGAGCTCGAACTGCTGCGGTCCGCGGAGCGGAACAACCGCCTCATCAAAGGCCAGGTGTTCCTGTGGCCCGGCGCGGCGAGCTGGCTCGAACTCTGGGACGTCGACGGCACGATCCCGGGCTGGGACGGCTACGCCGCCGACCGCGAGGCTGTGGAGGCGAACGCATGATCACCGGCCCTCTCGTCCATCCGCCCCTGCTGGAGGCGCTGGCGTCGTCCGGGCACGGCTCCGGTGTGCTCATCGCCGACGGGAACTATCCGTACCTCACCGCGACGGGTCCCGGCGTCCGGCTGATCCATCTGAATCTGCGGCCCGGCCTGCTCGACGTCACCTCGGTGCTCGAGGCCGTGCTCACCACGGTCAACGTCGAAGCCGCGACGGTGATGCGGACCCCGGAGGGTGTGGCCGCCCCGGCCCAGGAGGAGTACGCGACGATCCTCGGCGACGGCGTGCCGGTCGAGCGGGTCGACCGGTTCGCCTTCTACGAACGGGTGCGCTCGCCCGACGTCGGCGTGGTCATCGCGACCGGCGACGAGCGCCTGTACGGCAACCTCCTCCTCACGGTCGGCCTGCGCTGACCGAGGCGGTCGTTCACTCGTCGAGGCGGAGGACGGAGCCGCCCGGGATCAGCTGCGCGGGGAGGTATTCGATGCGCGGGGCCGGGCGCTCGTCCGCCGACTCGATGTCGTCGGCGATCAGGCGGGCGGCGTGCTGGGCGATCTCCCGCGTCGGCTGGACGATGACCGTCAGCTTCGGCACGAGCGCCTGCGCCAGCTCGCGACTGTCGAAGCCGACGACCGAGATGTCCTTTCCGATGCGGAGGCCGGAGTCGTTGATGGCGGTCACCGCGCCCAGGGTGAGCTCGTAGTTGGCCGTGAAGACTGCGGTCGGGCGCGGCCGGAGGGCCAGCAGCTCCTGGGCCGCGCGATAGCCCGCGTCGACGGTCAGCGGCACCAGGCGCTGCAACGCGGGATCGGCCTCGACCCCGTCCGAGGCCAGGGCGCCGACGAATCCGTTCGTGCGCAGGCGCATCGAGGAGGCCACCGGGTCGCCGCCGATGAACCCGATCCGGCGATGACCGTGGTCCAGGAGGTGCCGCGCGCCCAGGGCGCCGGCGGCCTCGTTGTCGAGGAAGACGCCGTCGGCGCGGATGTCGTCGATGAACCAGTCGACCATCACGACCGGCACCTGCTCGGCGGCGGCCGTGAGCGCCGGCACGTCGTGCGGCGACGTGATCGCCACGATCCCGTCGACCATCCGCCCCATCAGCAGCTCCACGGTCTCGTCGCGCGGGTCGGGGCTCGCGGCCACGATGACGCTGATCCCGTGCGGCCGAAGGGCCTCTTCGACCCCGGCGATGATGGTGAGGTGGAAGTCGTTGTCGAGGGCCGGCAGCAGCACGCCGACCGTCCTCGACCGGCGGGAGCGCAGCGTGCGGGCGAACTGATTCGGCCGGAAGTCGAGCTCCCGCGCGGCGGTCTCGATGGCCTCGCGGTTCGCTTCGAGCACGGTGCGCCCGTTGAAGTACTTGGAGATCGTGGCGAGCGACAGTCCGGTGGCCCGTTGGATGTCCTTGTAGGTCGTCACAGCGCCCAGCATAATCGAGCGACGCGCGTGCACGAAACGTTTCGCCCTGCGGTTTGATCGACCCCGCTCATCACTGGCAGAGACAAGAGTTGTTGGACTTCCGAATGCCGTCTCCGTAGCGTGGGAGGCGCGTCCTTGCGGGCGTGCCTCCACCGCTCCGACAGAAGGGACGACCCGTGCGAACGTTCACGTTGCCCGGCACCGAGATCACCGCGCCCAATGTGGTGCTCGGCCTGATGCGCATCCAGGACAAGTCCGACGAGGAGGTGCGCACGCTGGTGCGGACCGCCCGCGACGCCGGCATCAACTTCCTCGACCACGCCGACGTCTACGGCTCGCCGCTGCACGGCTGCGAGCGCCGGTTCGCCGAGGCGATGAAGCTGAGCTCCGCCGAGCGCGAGGAGTTCGTCATCCAGTCCAAGGCGGGCATCGTGCCCGACGGCCCCTACTTCGACTTCTCGGCCGAGCACATCCTGGAGTCGGTGAACGGCAGCCTGGAGGCGCTGGGCACGGACTACCTCGACATCCTCCTGCTGCACCGTCCCGACGCCCTGGTGGAGCCGGAGGAGGTCGCGCGCGCCTTCGACGAGCTGTCGTCCTCCGGCAAGGTCCGGGCGTTCGGCGTCTCCAACCACACGCCCGGCCAGATCGACCTGCTGCGCCGCTACGTGACCCAGCCGCTCGTCGCCAACCAGCTGCAGCTCTCCATCACGCACGCGCCGATCATCGCCCAGGGCGTGGCCTCCAACATGCAGGCGCTCGACCAGTCGATCAGCCGCGACTACGGCATCCTCGACTATTGCCGCCTGCACGACATCACGGTGCAGGCCTGGTCACCGTTCCAGGCGGGCTTCTTCGACGGCCCGTTCCTCGGCTCGGACCGCTACCCGGAGCTCAACGCGGTCGTAGACCGGCTGGCCCAGAAGTACGACGTCCCCGCCGAGGCCATCGCGGTCGCGTGGATCACTCGCCACCCGGCGCGGATGCAGGTCGTCCTCGGCACCACGACGCCGTCGCGGGTGGCCGCCGCCGCCCAGGGCTCGGAGCTGCCGCTGACGCGGCCGGAATGGTACGAGCTGTACCGGGCGGCGGGGTACCTGGTCCCGTAGGGTCAGCCGGCGGGGGAGCCGTCGAAGGGCGGCTCCCCGCCGCGCAGGTCGAGGTCGGACTCGCGGATGGCGTGCCGCATGGCGCGCTCCGCGGCGACCGGGTCGCCCGCGGCCACGGCGTCCAGCACGGCTTTGTGATCCGGGACCGGGTCGAGCCAGTCGGCGCCAGGGTGGTGCTGGATGCGGTTGCGGGCGTCGAGAGCGTGGATGACGACCACGTCCAGTCGCACCATCAGCTCGTTGTGGGTGGCGTGCAGCAGCGTCAGGTGGAAGTCGCGGTCCGCCTCGGCGAGACGCGACGCGTTCCGTCCGGCCGACTCGAAGGCCGCGAACGCCGAGCGGAGCGCGTCGACATCGGAGTCGTCGCGGAACTCGGCGGCGAGGCGCGCCGCCGCGGGCTCGATGACGTCTCGGAGCTGGGAGAGCTCGGCGAGCAGACGGTCGTCGTCCCTGCGCGCCTCGCGGCGCCAGAGCATCACGTCGCTGTCGAGGAGTTTCCAGTTGTCGCGGTTCGTCACGATCGTGCCGCGTTTGGGCCAGGAGTCGATCAGGCCCTTCTCGCGGATCACGCGGAGAGCCTCTCGGATCGCCGTCTTGCTGACCCGGAACTCGGGTTCCAGCGCCTCGATGTCGATGCGGCTGCCCGGGGGGTAGTCGCCGCGGACGATGCGGAGCCCGAGCTTTTCCACGAGCTCCGCGTGCAGATCTGCCATGAATGGACCTTATCCGCCCGGGGGGTGACTCCCGAGCCAATTTGCGTTTAGACGTATTGTTACTATTATTCCTATTAATTCGGATCCTCTCCCGATCCTTACGTTTACGAAGGAGTAGGCAATGCAATCACGTCCCCATCGCCGCGGGCGGGCCCTCGGCCTGATCGCAACGCTCGCCGCCGGCGCGATCGCGCTGGCCGGCTGCTCGTCCGCGACGCCGAGCAGCACGGCCGGCGCGAGCACGCCGAAGCCCGCGACGATCACCTTCGCCGCGTCGACCCTCGGCGACCCCGGGCGCGGACCCGGCCTCCAGAAGCTCATCGACGAGTACAACGCCAGCCAGAAGATCGTCACGGTCAAGCCGGCGTCCGTCCCGTACCCGACATTCGGGCAGACCGTGCTGACCCAGATGGGCGGCGGGGAAGGCCCCGACCTGGTCCGCTTCGACATGCCGGAGTTCGAGGCCGCCGCCGGGTCGAACCTCCTGGAGCCGCTCGACGACAAGATCGACGCCAAGGCCCTCCACCTCATCGCGGGTCCTGACAAGTACCTGACCGTCGACGGTCACCGCTACGGCGTCGTGTTCGAGGACGCGAACTACGGCATGTTCTACAACGCCAGCCTGATCCCGACTCCGCCCACGACGTTCGACGAGTTCATGCAGACCGCCAAGAGCCTGACCGCGGGCGACACCTACGGTCTCGCGTTCCGCCAGACGCAGGCCGAGGAGGCCGGAGTGTGGCAGGACATCTTCAACTACGTCCTCGGCTTCGGCGGCAACTGGTCCGACGGCAAGAAGCTCACGATCGACTCGCCGAACGTCATCAAGGGGCTGGAGGCGTACCAGAAGCTCTACGACGCGAACGTGATCCCGAAGGGCGCCGACGCGGCGACCTTCCGCAAGATGTTCGCGAACGGCAAAGTCGGGATGGAGCTCAACAACGGCGGCTATGCGACGGCGACCACCGCCGCGAACCCGCAGCTGAAGTTCTCGGTCGCCCGGATCCCGTTCCCGGTGAAGAAGCAGGGCGCGCTGCTCGCGCCCATCGTGGTCAACGCCAACAGCAAGCACAAGGACGCCGCGCTCGACTTCATCCACTGGCTGCTCAAGCCGGCGCAGCAGGTGAAGCTGCAGGAGGTCCTCGGCGCCAGCAGCGTCGCGACCCCGACGAAGCGCAGCGAGGCGAGCCTGCAGAAGTACCCGTTCCTGCCGGTCCTCGACGGCCTGACCGACTCTGGCGTGCCGCAGATCGTCCTCGGCTTCGGGGCGCAGACCCCGGACATCCGCCACATCGTCGTGACCCAGGTACTGTCCGCGCTGCAGGGTCAGAAGGACATGAAGTCCGCGATGCAGACCGCCCAGAAGCAGGCGCAGGAGCTGGTCGGGCAGTGACGACCACGACGGGGCCGCGCCGCGAGGCGCGGCCCCCGCACCCCGCGCACGCCCCGGGCGCGGACCCGCGCCCACCGGCCGGCCCGCTGTCCGCCCGCCGGCGCCGCCGTGTCATCGGCAGCGCCTGGACCCCGTACCTCTTCCTCGCGCCTGCGGCGCTCTACGTCGTCGTGTTCCAGCTCGTCCCGCTGCTCCAGGAGGTGTACCTCAGCTTCACCAGGACAACGCTGCTCAACCCGACCGCGAGTGTGTGGGTCGGTCTGGCGAACTACCAGCGGGTGTTCGCCGATCCGGAGTTCCAGCGGACGCTGCTGACGACCGCGGTCTACGTCGTGTGCTGCGTCGGGGGAGCCGTCGGGCTCGGCCTGCTGGTTGCCCTGCTGCTCAATGGGCGCTTCCCGGGCCGGGCCGTCGCCCGCTCGCTGGTCACGATCCCGTGGGCCGCGCCCGGGATCGCCGTCGCCCTGATCGCGACCTGGATGTTCAACCCGCAGTTCGGCGTACTGACCAAGCTGCTGCGCGCGGTGGGGATCGACCCGGGTCAGAGCGGCGCTCTGGACAACCCGCGGCTGGCGCTCGCGGCGATCCTGCTCACCACGATCTGGCAGCTCGTTCCGTTCGTAGCCGTCGTGCTCCTCTCGGCGCTCCAGTCCGTTCCGCAGGAGCTCGTCGAAGCGGCACAGATGGACGGCGCCGGCCGGTGGACGGTGTTCCGCGTCGTCACCTGGCAGGTCCTCAAGCCCACCGTCGGCCTCGTCGCGGTGCTGATGACGATCTGGTCGCTGCGCCGGTTCGAGCTGATCTGGCTGATGACGCGCGGCGGCCCGCTCGGGTCGACGCGGACGCTGGTCATCGACCTCTACTCGCAGGCGTTCGAGTCCAAGCAGCTCGGCGTCGCGGCGGCGATCGGCATGGTCGGCATCGTGATCGCGGCGATCGTCATCGTCGGCAGCAGATTCGTCGCGCGCGCCGTGGCCAGGGAGGCATGATGCGAACCTCACGACGTCTCGGGGTGACCGCACGGATGATCGCGGTCCTGGTCGTCCTCGGCCTGGCGGTCTTCCCGGTGTACTGGATGTTCGTCACCGCGTTGACGCCCGACGCCCAGCTCTACGGCGGCGGGACCGCCCTCCTGCCCGATTTCGGCCGGCTCGGCGTCTTCGGCGACGTCTTCGCCGACGGCCAGGTGCTCGGCTGGTTGGTCAACAGCCTGATCGTGGCGGCGGGCACGACCGTGCTCTCCGTCGGACTCGGCATCCCGCTCGGCTACGCGCTCTCGCGGTTCTCCTTCCGCGGGAAGCTCGCCGTCGGGCTCGCCTTGCTGTTCACGCAGATGCTCCCGGAGGCGCTGCTGGTCGTCCCGCTGTTCTCGATCTTCCGCCGGTTCGACCTGCTCAACTCGCTGCAGGGTCTGATCCTCGCCGACACGGCCTTCGCGCTTCCGGTCGTGGCGCTGATCCTGAAGGGAGCGATCGACGGGGTCCCCCGGGAGCTCGACGAGGCCGTCCGCGTGGACGGCGGCCGGCCGTTCACCGCGCTGAGCCGGGTCATCCTGCCGCTCATCGCCCCGGCGGTGGCCGCATCGGCGGTGATCGCGTTCTTCAGCGCCTGGAACGAGTACGTGTTCGCCGTGACCTTCGTCTTCGACAAGGGGCTGCAGCCGGCCTCGGTCGGCGTCGCCGGATTCATCGGCGAGCAGGACACCTCGATCCAGAGCATCATGGCCGTCGCGCTGGTGTTCACGCTGCCCGCCGTCGCTTTCTACCTGTTCGCACAACGCTACGTCGTCAGCGGGATGACCGCCGGCGCTGTGAAGGGATAACGCACCAGCACATGAAGATCATCAGTCTTGAAACAGTCGTGGTCGACTTCTACCGCACGAACCTCGTCTTCGTGCGGCTCGGCACCGACGAGGGAATAACCGGAGTCGCCGAGGCCACGCTGGAGGGGCAGGAGCACGCCGTCCTCGGCGCCATCCGGCTGCTCGAGGAACGGGTCATCGGCGCCGACCCGACCCGGATCGCGCAGACGATCTACCAGCTCAACCGCGACGCCTACTGGCGCGGCGGCCCCGTGACGATGACCGCGCTGAGCGCGCTCGAGATGGCGATGTGGGACGTGTCGGCGCGGTCGCTCGGCGTCCCCGTGCACCGGATGCTCGGCGGGCAGACCCGCGACCGGGTCCGGGCGTACGCGAACGGCTGGTACTCCGGTGCGCGCACGCCGGACGACTTCGCCGAGGCCGCGGTCGCCACCGTCGCCCAGGGCTTCCGCGGGCTCAAGTGGGACCCGTTCGAGGCCGCCGACCTGACCGTCGGCGCCGGGGACCTGCGCCGCATGCTCGAGCCGGTGGCCGCCGTGCGCGCCGCTGTCGGCGACGATGTCGAGCTCTTCATCGAAGGGCACGGCCGGTTCGACGTGCCGACCGCCATCCGGGTGGCACGCGAGCTCGAACGATTCCAGCCCGTGTTCTTCGAGGAGCCGAGTCCGCCCGACAGCATCGACGCGCTGGTCGAGATCCGCTCCAAGTCGCCGGTCCCCATCGCGGCGGGGGAGCGCTGGTTCGGCCGGAACGCCTTCCTGCCGGTGCTGGAGCGCGGGGCGGTCGACTACATCCAGCCGGACGTGACGCACGCCGGCGGCCTGTCCGAACTGGTGTTCCTCTCCACCCTCGCGGCAGCGCGTTACGTCCCGTTCGCCCCGCACAACCCCTCCGGCCCGCTCAGCACGGCGGCGACCCTCCAGCTGGGAGCGGTGCTGCCCAACTTCCGGTACCTGGAGATCATGGCGTCCGACGTGCCGTGGCGCGGCGACATCTCGAATGAGGCGCTGACGCTGACCGACGAGGGCGACATCCTCATCCCCGAGGGCATCGGCCTGGGCATCGAGCTGGATCTGGAAGCGATCGCCGAGCACCCGTATCGCGCCCACCCGATGCGGATCTTCGACGACGCGGTGGCCGACATCCGTCCGCCGGACGCGCGCTCGTACTTCAACCGCCCGCTGGTCCCGACGCACTGAGGAGTCCCCGATGCACCTGTACCGCTGTTCCGACGGCCGCGTCGTCGTCGAGCGCGAGGACGGGCTCCGGCTCGTCCCTGTCTCGTCGATGGCCGAACTCCTCCAGCTGCCGCTGGCCGAGCTCCGCGCCCTCCTCTCGGGCGACCTGCGGCCCGCCGAGCCGGGGGACGCCGCGGCTCCGCTCGATGGGCGCACCGAGGTGTGGGCGAGCGGCGTCACCTACGTGCGCTCCCGCACCGCCCGGATGGGCGAGTCGGCCGACCCGGACATCTACGACCGGGTCTACGCCGCCGAGCGCCCAGAGCTGTTCTTCAAGTCGCCCGCGTGGCGCGTCGTCACAGAGGGGGAGCCCGTCGCCATCCGCGAGGACTCCCGCTGGGACGTGCCGGAGCCCGAGCTCGCGGTCGTCGCCAACCGCTTCGGCGAGATCGTCGGCTTCGGCGTCTGCAACGACATGAGCTCGCGCTCGCTGGAGGGCGAGAATCCGCTCTACCTGCCGCAGGCGAAGGTGTTCGCCGGCGCATGCGCGATCGCTCCGGCCATTCGGCCGGCGTGGGAGGTCGACCCGGCCGCGCTGGAGATCCGCCTCCGGATCGAGCGCGACGGCGGCACGGTCTTCGAGGACACCACGTCCACGGAGTCGCTGGCGCGCCCGCTGACGGAGTTGGTCGAGTACCTGTTCCGGGCGGAGAACTTCCCGGACGGCGCGTGGCTCTCCACCGGCACCGGGATCGTCCCGCCGGACGACTTCACTCTGCGTGTAGGCGATCGGGTGACCGTCGCGGTGCAGGACGTCGCCTCGCTGACGAATCCGGTGGCGACGGGGCGGGATACCTGGAACTTCCTGGAGGAGCGATGACGGGGTTGGATGTCGAGACGGCCTCCTCGCGGGCGGCCGCGGCCGCGCCAGTCTTGGCCGATACGCCTCCGGCGGCGCGGGCCGCCCTGCTGCGGGGCATCGCCGATCGGCTCGACGGAGACCGGGACGCCCTCGTCGCGCTCGCCGACCGGGAGACGCACCTCGGGGCGGAACGCCTGACCGGCGAGGTCGCGCGGACGACCGGACAGCTGCGCGCGTTCGCGGAACTCCTCTCCGGGGTGCCCGCCGTCGTAGCCGACCATCCCGCGGGGTTCATGGAGCTGCGCCGGTACCTGGTGCCGCTCGGGCCGGTCGCAGTCTTCGCCGCCAGCAACTTCCCGTTCGCGTTCAGCGTCGCCGGCGGCGACACGGCCTCGGCTCTGGCCGCCGGCTGCCCGGTGGTGCTCAAGGCGCATCCCGGCCACCCGGAGCTCTCACGCGCGACCGCGCGGCACATCGCCGACGCGGTGGCCGCGGCGGGCCTGCCGGCCGGCGTGTTCGGGCTGGTCGAAGGCTTCGACGCCGGGACGGCCCTCGTGCAACATCCCGCCATCGCAGCGGTCGGCTTCACGGGGTCGCTCGCGGGCGGCCGGGCGCTCTTCGACCTAGCCGCTCGGCGGCGGCAGCCCATCCCGTTCTTCGGGGAGCTCGGCTCCGTGAACCCGGTCTACGTCACGCGCGAGGCCGCGGAGTCGCGGCTGACGGCGATCGCCGAAGGCTTCGCCGCCTCGTTCACGCTCGGGGCCGGCCAGTTCTGCACGAAGCCTGGCATCGTGTTCGTGCCCGACGGTGAAACCTTCGCGGCTGCGGTCGTGGAGGCGCTCGCGGCCCGGGAGCCGGCACCGATGCTGAGCGAGCGCATCGCGAGCGGCTATGAGGCGCTCGCCCCTCGCTTCGACGGTCATCCCGGGGTGCGGACGGTGCTGGACGGATCGGCCCGGGCCGACGCCGCGACGCCTAGCCTCTACGCGACGAGCCTCGATGTCTTGGTGGGCGATGTCGCGTCGCTCGGCGAGGAGCGTTTCGGCCCCAGCGCCCTCGTGGTCTCGTACGACGACACAGCGAGGCTGCCGGGCGCGTCGCGCGCGATCGGGGGGACGCTCACCTCGACGGTGCACGCCGAGTCGGCCACTGACGACGGTCTGCCTGCGCTGATCGCCGAGGCGGCCCGGAACAGCGGCCGCCTGGTCTGGAACGGCTGGCCGACGGGCGTCGCCGTCTCCCCGGCGATGACGCACGGCGGACCATACCCGGCCAGCACCGACGCGCGGAGCACGTCGGTTGGCACCGCGGCCATCGATCGCTTCCGGCGGCCGGTCACCTTCCAAGGCTTTCCCGCGGGCGGCCTGCCGGCGAGCGTGCGTGCAAGCGGCTAGGTCGCGCCTCAGCACTCCCGGCCAAGGAGGCCGCTCACGTCGGGGTAGACGGAGAACGCGCCGCGCGGCGTCGTAGCGTGATTGCCGCCACGACACGGGAAACTACCGAACCGCGCCGGCCGGGACCTCGATGACGGTCTTGCCCGTGCGCCGCCCGCTCGGGTCGAGCGCGGCGACCGCGTCGGCCAGGGGCGCGACGTCGCCGATGTTGGTGCGCAGTCGCCCGTCGCGCACGCGCTGGACGATCTCCACCAGCTGCGCGGGGATCGACTCGACCACGAAGTCGATCGACCGGCCGTCCTTCGGTCGCTCTGCGGCCAGTCCGGTGACGGTGACCAGTGTGCCGCCCGGGCGGATCAGACGCGCGGACCGTTCCTGGATCGTGCCGCCGATCACGTCGAACACGAGGTCGACCTGTCCGACGTCCTCGAGGGTGTCGGCGGCGAGGTCGACGAACTCGTGCGCGCCGAAGTCGAGCGCCTTCTCCCGGTCGGCGGCGCGGCCCGTGCCGATGACGTGGGCGCCGGCCTCCCGGGCGAGCTGGGTGACCATCGTGCCGACCGCGCCGGCGGCGCCGTGCGCGAGCACCGTCTGGCCGGACGCGAGCCGGCCATGGTCGAACAGGCCCTGCCACGCCGTGAGGCCCGAGATTGGCAGGCTCGCGCCGACCGTGAAGCCGACGTCGCCGGGAAGCGGAGCGAGGTTGCGGGACTCGACGGCGACGAACTCGGCCAGGGTGCCGTCGCGGTGCCAGTCCGTGATCCCGAACACGCGCTGCCCGATGGTGAGACCCGTCGTGCCGTAGCCGAGCGCGCTGACCACACCGGCCAACTCGTGCCCGAGGACGGCCGGCGAGCGGTCCCGGCCGGCGCGGTCGGTCCACGTCGACGCCCAGCCCACCTCGGTCGGCACGTAGCCGGCCGCGCGGACCTCGACGATCACGTCGTTGATCGCGGGGGTGGGCTCCGGCAGGTCCGCGAGCCGGATCCCCGCCGTTCCGCGGGCCCTGTCGTCGACGACGATCGCCTTCATGAGACCACCTTCCCTCGCGCGCCATGCTACGGTCCGCGCGGCTCCGCGGTCAGGGGGCCGATGGCATCCCCGTCCGATCGCCCGCGACGACCCGGCGGCCGTTCAGGGCTCGGGGACGAGGGTGCGCCGGCGGGGCTGCCGTCCCGTTGTCGGGATCGTTCCGACCCGTTGCACCAACCACTCGGCCGGGCCGCGACGCCACCGGCGCCGGATCAGCCAGGCGCCGACCAGCGACGCGAGCGTGAGGGCCAGCACCATCTTCCACGAGTCGTCCGGGAGGTGGGTGAGGTGCCACCAGGCGGCGAGGACGAGGATGTGGGCGAGGTAGAAGGTGAGCGTGACCGTGCCGAGCGTCGACACGGGAGCGAGCGCCCGGCGCAGCGGTGAGGCGGCCAGGGCGCAGCCCACGGCAAGGCCGGCGCACGCCAGCCCGAGCGCCTTCACCAGCTCAGGACCGGTGCCTGCGTAGGCGTCGGCCGTCACCCCGGTGAGGGAGGACGCGGCCAGCGCTGCCACGGTGAGCACCGACCCGGCAACGAAGAGGCCCGACACGCGCGCCCAGCCGCGGAGGGCGAGCCGGCCGACCGCCAGGCCCGCCAGCGCGAACGCCAGGAGCCCGCTGACCCGGTAGCCGTAGTCGGTGAACAGGAAGCCGACCAGGGTCGCCGCCGAGCTCTCCACCCAGCCTCCACCGCGGTAGGCCTGCAGCTGCAGGCCGAGCTGCACGTCGGCCGCGAACGGTTTGGCGACCGCGCTAACCGTGATCGCGGCGATCGTGAGCATGAGCAACCACCGTGCGCGGAGGTACAGCACAGGGAGGAGCACGAGACCCACAGCGCCGAGGTAGTGGAGGATCGGGATGACGGCGGGTTGGATGAGGTCCGCGAGCAGCCCGAAGACGATCAGCATGCCGGCCCGCAGCGCGAAGAAGAGCCGAAACCGTGCCCGGCTCACACCGTCGCGCAGGGCCGCTCGCGCGGCCAGTCCGGCCGAGACGCCGAACAGGAGCGTGAACAGCGGCGCCGCGATGTCGTCGGCGTACAGCAGCCACCGCTGGGGGAGCGGGGAGAGCGGCCCGACCGGGGCCGTGTGCGCCACGAACACAGCGATCAGGGCGAGACCCCGCGCGAGGTCCACACCGAGAATCCGCATCCACCCAGGCTAGGAAAGGCCGACGAGTCGGTCATCCCTCCTGCGGGGTGATCCTCGGGTGAAAATCAGCGACCTCCACCGGGTCGGCCGTCCCTCCCCGCGGCCGCCAGAGGATTCGCGCGTCCGCGCGTCATTCCCGGCCGTGGGGGCGCTCTCCTTCGTGTCGGCGCCATCCCAGTCGGGTGCCGACGCGGGAGAGAGTTCATGGCCAACGAGAATCACGAGACCGTCGCAGTCCGTCACGTCGAGCGCGTCCTCGGCCACGTGTCGGGGGAGTGGGTGCTGATCTCGTGCGAGTGCCCGATCGGCGGGGATCACACCTACTCCGAGTGGGTCGCCCGTTTCGGCACCCGCGACCAGTAGCCGAGCGTCGACGAGCATGAGGGTCCGCATCCTCGAGCGATGGCGTCCCGTCGACGACGACGCAGCCGATCCGGGCGACGGCTCGGCCGGGTGCGCCGGACCGGCGGACGTCCTCCGCGATGGGCGTGTCTTCTGGTCCCAGTGCCCGGTCTGCCCGTGGGAGGGAGATGGTCGCCTCCTGCACATCGACGCGGCGATCGACGCCGCGCAGCACAACACGGCCGTCCATCCGGCGTCGCCGGCGGAGGGGATGACGATCGCCATCCCCTGACCATCCGCGGAGAGGAACCGGCCGGCTCAGTCGCCGGGGCGGGCGGGGCTTGCGCCGCCGGACGCGCCGTCCGCGGGAGGGGCGGTCGTGGTGACGAGGAGCCCCCGCCGGTCGGCGACCGAGTAGCGCACCCGGATCACCCCGGGAAGGGCCGACGGCGCACTCGGGAACGCCACGACGAAGGAACCCCCGGAGTCGAGCGTCTCGGACTGCCACCCGCCGAGACCCACGGCGACGGAGATCGTCGCGCCCGGGTCGCCGGTCACCGTGACGACCTCCGTGCCCGCATTGATCGTCGCTGACACGGACGGGGCGCGCAGCTCGACGGTGGTCTCCGCCGCCGCCGAGGTGGTACCGCCCACCTGCTGGCGGACACGGATCACGTTGGACCCGGTGACGATCCCGCGGTCGAGCTCGAGGGCCCACTTCCCGGAAGCGTCTGCCGTCGTCGTGCTGTCGATTCCGCCGGCCGTCACGACGACGTCGGCCCCGGGGAGCGCGGTTCCCTGGAGGAGTGGGAAGAGGAGTCCGTCGCCCGAGTCGACGAGTGTGATCCGCGGGCTGCTCAGGAGGCGCTTCACGCTGAAGGTCGTCGTGGCCGGCAGGCTGGTCCGCGCGTCGAGCGACGCGACCGCGGAGACGACGAACGTCCCGCCGCTCAGGGTAGAGAGGTCGACGGTCACGGCCCACGCTCCCGACGCGCTGGAGTCGGCGCGCGCTTCGAGCTGCGCGGCTCCCGTCCCGCCGCCGGCAGCGATCGCGACAGCGACAGTGGCACCCGGGGCCGTGGTGCCCGAAATCCGGAGCGCGTCGGCCGGGGCATCCACCGTCGACTCGAGAATGGTCGGCGGAGCCAGGACCGCTGCTGACGGGGGCGTAGCGTGCGGCTGTGCCGCGCCCGCCGCGAGCTCCGCGATCGGCGCAGCGGGCGCGGGAAAGGCCGCAACCTGCGAGACGGGCGAGGCAGGCTCCGGTGACGGTGTGGGAGCCGGCGCGGACGGCGCGGGAGCCGGTGCTGACGCAGGGGGAGCCGACACCGACGGCGGGGGAGGCGTCGGCGCCGCGCTCGCAGCAGGCGCAGGCAGCCCGCTCGCAGCAGGCTGATGGACGCCGCTCGCGGAGGGCGAGATCCCGAGCTGCCCGGGTGGTACGACGGTGAGCGCCGCCGCGAAGACGGCTGCGGCGACGGCTGCGGCGGCCGTGATCAGGGCGACCGATGCGGCGCCGTGGCTCGCCGCGCGGGCGCGTGCGGTGTGCGCGCCGCCGCCGGCGGCGAGCGGCTCGGCCGAGGCCGGCGCGGCGGTCGAGGTCGCCAGCCAGCTCGTGTAGGCGGCCGCCCCGCCGACGCCGGCGATCAGCGGGAGGAGCACGAAGCCGAGGCTGCGGTTCGCTTCGCCGGCCTCCTCGGCGATGAGCGCGCAGTCGGGGCAGCTCTCGAGGTGCCGGTCGAGACGGCGCTGCGCATTCCTGGTCAGCCGTCCGCGCGTTCCAGCGCCGAGGTGCTCGATCGCCCAGCGATGCTCGGAACGCTCCGGAACGCTCGCCAGATGGGTCTGGATCCACGACGCCCGCAGCCCCTCCCTGGCGCGGTAGGCCAGCGCGGCGACCGCGTTGGGGGTCATCCCGAGAAGCGGTGCGACCTCCCGCGGCGGCATCGACTCCACCTCGGTGTACCAGAGGACCTCCTGCCACTTGTCCGGGAGCTGCCGGAACGCTTGAGCGGCCAGCGATCTGTTGAGGGAGTCCAGCTGCTCCTGCTCCGAGAAACGCTCGTCCTCGAACACATCCAGGTTCTCGAGCGGGATCTCCCGGGCCGCCCGGCCCCAGCCTCTGGCCGTGTTCCTGATCGTCGTGAAGAGGTAGGGCCGGAAGCCGGTCGTCGGTCCGCCGCCCCGGGAGATCGTCGCGTAGATCCGCGCGAAGGACTCCGAGACCAGGTCGTCCGGATCGAAGGTCGCGGTGAACGAGCGCGCGACGACGAGACCGGCGCGGTAGTGGCGGCGCCACAGCTCCGAGTAGGCCGCTGTGCTGCCGGCGCGTGTCGCGGACAGCAGGTCGGCGTCGGATCGGGCGGCGACAGCGGGTTCGTCGTCGTTCGGGCGGGACAAAGCGATCGGCCTCCAGGTGGCAGCTGAGGAGGCTGGACGGGTGCGGGCCTCCCTCTGGGGGAGTCCGGGAGGCGCGAACGATGACGCGCCGTTACGGCCCGAATTCTCGCGGGCGCAGCCGCGTCATTTCGAGCCGATTGCGCTCTCTTGACCATCGCGGGGAGGAAGAAGGAGAGCGGTGAGACGCATCGGACGGGGCCACCTGGCCTTGGTCGGAAAGGACTTCAGCCCGCGGCCGCCGACGCCGCACGTGGCACGGCAACGGCTGCGCGGCGTGATCACGGCGGAGTACATCGAGAAGATGCCCGACTTCGTCGCACTCTCCCGGCTGGCCGGCTTCTGCGGGATGAGCGAGGAGGAGCTCCGCCTTCGCCTGCGTTCCGCGTCCGCCCAGGTCTATCTCCGGGACGGCGTCCAGGGCGTGTTCCCGGAGGAGTGCGTGGAGTTCCTGGACGATGTCCGGCTCCTTCGACTCCCTCTGCCGGAACCCGAGCCGGCGACGCCGCTGGAGTTGATCGCGGTGTCGCTCGAGGCTTTGCGCGAACTGAGCCGTCGCGCGCAGCTGGAGGAGTCCACGATCCCCGAGTACCTCGATCGTCTTCTCGATGTGGAGCTGTGACCTGGCGCACGCTCAGAGGCGCGCCAGGTCGATCAGATGCAGCAGCGCCCCGTAGGCCCTGCTGGCCCCGGCGCAGCGCCTCAGGTCGCCGGCCATCGCGTAGGAGGCCACGACGGTCGCCACCGTCCGCGCGGCGTCGTCCAGCGCCCGCCGGTACGCCGGGTGGACGACCGGCGTACCGGAGGCTGCGACAGGTGTGCACTGGCGCACGGGCACCCAGGCGTGGGCATCCGACGCGGGGTCCAGCAGGAGGCACACCAGCCCCAGCGCCCTGTCCCGGTCGATGACCATGCCGCTGATCGCGTGCTCCCCGGCTGCCCACGCCACGATCTCGCCGGGGTTCGGCCACTCGAATTCCACCCTCGTCACCTTCGTCCTGCTCGCTCGCCGACTCGGCCCTCCACCTGCGAAGACGTGGCTCGCGGGCGATCCTGACGGCCAAGTCCGGGTGAAAAGCCGGGTCGGCCGCTCGTCGGCGGATCGTGCTCAGCCGACGAGCTGCGCCGTGATGACCAGGTTGTCGACGGACTCGGTTCCGTCGGGGACCTGCAGGCAGGTCAGGAGGACGAGCCGGCCCGGCGCGTTCGCCCAGATCCCGGTGCTCGCGTGGACGTCCGGCTTGGGGACCTTCTGCGATCCGGTGACCCGGTAATGGAGGCCGGCGACATAGACGTCGGCCCCGGCCTTCACCGAGGAGGTGGCGGCGTCCACGTCGATGAGGTAGTTCCCCGGGCAGACCGCTCCGCCTCGGCAGGAGTGCATCACGACGAACACCGTGCCGGTCGCGGCGTGGGATGGGTCGGCGCCGTAGTTGCGGACGAGGTAGGCCGAGGAGAAGCCGGGCGGGTCGATGACGCCGTCCACCTCGTTGAGCTCGCCGAGCGGCACCGTCAGGCCGGTGGCGGGGACGTGCAGGGTTCTGCCCGCGACCTGCGCGACCGCGTCGGTCTTCTCCTGCACGGCTCTGGACGGTTGCGGCAGGATCACCGGGGAGCCGAGCATGTCCTTCGGATAGCTCTGCTCGCTGAGGACGGTCGAGACCGACCAGCCACCGCCGATGACCGCCGCGGCGCAGAGCACTCCGACGAGGGCGATACGGACGGGTCCGAGAGGGCGGCGTCTGCGCCGGTGTCGCGACTCAGCCACGCGCGGTCCTCGGGACTCCGGCCGGCATCATTACGGCGGCCGAACCCTGGCCCGCGGAGGCGCGCCGGCGTAGGCGGAGGGGTCGCCCCGACCACCAGACGTACGCGGCTGCGGCAGCGACCGTGGCCGCGAGGACGACCGTCCACCACGGGAGCCCCGGGCCGGCTGCCGGCCGGGCTCCGGCGGCGACCGCGGTCGCCGGCGTCGGGGTCACGCGCTCACCGGTGACCAGGATGCGCTGGCTGTTGATCCCGATCGGGGTGCACGTGACGAGGGTGACCAGGTCCTTTCCCGGCACCGGGTCGAGGGTCTTGGTCTGGTCGGGGTCGACGACCTTGATGTCGAACACCCGGTAGGTCAGCGTCTCGCCGAAGACGTAGAGCGAGAAGGTGTCGCCGTCGACCACCTGGTCCAGGTTGGTGAACAGGGTCGCGGACGCGAGCCCGCGATGGCCGGCAAGCACGGCATGGGTGCCCGGGCCGCCGACCGGCAGCGAGCTGCCCTCGAGGTGCCCGACGCCCTGGGCGAGGGTGGTGTCGCCGGTGCCATGGTAGATCGGGAGGTCGGCGCCGATCGACGGGATGACGATGCGGCCCATGAGCCCGTAGGGGTCGGCGGCGAGCAGCCGGTCATAGTCGAAACCGCGGGGGAGTTGGGCGCCGGTGGCGACCGGGATGCGCTCGTCCGCCTGCACGGCCGCGCCGCTCTGCAGGGCGGCGTTGTAGGCGTGGGCCTGCGCCAGCGCGGCCGCGCGGCTCGCCGGCCCGAGGACCTTCACGGCGTCGCCGTACTTCGCGATCTGCTGGGCCTGCTGGATGGCGGTGAACCAGCTCGCCGCCGACGGGTACAGGGCGACGCTCACGCCGAGCACGCTGAGGACGGCGATCGCCGCCGAGAGGGGGGAGAGCCGCCAGCGGCGGCGGGCGCGACGGCCGAGCGGCTGTTGTGCGGAGGTCATCGGGGTCGCTCCTGAGTCGTTCGGGGGGGAGAAAGGTGTGGAGGCGGCGGGCGGGTCAGCCTCCCCGCCGCGCCACCTCCACGGTGGACGGCTACTGCTGGGCAGCGCCGGCCGTCACGTCGTCGGCGTCGACCCGGCGGCGACGGACGACGAGGATTCCTGCGGCCACGGCGAGCGCCAGAAGGGCGAGGCCGCCCACGAGGAACACGGCGGTGCCGGTGGAGCCGGTCAGCGGGAGGGCGATCGGCGGCGCCTGCGGGTCGGTGACGGTGATCGTCGGGTTGGCGCTGCTGCCCGGTGCGACGGTCACCGCATAGCCGCCGGCGGTCTGGGCGAAAGCCGGAGCGATCGTGTACCCGGCGGGGGCCTGGGTCTCCACGAGGAAGTAGGTCAGGTCGGCGCCCGTGCCGTCCACCTGGGCCTTGAGGCCGTTGATGGCGACCGTGCCGCTGGAATCCGACGTGAACGTCGTGACGCCGCCCACCGACACCGGGCTCGTCAGGCTGCCGGCGTCGGCCGAGGAGGTGAACACCTGGAACTGCGCGCCGGAGAGGGTGTTGCCGCTGGGGTCGACCTTGCGCAGGGTGACGTCGCCCCAGGTGTCCTGCACGGTGTTCGACGGTGTCGTGATCGGCTGCGTGGTCGAGGACTGGATGGTCTGGTTGGCGATGTTCTGGATCGTGCCGGTGCCGACCGCGTTGACGACCGTCGGGATCTTCGCGGTGACGACGGCGCCCGGGTTCGCGGTCAGGAGGGTCAACCCGGCCGGGGTGAAGGTCACCGTGACCGTCTGACCGGAGACGCCGACCGTGTAGTCGGCCGCCGGGAGCGGGATCGCGGTGCCCGTCGACGACGCCAGCGAGACGGTGACGCTCGCCGGAGTCGGCGGGGTGAGCCGCGTGTCCAGGACATCGGCGATCGTGAACTGGGTCAGCGGGTCGCCCGACTTCTGGTTGGGGACCGTCGCGGCGACCGACCATTTGACCGTCGAGCCGAGACCGTAGGCGCCGGTGTCGTCCACGCTCTTGACCGGTGCGCCCTGCACCGTGTTCTTCGGGTAGACGTAGACGTTGCTGAGCCAGGTGTTGCTCTGCGGCAGCGGCAGGGTGACGAGGAACGGCTGGCCCAGTTCGGTGCCGGCCGGGGCGCTCGTCTCGGTCACCTCGTAGACGGCGGGCGTGGAGGTCGTGTACGTCGTGACTCCGCTCGCGTTCGTCGCGGTCAGGGGCGCGGCGGTCCCGGTGGTGTAGGTGGTGCTGCCGTTCACGACCTGGCCGGAGGCGTTCACCGTGAGGCCGGCCGCGGTGGTCCAGCCGGCGGCGGTGGTCAGGTCGACGCCGTTCACGGGCGCGACGCTGAACACGACGCCGGGAATCGGGGTGAGGCTGCTCACGTTCTGCTGCGTCCCGTTGGCCGGGGTGCCGCCGGAGGCCGGGTTCGCCAGCTTGGTGATGGTGAGCGTGTAGGGGCCGGCCGGGACGTTGCCGGTGGCGGCGTCGGCGGGTCCGGCGAGGGCGGCGACGCCGGCCAGTGCGAGAGCGCCGGCGCTCAGGAGGGCGCCGATCAGGCGCCTCCGGGGACGGGTGAGTGCGGTGTTCATGGGTGGGTTTCCTGTTCTTCCTCGGGTCGGGATCGTTGGGGGTGGGATGGGGTGGTCAGGCTCGCCGGGCTCGGGGGCGTCGGGCTCGGCCTCGCCGGAGCGTCTGCGCCGCGAGGAGCACGGCCGCGGCGGTCAGGAGGCCGAGTGCGGAGAAACCGATGACGTCCGTCCCCAGCCCGCCGGTGAGCGGCAGCGCGATGGTCGGGACGGCTTGGTTGACGAACCGGTAGAGCTGCTGGGTCCCGGGCGGGGCGGTCACCTGGTTTCCGGAGACCGCCGTCCAGGTGCCGCCGCCGTCGGTGGACTGCTGCAGCCCGAGGGCGAGGTAGGCGGTCGTGGACGACAGCGCCTGCTCGGTCAGGGTGTAGCTCGTGCCGGGCTTCACCTCGACGGTGTTCGCGGTCGTGGTGGTCTCCGCTCCGGCGAAGGAGGTCGCGCCGCCGAGCGCGGCGGGCGGTGCGATGGTGAGCGTGAACTGCCCGGCGGTCAGTCCGCCGTCCGGGCTCTGGATGTGCTTGAGCAGCGTGATCGTCGCCGTCGTGTTCGTGATCGTGCAGGTGACCGCCTGCCCGTAGCCGACCGTGACCGCCCCGCCGGTGACGGGCACGGAGGTCGCTCCGGCGGCGCAGGTCCAGCCAGCGGCGGTGGGCACGTAGTTCTGCGCGCCCGGTGCGCTGGAGGACTCCGCGAGCGCGTAGGCCACGCCCGGGGTGATGCCCACGTTCGTGGTGGCTCCGGTTCCGGTCGTCCCGCTCGGGCCGGGCAGCGCTCCGCCGGGGCCGGTCGCAGTGAGCGTCCAGGCGGTGGGGGCGACGCTGCCGAAGGCGACCTGCTTCACGAGCGTGAGCGTCTGCGTGCAGGTGACGGTGTTGGTGATCGTGAAGGTGTTCGGCGTCGGCGTCGCGCTGAGGGAGCCGGCGTACGGCAGCGCCGCGGGCGTGCCGAGGGCGGCGCCGTTCACCGCGGTGAGCGCCGCGGACGACAGGGTGCAGCCCGGCGGGACCGCGACGGAGGTCTCGCCCACGCTCACCGACTGGCCGACGACGTAGCCTCCGTAGGTGCCGCCGAACGACGGCGACGCCTGCCCGGTGAGCGTCGGGGCCGCGGAGAAGCCGGCCGGCGGGGTCGGCGCCGTGTCCGTCCCGCGCGCCGGGATGTCGTACGTGCCGACGACCGTCCCGCCCGGGGTCTTGACGATCCAGGTCTTGTCCACCTGGACCGTCTGCCCGGTGCTGGCGTTGGAGACGACGCAGCTCACCGTGCCCGCCGCGTTCGGCATGGTGAAGGTCGCTCCGGTGGCCGTCCAGCCGGTGCCGGCCTGGGTGCACGTGTAGCTGGCGGCGTAGGTCGCGGCCGTGCCGCCCATGGCCTCCGCAAGGGTGACGGTGCTGCCCAGGTTGGCGGTCGCGGTGGCGACGTTCGCCGTGTCAGGGTTCGCGCCGGTCCCCGCGGTCGAGGTCCTGCTCACCGCGCCGGTCACGGCCGCGCCGCCGATCGTCAGCGCCGCGGTGGAGCCGGCGAGCGCGCCGACCCAGCGTTTGGTGAGCGTCACCGCGGCGGTGAGGGCCGTGTTGGTGAGCGTGCAGTTCACGGACTGGCCGGGCAGCAGGCTCACGGTCGCGCTCGCTCCGGCGGCGCCGGCCGGAAGCGCCGGCTGAACCCCGGACGCGCTGGGCGTGCCGGTGCAGGACCAGCTCTGGGCGTAGTCGATCAGGCTCCCCGCCGCGGCGGTCTCCTTCATGGTGAAGGAGGAGCCGGCGACGTTCCCGATGAGGTACACCGAGCCGGTGGTCGCCGACGAGGCGCCGGCCGTCGTGGCGCTGCCCAGCACGTTCCCTCCGCCGTCGGAGACCGACACCGTGAACGAGTCGCCGGGCGTCCCGCTCACGATCTGCTTCGTCAGGGTGATGTTCTCGAACAGGAACCCGAATGCCACGGCCTGCCTGGAAGTCGACGCCTGCAGGGTCGCCTGCAATGTCGCCGGGGCGGTGGCGGCGACGATGGGCGTCCCGGTCTTCGCCTGCAGGCTCCCGGCGCCGCCGCCGGTGCAGGTGACCGTCGTCGTCCCCGCACCGGTGAAACCACCGCCGCAGGCGTTGCCGAGCGCCTGGATCGAGGACAGCGGCGTGCTCGCGGTCCAGGAGATCGACTCCGGGTACGTCACGGAGACCGGGTAGTCGGTGCTCTCGGCGTCCGCGCTCACCAGCGAGAAGTCGCTGACGGCGGTGCCGAACCGGTCGGTGACGGCGACGTTGGAGATCGTCACGACCGTCCGGTTGCCCGCGGGATTTTTCGCGGGGCCCTGCTGCTGGTACAGGGCCGGCTGGCCGGGCACGCCACCGTAGGCCCCGTTGCCCAGATAGGCCGCGCTGTAGCTGGGCAGCGCCGAGGGAGCCACCGACTGCCCGGACACGTTCAAGGTGAAGGTGGCCGTATACCCTCCGGGCAGAGTCTCCGTCATCGGCTCGCCGGCCGCGGAGGTGGCCTGGACGCTGTTGTAGCCGCTCAGGTCGAGCCAGCACAGCGAGCTCGCGTAGACGCCCGTGCCGGCAGTGGTGGCCATCCCGCAGGCCGAGGCGGTCGCGGCCCGCGCGGGAGCGTCGGCGGGGCCGGCGGCCGCCACGATCGCACCGGCGCAGACGAACGCGGCCGCCGTCGCGATCGCGACGACGGCTCGCGCGCGCCGGCGCGCGGCGCGTGCTCGATGACGTGGGACGATGCGGGGGCTCATCGTTCTCATGGGCGGCTGACTCCTCGGGTGATGTCCCGCCTGCGCCGGCGGAAGCCGTCGGCAGAGCCGGACCGCCGGTTTCTCCCGGCGTAGAGAGGAGTGCCGCACGTCAGAGCAGTGACGCGCGATCAGTCAATCCACAGGTTGGTGGGGGCGAAACCGAGGATTCTCGCCGCCCGGCGCTGTCGTCACCGCCCCGCCAGCGACCCCCCGATGCCGCCCACGCTGAAGTACCGGTTCAGCACCGCGAACACGACGATCGGCGGGATCATCATCACCACTGCGACGCTCATCACCGGGCCCCAGTCGGTCTGGTTCTGCTGGAAGAAGGTCTGCAGGCCGATCGGCAGGGTGAAGTTCTGGTCCGAGCGGAGGAAGATCACCGCCACCAGGTAGTCGTTCCAGGCCAGCAGGAACGCGAAGATCGCCGTCGAGAGCACCCCGGGCAGCGAGTTGCGCAGCACCACGCGCGAGAAGCTGCCGAAGACCGAGCAGCCGTCCATCCAGGCGGCCTCCTCGAGGCTGATCGGGATGGAGTCGAAGTAGGCCGCCATCATCCAGATCGCGACGGACATCGTCCCGCCCACGTACAGGATCACGACGCCGCCGAGGGTGTCCACCAGTCCGATGTTCGCGAACAGGATGAACAGCGGGATGACCGCCGTCACCACCGGCAGCGACTGGATCACGAACAGGGTGAGCGAGAAGCCGGCCACCAGCCGCCCGCGGCCGCGCGAGAGCACGTAGCCGGCCGGCGCGGCGATGACGACGGCGACGACCACGGTCGCGAGCGTGACGACCAGGCTGTTGGCCACCCAGACGCCGAGGTCGGTCGAGGTGACGACGGTCACGAAGTTGTCGAGCGTCGCGCCGGTCGCGGAGCTGCCGAGCCCCGGCTGCAGCGAGAGCAGCACGACGGCCGCGAGCGGGACGAGGTCGATCGCCGTGACGACGGCGAGGACGCAGAACCGCCACCAGCGGCCCCGGTCGCCCTCGGGCCGGGGACGCCGGGCCGGCGCGGGCGAGGGCTGCCGTGCCGGTGCGGTCTGCTGGGCCAATGCCGTCATTCGATGGCCGCCTTTCGGATCTGCCGGTAGAGGGTGACGCTGACGATGACGAGCACGACCGTCATCAGGAAGGCGATCGCGACACCGGGACCGGTCTGGAAGTTCTGGAAGACCGTCGTGTACGCGAGCACCACGAGGGTCTGGGTGGAGTTCACCGGTCCTCCGCCGGTGAGCAGGAAGATCGTCGGGAAGTCGTTGACGCAGAAGATCGTCATGAGGATCCAGCTGATGTACGTGGATCGCGAGATCATCGGCAGCGTGATGAACCGGAAGGTCTTCCAGCGCGACGCGCCGTCCACCCGGGACGCCTCGTACACGGTCGTGTCGACCGAGGCGAGGGCCGAGGACATCATCATCATCATGAACGGGAAGCTGACCCAGACCTTGAAGACGCAGACGGTGACCTGTGCGAGCAGCGGGTCGGCGAGGAAGAGCACGTCCCCGAAGCCCAGCGCCTTCGCGAGCAGCGGCAGCGGGCTCTGCGGGGTGGCGACCAGCCAGTTCCACGAGGTGGAGGAGACGACGATCGGCACGACCCACGGGAGCAGCAGCAGGACCTTGAGAATGCCGTTCGCCGGGACGCGCGTGCGCAGCAGCAGCGCCAGGCCGAGGCCGATGAGCCAGCTCCCGAGAACGCCGACGACCGTGAAGACGACCGTGAACCACGCCGCGTGCCAGAACTCCGGGGAGGTCAGCACGGTGGCGTAGTTCTGCAGACCGACGAACGTGCCGGGGTCGACGAGGTCGCCGTTGCGCAGGGACTGCTGGGCCGCGTACAGCACGGGGTAGAGGTTGAGCAGCAGGAGCAGCAGGACGGCCGGGGCCGCGAAGAGCACGAGCGTGAGCGCGCTCGAGCTCAGGCGGCCGGGCGGGCGCGTGCCGGGCCGGCCGCGGCCCGCGACCGCGACGCCGCGGCGCGCGCGCCGGACCGACTCCAGTGTCGATGGGGTGGCCATGAGCTACTTCTGCTGCGAGGTCAGGGTCTTCTGCAGGGTCTGCAGGGACTCCTTGGGGGTGGCCTTCTGCGACAGCACGCTCTGCGCCCATGTGCTCATCGCCGGCGTGCTGTCGACCAGGGTCACGTCCGCGAACAGCGCGTCGCCTCCGGGGGCGGCCCAGGTCTTGCAGATGGGCTGCCACTTCTCGATCATCGTGACCGCGTTGGGGTCGGCCTGGAACTCCTTGGTCGCCGCGATGGACTTCAGCACGGGGAGGCCGATGCCGGTGTTCTGGGTCCAGAGCGGAGCCATGTTCTTGTAGTAGTAGGTCAGGAAGTCCTCGGAGCCCTTCTGGCTCGGGGTGTGCTTGTACATCATGATGTTGTTCGGGAAGTACAGCGCGCCTTTGCCGCCGCGAGCGCCGGTGAGCGGGTCGGAGACGGCCATGTCCTGCACCAGCGGACCGCCGAGCACCTGTGCGAGACCGGGGCTCTCGAAGCCCATCCCGAACTTCCCCGCCTTCCACTGGCTCTGCGCGTTGGTCGTCGAGTAGCTGACGCTCCCCGGGTCCATGTAGCCCTTGCGGACCATCTCGACGACGAACTCGAGCGCCTCGATGTTGGCCGGTGTCACACAGTCCGGCTTCTGGTCGGCGTTGAAGAGGCCGCCGCCGTTGTTGATCAGCAGTCCGGTCAGCACCTGGAAGCCATTGCCCTGCGCACCGGAGGCGATCCCGAAGCCGTAGACGCCGATCTTCTTGAGCGCCGCGCAGACGTCGAGGTACGACTGCCAGTCGGTCGGCGGCTCGACGCCCGCCTTCTCGAGCAGGGACTTGCGGTACCAGAGGACGCGCATGTCGAGGTTGTAGGGGACGGCGACGTAGCCCTTGCTCGTCTTCATCGTGTCGAGGACGCCCGGCAGGAAGTCGTCGAGCATGCCATTGCTCTTCCAGGAGTCGAACAGGGAGTCGGCGTAGGCGATGTAGTTCTTCTCCGCGAACTGGAAGGCCTGCGTGCCTGCGCCGCTGCTGACCGCCGGACCGGTGTTCGAGGCGAGGGCGGATGCGAACGTCGTCGTGAAGTTGGACCACTGCACCGCCTGGTAGCCGGCCGGCGGGAGGCCGCTCGCGGGCTTGTAGGCGAGCGTGATCTTCTTGTCCAGCGGCGAGAAGGCGGTGCCTCCCCACGGCATGTTCCAGAACTTGAGCGTCGAGGTCGACGTGCCGCCGGGCGAGCTGCAGGCGGCGAGAGCGGCGAGGACGGCGAGTCCTCCTGTGCCGGCGAGTAATCCTCGCCGGGAGACGGTTCCCGAGAGCAGGCCGTTCGTCATGCGTGTCTTCTCCTCCATCGGCCGGAAGCGTCTTCCGGCGGCTTTCTTCGTCGAACACCCGGAGAGGTGGCCCCGTCCGGAATCTCCGAATTTGCGCAAATTTCAGCGCCGGAGAGGACGGTTTGGTCATGCTTGCAGCAAAACACGACGGCCCGCAATACTTTTCAACTCACGAAAGTTTGCGCAACCTTGCCCGACGACTGTTATGCTTCCCGGCATGACGAGCGAGGGTCTCCGCCGGGAGCGGCCGACACTCTCCGACGTCGCGGGAATGGCCGGGACGAGCGTCCCGACAGTGTCGAAGGTGCTGCGCGGCGGCACCGACGTGTCGCCGGGGATGCGCGACCGGGTGATGGAGGCGGTGCGTGCCGTCGGTTATGCGCGGACCCCGAGGGCGAACGCGCCCGACGCCGACGCCCCGGCGATGATCGACCTGGTCGTCAACCACGTCCACGGAACCTGGGCGAACGGCGTCCTCACCGGCGTCGAGGAGGCCGCGACGGCCGCGAATGTCGATGTGGTCATCACGGTCGCCCGCGGGGACGGCAACTGGGTCTCCCGCCTGCTGCGGCGGCCGTCGCGGGGTGCGATCGTGGTGCTGGTCGACCCCGCGCCGAGCCACTTCGCGGCGCTGGAGGCGGCCCGCATCCCGGTTGTGCTGGTCACCCCGATGAGCGAGCCGAGTGCGCCGTCGATGCGCGTGGGCGTGACCAACTGGGACGGCGGGCGCGCCGCGGCGGAGCATCTGCTGTCCCTCGGTCATCGTCGCTTCGCCGTGGTCGGCGGCGACCGCACGCACCTGTACAGCCGCGCGCGGATCGACGGGTTCCGCTCGGCCCTGGAAGTCCAGGGAGTCGCGGCCCCCGTGGTCGTGCACGGCGACTGGGACCGCGGGCGCGCCGCGGCCGCCATCGCACCGGTGCTGATGGGCCCGGAACGCCCGACGGCGGTATTCGCCTGCTCGGACCTGATGGCGATCGGTGTCTACGACGCGGCGAAGGCGGCCGGGCTGCGCGTGCCGGACGACCTCAGCGTGGTGGGATTCGACGACGTGCCAGAGGCGAGTTGGAGCTCGCCCGCGCTCACGACGATCCGCCAACCGATAGCCGAGATGGGCGGCGCGGCCGTGCGCCTGCTGCTGTCCGCGGCCGAGGCGCGCGGCGGTCGGGCCGTCGCGCCGGACGCCGCGGACCTGGCGCGCGTGGACCTCCCGACGAGGCTGGTCGTCCGCGCCTCCACAGGGCGGCCCGGGGACTGACGGGCCGGAGCCCTGCGACCGCAGCGGCGCAGGGCGCGGGAGCGGGTCGACGGGTCGGTCGGCGATGCTAGCCGCCCAGCGCCGCCAGCAGGCCGGCGTAGTCGTCGCCGCACGCCGCGCATCGCTTCAGGTGGAGGGCGACGCCCGGGTAGCGTGCCGCGGCGTCGCGTCCGGCCAGCACGAGCTCGGCGAAGACGTGCATCAGCGACATCGTCTCCGCGCAGCCCGCGTCGCGCGGGTCCGTGCTCAGGAAGACCCCGATCCGGGATCGCGCGCTCATGTCACCTCCTCGCCGTCGTCGTCCAGATAGTGATTAGTGACAAGGTAGCGCCGCAACTTCCTTCGCGCGTCGAAGAGGACCTTGTACAGCGCCCCGCGAGTGGTCCTGCGCGCGACCGCGAGCGCCTCGAGCGGGACGCCCTCCACCACGACGGCGAGCAGCACCTCGCGCTGCCTGCGGGTGAGCACGGTGTCGATGGCGTGCCGCAGCGCCGCGAGCAGTTCGGCCGCCGTCCCGGCCTCCTCCGGCGAGATGCCCAGCCGGTCGGGGAGGCGGTCCCAGCCGGCCGCGTCGAGGGAGAGCGTCCGGCGCTGCCAGTAGTGCCGGCCGATCTTCGTCGAGACCTCGAAGATCGCGAACGTGTACGCCCAGGTCGTGAACCGGCTCTCGCCGCGGAACTCGTGCAGGCGGCGCAGGACGCCGAGGACCGCGTCGGCCGCGGCCTGATGCGCGATGTCGTCGAGCTCCGGCCCGGCGAACGGCAGCGAGGCCGACCGACGGCGAACCTCGCCGCGCGCCACGCGCAGCAGCAGCTCGTAAAGGCGTGCCTCGGCCGAGCGCTGCACCGCGCCGCCGGCCGTCAGCGTCCGCCGCCACTCGTCCGTCTCGGCGCGGTCGTCGTCCGTGGGGCGCCAGCGCTCCGGCACCGCGTCGACACCCATGGCTCGATCGTAGGGCCGCGCGGAACTTCCGGTCGAGCAGGTAAGCATCCGCAGCCGGCGCGACACTCACCCCTCGAGCGCGCCGTGCAGTGCCGCGCTCGGTCAGGGCGCCTCGGCGCCGAACCGAAGGATCGAAGGAGAATCATGAGAACACCACTTCGTCTCGCTCTCGCGTCGGCGGTCGCCGTCGCCGCGACGGCCCTCTTCGCGGGGCCCGCCCTCGCCGCGCCCCCGGTCGACGGCGGCCTCCCGGACTCCGCAGGCACCGGTTCGGCGGTGTTCGTCCAGACCGACGGGCTCGCGGGCAACGCCGTCGTCGCCTACGATCGCGCGGCGGACGGCTCGCTGCACCAGGCCGGGACGTACCCGACCGGCGGCCTCGGCGGCGCGCTCACGGGCGCGGTCGTGGACCACCTCGCGTCGCAAGGCTCGCTCCTCCTCGACCGCGGCCTCCTCTACGCGGTCAACGCCGGGAGTAACACGGTGACGGTCTTCGCCGTGCACGGGGACCAGCTCGTCCGCCGGGAGGTCATCGGATCGGGCGGGAGCTTCCCGGTCAGCGTGACCGCGCACGGCGGCCTGGTCTACGTGCTTAACGCGCGCGCGGGAGGCGCGGTGCAGGGCTTCGTCCGGGTGGCCGGCTTCCTGGTCCGCATCCCGGTCTGGAACCGCCCGCTCGGACTCGACCCGACCCTCACGCCGGAGTTCACGCACACGCCGGGGCAGGTGGCGTTCACCCCGGACGGGTCGCAGATCGTCGTCACCACCAAGGGCAACGGCAGCGCGATCGACGTGTTCGGCGTCGACCGGCTGGGCGGCCTGTCGCAGCATCCCGTGACCAACGTCGAGCCGGGCGCGGTGCCGTTCGCCGTCTCGTTCGACGCGGGCGGCCACCTGGTGGTGGCCGAGGCGGGCACGAACTCCGTGGCCACGTTCGCCCTCGCGCCGAGCGGCGTCGTCACCCCGATCGCGAACGCCGCGACGGGACAGGCGGCGACATGCTGGATCGCACGCGACGGCGCGGCGTTCTACGCCTCCAACGCCGGAAGCGGCACGGTGTCCGGGTACCTCGACCCGGGCGCGGGCGCACTGACGGCCCTCGGGAACACGGCTACCGGCGCGGGGACGGTCGACGCGACTGTCACCGGGGACGGCGGGTTCCTCTACGTCCAGACCGGAAAGGACGGAGCGGTCGACGGGTTCCGGGTGAACGCCGGCGGCGGGCTGACGAGCGTGGGGTCCGTGGTTGTGCCGGGTGCTGCAGGTGGGGAGGGGATCGCCGCGGAGTGACGACGTTCGCCTGAGTGGCGCGTCGCTGCTGCCCGGCCGAGCCCGCGGCGGCAGCGACGCCCGTATCGAAATCAGGTCACGACGCCCGAGAGCGTCGTCGCGATCGAGACGACGTCCACCACAACCTCCCCAGCACCGCAGCTGTGAGACCGGCTGGGGCGAGCAGGCCGACCGTCAAAGTCAGCAGAATGGTGCCCGTCGCGTCGTTTCCCATCGGGCGAGGATAACGCCCCCGATTCGATCCTCGGCCACGCGTGGAAGCGGCTTCCGCCAGTGAGGAGGCCGAGACGGGCGACCCGCGTAGACGCACATCGCCCTGCGCATCACCCGGGGCGCGAAAATCAGCCGGGCACCACAGCTACGGCCGCGGCAGCAGCGGCGACAGCATCTCGCGCTCCCCTTCGCTAGGCCCCTGGGCAGCAGCGGCTGCCGAGGCGTTGCGCGGGTGATTAGGAATGTTAAGAAAGGCGTTGCTCAGCCGAACATTGCTCTTGCAAAATCGAAAATGTGTATGTCAGACCGATAGCGTGCCGAAAGTGACAGCTCGGGAGATGCCCAGAGCTCGCTATCGGAGCACCAGTGTCGTTTCCTGCTACCCGTTCGCTTTCGAGCCTTCTTCTCGCGTCAGCACTCGCGTTGACTTCTGTCGGCGGATTTGCGGTGAGCGCGAACGCCGCCGAGCCTGCTGACCTGCTGGATCCCATGTCGATGATGAGCGCGCTCGCTCCGGACAAAGAGACGCCGACATCCGACGAAGTCACGCTGGAACGAAGCTCGCCGGATCCAGGGGCCAGGTCGCGGATGCTTAAACCTCAGCGTTTCACGGTGTCGGCCGAAGAGTTCAAGACAGAGACGGCGGTGGCTCTGGATAGCTCGGTTTCTTTCGTCGAGAGAGTCGGAGCCTACTCGGTTTACTCCAATGCCGACGCGACTGCTGCGGTCTACGCAAAACCGACGCCTGCAGGCGCTCAAATCATCTTCGCAGCGGTGAGTAAGAGCGAACTGGATTCGTTCAGGGTCGCTCTTCCGCTGAACATGACGAGCATTGACTCGCGTGCTGATGGAAGCTTTTTCGTCGACCAAGTCGATGGGGCGGGTCTCTTCATCCGTGCGCCGTGGGCTCGAGATGCCAACGGGATCGAGCTTCCGAGCCGGTATGAGTTCGACGGAAGCGATCTCGTGCAGCGGGTGGACATAACTGCTCAGACGACCTATCCCGTGATCGCGGACCCGGCCTGGGACTACCTGAATGACTACGGGATTGGAAGCACGACTCCTGAAGTGGCGCGGCTCGCGCTTCACGGGTGCTTCAATTGCTCGTTTCCTGTCCCGGGAGCGCCCCGTAACTTCCCTGGCGCGGGCCAGAGCCTTCCACTGACTGTCGGACCCTGGTCGTTCGCTTGCACGTTCAGAAACGAGGACTATCGCCCGATTCCGGGGCACCACGCCTGGGGCTTCATCTTCGATGCGGCACGTGGTCACGTGGACGGACTCGGAAGTTGGATCTCGTTCGACTTCTTCCAAAAGCCTGGCGAGTCCACATACACGCTTCGGGTCTACGGGTACATCGTCAATGACAATCCCACAGGCGTGGGTCGACCCGCCTACCTGACGGGGGCAACCGCGAACTGGTACTTGTTCGCCCAGCACATGAGCAACGTGACGGTCCTCACCTAGGAAGGGACAGCCCCATCTCGACAACGTCTCCGAAAGGCTTCCGGACAGGCGAGGCGATCGGTGTACCTCTTGCCGTCACCGCGCCAATGGTGGTGATCGTCGCGCTCATCCAGGTCTTTTTCGCCGCAGTCGTAGCCGTTCTGTGGTTCAGCTTCAGCGCGGTCGCGACCGTTGTTGCGCTTGTCAGCTTGAAACCTGATCGTCGGTGGTTCGGTCGGGGTCGCCCAGTCACTCCCGGTCGACTCTTCGCGGTCATCATGTCGACGTGGGTCGTCGCGTGGGTCGTCGCCGCGATCGGATACGCCTGCGCCGCGCTCCTCCTGACACCTGCGGCGTCGGTGGCCTATGCGCTGGGAGTGCTCGCATCTGCCGCAGTCGGCATGGCGCCGTTCCTACTGGTGTATGTGCTCACGTCCGCCATCCAGCTCAGCCGCTATTCGCGTCGCCTGGCGCGGTAGGGGCGCGTCGCCCGTCAACTTCGCGGCAGCAGCGGCGACAGCATTTCCACCACGAGCTGCGCCGACGTGTTGAAGCGGTCGGTCGGGTCGTGCTCGAGTTCGCTGAGCTGGAGGCCGATCACGCGCTCGCCGGCCAGGGTGCGGGCCGTGGTCACGACGTTGTCGATGGTCAGGCCGTTCGCGATCTGGTAGTCGGTGAGGACGATGCCGGGCTGCAGGACGTCGGCCGAGAAGTGCACGAACACCTCGCGGCCGGCGATCGTCGCGGCCAGCTCCTCCTGCATCCGCGGGCCGGCCGGGACGTTGCGGATGGGGGAGTTGGCGATGATGTGCCTCTCGGCCTGGTCGAGGTCGCGGGCGCCGACCAGCACCACGTTCGACAGGGCGAGTTCGCCGCCGTGGCCGGACTGCCACAGTCCGGTCGCGGCGCCGAGCGCCATCCCGCTGAGGTCGCCGGTGCGGGTGGTCGTGGGGGTGTGCAGGCAGGGGTGCGCGCCCAGCCACACGATTGCGGCGTCCGGGTGGGCGCGGGCGACCGCGGGGAGGGTGGCGAGGGCGGCCGCGTTCCTGGTCAGGCAGAAGGCGCTGAAGGCGGCGGTCCGCAGGGAGTGCTCCGTCGTCTCGGCCAGGGCGTCGAGCTCGGGCTGCGCCTGGTGGAGGGCGGCCCGCCAGCCGAGGCTCTGCCCCTGGGACGCGCCTTCGCCGATCACGGCGACCTTCGCCTCGATCCGCCGGCCCAGTGTCTTCGCGAGGTCGATGGTGGCCCGGCGCGCGCGGTCGTTGTGGCCGGACACGCCGTCGACGAACGCGGTGACGGTCGGGCGCCCCAGGCCGGCCTGAGGGGAGTCGCGCGGTGGCGTCTGCGGGAGAGGGTAGGCCGGAACCTGGTCGACCACGGTGCTCATTTTTCCAGACGCCCTTCGGGTAAAGCGTGTGAGTGCGGTGAGGACACGATAACAACAATTAGTTGCTGGGGAGCAAGCACATCTGGACCGAGTCGAGAAATCGCCAGAGCCGGCCGGCACGGACGCGGCCCGCGGACGTCACGCCGTCGTGCCCAGCGCCCCCGCCTCCAGTCCCAGCGTCCACTCCACCACGTCCGCGACGAAGCGCACCTGGGCGGGGTTGCTGAGGTCGCCGGCGCTGTTGACGTACGAGCCGCTGCCGTCGACGGCGATCAGGATGCGGATGCTTGCCCATTCGGGGTCGACGTCGGCGAACACCCCCGCGTCCACGCCCTCCTCCACGATGGCTCGCAGCCGGGAGCGGTCGAGGGCGTCCTGCTCGCGCAGCGTCTCCTCCAGGGACGGGGTGAAGCGGGAGAGGTGGCGAGCGTTCAGCCACAGCCGGGCCAGCGGCCACGACGCCCCGGAGTCGATGTGCTGGACGAAGTGCGCGAGCCGCTCCAGCGGCGGGCCCTCGGTCGGGAAGAAGCGCTCGCGCTCGATCGTCGCCGCGCGCGCGAACGCCTCGTCGACCAGGTCTTCTGCCGCAGGGAAGTAGTGCGAGATGAGTCCGGGCCGCACCCCGAGCCGGGCGGCGACGGCGCGGAGAGTGATCCGCTCCAGGCCCTCCTCGATCGCGATCTCGGCGGCCGCGGCGAGGATCTCCTCGCGGCGCTCCTCGGCGGGCTTGCGCGAGCGGGGCTGGCTCGTGGCCGCCTGCTGCGCCTCCGCCTGACGGGAGGCGTTCTCGGACGTCGCTCTTGACTCCATGACTCCCATGCTATTGAATGACTGACCAATAGCCAATTGGGCACCTGACCAATAGCAATGGAGCTGAGTCGAAAGGAACGCCATGACCGGAGAACGGATCGGCGCCGAAGAATTCGTGGATGTGTCCACCCAACCCGAGACCCGCGGGATCGAGGTCATCGGCGACGCCGACCGGCACGGCCGGGCCCGCGACCTGTTCTTCGTCTGGGCGGCGCCCGGGGTGAGCATCCTCAACTTCACGATCGGCGCGACGCTGATCCTCCTCGGCCTGGAGATCTGGCAGGCGGTCCTCGTGATCATGGCCACCGCACTGCTCTGGGTGTTCCCTGGCATCATCGCCGCCAGCGGACCGGCCTCCGGCACCTCGGGCTCGGTGGTGACCCGCGCCATGTACGGGATCATCGGCAACAAGCTGTTCGTCGCGTTCGTCGGCTGGTTCATCGGCGCGGTCTTCCTCGCGCTGACCTGGCTGGCGTCGTCCTTCATGGGCGCGGACCTGCTGCGGCGGGTCGGGCTGAGCGATCCGGTCTGGGTGCCGATCGGCGTGACGATCGTGGTCTCGGCGGTGACCATCGCGGTGGCGATCTTCGGGCACGCGCTCATCCTGCGCGTCTACCCGGTCATGGCGGTCCTGCTGTTCGTGATCTTCGTGGGCGTCTCGCTGTTCATCCTGCCGACGGTGAACTGGGGCTACACGGCCGCGCACCCGCTGAGCGGGATCGCGCTCTGGTCGGCGATCACGGTCGGGTTCACCATCCTCGCCTCCTCGCCGCTGTCGTTCATCAACAGCCCGGACCTCGCCCGCTACCTGCCGCGCTCGACCAAGGCGTCGCACATCGCGGCGGCGACGGCGCTCGGCGGTGCCCTCCCGTTCGTGGTGTTCACGATCGTCGGCGTCCTGCTGGCGACCGGGCTGAAGTCGGGTGCTTTCGACGCGGGGATCGACGTCGCGCTGTTCGACCTGCTCCCGGGCTGGATGGGGCCGCTGCTGGTCATCGGCGTCATCGTGAACACGATCGCGCTCAACGCGATGACCGCCTACTCCTCCAGCATGTCGCTGCAGGCGATCGGGTTCAAGCTCAAGCGCATCCCGGCCGCGATCATCGTCGGCGTCGTCGGGACGGCGCTGACCATCTACCTGGTGCTGTCGTCCAGCCTCCTGGAGGCCGCCAATCTGCTGCTGCAGTTCCTGGTCGTGGTGTCCGGGCCGGCGATGGCGATCTTCGTGGTCGATGTGATCCGGCGCCGCAACGTCTACGACGGCCTCGACCTGTTCGACGACCGGCGGGGAGGCCGGTTCTGGTACACCGGCGGCTGGAGCGTCCCGGGCATCACCGCTCTGGTGGTCGGCGGCGTCGCGACGGCGCTGTGCCTGTCGACCGACGTCTGGACGGGGGCGATCTCGGGAGCTATCGGGCACATCGACCTGTCCGTGCCGGTCGGGATGACCGTGAGCGCGTCGATCTATTCACTGTTGAGCCGGACCCGGCTCGGAAAGGAGGGCCGGCTGTGACCGACCGCAACCCGACCACGCTCTACCGCAACGGCCGCGTCTTCACCGCGGACGCGGATCCGGACTCCGCCTGGGCGAGCGCGTTCGCCGTGACCGGCGACACGATCACCTGGGTGGGGGAGGACGGCGCGACGCCCGCCGCCGACCGCACCGTCGACCTGGAGGGCCGGCTCGTCCTCCCCGCGATCACCGACGCGCACACCCACCTGCTGATGATGGGCGCCGCGCTCGGCCAGGTCTACCTGACCGACGCGCGCGACCTCGACGGCATCCTCCGGCTGCTGGTGGAGGCCCGCGAGGCGCAGCCCGACGCGACCGCGCTGCGCGGGCGTGGCTGGCTGTTCGACGCGATCCCGGGCGGGGCCCCGACCGCGGCGATGATCGACGCGGTGCTCCCGGACCTCCCGGTGTACTTGGACGCCAACGACTACCACTCCTGCTGGGTGAACAGCGCGGCGCTCGCCGAACTCGGCATCACCCGCGACACCCCCGACCCGATCGGCGGCGAGATCGTGCGCGACGCGGACGGCGAGCCGACCGGCCTGCTGCTGGAGACAGCGGCGACGCAGTACGCCTGGGCGCAGCGCGACGCGGCCACCACCGACGCCGACCGCGACGCGCACGTCGAGCGCACCATCGACGCCTATCTCGCGACCGGGGTCGCCGGCGTGGTCGACATGGCGTTCGACGAGTTCGGTCTCGCCGCGCTGAAGCGCGCGCAGGAGCGGCGCGGCGGAGAGCTCCCGCTCCGCGTCGCGGCGCACTGGCTGATCACGAACACCGGGGACGACGCGGCGAACCTGGCGCAGGTCGAGCGGGCGGCGCAGCTCGCCGCCGAGCCGGCGACGCCGTGGCTGCGCGTGGTCGGCATCAAGCTCATCCTGGACGGCGTGATCGACGCCTGCACGGCGGCGATGCGACAGCCTTACGCGGACGGGAGCAACGCCGACCCGATCTGGCCGCTCGAACGGCTGGCCCCGGTCGTCGCCGCGGCGGACGCGGCCGGCCTTCAGATCGCTCAGCACGCGATCGGCGACTACGCGAGTCAGCTCGCCCTCGACGCGCTCGAGCACGCGGTCGCCGTCAACGGCGATCGTCCGCGCCGGCACCGCATCGAGCACCTCGAGTACGCCGCCCCAGGGACGGCGGAGCGGATGGCGCGTCTCGGCGTCACAGCCTCGATGCAGCCGGTGCACTCCGACCCGGCGATCTTCGAGAACTGGGCCGAGATGCTGGGCGACGAGCGGGTCGAGCGGGCGTTCCCGTGGCCGGAGTACGAGGATGCCGGCGCGCTCCTCGCCTTCTCGACGGACTCGCCGACCGCGCCGCACCAGGCGCTCGCGAACCTCTACGTGGCCTCCACCCGCGCCTCCGCGCTCGACCCGTCCGTCCCTGCGGTGCACCCGCAGTACGCGCTGCCGCTGGAGCGGGCGGTGGCGCACGCGACGCGGGACGCGGCGGCGTCGGTGGGCGACGGCGACTGGCGCGGGCGGATCGCGCCGGGGTACGCGGCCGACCTCGCGGTGCTCGACTCCGACGTCTTCGCGGAGGGCGCCACGTCCCTGCTCCGAGCGCGCGTGGTCGAGACGATCGTGGCCGGGAGGACGGTCTTCGCGGCGTAGCGGCCGCTCGTTCGGCAGGCGTTCACTTGCCTTTTCGGCTGCCGGGCGGACAATCGCGGCATGACGAGCGAACACGACAAGCGCACCCAGGGTGCGGGTCTGCAGGACGAAGCCGTGGCACTCGAGCACGCTGCCGAGCGGCTCAGCAATCGGTTCCCTGAGGTGCCGAAGGAGGAGATCGACCAGCTGGTAGAGCAGCGCTACGAGCAGTACGAGGACGCGGCCGTGCGCGACTTCGTGCCCGTGCTGGTCGAGCACGAGGTGCGCACGGAGCTGGACGCGGAGACCGGCGAAGCCGAGTAGCGGTCGGCTCTTGCCCCACGCGGTGCATCGACGGGTCCCACACGGCGTTCATCCCGCGGCACGCGGAGATCGCGGAGGTGATCCGCGCGGCGGCGAAGAGCTGAGCCCGCGACGCCTCAGATCTCGACGTCGCTGCCCATCGTGACCGTCCGCAACGCCGGCAGCCCGAACCGCGCCGCCGGGTTGGCGGCGTTGTGGGCGAGCGCGATGAACAGCGACCGGCGCCACGGCACCATGCTGTCCTTCCGGGTGATGCGGATCGCGCCGCGGGAGATGAAGTAGGACGCCTGCTTGAAGTTCGCCGAGTCCAGCGGAAGGACGCCCTCCCGCACCGCGGCGCGGAGTGCGCGCGGGATGTCCGGCTCGTCAGAGAAGCCGAACGTGATGTGCAGGAACTCGATGCCGTCGTCGGCGTAGCCGAGCGGGTCGTAGTCGAAGGCGTCCGCGGCCGGCACGTGCGGCACCTGCGCGGTGCTGACGCCCACGATGATCACGTGCTCGTGGAGGACGTGGTTGTGTTTGACGTTGGCGCGCAGCGCCAGCGGGGTGGTGGCCTTGTTCGGGTGCGGGAAGATCGCGATGCCCGGCACCCGGGCGAGGTTCTGCTTGCGGATCTCCTCGATGAAGTCCGCCATCGAGCCTTCCTTCTTCAGGCGGTCGGCCTGCACCAGCGCACGCCCCCGGCGCCACGTCGTCATCACGAGGATCACGACGCCGGCGATCAGCAGCGGCACCCAGCCGCCGTTGATGATCTTGGAGAGGTTGCCGGCCAGGAAGCTGAGCTCGAGGCCGCCGAAGGCCACGGCGGCGAGCACGATCTTCCACGGCGCCCAGTGCCAGAGCGGCCGTGCGACGAGCAGCAGCAGCACGGTGTCCACGACCAGCGCGCCGGTGACCGAGATGCCGTACGCCGTCGACAGCCGGTCGGACGAGCCGAACGAGAGCATGACGGCCATGACGCCGATGAACAGCAGGAGGTTGACCGCCGGCAGATAGACCTGGCCGCCCTCGTGCTGGGAGGTCTGCTTGACGGTCAGCGGCGGCAGCAACCCGAGCTGCACGGCCTGGCGGGAGAGCGAGTAGGCGCCGGAGATCACCGCCTGGCTCGCGATCACCGTCGCCGCCGTCGCCAGGATGACGACCGGGAGCCGGCCCCACTCCGGGATGAGCAGGAAGAAGGGGTTCGCTCTGGCCGCCGGATTGTTGAGCACCAGGGCGGCCTGGCCGAGGTAGTTGAGCGTCAGCGCCGGGAACACCAGGAAGAACCAGGCCCGGCTGATCGGCGCCCGGCCGAAGTGGCCCATGTCCGCGTAGAGGGCCTCCGCTCCGGTGATGACCAGGACCACCGCGCCGAGCGCCACGAACGCGATCAGCGGCTTGCTGACGAGGAAGGCGAAGGCGTACGTCGGCGACAGCCCGAGCAGCACGGCCGGGTACTGGACGACCATCACGAGCCCGGCCACCCCGATCACGACGAACCACAGGACCATGACCGGCCCGAACAGCACGCCGACCTTCCCGGTGCCGAACTTCTGCACCACGAAAAGTGCGATCAGGATAACGGCCGCGATGGGGATGACCAGGTGCGAGATCGCCGGCACGGTGACGTGGAGGCCCTCGACAGCGGACAACACCGAGATCGCGGGCGTGATGATCGAGTCGCCGTAGAAGAGCGAGACGCCGACGATGCCGACGACCAGCAGCGTGCCGGCCTTCCCCGCCTTCGTCGCGTAGAGGCGCTGCGCCAGCGCCGCCAGGGCCATCACGCCGCCCTCGCCGTCGTTGTCGGCGCGCATCAGGATCCCGATGTACTTGATGGAGACGATGATCGTCACGCTCCAGAAGATGAGCGAGATGACCCCGAACACGTCGTCCTGCTGCGCACGTACCGCGCCGTTGTCGAGCAGGAAGACCGTCTTCAGCGCGTAGAGCGGGCTGGTGCCGATGTCCCCGAAGACGACGCCGAGCGCGGCCAGGGAGGCCCCGAACAGCAGTCGCTGCCGATGGTCGGGCCTCCGGGGCGGGGGGCTGCTCCGCTCGGCCAGCTTCTGCGCTGAATGCTCGTGGTTCTGGTGCACGCCGGTCACGCTACCCCCGTTGCCGCGCGCAGTGACCAGCCGACTCGCTGGGCGTTCCGGATGCGTCCGGCGCGTTTCTGTGAGAGTCCGCAGAAAGGGTTCACCGACCGGTCGGCACTGGTTCACCGACGTGACGCCCGGCGCTCCGAGGCTCACAGCTGTCCAGGGGGCGGCTCACCAGTTTCAGGAGGATCTCCATGCGTTTCAGAACCCGCACACTCTCACTGATCGCCGTCGGCGTCGTCGCCGCGACGTTCCTCGGCACGGCTGCGGCCGTGGCCGCGCCCGTCATCGACAACGGCTGGCCGTACGCCTCGGCCGTCACGGCGCACGATGACAAGGCGCACGACGACAAGACGCACGACGACAAGACCTTCACGCTCGCCGCCGTGGGCGACATCGCGTGCGAGCCGAACGACAGCGACAACGCGGCCAACCCGGCCGGCCTCAAGTGCGGCAGCCCGACCCTCGGGGGCTACGACGCCGAGTTCGCGACCGCCAAGCAGGCGGACGCGATGAAGCCGGACGCGGTCGCGCTCCTCGGCGACGAGCAGTACCAGGTCGGCAAGCTGAGCGACTTCGAGGGCTCCTTCGAGCAGGCCTGGGGCGGCCTGAAGTTCCTGGAGAAGCCGGCGCCGGGCAATCACGAGTACTACTCGTACACGAAGAAGGGCGACAACGAGGCCGGCCAGAACGGCAACGGCTACTTCGCCTACTTCAACGGCCACGACCAGAGCGGCACCCCGAACACGTCGGGCCAGGCGGGCGACGACACCAGCGCGAACCAGGGCTGGTACTCGTACAACCTGGGCAACTGGCACATCATCTCGCTGAACGTCGAGTGCAACTCCGCGGCCTTCGCCAAGGACTGCTCGACCACCGACGGAGGCCTTCTCGCGCAGGAGACGACCTGGCTGGCGAGCGACCTGAAGAGCAACCAGCAGCAGTGCACGATCGCGTACTGGCACCAGCCGACGTTCAGCGCGACCACGGCCTCCACGGCGACGGTCGGCGCGGGCGACCCGGGCGCGGGAGGCCAAGAGGGCCAGGTTGCGGGCGCCTGGTGGAAGCTGCTCTACGCCAACCACGCCACGCTGGTGCTGAACGGCCACGAGCACGCCTACGCGCACCTCAAGCCGATGAACCCCGCCGGCCAGTACGACCCGAAGCGCGGCATCCCGGAGTTCATCATCGGCACCGGAGGCGAGGCGCTCGACACCCTCGCGAAGAACGCGGACGGCAGCTACGCGAACGCGAACGTGCTGACCGGCTTCGACCAGGGCTACGGCACGATGAAGTTCACGCTGAAGCAGCACGGCTACTCGTACTCGTACACTCCGGCGCTCGCCGGAGCCGGCCAGCCGGCGTCGGTGCTGAACTACGCCGACACCGGCTCCGGCGAGTGCCACCGCTGAGGTCGTAGAGCCTCCGCATTCGTGCCGAATGTCGCCTCTCGCCGCGCGAGAGCCGACATTCGGCACGAGTCGTTGCGTGCTACTTCCGGGTCCACACCTGGTTCGGCGCCCCGTTGCAGTGCCACAGGTCGACCGCGGTGCCGTTGCCGGTCCCGGCGCCGGACGCGTCGAGGCAGAGCGCCGGCGCGGCGGCCGGGGTGAAGGTGCCGTTCGGGTTCGCGTTCCAGTGCTGGACGGCGGCTCCGGTGCAGTCCGCGATCACGACCCGGTCGCCGGCGGCCGCGGTGGCGCCGTCCGTGCCGGCCTGCATGCAGAGGTTCCCGTAGATCGTCAGCTGCTGATCGGCGGTCAGGTTCCAGGTCTGGTTCCCTCCGCCGTTGCAGTCCCAGAGGTCGAGCGCGGTCCCCGGCGTCGTGCTGAAGCCCGGGACGTCGACGCAGCGGCCGGAGGCCTGGCCGACGAGCGCCTGACCGGGGGGAGCGGCGGGGAGGTCGTTGACCGGCTCCTGGTCGCCGTAGCCGTAGCCCCACTTCAGCTGCGCGACTCCCGAGGCGCTGTTGTCGGCGAGGGTGCCGTCCGGCTGCAGGGACTCGATCGAGTACGAGTCGCCGGCGCGCAGGCCCGGCCAGTAGACGATGCCCATCCGGTTCTGCCGGGCGAAGTCGGTCACCGCGGCGAGGTAGGAGGTGTAGACGTTCCCGTTGTGGGCCCCGTAGTTGAGTCCGATCGTCATGGGCGAGCCGGCCTCGTCGATGATGGTGCGGCCGGTGTAGGCCCCGATCCGTCCCGCGAGGTCGGCGGTCCACTCCGCCTCGGTGGTGTGGTTCGACCAGTAGCCGTAGAAGTGCAGCGACAGCAGGGTGCCTTTGAGCTGCGGCGCGTCGCCGACCCCGACGACGTTGTCGTTGTACCCGGTGCCGCTGATGACGACCCGGTTGCGGGGGACCTGCCGGTGGTCGGCCAGCCACTGCGAGGTGACGGTGACCCACTGGTCGAGCGTGTAGCCGTGCGGCTCGTTCATCGGCTCGAAGTAGACGTTCGGGGTGTGCTGGAACTCGCCGACGACGGTGTCCCACATCGCCTTCCAGGCGGGGATGTCGTCGATCAGACCGTCCTTGCTGGTGTCGGACTCCCAATAGCTGAGGATGACCTTGTCGCCTCGCGCTGCGGCGGCGTCGATCGTGGCCCGATAGGAGCTCCACCAGGCCGTGCCCACGCTGGCAGGGTTGATCGGCAGCCGCACGGTGTTGGCGCCGAGGTTGTGCTCGAACCCGCCGAGGATGCGCTCGGACGCGGCGAGCACCTGGCCGTAGCTGTCGGAGGTGCTGAGCCCGGTCGGGACGACGGCGTCGCTGGCGTAGTTGTCCCGCGGGTCGGCCCAGTTCACGCCCTTGAACTCGGAGGTGCCCGGGCCCTTCGAGGGCTGGGGCTGGGTGGCGAGCGCCGGGGAGGCGACGCCGATCCCGGTCAGGGCGAGCGCGCCGGACACCGCGAGTGCGATGAGGCCTTTTCGAGTGGTTCTCTGCAATGTTGACGTCAACATTCTGCTGCGCATGTGATCCTCGTCGATCTGGAGTGGAGTGGATGCCGGTCGGGCGGTCGGGAGTCGACCCCGGTGGCGACGATGTTGCCGCACGCGCGCCGTCCCGTCAAGTGACCGGTCCCACGGCCGCCCGCCAACATTCGAGCCGAATGTCGCCTTACGCCGCGCGAGAGTCGACATTCGTCACGAATCGCGGCGCCCAAGTCTGAGAGAAACCTCAGACAGGTCGTTCTATCCCTGGGTGCGGGACGCGGCATATGTTTCTACTCGGGCCGTCGCGCTGGAGCGGCGGCGGGACAAGGGAGCACCATGAAACGTTCGTCGTTCGTCTCACTCGGCCTCGCTATCGCCGGAGCCGCAGCGCTCGCGGTGGCAGTGACGGCACCGGCGTCCGCGGCCACACCCAGCGCCGCGACCCCCGACACCAGCGGCGTCTACAGCGTCCATCCGATCGTCGAGAAGGCCGGACTCTCCACCAGCGCCGTCACTCCGTCGCTCACGCCGGCCCAGTGCCTGGCGCAGACCGCCGGCCGCGTCGCCTGCCAGACCCCGAGCAGCATCCGGGCGGCGTACGACATCCCGGCCACGATCAACGGCGTCCCCGCGGGCACCGGGCAGACCGTCGTCATCGTCGACGCGTTCGGCAGCCCGACGGTTCAGTCGGACCTGGCGGCCTTCTCCGGCGCGTTCGGTCTCCCGACGCCGAACCTGACGGTCTACTACCCGGGCGGCAAGCCGACCTGGACCGGCAAGGGCACGCAGACCGGCTGGGCGGAGGAGACCTCCCTGGACGTCCAGTGGGCGCACGCGGTGGCGCCGGGCGCGAACATCGCGCTCGTGGTGGCGGCGAACGACCGCGGGGCGACGATCGACAACGCGATCAAGTACGCGGTGGACAACAAGCTCGGCAACGTGCTGTCGATGAGCTTCGGCGAGGCGGACAACCTGATCGCGTCGCCGAACGCCAACAACGGTCAGACCAGCCAGGGCGAGAAGGCGTTCGTGAAGGGCGCGTCGCAGGGGATGTCGCTCTTCGCGTCCTCCGGCGACAGCGGCTCCGACAACGGCGCCGGCTTCCCGAACTACGCCTTCCCGGCCTCCGACCCGAACGTGACCTCGGTGGGCGGCACGAACCTGTGGGCGGGCAGCGGGCTGAACCAGCCGCGCGAGACGGTCTGGGGCGACTACGCGAACTGCCCGCTGACCTGCGCCTTCGGCGTTATCGGCGAGACCGGCGGCGCGCCGAGCCTGTTCACGGCGAAGGGCGGCTCCGACGTCGCCTACAACGCCAGCGTCTACACCGGGGTGCTCACGTACCTCGGCTTCCTGGGCGGCGCGAACAACGGCCTCTACTTCTTCGGAGGCACGTCGGCGGGCTCGCCGCAGTGGGCGGCCCTGACGGCGGACACCATCCAGGCCGTCGGGCACACGGTCGGCAACGTCGGCCAGCAGGCGAAGAGCTGGGCGTCGAAGGGCCTGCTCTACGACGTGACGGTCGGCAGCAACACGACCCCGACGTACAGCGGCGGCTACTCGGCGACGGCGGGCTGGGACCGCCCGACCGGCTGGGGCACGCCGGACGTGAACGGGATCATCGCGGCGCTCAAGTGAGAGCGTGACGTGCGCGTAGCGCGCAAGGCGGCCCCGGTGTCCAGTGGATGCCGGGGCCGTCCTCTGTGCGCGCGGGCCAGCGGGTACCACAGCGGCCGCCGGAGGTAAACGGCCTTCCTGCGGGCGAAGGGCGGTCGTAGCGTCCGCAGAGATCGGCGCGTCCCGCGCCGGAGAGGAGCCTCCCATGAACGACGACAGCACTCTGGAACCGCAGCCGCTCTCCGCGGAGGAGCTCGCGGCCGAAGGCGCAACCCCCCTTCCCGACAAAGAGGTGGCGTCCATCCTCGACCTCAACGCCGACCTGAACCTCGGGCTCGGCCTGGTCGCCCCCGTCGACCTCGGTGTCGCGGCCAACGCCAACGTCGCGGCCCCGATCGAGGCCTCGGCGGGCGCCAACGTGCTCTCTGCCGGCTCGACGGCCGTCGCGGGCGCCGACCAGAGCGCGGGCATCCAGCAGGGCATCGCGGCGGACGCGGTGGCCAACTCCCAGCAGGTGAGCAACATGGCTCCGACGGCGGACACGACGACGCCGGCTCCGGCGGCCACGTCGACGCCGGGCTCGATCACCGACGGGAACCTCCTGAACGTGAACATCAACGCCGCAGCCGACGCCCACATCGCGGCCCCGATCAACGGCGCTGTCGCCGCGAACGCGAACGTCGCGGCGCCGATCGACGCCAGCGTGGCCGCCAACATCGGCTCGATCGACAGCCAGGCGGCGGCCGTGTCGCACCAGGACGCCGCGATCAACCAGAACATCACCGGTTCGGCGGACGCCACCGCGGGGCAGCAGTCGAACATCGGGCAGGCGCCCGCGCCGACCACCGGACAGCCGCCTGCGCAGCAGTAGCGCACCGCTGTGACGATCGCATCGAAGCCGCCGGCCGAGCAGGACGGGCGGGCGGCGCAGGAGGCCGGGTCGGCGCAGCAGGAGGCTGCGCCGGCCCGGGGGACCGCCGACCGCTCCACCGAGGTGCTCGCACGCGCCAACGGCGTCCAGCTGATCGGTGCCATGCGGGGTTCGGGCTACCGCGAGCCGCCGTCGCTCGCCCGCCGCGGCGACGGTCAGGTCCTCCAGCTCACGCCCCTGCTCTACGCGATCCTCGACGAGGTCGACGGCACGCGCGACATCGGGGAGATCGCGGAGCGCGTGAGCGAACGCGCGGGCCGCGTCATCCGTCCCGACGACGTCGCGCAGCTGGTCGACTCGTCGCTGCGTCCGCTGGGCCTGCTCACGCGCGCGGACGGCGGCGAGCCGGAGGTCAAGAGGTCGTCGCCGCTGCTCGGGCTGCGGCTGCGGAAGGAGATCACCGATCCGGAACGCACCCGGCGGCTCACCGCGCCGTTCGCCCGGCTGTTCCATCCGCTGGTCGTCGTGCCGGTGATCTGCCTGTTCGTCGCGGCGTGCTGGTGGCTGTTGATGGTGCAGGGGTTGGCCGCGGCGACCTACCATGCGTTCCAGGACCCGGGCGTCCTCCTGCTGATCGTCGCCGTGACGGTCCTGTCGGCGGGCTTCCACGAATTCGGCCACGCTGCGGGCGCGCGTTACGGCGGCGCGACCCCGGGCCGGATGGGGATGGGGCTCTACCTGTTCTGGCCGGCGTTCTTCACCGACGTCACCGACTCGTACCGGCTGGGACGGGTCGGTCGCGTCCGCACAGACCTCGGCGGCCTGTACTTCAACGCGATCGTCGCCGTCGCCATTGTGGGCGTCTGGTTCGCGACGCGCTGGGACGCCTTGCTGCTCGTCGTGCTCACCCAGCTCCTGCAGATGGTCCACCAGCTGCTGCCGACCGTGCGGTTCGACGGGTACCACGTCCTGGCGGACCTGACCGGTGTGCCCGACCTCTTCCAGCGCATCGGCCCGACCCTGCTCGGCCTGCTGCCGTGGCGCTGGCGCCGTCCGGAGTCCCGGACGCTCCGGCCGTGGGCGCGGGCCGTCGTCAGTGTCTGGGTGCTCGTCGTCGTCCCCATGCTGCTGTTCTCGCTGGTGACGATGGTGCTGACGCTCCCGCGGGTGCTCGCCACCGCCTGGGCCGCGCTGGCCGAGCGGGGCCACGCGCTCGCGCTGGAGTTCGGCCGCGGCGACGCGACCGCCGGGGCGGCGCAGCTGGTCCTCATGCTCGCGACAGCCCTGCCGATCCTCGGCACCCTCTACATCCTGGTCCGGCTGGCCCGGACCGGCCTCGTCCGGCTCTGGACGGGCACGCGCGGGAGGCCGGTGCGCCGCGGCGTCGCGGCCGCCCTCGTGCTGGCGATGATCGGCGGCCTCGCCTTCGCCTGGTGGCCGGCGCCGCAGACGTATCGGCCCATCCAGTCGTACGAGCGCGGGACGCTCAGCGACATCCTCGCGCCCGCGGCCTACCAGTCCGGCTCCCGATCGGGCACGCTGTCCGCCGGCTCGACGGGGTCCGTTCAGACGATCTGGCCGGGAGGCGGCGCGCGTCCGACCGCCGACCATCCGCAGCTCGCGATGGTCCTGGTCCCGCGCGACGGCCGGTCTCCGTCCTGGGTCTTCCCGTTCAACAAGCCGGCCCCGCCGCGTCCCGGTGACAACCAGGCCCTGGCAGTGAACACCACGAACGGGTCGACGCTGTACGACGTCGCCTTCGCCCTGGTCTGGGTGACCGGCGGCCAGTCGGCGCTCAACACCAACTCCGCCTACGCGTTCGCGCACTGCTCGGGCTGCACGACCGTCGCGGTGGCCTTCCAGGTGGTGATCCTCGTCGGCGAGACGCATGTCGTGGTCCCGCAGAACCTGTCGGTGGCCGCGAACTACGGCTGCGTCGACTGCATGACCGCCGCCCTCGCGAACCAGCTGGTGGTGACGGTGAGCGGTCAGCCCGACACGGCCACCATGAGCAGGATCGCCGCGCTGTGGGCGAAGATCATGGCGTTCTCGCACAACCTCCAGGGGCTCGGGTTGTCGGCGCTGCAAGCGCAACTGCTCGTGTACGAGAAGGAGCTGAAGGACATCATCGCCCACGATCCGGCCGCCGTGCCGGTGACGGGAAGCGGGGCGTCGTCCGTGCCGGCGCCGGTTCCCTCGCCTGCGCCGACCGGCTCCGACGCGCCGGGCAGCACGTCCGCCCCGACAGCAGGCCCCGGCGGCACGCCTGCTCCCGCTCCCGCGCCAGCGCCCGCGCCGACCGTCTCGCCCGCGCCGCAGCCCACCAGCACGCCCTCGCCGACGGACACGCCGACCCCTGTCCCGACCGCCACGCCGTGAGCGCGCGCCTGACGCGCTCGCAGATTCGTGCCGAATGTCGCCTTTTCGCGCGCCGAGAGTCGACATTCGGCACGAATCGTGGAGGGATTCTTAGGTTGAAAAAAGGCGTAAGTCTGTCTTAGACTGACCATGACGTCGGGGCCTTGCGCCCGTTCCTCACCGTAAAGCCGCGGGCGAGGGCACAAACCGTCGCGTCGATCACCCGATCGTTCGGGTCTCGCGTATGCCGCTCTCGCCCTTGAGGTTCCGCCTCCTCGTCACCTCCCTCCTCGCCGTCTCCTTCCTCGGGGCGCTCGACAACACCGTCGTGAGCACGGCGATCGCGACGGTCGCCGGCCAGCTCGGCGCGCTCGAGCACATGAGCTGGATCGTCGTCGGCTACACCCTCGCCATCACCGTCCTGCTGCCGATCCTCGGCAAGCTCGGCGACCGGATCGGGCCGCGTGCCGTCTTCCTCAGCTCGGTGACCGTGTTCGTGCTCGCGTCGGTGGCGTGCGGCTTCGCGAACGGCATCGTCTGGCTGATCGTCGCCCGCGTCGTCCAGGGGATGAGCTCGGCCGGCCTCCAGCTGATGTCGCAGACGATCATCGCGGAGACCACCACGCCGCGTCAGCGGCCGAAGTTCCTGGCGATCATCGGCGCGGCCTTCCCGATCGCGATCCTGATCGGACCGGTGCTCGGCGGCATCATCACCGACACCTGGGGCTGGCCGTGGGTGTTCTGGATCAACGCCCCGGTGGGCGTCGCCGCGCTCGCGCTCGCGATCGTCGCCGTGCCGCATCTCGAGCCCGGGCGGCGCGGCGGTTTCGACGTCGCCGGGGCGATCGCGCTCACCACCGGACTAGTGGCGCTCGTGCTCGCCGCCACCGAGGCGGGGGACCCGGCGCGGCCGACGTCCGCGCTCATCGCCTTCGTCGTCGCGGCGGTCGCGCTCGCTGTCTTCTTCGTCGTGGAGTTCCGGGTCGCCGAGCCGCTCGTGGACCTCTCCCACTTCGCCGACCGCACGGTCGCCACCGGGACCGTCATCTCGGCCATCGTCGGCGTCGGGCTGTTCTCGATCACCTCCTACCTGCCCACCTACTTCCAGATGGCGTACCGGACGAGCGCGACCGTCTCGGGGCTGGTGCCGATCGCGACCGTGTTCGGGATGCTGGTGAGCAACCTCGCCACCGGATGGCTGGTCAGCCGCACCGGCCACTACCGGGTGTACCCGCTGGCCGGCACCGTCCTCGGCGCGGCCGGCCTCGGCGCCATGGCGCTGCTGCCCGCCGGCGCTCCGCTCTGGGCGCCGACGCTCGCGATGGCCGTCGTCGGCCTCGGGACGGGCGCGTTCATGAGCCTCATCGTCGCTGTCGTGCAGAGCGCGGTGCCGCGCGCGGAGACGGGCTCGATCACGGCGAGCGTGAACCTCGTCCGCCAGGTCGGCGCGACCGTCGCCACGGCGTTGATCGGCGGCCTGATCGGAGCGGGCGTCGCCGCGCTGCTCCCGGCCGGACTCGACGCCGCGACTCTGACGCCCGCCATCGCCCACGCGCAGAGCCCGGCGCTCCAGCAGGAGATCGCCCGGGTCTACCAGAGCGTCTTCGTCCCGGTGTTCGTGGCGCTCGCCGCGACCTACCTCGTCGGAGTCGTCGCGTCGATCCTGCTGCCGAATCGCCGACTGTCCGACGACCCAGGCGCGCTGCGCGGCGCCGCCGAGTCCATCCCCGCCTGACCCACCTGAGAGACCGCAGGAGTGCACCATGAACCCCTCCCCGACGAACACCGTCCCCACCGTCGCCGTCGCCGTCGTCGGCAGCGGCCCGATCGGCTCCGCCTACGCGCGGCTGCTGCTCGAAGCCGTCCCCGACGCCCGCGTGGTGATGTTCGAGGCCGGACCGCAGCTCACCGCGATCGCCGGCGAGAACGTGCGCAACATCCCGGACCCGGTCGAGAAGGAGCGCGCCCGCGAGTTGTCGCAGGGGCCGCAGGCGGGTGCCTTCCGCGAATCGCTCGGCATCCCGTCGTCGGTCGTCGTGGAGGGCATGTTCACCGCCCGCGGCGGGACGCACCTGCTCGACTTCGGCGGCGCAGGCTCGGCGCACGCGCCGGGCTTCCCGGCCGCGGCGGCTTCCACCAACGTCGGCGGGATGGGCGCGCACTGGACGTGCGCGACGCCGAGCCCGTCGTTCAGTGAGCGCATCCCGTTCATCTCCGACGCCGAGTGGGAGGAGCTGATCGCGGAGGCCGCCCGGCTGCTGCACGTGCAGACCGCGGCGTTCGCCGACTCGGAGATCGGCGCGGCGATCCGGTCGCTGCTGGCGGAGGAGTTCGGGAGCGAGCTGCCGGACGGCTACGGCCCGAGCACTCTGCCGGTCGCGGGCGACCCGCAGCCGGACGGCACCATGCGCTGGGGCGGAGCCGACGTCGTGCTCGGCCCGTTGCTCGACCCGGAGAGCGGCCTGGCCGACCGGTTCGAGCTGCGCGACCTCTCGCTCGTGCGCCGTATCGACCACGAGGACGGCCGCATCACTGGTGTCACCGTGGAGGACCTGCGCAGCCAGGAGGTCTACTCGGTCGCGGCCGACCTCGTCGTCGTCGCGGCCGATGCCTTCCGCTCGCCGCAGCTGCTCTGGGCCTCCGGCATCCGCCCGCGCGCTCTGGGGCACTACCTCACCGAACACCCGGTCGTGATCTCGACCGTCGCGCTCGACCCCGAGGGGATGGCCCGGTACGCGACCGAGGCGGACCTCGATCGCGAGCTCGCCCGCCGTGCGCTCAACGCGGCCGACCCGGTCGCCGCGGTGAACCGCATCCCGTTCTCCGAGCCGGGTCACCCGTACTCGCTGCAGGTGATGTACGCGGAGAATCCGCCGTTCCAGCTCGACCCCGAGCACCCGGCCGCGGGCAACCGCTGGGGCTACGTGAACATGGGCTACGGGATGCGCAAGCAGCCGCGCTTCGAGGACGCGGTGACCTTCGACGACGCCGAGCCCGACTACCGCGGCCTCCCCAACCTGACCATCGAGTACGCGCTCACCGACAGCGAGCAGGCCGAGATCGCGGAGGCCACGGAGCGCCTGCGCCGCGCCGGGAACGCGCTGGGCACCTTCGTCGCCGAGCCGCGCCTGCTGCCGAACGGGTCCAGCCTCCACTATCAGGGCACCATGCGGATGGGCGCGGAGGACGACGGCACTTCGGTGGCCGACCCGTACTCCCGGGTGTGGGGCTACCAGAACCTCATCGTCGGAGGCAACGCGCTCATCCCCACCGCCACGACCATGAACCCCACGCTGATGAGCGTCGCCATCGCAGTCCGCGGCGCCCGGGAGGCCGCGGCGCGGCTCACCGCGGAGGCATCCGCCGAGACGCGGAACTGACCTGGAACACCCACCACAGAATCGAGGACGACATGCTCGAAGAGCAGTTGATACAGACCTCCGGCTTCCGCAATGTCGGGCCCGAGGGCGCGCGCACCGGGTTCCAGCTGCGCGTCCGCAGCCCCTACTACCGCGGGCTTTGGGCGAACCTCATCGAGAAGCCCACCGTGACGGTCGACGGCGAGCGGTTCGACGGCGACGGCATCCGCTGGACGCTGCCGGCCGGCCACGACACCGTGGCGGAGTACTCGTTCGCCGAGCTCCAGGAGTCGGCAGACGCCCGCTGGCCGCTCGGCCACGCCGCCGTGCTGACGGTCTCGCGCGCCGGCGGCCTCGCCCGTGGCATCCACAACGTCGCACTGGAGCTGCGGCTGCGGATGTCGTACATCCCCGAGGAGCTCCAGCCCTCCATCTGGACCGCGTCGCGGAAGGCGGTGATCGTGCTGTGACCACCCGGAATCCGCCCTTCGGCCTCGGCGTGTCGCTGTACTCGTACACCGACGACATCGGCGTGACGATGACCGTCGAGGAGTGCGTCGAGGACGTCGCCGATCTCGGCGCGACCGGCCTCGAGATCCTCGGCGAGGGCCACGTCGAGGACTACCCGAACCCGTCCACCGCCTGGGTCGACGCCTGGTTCGCCCGCAACGAGAGGCTCGGGCTCACGCCGACGCTCTACGGCTCGTGGCTCGACACCCGGCGCTTCCCGGGCCGCGGCATGACCGTCCAGGAGGGCGCGGCGCAGCTGGAGCTCGACCTCCGGCTGGCCTCCACCCTCGGGTTCTCGTTCCTGCGGCCGAAGATCGGCGTCATCTCCGAGGACCTGCGGGTCGACCCGATCTGGCAGGAGGCCGTGGAGCGCAACCTGCAGCTCGCCGCCGACCTCGACATCGTCATCTGCCCCGAGATCCACTGGCCGACCGTCATCAAGTCCCCGGTGGTCGAGGAGTACATCGACTTCAAGGAGCGCACCGGCTCCGAGCACTTCGGCCTCCTCATCGACACCGGCGTCTTCGAGCTGTCGCCGTACCCGCGCCGGGGCGGCAGCGCCTCCTTCCGCATGGGCGACGGCTCGGCCCGGCCGCCGGTGGTGCCGTTCGTGCCGGTCTCCGACCTGGCCGACGTGATGGAGCACACGGTCTACTTCCAGGCCAAGTTCTACGAGGTGGACGACGACCTGGTCGACCACTACATCCCCTGGCGGGAGATCCTCGACGTGGTCGTGGACTCCGGCTACACCGGCTGGCTTTCCAGCGAGTACGAGGGCCATCACGAGCCCTACCGCGCGCCCGACCAGCTGCGCCGGCAGCACGCCCTCATCCGCACCATCGCCGCCGAACGCGCGGCCGCCGCCGAACGCGCGGCCGCCGACCCGGCGCTCGCAGACAGGAACTGACCATGCCCAACGGACTCATCGACGACGCGAGCCTGCGCGTCCACCCCGACGGCCTCGCGCTCGCGCTCACCATCCCCTGGTACCGCAGCCTGTGGCTCTCGTCGGTCGGCACCCTCCGGCTCACGCTCGACGGCGTGGAGGTGCCGGAGGAGGACCTTACGTTCGAGCTGGACGGCGTGCGCTACGCGATCGCCGACCTCCCGGAGCAGAGCGACGTGCTCTGGTACCTGCAGTCGCACCCGCTGCTGATCGTGCGGCGCGACGCGCCGGTCGCGCTGGGCGAGACGCACGACGTCGAGCTGCACGGTGAGCTGCGCTTGCCGTACATGCAGATCGCTCCCGGTCAGGACGGCGGCCCGGGCCTCTACGTGCCCAACGTCGTCCACCAGCGGCTGACGCTCACCGCGACCGATCACGATGCCGCACCGCCCGCGCTCGTCACCGACGTGCCGCCCGCGCCGGAGGCGACGGACGCCGACCCGTTCAAGCTGGGCCTCACCCTGTACTCCGCGAGCGCCGAGTTCCGAGCCGGCTGGTTCGACTTCGACGGCCTGCTCGACCGGGTGGCCGAGCTCGGCATCGGCCCGGGGATCGAGATCGTGGCGTCCCAGGTGCTGCCGACCTACCCCGCGGTGTCCGACGCGTTCGTCGCCACATGGCGGGAGGCCTTCGACCGGCACGGCTTCGACGCCAGCTCGTTCGGGGCGAACCTCGACATGGGCCGGCGGCGCGACCGCGACATGACGCCCGACGAGGAATTCGAGTTCAGCGACCTGCTGTTCCGCGGCGCGAAGAAGCTCGGCTTCCCGCTGGTGCGCATCCAGTCGGCGAAGCCGGACCTCCTGCGCCGCCTGCTGCCCGTCGCCGAGGAGCTGGAGCTGAAGCTGGCCTACGAGATCCACGCGCCGCTGGGGCCGAACTCCCCGGAGATCGTGAAGGTGCGCGACGTCTACGCCGAGCTGGACTCGCCGCTGCTCGGCTTCGTCGCCGACTTCTCGTCCACCATGCACGCCATGTCGCCCACGCTGCTGCGCGCCGTGCGCCGGGCCGGGCTCGGCGACGACGAGGTGTTGCGCCTCCAGGAGATCTGGGCGACCGACGCCTCGATGCGCGACCGGCAGCAGGAGTTCATCGGCTACCTGAACGGCCGCGGCTTCGACCCGGGCCGCCTCGGCGCGTTCGCCCACCTGGCCTTCAACATGCACGGCCACGTCGACCCGCACGAGTGGTCGGACATCATGCCGCAGATCCTGCACGTGCACGCCAAGTTCTACGACATCGACGAGCACGGCCAGGAGCCGGCGATCGACTACCCGGAGCTGGTGAAGGTGTTCGTGGCGGGAGGCTACCGCGGCTACTGGTCGAGCGAGTGGGAGGGCCACGCGTTCGCGGAGCTCGGGGAGGTCGACCCGCTGCTGCTCGTGCGCAAGCAGCACGACCTGATCCGGGCGAGCATGCGTGCGGTGGAACCCGCGGCGGCGCGCGGATGACGGAACCGAACCGGACCTGCGCGCCCTGCCGCTGCACATCAACGAGCCGTCGCATCCCGGCGCGGCGCGCACCCTCGACGCCATCGCGGGCTGGATCGGGGATCGCTGGTGAGGTAAGCCCTCCGCCTCAGCTGTGGTCGCCCGCCCCGACGATGCGGCCGGCCTCCTCGAAGAGCGCCCGCATCCAGGTGTGCTCCGGGTCGTGGCTGTGCACCGGGTGGTACCACAACGCGTTCACGATCGGCGTCGGCTCGAACGGGAGGCCCACGGAGCGGACCGCCGCCGCGCGCTTCGCCAGCGGGAACAGCGCCGAGTGGATGATGCCGACCCGCCGGGTGCCTGCGATGAAGTGCGGGATCGCCATGAAGCTCTCGACCACGACCTCCACGTTCGGCTCGACCCCCAGCTGCTGCACCTGCCGCTCTGCGGACGTGAACGCCGAGCGGGACTGGTAGTTCATCACCCAGGGGAGCTTCGACATCTCCTCGCGGGAAAGAGCGTCGCCGACCTCGTCGTTCTCCTCGGCCACGATCGCGATCCAGTCGTCCTGCCAGAGGTCGACGAACGGTAACTCGGTGAGGAAGCCGTGCGGGATGACCATGCCGTCCACCGACCGCAGCCGGTTCGCGGCGTCCTCGACCACGGTCGGGTTGTGCAGCATGAAGCGGAAGTGCACGCCGGGCGCCTGCTCGGCGGCGAGCTCGGAGACGACCCGGCCGATCGTCGTGAAGCCGTAGTCGGAGCCGTAGATCGAGAACTGCCGGACCGACTCCGACGGGTCCCAGGTCGCCTGGCTCTCGAACACCCGCCGGGCGGCGTCGAGCGCGATCGTGGTGTGGTCGGCCAGCCGCAGGGCCAGCGGGGTGAGCTCGTAGGTGTTGCCGCGGCGGGCCAGGATCGGGTCGTTGAAGTGGATGCGCAGCCGCGCGAGCGAGGCGCTCAGGGCTGGCTGGCTGAGCCGCAGGCGCTCGGCCGCGCGGGTCACGCTCCGCTCGGTGAGGAGGGCGTCCAGGGCGATCAGCAGGTTGAGGTCGAGCCGCGACATCAACGGGTAATCGGTCACGACGATGTGATCCTTTCCTACGCGGAGCCGGGCGAATTCACTATAACCACGCGCCCGAGGGGCGGGGCAGCGGCCGGTGTCTCGATCGCGTATCGACCCAGCTTATGTCTGGGATAAGCAGAACTACCGTTGTTTATCTGCTTTACCGCTGCGACACTCGAAACTGCCCCCGAGGCCGGCGACACAGCCGCCGCCTCCCCGACAAAGAAGTCTTAGAAGAGGTCAATCCGATGAAGCACACACCCAGGAGCCGCACCGCTCGGCTCGCCTGGCTCGCCATCCCGGTCACCGCCGGACTCCTGCTCGCCGGGTGCTCCGGCACGGGGACGTCGTCCGGCAAGGAGCCGCAGACGATCACGTTCGCCTTCGGTGCGACGAACGACCAGGACAAGGCCGCGTACACCGGCCTCGCCAACGCGTTCATGGCCGACAACAAGGGCGTCACCGTCACGACCGAGAACCTGCCCACGCAGAGCTACGGCACCACGATCGCCACGCGCGTCCAGGGCGGCAACGCTCCCGACACCTTCTATGCGGAGGGCGGCACCGGCCAGGCGCAGTCGGTCATCCCGTTCGCCAAGTCCGGGCTCGTGCTCGAGCTCAACGACCCGGGGCTCACCTCGAAGATCCCGGAGGCCGCCAAGAGCCTCTGGACCTACAACGGCAAGACCTACGGGGTCCCGCTCGGCACCCAGCTCAACGGCGTCATCTACAACGACGAGCTCGCGAAGTCGATCGGCGTCAACATCGACGCCACGACCAGCCTCGACGACATCATCGCCCAGTGCGGCAAGGCCCGCGCCGCCGGCAAGACCGTCTACGGCCTCGCCGGTTCGACCTTTCAGAACAACGGCATCCTCGCCGTCGCGCTGGCGACCTCCACGGTCTACGGCCCGAACAAGAACTGGAACGCCGACCGCGCCAAGAACAAGGTGACCTTCGCCGGCACCAAGGGCTGGACGACCGCGCTCGAGTCGATCAAGAAGCTGTACGACGCGGGCTGCTTCCAGGATGGCGCGACCAGCGCCGGCTTCGACGCCCTCACCAACGGGGCGTCGTCGGGCAAGATCCTCGGCTTCTTCGCCCCGAGCGCCGCGGCCGAGCAGATCATGCAGGCCGCCGGAGGTCACGTCAAGCTCATCACGCTCCCGGTCGGAGCGCCCCAGGGCAGCAAGACGTACCTGTCGCTGAGCGAAGACCAGGGCGTCACGGCCAGCGCCAAGACCAAGAGCCCCAAGCTCGCCGAGGAGTTCCTGAAGTACATCATCTCCGACAAGGGTCAGGAGGCGTACTCCAAGCTCGTCGGCACGATCCCGGCGAACGCGAGCAAGACCTCAACGCTGCTGCCGCAGTACGCCGGGATCCAGGGCCAGCTCGCCAAGAACGATGTGCGCGGCTACGCCCCCACGGAGTGGCCGAACGCGAAGATCTACACCGACCTCGGCAACGGCGTGCAGGGCATCCTGACCGGTCAGATGACCGTCAAGCAGGTGCTCCAGCAGATGGACACCGACTGGGGTTGAACCCGGACCCCCGGGCGGTCGGTTCCTCGCGAGCCGGCCGCCCGAACCGGTATGAAAGGAACGAATCGATGACGACGCAGTCAGAGGTGCGGACGATGACCAAGACGCAGACCGAGGTGCGGGCGCCGCGCCGCGCGCCCCGCACGAAGGCGTACCAGGTGCGGCTCGGCAGCTGGTGGTGGGCCCTCCCCGCCCTCGTGCTGATGGTCGTGGTGATCTACCTGACCACGGTCGCCGGCGGCTTCTTCGCCTTCACGAACTGGTCGGGTCTCGGTCCGTTCGACTTCGTCGGCCTCCAGAACTTCGTCAAGATCTTCCAGACGCCGGAGCTGATCGGCTCGCTCTGGCACACGCTGTTCCTGGCGTTCGGCTTCCTGATCTTCACGAACGTCCTCGGCCTGCTGTTCGCACTGGCGCTCAACCGCACCCTGAAGTCGCGGTACGTGCTGCGGACGCTGATCTTCATGCCGGTGGTCGTCAGCCCCATCGCCGTCTCGTACATCTGGAAGTTCATCTTCGACTACAACGGTCCGCTGAACCAGGCGCTGCCCGGCGTCGGAATCCCGAAGCAGAACTGGCTCGCCGACCCGACGCTCGCCATCTGGTGCGTGCTGATCGTGATGGTCTGGCAGAACATCGGCTTCGTCATGGTGATCTACCTCGCCGGTCTTGCGACCGTCCCGATCGAGATGGAGGAGGCCGCCGCGCTCGACGGCGCCAGCACCTTCCGCCGGTTCCGCTACGTGGTCCTCCCGATGATCCAGCCCTCCGTCGCCATCGCCACCACGCTCTCGCTCATCCAGGGCCTCCGGGTCTTCGACCAGGTGGTCGCCCTCACCGGCGGCGGCCCCGCCGGCGCCACCCAGACGCTGGCGCTGGAGGTCTACCAGCAGGCGTTCACCTATCAGGAGTTCGGCTTCGGCGCGGCGCTGGCGCTCGTGCTGAGCCTCCTCATCCTCCTCTTCTCCGTCGCACAGCAGTGGGCGACCCGCGACCGCTCCGCCAGGGAGGCGTGAACCGTGTTCCGTTACACCAAGAAGACGCTCACCATCGAGATCATCACGCTGATCGCCGCGGCGATCATGCTGCTGCCGTTCTGGATCCTGCTGGTGGGGTCGCTGAAGACGCTCCCGCAGATCCTGGACTCGGCCGCCGTCGCACCGCCGACGAGCCCGACGTTCGACAACTTCATCCAGCTGCTCTCGCCCGCGTCGTCCGCCTCGGGGAACATCTGGGCCGGCCTGTTCTCCAGCGTCATCATCACCGCCGGTTCCATCGTGCTGCTGGTCGCCCTCGGCTCGGTCGCCGCCTACGGCATCGCGCGGTCGACCAGTAAATGGAGCCGGCGCTCGTACTACCTGTTCCTGACGGCGATCATCCTGCCCACGCAGCTCGGCACCCTGCCGCTCTACATCGGCGCGCGGACGGTCGGACTGGTCGGCAACCCGTGGGGCATGGTCCTGATCTACACCGGGATGCTGCTGCCGCTGTCGGTCTTCCTGTACGCGAACTTCTTCCGCAACCTGACGCCCGAGTACGAGGAGGCCGCGGTCATCGACGGCGCCAACCGGTACCAGGTGTTCTGGAAGGTCGTGTTCCCGCTGATGTCGCCCGCCACCGGCACCGTCGCGATCCTCGCCGGGCTCATCGTCTGGAACGACTTCTTCACATCGCTGATCTTCCTGAACGGGACGCCCTGGCAGACCCTTCCCGTCGTGATGTACAGCTACGTGGGCTCACTGGTGTCGCAGTGGAACCTGATCTTCGCCGTGGTGATCGTCTCGATGATCCCGATCCTGGCGTTCTACGCCTTCGCGCAGAAGAAGTTCATCCAGGGCTACGCGGGCGGGCTCAAGGGCTGACGATGACCGACGCTCCACGGTCCGCTCCCGACCTCGGGGACGGGACCTTCCGCAACCCCGTGCTGCCGGGCGACCGGCCCGACCCGGCAGTTCTGCGGGTGGGTGACGAGTACTACCTGACGTACTCGTCGTTCGACGCGTCGCCCGGGCTGACGGTCTGGCGCTCGCCGGACCTGGTCAACTGGACGTTCGTGACGTGCGCGCTGGAGCGTCCGCTCACCACCGTGTTCGCGCCCGACTTCATCGAGCACGACGGCCGCTTCTATCTCTACATCCCGTTCATCCCGAGCGCCTGGTCGGACGCGATCGCCGAGCCGCAGATCTGGGTGACCCACGCCGACAGCCCGGAGGGGCCGTGGTGCGAACCGGTGTTCACGGGGGTCTCCGGCGCGATCGATCCCGGCCACGCGGTGGGGGAGGACGGCGAGCGCTACCTCTTCGTCAGCGGCATCCGCCGCTGCCGGCTGAGCCCGGACGGTCTGCGCGCCGTGACGCCGCTGGAGCAGGTCTACGACGGCTGGCGGTACCCGGACGAGTGGATCACCGAGGCGTACGCGCTGGAGGGTCCGAAGCTGTTCCGCCGCAGCGACTGGTTCTACCTGGTCAGCGCGGTCGGCGGCACGGGCGGGCCGGCCACCGGTCACATGGTGATCGTGGCGCGCTCGCGTTCCATCCACGGTCCCTGGGAGAACGCGCCGGGCAACCCGATCGCCCGCACCTGGTCGGACGGTGAGGCGTGGTGGTCGCGCGGGCACGCGACGATCCTGGACGCGCCGGACGGCTCCTGGTGGATGGTGTCGCACGGCTACGCGAACGGTTTCCGGACGCTCGGGCGGCAGGCGCTGCTCGAACCGATCCACTGGACGGAGGACGGTTGGCCGGTGGCCGGCGCCTCCGACCTCGGTGCACCGCTCGCGAAGCCGGCCGGAACCTCCGCCCCGGTCGCCGTCCCCGCCCCCTCCGACGACTTCGCCGCCGCGGCCTGGGGCGAGCGCTGGGTCTTCGACAATCCGGGCCCCGACGAGCAGGGCCGCGCGCGCTTCGCTGCCGGCCTCGTGCTCCGCGGGAAGGGCACGTCGCCCTCCGACAGCTCGCCGCTGACCACCTGGGCGATGGACGAGGCCTACGAGGTCGAGGTGGAGGTCGAGGTGCGCGAGGGCGCGACGGGAGGGCTGCTCCTCTACTTCAACGACCGCCTGTTCTACGGAATGGGCTGGGACGGCGCGGCGATGGTGAGCTACGCCGGCGGCGTCCGCACGCATTGGCGTGAGCCCGCGTCGCCCGGCGACATCATCCAGCTCCGCCTCCGCAACGACCGCCACATCGTCACCGGCTGGCACCGCCGTCCGGGCGGCGAGTGGACGCGGCACGGGGTCCGCTACGACACCTCGGGGGCGCACTCGGCGACGATCAATGACCTCAAGAGCCTCCGCCCCGCGCTTTTCGCCGCGGGCGACGGCGACGCCGTCTTCAGGCGGTTCCGGTATCGCCCGCTCGACGGGGAGGCGCGATGACGGTCGACATCGAGGCACTCGTCGAGCGCATGAGCTGGGAGCAGAAGCTCCTCCAGCTCCAGATCGTGTGGCGGCCCGACTCCGCCGAACGCGAAGCCCTGCTCCGGCGCGGCATCGGCTCGACGTTCTGGCCGCCGAGCGCGGAGGAGACGAACGCCGCGCAGCGGATCGCAGTGCACGAGACGGAACTCGGCATCCCGCTGCTGGTCGGGCTCGACGTCATCCACGGGCAGTTCACGATCTTCCCGACCCCGCTGGCGCAGGCCGCGAGCTTCGACCCGGCGGTGGCCGAGCTCGATGCCCGCGTCTCCGCGACCGAGGCGCGATCGGCCGGAGTGAACTGGACGTTCTCGCCGATGGCGGACGTGACGCGCGATCCGCGCTGGGGACGGGTGGTCGAGGGCTTCGGCGAGGACTCCTACCTCTCTTCTGTGTTCACCGCCGCGAAGGTCGCCGGCTATCAGGGCAGGGACCTCGCCGCGGGCGACGCGCTCGCCGCCTGCCTCAAGCACTTCGTCGCGTATGGGGCCGCTGAGGCCGGACGGGACTACAACACGACCGACGTCTCCGGACGCCGGCTGCGCGAGACCTACCTCGAGACCTTCCGGGCGGGCGTGGAGGCCGGGGCGGCGACCGTGATGGCCGCCTTCAACGCGCTCAACGGCATCCCGATGCACGCCAACCGCGAGCTGCTCACCGGGGTGCTGAAGGAGGAGTGGGGCTTCGACGGCGTGGTCGTGGGCGACGCCGACGGCGTGGCCCAGCTCGTGAACCACGGCATCGTCGCGGACGAGCGCGGGGCGGTGATCGCTGCGATCGAGGCCGGCGTCGATGTGATCATGGGCGGCTCTCTGCTGGTCGATGCCGACGGCCTGGCGCTGGTCTCGTCCGACGAGCTGTCGGTCGCGCGCGTGGATGACGCGGTGCGGCGGGTGCTCCGGCTCAAGCAGTGGCTCGGTCTGTTCGAGCACCCGTACGTCGAAGCCTCGGGTGGCGCCGCCACCCAGCGCTATCGCGAGCTCGCCCGTCAGGCCGCCGAGCGCTGCACCGTGCTGCTGACGAACGGCGGTGCGCTGCCGCTGCCGGCGTCGGGCCGGATCCTGCTCGCCGGACCCTACGCGCGCAGCCTCGACCACCTCGGCGCGTGGGTGCAGCACTTCGCCTCGCCGGTGCGGGAGAGCCTGGCCGACGCGCTCGGGAGCGAGCTGCCCGGCGTCGACTGGGACGTCGTCGAGGGCTGCGGGTTCTTCGACGCGACCGACGTCGCGCTGGCCGAGGCCGTGGAGCACGCCACAGGAGCCGACCTGGTCGTCCTGGCCGTCGGCGAGCCGAGTCGGATCTCGGGCGAGGCGAGCTCCCGCTCCGACATCACCCTCCCGGAGGCGCAACGCCGGCTGATCCACGCGCTGGCGGACGCCGGCGCCCGCGTGGTGGTCGTGCTCGCGACCGGGCGGCCGCTCGTCGTGGAGGACTGGGTGGAGCGCGTCGACGCCCTCCTCTGCGTCTGGCACCTCGGCACGGAAGCGCCCGCGGCGATCGCCGCGACCCTCTCCGGGCGGGCGAACCCCGGCGGGCGCGTGCCGATGACCTTCCCGCGCGCGGTCGGCCAGGTGCCGATCCACTACGACCACGAGCGGACCGCCCGGCCGCCGCGGACCGGCGGCGCGCTGCTCGCCGGCGGCCCGATCGCGGAGCTCACCGGACCGAACAACACCGACGACTACTACACGTCGAAGTTCCTCGACCTCCCCCTCGGCCCGCGCTTCGACTTCGGGCACGGTCTCAGCTACACGCGCTTCGAGCTCGACGGGTTCGCGCTGTCCCGCGAGGTCGTGCGCGCCGACGAGCTGGAGGCCGGGGTCGAGGCGAGCGTCATCGTGCGGAACACCGGCGACCGGGCCGGCGACGACGTCGTGATGCTGTTCGTCACCGACGACGTGGCCTCCGTCAGCCAGCCGGTCCGCCGGCTGCGCGGCTTCACCCGGGTGACCCTGCAACCGGGCGAGTCCACCCGGGTCGGCTTCCGGATCGACGCCGACGACCTCCGCTTCTGGGCCGACGGCGAGCGCCGCGTCCTGGAGCCCGGCGACTTCACCGTCAGCGTCGGCGACGGCAGCGGCGAGCAGCGGCTGACCCTGCGATTGGAGCACACCGCATGACCCTCGACCGACTCCGCGACGCCGTCGCCGGCGCCGTCCCGAACGCGATCATGCCGCTGTTCTGGCAGAAGGGCGCGCCCATCGAGGTGGTCCGCGAGGAGATGGAGCGCATCGGCGACGCCGGGATCGGCGCCGTCATCCTGGAGGCCCGGCCGCATCCCGAGTTCCTCGGCGACGGCTGGTGGCGTGACGTGGACGCCGTGCTCGAGATCGCGCGGCGCCGCGGGATGAAGGTCTGGTTCTTCGACGACGACACGTTCCCGACCGGACACGCCGGCGGTGCGGTGGAGTCCGCGCCCGCGGAGCTGCGGCGGCGCTTCCTCAGTGAACGGCACACCGACGCGGTCGGCCCGGCGCGCGGAGCCTCCTTCATCGTGGAGCGCCGCAAGTTCTGGGGGCCGGAGGCCGCCCAGGACCCGGGCGAGCTTGTCCGCGTCCTGGCCTACCCCCGTGCCGAGGACTCGGGCGAGCTGATCGGCGACCCCGTCGACCTGACCGACCGCATCGCGGACGGCGTGCTGCACTGGGACATCCCGGACGGCTGGTGGCGCGTGTTCTTCCTGTCGCTGGGGGAGGGCGGCAGCGAGCGGCACGCGCGCCACATCGACTACCTCGACGGCGCCTCGACGCAGCTGCTCGTGGACACCGTGTACGAGGCCGTCCACGCGCGCTATGCCGCCGAGTTCGGAGACACGATCGCGGGATTCTTCAGCGACGAGCCGGGCCTCTACAACGACCCGGACACCTTCGACTTCGACTCGGCGCTCGGCAAGGCCGTGCCGCTGCCCTGGAACGACCTTGTCGCCGAGCGGCTCACCGAGCGTCTCGGCGCGGACGCCGCCGCACTCCTCCCGCTGCTCTGGTGGCCGGCCCAGGGCCGCGAGCGGGAGGTCCGCTACGCCTACATGGACACCGTCTCCGGGCTGTACTCCGAGAACTTCAGCCGCCGCCTCGGCGCCTGGTGCCGCGAGCGCGGGGTGGAGTACATCGGGCACATCATCGAGGACAACGGCGCGCACGCGCGGCTCGGACCCGGCGCCGGGCACTACTTCCGGGCAATGGCGGGGCAGGACATGGCGGGCGTCGACATCATCGGCGGCCAGGTCGTCCCCGGGTTCTCGCGCGGGCCGTTCGGCAACCTGTCCGGCGCGGCCGCGGGGGAGTTCTTCCACTTCGGCCTGGCCAAGCTCGCGTCGTCCGCCGCGCACCTCGACCCGCTCAAGCAGGGCAGGTCGGTGTGCGAGACGATCGGCGCCTACGGCTGGTACGCCGGGCTCCGGCTGTTCACGTGGCTCACCAACCACCTTCTGGTGCGCGGGGTGACGCACGTCGTTCCGCACGCGTTCTCGCCCGCGCCGTTCCCCGACCCGGACTGCCCGCCGCACTTCTACGCGCGGGGGCAGAACCCGCAGTACCCGTACCAGCACCTGCTCAGCGCGTACACGAACCGGCTCAGCCACCTGCTGCAGGGCGGCGTGCACGTGGCGCCCTTCGCAGTGCTGTACCACGCCGACGCGGAGTGGCTCGGCGACGCGATGCCGTCCGAGCATCCGCTGCGCCTGCTGATGGAGGCCCAGCTCGACGCCGACATCGTGCCGGCCGACGCGCTCCCCGACGCCGGGGTGGGCGGCTCCAAGCTGGTCCTCGGCGCGGAGACGTACGACGCGCTGATCGTGCCGGGCAGCGCCTTCGTGCCGGAGCACGTCGCGCGCGAGTTGCTGCGGCTCGACGACGCCGGGGTGCCGGTGGTCTTCGTCGGATCGGTGCCGGAGGTGTCCGGAGGCGGTGACCCCGGCGCGCTGCGGCTCCGATTCCGGCAGGTGTCGCAGAAGCGCCTCGTCGACGCGGCGGCCGGGATGACCGATCGCGCCGTGCGGCTGGAACGGTCCGCGCCGTCGCTGCGGGTGCTGCGCCGCGACCTCGGCGACGCGGACGCGATCATGCTGGTGAACGAGTCGGTGCGGGACAGCGTTCGCAGCGGAGCCACCCTCCCGCGCGCTGGCGAGGTCGTGGCGTTCGACGCCTTCACCGGCGCGCTGACCGCGGTGCCGGCCACGACCGGCCGCGCTGGCACGCGGGTGGACCTGGACCTTGCGCCCGGCGCCGCGACGGTGCTCCTGGTGGGGTCGCCCGCCGCGTGGGAGGGCCTCCCGGTCGAGCCGTTCGCCGAACGCGGGGCGACGGCGGAGCTCGCGCCGGCCTGGTCTGTCGCGCTCGCGCCGGCGGGCGAGCCCGGGTTCGCCGACTGGCGGACCCTGGGCGAGCTGCGTCCGCTGAGCGATCCCGACCTGCTGCCGCGGTTCAGCGGCACGGCCCGCTACACGGCGATGTTCGACGCGACCGCCGCCGGTCTCCCGCACACCCTCGACCTCGGGGCGGTCTTCGAGCTGGCGACGGTCCGGCTCAACGGCGTCCACCTCGGCACCCGGATCGCGCCGCCGTACGTCTTCGAGGTGCCGGAGGGCGTCCTCGCCGCGACGAACACCCTGGAGGTCGAGGTGACCGACACGCTGGCCAAGGCCCAGCCCGACTTCTTCTCCGCCTTCGCGCAGCAGGACCCGAGCGGCCTGCTCGGGCCGGTCACCCTCGTCTCGCGGAAGGAGCCGGCATGACCGACCGGCGCGCCGACTTCGAGCGCTTCTGCGACCTCTTCTACACGCGCAAGCGCGTCGCCGAGGCTTTCGCCTTCCTGGTCTCCGACGAGTACCGGCAGCACAACCCGAACATCCCTGACGGCCCCGCTGCCGCGGTGGCGGCGCTGACGCCGAAGTTCGACGGCAGCCCGGACGCGCGGTTCGAGCTCCAGCGCATTCTCGTCGACGGCGACTTCGCGATGGTGCACGTCAAGGCTTCCCGACCCGGCGCACCGGACGCCGCGGTCGCGGACATCTACCGATTCGAGGACGGCCGGATCGTCGAGCACTGGGACGTGCTGCAGCAGGTTCCCGCGCATGCCGCCCACGACCACCCGATGTTCTGAACAGGAGAACCATGTACCAGCTCGCACCCAACATCGAACTGCTCTTCACCGAGGCCGGCGACTACCACGACCGCGTGCGCGCGGCCGCGGCGGCGGGCTTCACAGCCGTGGAGATGTGGGGCCCGACCGGCGTCGACGCCCCGGCGACGCCGAAGGACCTCCCCGCGCTGAAGGCCGCCCTGGAGGAGACCGGGACGGCGCTCACCGCCCAGCTCTCCGAACCGCGCACCCAGTTCATGATCCCGCCATGGGACCACTCCGAGTTCTACCGCAAGCTCGACGAGGGCGTCGCCATCGCGCAGGACCTCGGCTGCCCGCGCATCGTCGTCGGCAGCGGCACGGGCTTCGGCGGCTGGAAGCGCCAGGTCCAGCTGGACAAGCTGATCGAGATCTACCAGAAGGCCATCGCGCAGATCGACGGGTCGGGCATCACGCTCGCACTGGAGCCGGTGAACGTCCGGGTCGACCACCCGGGCTCCCTGCTCGACCGCACAGCGGAGGCCGTGTATGTCGCGCGCGGCGTCGACTCGCCGTTCTTCGGCGTGCTCTACGACATCTACCACTCGGCCGTCGAGGGCGAGGACATGGCCGCGGAGCTGGCGAACGCGGGCGACCTGATCGCCTACGTGCAACTCGCGGACGCCCCGGGCCGCGGCGAGCCGGGATCGGGCCACCTCGACTGGGCGGAGCGGCTGGGCATCCTGCGCGCCTCCGGCTACGGCGGCCCGATCGGGCTCGAGTACTACCCGACCCAGGAGTCGGCGGCCTCCGTCGCGCTCATCCGCGAAGTGGCGGCCGCGGCATGAGCCGGTATCCCGAGGCGGTCGACGTCGCGATCGTCGGCAGCGGGCCGACCGGCGCGGCCTACGCGCGCATCCTCAGCGAGGAGGCGCCCGGCGCGACGATCGCGCTGTTCGAGGTCGGCCCCACCGTCTCCGACCCGCCGGGCGCGCACGTCAAGAACATCGAGGACGCCGCGGCGCGCGCCGACGCGCAGGAGCGCTCGGAGGGTCCGGGCGCAGGCGCCGACACGGTGAGCTCGCCCGGGGCCGTGACGGCCGGCCAGCGCCGCGCCCGGCCTGGCACCTATCTGCTGGAGGAGGGCTTCCAGGAGCCCGGGGAGGACGGGATGCCCGTCGTCGCCTTCTCCAGCAACGTCGGCGGGATGGGCGCGCACTGGACGGGCGCCTGCCCGCGACCCGGCGACAGTGAGCGCATCGCGTTCCTGCCCGACCTGGACGACCTCCTCGATGAAGCGGACCGGCTGCTCGGCGTCACCACCGACGCCTTCGACGGCGCGCCGTTCACGGCGCTAGTGCGCGAGCGCCTCGCGGCGGCCGTGGACGACGGCAGGCCGGCCGCCCGGCGCGTGCAGCGGATGCCGCTCGCGGTGCACCGCCGCGACGACGGCCGGCTGGTGTGGTCGGGTTCGGACGTGGTGTTCGGCGACGCGACCCGCGCCAACGAGCGCTTCGCGCTGTACGACGACTCGCTCGTCACCCGGGTGCTGCTGGAGGACGGCCGCGCCGCGGGAGTCGAGGTCCGCGACCGGCGCACCGGCGAGGTCCACACGGTGCGCGCGCGCTTCGTCGTGGTCGCCGCCGACGCGCTCCGTACGCCGCAGGTGCTATGGGCCAGCGGCATCCGCCCGGCCGCGCTCGGCCGGATGCTCAACGACCAGACGCAGATCGTCTACGCCACCCGCATCCGCGATGCCGCAGCGGTGGCCGCGGCTGCGTCGGAGGCCACGACCTCCGGAGGCTTCGGCGCCGACGAGATGATCGACGGCCCGATCAGCGAGCAGAGCGGCGTCAGTTGGGTGCCGTTCACCGACGCGGTGCCGTTCCACGGCCAGGTCATGCAGCTCGACGCCTCGCCGATCCCGCTCGCGGACGACGACCCGGTGGTGCCGGGCTCGATCGTCGGCCTCGGCCTGTTCTGCGCCAAGGACCTGCAGTGGGACGACCGCCTGGAGTTCAGCGACGACGAGCGCGACTGGTACGGGATGCCGGCCATGCGGATCCACTACCGGCTCACCGACCGCGACCGTGCGGCGGTCGAACGCGCGCAGGACGAGATCGTCACGCTCGCGAAGGCGGTCGGCGACCCGATCGGCGACCGGCCGTTCACCATGCCGCTCGGCGCCTCCCTGCACTACCAGGGCAGCGTGCGGATGGGGGAGACCGACGACGGCCGCAGCGTGTGCGGGCCCGACAGCGAGGTGTGGGACGCCCCCGGCGTCTTCGTCGCGGGCAACGGCGTCATCCCGACGGCCACGGCCTGCAATCCGACGCTCACCTCGGTGGCGCTCGCGGTGAAGGGCGCCCGCCGGATCGCGCGCGAACTCGCCGCCCGTGGTGACGAGGTCTTGTCTTTTGCAGCAAATCAACATTAGTGTGTAGAAACACGGAATAAGTAGTCAAGGAGGACTTCGTGATCCCCGATCGCATCATCGAGCAGGGAACGCTCAGGACCACCGGCACGCGTGCCGCGGTCGACGTGCGCATCCCCTGGTACCGTGCGCTCCCGGCGTCCTGCATCGCAGGCGCCTCCCTGTCCATCGACGGCGTGCCCGCTCCGGCCGAGACCCTCCGCTGGGAGCTCAACGGACAGGAGCGCACCTTCGCGGAGATGAAGGACGACACCGAGTCGTGGTGGTTCCCACTCGACTCGGCCGTGCTGTCCGGCGACCTGCCGGTGGCGGCGGACGGCCGCGAGCACGAGGTCTCCGTCGACCTCACCGTGTACATCCCGTACATCGTCATCGGCGACGACGAGGTGCTCCACATCGAGGAGCACGACACCAAGACCATGAAGGCGGTGACGGCATGAGCGCCGCAGCAGCAACCACCCTCGGATCGCCGATCCAGGGCGTGACCCTCTACAGCTTCACGCGCGCCTTCCACGGCCGCGAGTACGACCTCGACGGCCTCATCCGCAAAGTCGCCGCGGAAGGCTACGGCCCGGGCCTGGAGATCATCGGCTTCTCCAGCTTCCGCGGCTTCCCCGCGATCGACGACGCCTTCGCCGGCAAGTTCCGCGACCTGGTCGACGAACTCGGGCTGGTGACGACCTCCCTCGCGATCAACGCCGACATCGGCATCCACCGCGACCGCCTGCTGAACCAGGACGAGCTGATCGAGTACATGCGGCGCCAGATCGAGGCGGCCGCCAAGCTCGGTTTCCCGATCGCCCGCGTGCAGATCTCGATCACGCCGGACTCGATGGCCGCGCTCGCGCCGATCGCGGAGCAGTACGGTGTCACGCTCGCGCTGGAGGTGCACGCCGACCAGTACGCGTCGCACCCGCGCATCCTCGCCCTCCGCGACCGCTACGAGGAGGTGGGCTCGCCGTTCCTCGGCTTCACCGCCGACTGGGGCGCCACGACCGTCGGCTTCGCGCCGTCGCTGCTGGAGGCCTACCGCCGCCGCGGCGCCACGGACGAGTTGCTGGGCAAGGTCGTCGACCTGTGGAACGAGTTCTACGAGGCCGGGCCGCCCGCCGACCAGGCCGACCACGGGCAGCGCTTCGGGCGCTTCATCGCCCTCGCCGCCCAGAACGGCCGCCCGGACCTGGGCATCGACCTCGGCATCAACGGCACCGGCCTGTTCGGCCCGGCGCGCGTGGACGACTGGCTGGAGATCATGCCCTGGATCAAGCACGTGCACGGCAAGTTCTTCGGCATCGACGAGAACGGCGAGGAGCCGTCCGTCCCGGTGCGCGACCTGATCGCGCTGCTGGTGCGCAACGGCTACAACGGCGCGATCTCCAGCGAGTACGAGGGCTGGCACTGGAACTACTGGCAGTCGCCGTTCGAGATCATCCGTGACGAGCAGGCCGTGCAGCGCTCAGCCGCGCAGGACGCCGGGAGCCGGATGGTCACCGACGCAGCGGAGGCTCGCACGCAGCTGAAGAACTGGCTGCCCAGCACCGAAGGAGCGAAGGCATGAGCGACACGACCAACGACGGCATCGCCGGAACCGGCATCGAGCCGGGCACCACGCTCTACTCGATGACCAGCGAGTTCGCCGCCGGCCTCTACACCCCCGAGACGCTGATCGCCGCGGTGGCCGAGAACGGGATCGGCCCTGGCGTGGAGTTCAACATCGCCCAGCTGCTGCGCACCTACCCGGACGTGGACGACGAGTTCGTGAAGCTCTGGTTCGACTCCCTGGAGAAGTACGGCCTGGAGCCGAGCGCGGTCGGCACCAACCTCGACATGGGCCGCCGCAAGGACCGCGACATGACGCCGGACGAGGAGCACGACTTCCTCGCCCGCCAGCTGAAGACCGCGCACACGCTCGGCTTCAAGCGGGTGGTCATCCGCTCGGCCGGCCGCGAGCTGCTGCGCAGCCTCCTGCCGCTGGCAGAGAAGTACGACCAGCGGCTCGGCTACGAGATCCACGCGCCGCAGGGTCCGAACGACCCCAAGGTGGTCGGCATCCGCGAGCTGTACGAGGAGCTCGGCAGCGACCGGCTCGGCTTCACCGCCGACTTCTCGTCGACCATGCACAGCCTGTCGCCGACGCTGCTCGCGCAGCTGGCGAAGATGGGGATGGACGAGAAGCACTTCGCGGTCATGGACGAGATCTGGCACGAGCCGACCCCGATGCACGTCCGAAACCAGAAGTTCGAGGACTACCTCACCGGCGAGGGCGTCGACCCGGTCGGCTTCGGGCCGTTCACCCGGTTGGCGTTCAACATGCACGGGCTGGTGCCGCCGGAGGAGTGGCTGGACATCATGCCGCAGATCTTCCACGTGCACGCCAAGTTCTACGACATCGACGCGGACGGGCAGGAGCCCGCGATGGACATCCCCCGCATCGTGCGCCAGTTCGTCCAGGGCGGCTACCGCGGGTTCCTCTCCAGCGAGTGGGAGGGCCACGCCTTCCAGGACCTGGGCGAGGCCGACCCGATCGACCTCGTGAAGAGGCAGCACGCGCTCATGCGGCGCACGATCGAGGACGCCGTCGCCGGCGTCCCGGCCTGAGGGCGGTGTCGAGCGAGATGTCGGACGCCGTCACCGAGGGGACCCTCTCCGAGCTCGCCGCCGAGGTAGCGCGACTCCGCGAGGAGGTCGCGGCCGCTCACGGCCTCGCCCGCCGCGCGGCCGACCGCGGCGAGATCGAGAACCTGTTCAACCGCTACATGTTCCTGCACAACGCCTTCCAGGACGAGCGGATCATCCCGCTCTGGGTGAAGGAGGGCACGGAGGGCATCCGCGCCCGGTACACCAACGCCGGCCAGTACACGACCTGGGAGAGCGTCACCCGCTATCACCGCGGCCGTCCGTCTCCCGAGGGCAAGCTCATCCTGCACGCCACCACCACGCCCGTGATCGAGGTCGCGGGCGACGGCGAGACCGCCAAGGGAGTCTGGATCATGGCCGGCACCGAGTCGGGCCTGACCGACCCGGAGGTGGCCAAGGGCAGCCCCGACTTCATGTACTCGCCCGGCGAGGTGCAGGGCAAGAAGGTCTGGGCGCACTGGGTCTGGTGCAAGTACGCCATCGACTTCCTGCGTCAGGACGGCGAGTGGCGGATCTGGAAGTTCCGCTGCTACGAGCTCGCCCGGGCGCCGTTCGAGGAGAACTGGGTGAGCTTCGGCGAGAAGAACCAGGCCGCGTTCGACCTCGACCTGATGTACTTCGGCGACGACGGCAAGCCGGTGTTCATGCCGCCGGCCGACGAGCCCGTGCCGAGCGAGAACCACCCGTACAGCCCGTCGGCCGTGCAGAAGCTGGAGCCGGAGCCTCCCGCGCCGCACGACACGTTCGTGGACACGTTCAAGTAGGAGGACCCGATGGCCACTCACAACTCCCTGTTCTCCGAGAAGGACGTCCGGCGCACCGACGACGGCGTCGCCGTCTCGGTGCAGCTGCCCTGGTACCGCAGCCTCTGGCTGTCCGCCGTGGACGACGTCGCCGCGACCGTGGGCGGCGTCGCTATCCCGCGCGACGACCTCCGGTTCGTGTTGAACGGCCGCAGCTACCGCGTCGAGGAGCTGCCCGAGCAGTCCGAGACGCTCTGGTTCGTGGCGGACCGCCCGGACGTCGTGATCCCGCTGGGCCACGCGCCCGCGGCGGGCGAGAAGCTAACCGTGGAGGTCGTGCTCACGATGCGCCTGCTCTACATGCAGATCATGCCGGGCGTCGACGGCGGCCCCGGCCGCTACGTGACCAACCGGGTCCCGGTCGAGCGCGAGCTGGTGCTCGCATGACCGCAGGTCATCAGAGCGGGCACCCGCTCCGCGTGGCCATGATCGGCTACGGCTTCATGGGCGCTGCGCACTCGGTCGGCTGGCGACAGGCGCCGCGGGTCTTCGACCTGCCGGAGGCCGTGGAGCTCGCCGTGGTCGTCGGCCGGAACGAGCAGGCCGTCGCTCGGGCAGCCGCCAAGTGGGGCTGGGCCGAGCACGCGACCGACTGGCGCGAGGTGATCGCGCGCGACGACATCGACCTGGTCGACATCGTGACGCCCGGCGACTCGCACGCCGAGATCGCGATCGCTGCCCTGGACGCGGGCAAGCACGTCCTGTGCGAGAAACCGCTCGCCAACTCGGTCGAGGAGGCCGAGGCGATGGCAGCCGCCGCGGAGCGCGCGGCCGAGCGCGGTGTGCGCGCGATGGTCGGCTTCACCTACCGCCGCGTGCCCGCCGTGTCCCTGCTGCAGGACCTGATCGCGCGCGGGACCATCGGCGAGGTGCGGCAGGTCCGCGCCGCGTACCGCCAGGACTGGCTGGTCGACCCGTCCGTGCCGCTCGGCTGGCGCCTCCAGAAGGAGCACGCGGGCTCGGGCGCGCTCGGCGACATCGGAGCCCACATCGTGGACCTGACCCAGTTCGTGACCGGCGAGCGCGTCACGCGCGTCTCCGGGACCGTCGAGACGATCGTGACGCAGCGCCCCGTCCTCGGTGAGCGCTCGGGCTTCACTGGCAGCGCCACGGGCGAACTCGGGGAGGTGACTGTGGACGACGCCGCGATCTTCACCGGCCGGCTCGACGGCGGCGCGCTCGTCTCGTTCGAGGCCACCCGGTTCGCGACCGGCCGCAAGAACGCGCTCGCCATCGAGGTGTCCGGCACGGACGGCGCGCTGGCGTTCGATCTGGAGCGGCTCAACGAGCTGCGCTACTACGACCGCACGGCGCCCGCCGAGCTGCAGGGCTTCACGTCCATCCTGGTCACCGAGCCCGAGCATCCGTATGTGTCGGCCTGGTGGCCGCCCGGGCATATGCTCGGCTACGAGCACGGGTTCTCGCACCAGGTGGTGGACTTCGTGACGGCGATCGCGCACGGCACGGAGCTCGACCCCAGCTTCGCGGACGGGCTGGCGGTGCAGCGCGTGCTCGCCGCTGTCGAGGAGAGTTCCGCCAAGGACTCCGCCTGGGTCGCGGTCGAGGCTCCGGTCGCGGTCGAGGCTCCGGTCGCGGTCGAGGCGCCGGTCGCGGCCGAGCCCGCGGTTCCGGCGAACGTGTAGAGGAGACGACGATGACCCGACCGATCACCCTGTTCACCGGCCAGTGGGCCGACCTGCCGTTCGAGGAGGTGGCCAGGCTCGCCGGCGAGTGGGGCTACGACGGCCTGGAGATCGCCTGCTGGGGCGACCACCTGGACGTCTCCCGCTGGGACGACGCCGCCTACGTGCAGTCCCGGAGGGACATCCTGGAGCGCAACTGCCTGAAGGTGTGGACGATCTCCAACCACCTCGCCGGCCAGGCCGTCTGCGACGACCCGATCGACGAGCGCCACCGCGACATCCTGAACGACCGGGTGTGGGGCGACGGCGACCCGGAGGGCGTGCGGCAGCGGGCCGCCGAGGAGCTGAAGCTCACCGCCCGGATGGCCGCCGCGCTCGGCGTGAAGACCGTGACCGGCTTCACCGGCTCCTCCATCTGGAAGGCGGTGGCGATGTTCCCGCCCGCCTCCGACGAGTGGATCGGCGCCGGCTACCGCGACTTCGCCGACCGCTTCCACCCGATCCTCGACGTGTTCGAGGAGGTCGGCGTCCGGTTCGCGCTGGAGGTGCACCCCTCCGAGATCGCCTACGACTACTGGACGGCGAAGGCGACGCTGGAGGCGATCGGCCACCGGAAGAGCTTCGGCATCAACTTCGACCCGTCGCACTTCATGTGGCAGCAGCTGGACCCGGTGGCGTTCGTGCTCGACTTCGCCGACCACATCTTCCATGTCCACGTGAAGGAGTCGGTCACCAACCTGGACGGCCGCAACGGCGTCCTCGGTTCGCACCTGCCCTGGGCGAACCCGCGCCGCGGCTGGACGTTCGTGTCCACCGCGCACGGCGAGGTCCCGTGGGAGCCGATCTTCCGCGCCCTCAATTTCATCGGCTACACCGGCCCGACCTCGGTCGAGTGGGAGGACGCCGGCATGGACCGCCTCCAGGGCGCGCCGGAGGCCATTGCCTTCGTGCGCGAGCTCAACGCGATCACCCCGCCCGCGGCGGCGTTCGACGCGGCGTTCTCGACCAAGGCGGACTGACGGCCGTGCCCGATGTCCCCGGGAGGCTCAGCGCGCTCATCCTCTCGGGCCACATGACCCGCGAGCACGACAACGAGCACCGCAGCTTCCGCCAGCACAACCAGTGGATCACGACGCTGCTGGAGGACACCGGTCGGTTCCGCGTCCGGGTGGTGGAGGACCCGCGCGGGCTCGGGGCCGGCATCATCGACAAGTACGACGTGGTGATCGTCGTCTTCGAGGGCCACGACGGCTACCACGACAAGGCCGTCGGCTTCGGGCCGGAGACCGACGCGGCACTGCTTCGCTTCGTCCGGGACGACGGCAAGGGCATCGTCTGGTTCCACGGTCGGCCGCGCAGGAGGACGACTGGGGCTACCCCGACGAGTACAACACGCTGCGCGGCTCCCGCCTGACCGTGGCCGGCGGCCTCCGCCCGCGGCCGTGGGGCGAGGCACAGCTGGACACCGTCGAGCCGCGCCACGCGATCACCGACGGCATCAGCGCGCGCTGGACGGTCACCGGCGACGACATCCTCACCGGCGTGGAACTCCTCGACGGCGCGCAGGTGCTGCTCACCACCTACGACGACCTGGAGTCCTACGAGAAAGCCCCCGTTTGGCCGATGTCGCACTACCCTGTCGCGATCCCGACCGAGGGCATCGCGGCCCTCCCCGGCATGAACACCGACCAGCCGATCGCCTGGATCAACGAGTACGGCGCCGGCCGCTCCTTCACCATCACGATCGGCCACGACATCGACACCTTCCGCCGCATCGAGTTCATCCGCATGTTCCCGCGCGGAGTGGAGTGGGCGGCGACGGGGGAGGTGTCGCTGGAGGGTCCGGACCGGAGAGGGGAGCGGCGGTTCCTGCCGTGGCCGTATTACGGCGGGGAGGGGTAGGTGTGAACGTCCGGGTGATCATCGAGACGGAACCGGGTCCGGCGTTCGTGTGAACCACCGGAACGCCCCCGACTCTTACTGCCGCTGATTCCCAGGGAAGGCGCGCCCGAGACGGTCGCCGATGCCCCCGTGGCCCGCGGCCCGATCGCGCGCTTCCACTCGCCAGGCGTCCTGTTGGGTAGAACGACGCGTCTTCCCGTGAGACGGATCACCTCCGTCTGTCTGTGATTTCGCGTTTCTTCGATTGACGCGGAAGGGGGTGCACATGCGGGTGGTTCGAGTGGTCAGCGCCGTGCTGCTGGGCGCGGTCCTGGTCGTCGGTCTGACGGCGTGTTCCCCGATACGAAATCGGCTTATGACACCCGACCCTCCCGTCAAAGAGCAGCAGCGTGCGTCCGCGTTCTACTTCCGCGACAGGTACCAGCCGAACGTCGAGAAGGTCCGGTTCACGCAGGATGGCGGCCGGCCAGGGCTCGGTGCATCGTGGCGAGCAAATGCGATCGCGACAGTCGCGGGCAGTGACTATTACGTGATCATCAGCCCGTCGCTCGGCCCATCGTTCGTTGGCGGGACTGGCGTGCCGCCTGAAGCGCCGACGCCTGCTCCGCATCTTCCACTGACGGTTGTCTACAGCGATGGGATGTCGGAGGTGATCGAGTGACGACCGCCGCAACTCGGATGAAGAAAGCGCATCGCGGGAGCGGGACGCGACAGCGACTAACTCGAGCGGTGAGCACCGTCCTTCTGGCCGCTGCTCTGATTGTCGGCCTGACGGCCTGTTCGTTGATAGGAGATCGCCTCATGACACCAGACCCCCCGGTCAAGGAACAGCAGAGAGCATCCGCGCTCTACTTCCGCGACAGGTACCAACCGAACGTCGAGAAGGTCCGGTTCACGCAGGACGGCAGCAGACCGGGGCTTGGTGCGCCTTGGTGTGCGAACGCCGTGGCCACAGTGGAGGGCGGCGACTACTACGTGATCATCGGGCCCGACAGCGGTCCCGCGTTCGTTGGCGGCACTGGCGAGCCCCCAGACGCGCCGACGCCCGCCCCGCGTCTCCCACTGATGGTGGTCTACAGCGACGGAACATCGGAGGTGTTCGAGTGACGACCGCCGAAGAATACATGGACCTTGCAAGCGAGGCCTACCGTCTGGACCGATTGATCAAAGACCCTCCGCTGGCCAAGGATGAAAGGTTCAGGGCCGGCCCCGAGGGGCACGAGCAGCGATACCAGGTGATCGACACCGCCGATCACCCCGCCAACGGCTTCCAGGCCATGGCGGTCGCGCCGCTCGTGAACGGTGTCCCTGACCTCTCCCACATCGTGGTCTCCTACGCCGGCACGAACCCGAATCATCGCGCCGACGCCGTGGAGGACATCGTGACGATCGTCGGCGGCACGCAGGGCCCGCTGAGTCAGGTCGCCGACGCGAAGTGGTTCGCGCAGCGGGTGCAGGAGGCGCATCCCGACGCGTCCATTTCGACCGCCGGGCATTCGCTGGGCGGGTTCCTCGCGTTGCTCGTGGCCGCGGAGAAGGGCTGGGACGCGACGACGTTCAATGGGCCGGACCCGTGGGAGTGGTTGTCGCCGGAGGCGAAGAAGCGGCTGGAGGCCGAGAAGCGCGCGGGCCGCACGCGGCTGCACAACTACGTGAACGAGTGGGACGTGATCGGCAACCTCTACGCCCACCGGACGGGCGCCGCCGACATCGTCGCGGACGTGCCAGGCCGCGGCGTACTGGACTATCACAACATCGGAAAGGACGGCGCGTTCACGTTCGCGCCGGACGGTTCTATCGTCGGAGCCGGCGCGAAAGGCCGTCGCCTGGAGGACATCCTCGGGAACCTGTTGGACACGCTCGCTCCCGGGTCATCGGACGCTGTCTCCCCTCTGCTGCTGGGGCTGGCGGGTATCACGCGCAACCCGGCGGCGATGAGGTCGCTGGCGAAGAACGTGTCCGGGGCACTGGTGGCGGTCAACACGGTCGCCGCCTTCGGCCTCGCCGCGAGCATCGGCAGCACCGCGGTCGCGCTGCGGGAGATCAAGCGGGCCAACGGACGGATCGTGCAGCGGATGGAGGACGGACTGCTGGCGGCGCAGAACGCCGCCGCGGTCCTTCCGACGATCACCGCCTATGACATAGAGCGCTGCGTCGATCGGCACCGCCTGCACGTCCACCAGAACGTCGACAAGGACGTCGTGCGCGCCGTCGATGAGCGGGTGGACCGCCACATCGTGCGGGTGGGCCAGCTCAGTGAGGGCATCTCCCAGACCGTGCGCAACACCCTTGCGCAGGACGCCCAGTGGGCTGTCACCTTCGGACTCGGCGGGTAGGGGAGTCGCATGATGGATCCCGCAGATTTCGTGCAGGAGCTCTTCGACGGCGTCAACCGCGAGATACAGACCGGTGTCCACGAGGTCCAGGACTGGATCGAGGGCCTGGTCCACGGCGCAGCGGTCCAGCTTCTGGACAGCCTGCTGCCACCGATCGTCCACGCCAAGAATGCCGAGGTGAAGATCAGCGAGTCCGCGATCGTGGTGCCGGCGAGCACCGGCATCGGCCTCACCTTCGGTGGCGCCGACCTCGGCAACACCGTCCTCGCCGGCGCGGTCGCGGACACCGTGAAGCGCGGCCTCGAGGAGCTGAAGGCGCAGGGCGACTATGCCGAAGGAGTGAACAGCATCGCATGGTGAGCTACCGAACACTGTCCGAGCTGGAGGACGCCCACGACCAGGAGCGCAGGACGGCGCAGCGGAGAATCGAGACGGCCGACCAGTACCTCGGCCTCTACCGCTCTCGGATGTTCCAGGTGCGCGAGACCTTCTACACTCTCGGCGCTCGCGAAGGCGTGGCCGACGACCCGGCGTTCCGGCAGGAGCTTCAGCGCGTCTCGGACACCGCTGACGAGACGGTCGCGTACGCCGGCCGCAAGATCGGCGAGCTGGAAGAGGAGTACGACGCCTTGCTCCGCGAGCAGGAGGAGCAGCGCGACCGCTTCCTGGCAGAGCGCGACGACAGCTACTGACGGCACTCGAGCGGGTCCGCGCCCGTCAGGCCGCCACCCCTTTCACCCGCTCGATCGTCGGCCGCCCGTCCGCGAACCAGCGCGGGAAGGTCACCTCGAACAGCTCCTCGATCGCCAGTTCCGCGCCCCCGCGCAGCGGCTCCCGCTCGTCCCCGATGGATCGCACGATCGACAGGTCGCGCGTCGCGAGCGGCAGCGACAGCTCGTACACCCGCTGCCGCACCTCGGCGAGGAAGATCTCTCCGGCCGACGACACCGCGCCACCGACGACGATGACGCCGGGGTTGAACATGTTGACCAGGGCGGCGATCGACTCCCCGATCAGGCGGGCCGAGCGCTGGACCAACGAGATCGCGAGCGCGTCGCCGTCCTGCGCGGCGATCGCGACGGCCTCCGGGGTGATCGCCTCACCACGCTCGACAACGCCGGCGAGGATGCCGCCCGCGCCCTCGTCGAGCGCGAGCTGCGCGTCGCGCATGATCGCCCAGCCGGACGCCTCGGCCTCCAGGCAGCCGACCTTGCCGCAGCGGCACACGGCAGTGGAGTCGCGCACCCGTACGTGGCCGATGTCACCCGCCGCCCCGTTCGCGCCGCGGTGGATGCGGCCGTGCGAGACGAGGCCGGCGCCGATGCCGCTGCCGACCTTGCAGTAGATGAGGTCCACGTTGTCGTCGCGGCGGTGGCTGCGCTCCGTCAGGGCCAGCAGGTTCACGTCGTTGTCGACCCACACCGGCGCCTCGAAGCGCTGCTCGAAGCGGCGCCGCACGTCGAAGCCGTTCCAGCCCGGCATGATCGGCGGCGCGACGGGGGAGCCGGTCTCGAAGTCCACCGGCCCCGGCACGCCGACCGCGACCGCCCAGACCGGGCGCGGCGCCTGAGCCGCCAGGAGCTCGTCGATCATCTCGAGCGCGCGGTCGATGGTCTCCGCCGGGCCGCGGCCGATGTCCCACGCGCAGTGCGCCTCGGCCTGCACCTCGCCGTCGAGGGAGGCCAGGCCGACGCGGATGTGGAGGGCGCCGAGGGCGCAGATCACGATGGTGCCGCGGTCGGCGCGGAAGCGGAGGGTGCGCGGCGCGCGGCCGCCCGACGAGGGGCCGTAGTCGCCGTCCTCCAGGAAGCCCATCTCGATGGCCGCCTCGACCCGCTGGGCGACGACGCCGCGGCCGAGCCCGGTCAGCCGGCCGATCTCGGGGCGGGTGTCGGCCTCGCCGGTCCGGACGAGGTTCACCACGCGCAGCAGGCTCATGACCTCGTCGGTCTGCGCGCCGAATCGGAGTGCGGAATCCCTAGCCATGCTTGATTCTGACACAACCTCGGCGCGGAAAAGGTAGAACGAGGCATCACTTGAGCCTCGTGCACGGCCACCTTGCGCCGCACTACGACGAAAGAAAGAACGATGCCGACCTAGGAAATCAGTCTCATCGATTCCCGGCATAGCCGATACGCGGTTCCCTGATGCCGACGCGATCTCGATAGTAGAGACCGGGCAATCACATTCGCCCTGTCTGGAAAGGATCAAGGATGATCAAGCTTCTCTCCCACCTGTCGTATGTGGAGATCACGTCCCCGGATGTCGAGGCGTCCGTGAAGTTCTACGAGGAACACGTCGGCCTCACCGTCGTCGGCCGCATCGACGGCTCGGTGTACCTCCGCTGCTGGGGCGACTACTACGCCTACTCGCTCGTCGTGTCACCCGGCCCGCAGCCGTCGCTCGTGACGATGGCGTGGCGCACCTCCAGCCCGGAAGCGCTCGAGGAGGCCGCGGCCCGCGTGGAGGCCGCCGGCGTCCAGGGCGAGTGGATCGAGGACCTGCACGCGATCGGCCGGGCCTACCGGTTCACCGGCCCGTGGGGGCACTCGATGACCCTGCACTGGGACGTCACCCGCCACCAGGCCCCCGGCCACGTCGCATCGATCTACCCGGACCGCCCGGAGAAGCGCAGCAAGGTCGCCGGCGCCCCGCGCCAGCTCGACCACGTGACCATCGCGACCAGCGACGTGGACGCCTTCGCGCAGTGGTACAACGACGTGCTCGGCTTCCGCATCATGGCGCGCACCGTCCTCGACGAGGCGCCGATCTCGATCTTCTCCGTGCTCACCACCAACGAGAAGTCGCACGACCTGGGCGTCGTCCTCGACGGCTCCACCGCCGCGGGCCGGGTCAACCACTACGCGTTCTGGGTCGACACCTACGAGGAGCTCCTGATCGCGGCCGACACTCTGATGGAGAACGGCGTCCCGATCGAGTACGGCCCCTCCATCCACGGCATCGGCGAGCAGACCTTCCTCTACTATCGCGAGCCCTCGAGCCTCCGCATCGAGCTGAACACCGGCGGCTACCGCAACTATGTGCCGGACTGGCAGCCGAACACCTGGAAGCCGTCGCTGGGGTCGAGCAACTTCTACCGAAACGGCGCCATGCCGATGTCGATGACGGAGTCCTTCCCGCCCGCGGACGGCCCGAGCGCGACGGAGGAGGGCGTGCCGGACGAGATCAAGGAGGCGCTGCTCAACCCGTACGCCGTGCAGGGGCGCGGCTGACGATGGCCGCGCCGAGCGGGGCCGCACCGAGCATGGCCGCACCGAACACGGCCGCACCGAGCATGGCCGCACCGAGCGAGGACCCGGCCGACCTGGACCGTCAGGACCCGGAGGCGGAGATCGCCGCACGGGCCGAGGCCTACCGCAACTGGGGACGCTGGGGTGAGGACGACGTGCTGGGCACGCTCAACCTCATCGACGCGTCCACGCGGACGAGGGCGGCCGCCCTCGTCCGCGAGGGCATCGCCGTGTCGCTGTCGCAGCCGTTCGACATGAACGGGCCGCAGAAGGGCTGGCGGCGGCGCACCAACCCGGTGCACACGATGCTGGACACCGGCACCGACGCCGAGCGCGCCAACCAGGGCTTCCCGCACGGCATCGGCGGCGCGGACGACGTGATCGCGATGCCGCTGCAGTGCTCCACCCAGTGGGACGGCCTCGGCCACATCTTCGACCACGGCTACGCCTGGAACGGCCGCCGCGCGGGCGACGTGGTGACGAGCGACGGCGACCTGGTCACCGGCATCGAGAACGCCGCGGACGCCATCGTGTCGCGCGGCGTGCTGCTCGACGTCGGCCGCCACCTGCGACCGGAGACGGGCGAGCTCGAGGACGGCTACGCGATCACCGCGGACGACCTCCGCTCCTGCGTGGAGGCGCAGGGCGCGACAAGCGCGGTGCGCACCGGAGACATCGTCCTGGTGCGCACCGGCCAGTACGCACGCGCCCGCCGCGACGGCTGGGGCGAGTACGCGGGCGGCCCCGCCCCCGGGCTTTCGCTGACCACCGCCGGCTGGCTGCACGACACCGAGATCGCCGCGATCGCCACCGACACCTGGGGCTTCGAGGTGCGCCCGAACGAGTTCGACGTCCCGGCCTTCCAGCCGCTGCACCAGGTCGTCATCCCGAACCTCGGGCTCACCATCGGTGAGATGTGGGACCTGGAGCAGCTGGCGGACGAGTGCCTGCGGCTCGGGCGCTACGAGTTCCTCCTCTCGGCGCCGCCGCTCCCGATCACGGGGGCCGTCGGCTCGCCGGTCAACCCCATCGCGCTGCTGTAGCGTCGCGCGCAGTACGCATCCCGCAGAACAGAGAGGTTCTCCCACATGACCGCCGTCAGCAAGGTCGCGATCGCCGGAAGCGGTGTCGCCGGTCTGGCCACCGCCATCCAGCTCGCCAAGGCCGGAGTCCAGGTCGACGTCTTCGAGGCGAAGCCCGAGCTCAGCGCCCTCGGCTCGGGCATCACGCTTCAGGGCAACGCCCTGCGCGCGTTCGGGACGCTCGGCGTCTGGGACGACGTGCAGGCGAAGGGCTACTTCTTCGAGGGCCTGACGCTGCGGGCGCCCGGGCCGGACGCGCCGGTCGTCGCCGAACTGCCGGAGGTGAAGACCGGCGGACCGGACTACCCGGCGACCGGCGGCATGTACCGTCCCGACCTCGCGCGCATCCTGCTCGATCACGCGGAGACCGCGGGCGCGACCGTCCAGTTCGGCGCGAAGGTCACCGGCGTCTCGGAGAGCGCCGACGGCGTCGCCGTGGAGGTCGACGGCAGCCCCGCCGGGACCTACGACCTCCTGGTCGGCGCGGACGGCCTCAACTCGGCCGTGCGCGAGCTGATCGGCATCGAGACCAAGCCCCAGCCGACCGGCATGGGCATCTGGCGCTCGTTCGTCTCCCGCCCGGCGTCCGTCGAGCGCAGCGAGCTGTACTACGGCGGCCCCGTCTACATCGCGGGCTACACCCCCACCGGCGAGGACACCATGTACGCCTTCCTGGTCGAGCCCGCGCAGGAGCGGGTCGGGCTCACCGACGAGGAGGCGGTGACGATCATGCTGGAGGAGTCGCAGGCCTACGGCGGCCCCTGGAACGACATCCGCGCCGACCTGCAGGCGGGCGCGCACGTCAACTACACCTGGTTCACCCAGCACGTCGTCCCCGCCCCGTGGAACCGCGGCCGCTCGGTCGTGATCGGCGACGCCGCGCACAGCTGCCCTCCCACGATCGCGCAGGGCGCGGCGCAGGCCCTGGAGGACGCGCTCGTGCTGACCGAGCTGCTGATCGCCGCCGACACCGTCGACGACGCGCTGTGGGACGCCTTCCACGCCCGCCGGGTCGCCCGCGCCCAGGCCGTCGTGGAGGCCTCCGTGCAGCTCGGCCAGTGGCAGATCGACCACGACCGGGAGGCCGACGCCCCCGGGCTCATCTTCGGGATCGCCCATCGGATGGCGGAGCCGGCATGAGGATCGCACGGTGGAGCACGCCGCAGGGAGTCGTGGGCGAGGGGTTCGTCATCGGTGTGCGGGTCGTCCCGTTCCCCGACGGCCTGACCGTCGCCGACGTGCTCGCGCGCGGGCTGGACGAGGCGCACCGTGTCTCCGCCCGCGTGCGCGACGAGGACGGGATCGCGCTCGCCGAGGTGCGTCTGCTCGCGCCGCTCGTTCCCGCCGCGATCCGGGACTTCGTGGCCTTCGAGGAGCACGTGGAGGGCGTCAGCGCGTCGGTCGACGGGAAGAGCGAGGTGGTGCCCGAGTGGTACCAGGCGCCGACGTTCTACTTCACCAACCCGCACACCGTGCTCGGCCCCGGTGAGTCCGTGCGGCCTCCCGTCACGGCCCGCCTCGACTTCGAGCTGGAGGTCGCCGCGGTCGTCGGCGGCGCGGGTGGAGCGAACCTGACCCCCGCAGACGCCGCGTCGGTCATCTTCGGCTACACGATCATGAACGACTGGTCGGCCCGCGACCTCCAGTCCCGCGAGATGAAGGTGCGCCTCGGCCCGGCCAAGGGCAAGGACTTCGGCACCAGCCTCGGCCCGTGGATCGTGACCGCGGACGAGCTCGAGCCATACTTCGACGGCGACGGCTTCCTTGCGATCCGCGCGGAGGTCTTCGTGAACGACGAGCGGATCGGCCACGACCTGGTGTCGAACATGGGCTGGCCGTTCCCCGAGCTGATCGCCTACGCCTCGCGCAACTCGCGCGTGGTGCCCGGCGACGTCCTCGGCTCGGGGACGACCGGCAACGGCGGCTGCCTGGCCGAGCTCTGGGGGCGCCGCGGCGAGCTCACTCCGGCGCCGCTGGCCGAGGGCGACACCGTGCGGATGGTCGTGGAGGGCATCGGCGAGCTGGTCGGCGCGGTCGGCGGCGCCGAGGCCGCGCCCGAGCTTCCGGCCGCGCGCGTCCGCTCGCGTGCCCGGACGCGCGAAGAACCGGTCGCGCTATGACGTCCGCCGCCGGTTGGGGCGCGGGTCTCGACGGCACGACGGTCGTCGTCACCGGCGCGGCCCGCGGTCAGGGCGCGGCGGAGGCCGACCTGCTGGCCGGGCTCGGCGCGAACGTCGTCGCGACCGATGTGGTCGACCCCGACGGCCCGCTCGCGGCGGGGATCGACTTCCGCCGCCTGGACGTGACCGACGAGGACGCCTGGACGGAACTCGCGGGAGACCTCGCGCGCTCGCTCGCGGGGGCGCCCCTGCGCGGCCTGATCAACAACGCCGGCGTCACTCACCGTGCGGGCATCGCGGCGACCGAGCGCGCCGATTGGGATCGCGTCCTGGCGATCAACCTCACCGGCCCCATGCTCGGGATGCGCGCGCTCGCGCCGCTCATGGGCGCGGGGTCGGCCATCGTCAACGTCGGCTCGGTCGCCGGGCTGACCGGGCACTACACCGCCGCCTACACCGCCTCCAAGTGGGGCCTGCGCGGGCTCTCCCGGGTCGCCGCCGCCGAGTTCGGCCCGCGCGGCATCCGGGTGAACACCATCCATCCCGGTTTCATCGAGACCCCCATGACCGCGAACGCGCCGGACGCCATGCGCGCGGCCCAGCTCGACCTGACGCCCCTGGAGCGGCTCGGCCGGCCTGCGGACGTCGCCGGCGTCGCCGTGTTCCTGCTTTCGGACGCGGCGGCCTACCTGACCGGCGTCGACCTGCCCGTCGACGGAGGGTTCGTCTCCTCCGCCGGGGCCAAACACCTCGCCGACCGCATCGCGGCCGGCGCCACGATCACGACGACGTAAGGAGTCCTCCCGTGTTCATGTACTTCCCCACCAACTACGTGTGGAGCCTCGCCGTCGTCGCGACCCTCAACAACGGCGGCTTCATCGACGAGGTGGACCGGGCGTGCAAGCCGGTGCTGCTCGCCTCCCAGAACGGCGACGACGCCGGAACGGCCGAGCTCTACGCCGCCTGGGCCGCCGTCGCCGACCGTCTGGTGGCGAAGGCGGCCGACGACGAGGCCGCCGGCCGCCGGATCGGCGCGGGGGAGACCTACTACCGGGCGTCGCTCTACACGTCCCAGGCCGAGCGCCTGCAGTCGCCGCGCTGGGAGGGCCGCAACGCCGCGTACCAGAAGTCGATCGACCTCCTGCTGAAGCACGTCGAGCTGAGCCGGATCCCGCTCACCCGGGTCGAGGTCCCCTACGAGGGCTCCTCCCTGCCCGGCTACTTCCACCGCGCCCCCGGCGACGGGCCGCACCCCGTGGTCATCCAGTGGAACGGTCTCGACTCGACCAAGGAGATGATGTACTACTCCGGCTTCCCGCGCATGCTCGCGGAGCGCGGCATCTCCACCCTGATGATCGACACCCCCGGCTCCGGGGAGGCGCTCCGCCTGCGCGGTCTCACCGCCCGGCACGACACCGAGGTGTGGGCGGCGGCGATCGTGGACTGGATCGAGGCGAACGCCGGCGAGCTCGGCGCCGACACCGACCGCGTCGGCATCGTCGGCTGGTCGCTCGGCGGCTACTACGCCCCGCGCGCCGCGGCCTTCGAGAAGCGGCTGAAGCTCGCCGTCGCCTGGGGCGCCAACCACGACTGGGCGGCCGTGCAGGAGGCCCGCCGCAACCGCGAGGGCGAGAACCCGGTCCCGCACTACTGGGACCACGTGTTCTGGGTCTGGGGCGTCGACTCGATGGAGGCCTTCATCGAGAAGACCGCAGGAATGCACCTCAACGGCGTGGCCGAGCGGATCACCGTGCCCCTGCTGATCACCCACGGCGCCGGCGACCGCCAGATCCCGGTGCGCTACGCCCACGAGACCTACGACCAGGCGGTGAACAGCCCGCGCCGCGAGCTGCGCGTCTTCGACGACCCGGAGGGCGGCACCGAGCACATCTCCATCGACAACATGCCGTACGTGGCGGGGATCATCGCGGACTGGATCGCGGAGACGTTCGCCACGGTGGACGGCTCGGAGGTGTCGGAACCCGCGGCGGCGGATCCCGCGGCGGCTGTGCAGCTGTCGACGACGTCATCCTGAACTGCGTGGGCGGCCGGTATCGCAGCCCCGGCCCACCGGAGTACCCTCCCACCCAACGAGGGGAGCCCCACCCATGACCGTCCGTGACCTCGTCGCGTTCCGGGACCTGCACCACGGCGACCCGCCGCTCCTGCTGCCGAACGCGTGGGACGCCGGCTCCGCCATCGCCTTCGCCGCCGCCGGGTTTCCGGCCGTCGGCACGACCAGCTTCGGCGTGAACGCGTCAGCCGGGCGTCCCGACGCGGGCAGCGGCAGCCGTGACGCCACCGTCGCGCTCGTCCGCCGGATCGCCACGCTCGACGTCTTCGTCACCGCCGACGTCGAGGACGGCTACAGCGACGACCCCGCGGAGGTGGCCGCCTTCGTCGCCGCGCTCGCCGCGGACGGCGTGGTCGGGGTGAACCTGGAGGACTCCAGGGACGGTCACCTGGTCGACCCGGGCCTCCCCGCGGCCAAGATCGCCGCGGTCAAGCGGGAGGCGCCCGGCGTGTTCGTCAACGCCCGCGTCGACTCGTACTGGTTCCACGAGGACGACACCGTGGAGGCGGTCGCGTCGCGAGCCGCGGCGTACGCGGACGCCGGCGCCGACGGGATCTTCGTCCCCGGTGTCACCGACCCGGCCACCATCGAGCGGCTCGCCGCCGCCGTCCCGCTGCCGCTGAACGTGCTGGTCGTGCCCGGCCTCGGGCTGGACGACCTCCAGGTGCTCGGCGTCCGCCGGGTCAGCACCGGCTCGCTGCCGTACCGGGTGGCGATCGACGCGGCGGTGGACGCCGCCGAAGCCGTGCGCGAGGGGCGCGACATTCCGGTGGCGACCTCGTACGCGGAGTCGCAGCAGCGGCTCCTCGCGTTCGCCCGCCGCGCGGACGCGGACGCCGACCGGGCGGCGAGCGACGCCCGGTAGACCAGCCCTGCCCGGTCAGGTCAGGTCAGCTCGCGGGAAAAATCTTCCGCCGGCGCGTAACCTTTCCGCCCTCCCGGCGATTAAGTCAGCGAGGGGCCCCGGCCCCGACTGCACCCCCCTTCAGGAAGGACCTGGATGCCCCTCATGGCCCCCGTCCCCACCTCCGCCGTCATCGCCTCCCCCGCGACGACGGCGCGCGGGACGGGTGCCATCGCGGCGTGCTGTGCGACTTCGGTCGTCCCCGTGAAGTCCGCCGCCCATCTCCTCCGCACCACCGCTCCGACCGGCGACCGCTTCGCGGAAGTCCCGGCCGGGCCGGAGGGAACCGCAGCGCCGACCCCCCGGGGCGCGCGGATCCCGACCGGCCCGGCTGGGGCGTCGGCGGGTCGGCGGAAGGCGTAGACGATGGACCGCCGCCTGCCGCGGGCTCGGGTTCTCGCGGCGGGCGGTGGTGATGGCGGGGTCGCGCTGAGCCCCGGGATCGGGCCCTTCCCGTCGGAGTGGCCGGTACCGCTAGAGTGGCCGCGTGAGGGCCCGCCCGTGAAGGATCACGCGCACCGCGACACCGGCGGTACCGCTGCGCTGTTCGCCGACGCCTACCGCACGCACGCGGCGTCCGTACGGGCGTACCTCCGCTCGCAGGGGGTGGACGACCCGGAGGCCGTGACGCAGGATGTCTTCGTCGCGCTCTACCCGAAGCTGGAGTCGCTCTCGGGCGGCCTGGAGGGCTTGCGCGCACTGCTCTTCACCATCGCGCATGCCCGGGTGGTCGACCATCATCGTCGCCGCGCGCGCGTCCCTCTCGCCGTCGCCTACGACCCGCTCTCCGACACGCGCAGCACCCCCTCGGCCGAGGACGAGGTCGTGCGCGGCGAGACGGGGGTCGCCGAACTCCTCGGCCGGCTGACCCCCGAGTACCGCGAGGTCATCGCGTTGCGCATCCTCGCGGATCTCACCATCGAGGAGGTCGCCCGGATCATGGGCCGCAGTCCCGGGGCGATCAAGCAGCTCCAGCGGAGGGCCCTGCTCGCGCTGCGCCGGGAGGTCGCGGGCGACGACGAGGCGGCCGCACTGGTCGACGCCGGGGTTCCCTCCGGCCGGGAACGGGAGGAGGTGCGATGACCGTGAATCCTGCCGACGACCCGGTGCTGCGCCTTCTGGAGGAGGCGGGCCTGGGCGAGGACCCCGCGCTTGCCGCCGTCCTCACGGAGTTGCAGGCGACGGCCGCCGCCGAGCCGCCTGCACCGTCGCGCGACGTCGCGCGGCTGATGTCCGGTCGCCGCCCGGTCCGCTCGTCCTGGTTCGCCAGCCGAGGCGCGAGGACGACCACGGTGGTCCTCCTGGCCGCGGCACTCGCCGGAGGGGCGTCCGCCGCGGCGGCGAGCCCGGCGTTCCACGCCGTCGTCGACGACGCCTTCTCGAGCCTGGCGACGCTCGTCCGGCTACCGGCGCACCCGGGGCCCGCGGCGCACCCCGAGCCCGCCGAGCCGGAGCACGCGTCGGCCGGTGGGACCGGGTCGACGCAGCCCACGGGAGGGCGCGCCGGCTCGACGGAGCGCCCCGGGACCTCCGAGGCCGGCGACGCGCAGGGCACCCCCGCCTCCCCGTCGTCGAGCGGCCGGAAGGACGACGGCGCGGAGAGACCGTCCGCCGCCGGAGCCCAGAGCGGCGCAGGGACGCAGTCCGGGACGCTCGCACCGGTCGGCGAGGACGCGACCACCGGCGAATCGGGCAAGAGCGTCGGCCAGAGCGCGGGAAAGGGCGATGACCAGGGCACGTCAGGGTCGTCGACGCAGAAGAAGGCCCCCGCGCATTTCGAGCCGATGCCGTCGCCCGCGCCGTCGGCGGCCGGTTCGCCGGTCACGCAGGGCGACCCGTCGGACTCCCGAGAGCAGAGCGGCTCCGGCCGCTGACCTCCCTCTCCGCCGGGCGGCGGGCGCCGGGCTAGGGTGTGCGGTGACGAGCGAGGAGGGCGGATGCGCGCGGCGGACTGGCTGAAGCGGCACGACCCCGACTTCGCGGCGCTGCGCCGCGCCGGCCGTGCCGCGATCGTCATGCCGGTGTTGTTCGCGTTCGGGAGCCTCGTCCTCCACGACGGGCAGGTCGCGACCTTCGCCGCGTTCGGCTCGTTCGCGATGCTGCTGCTGGTCGACTTCAGCGGACCGCTGGTCGATCGCGTCCAGGCCCAGCTCGCGCTCGCGGTGGCCGGTGCGGTGCTCGTCTGCCTCGGGACCCTCGCGTCGCGCCCGGTCTGGCTCTCCGCCGTCGCGATGGCTGTCGTGGCGGTCGCCGTGCTCTTCGCCGGCTCGGTGAGTTCGGTCACGGCGTCGGCCGGCACCTCGCTGCTGCTGGCGTTCATCCTTCCGGTGACGCTCCCCGGGACGGTCGCCTCGATCGGGCCGCGCCTGCTCGGCTGGGGGATCGCGGCTGTCGTCGCGGTCGTCGCGATCGTCGCGCTCTGGCCCGCGCCCGCACGTGAGCCGTTGCGTGCCCCCGCGGTGGACGCCTGCCGGGCGCTCGCGACGCGGTTGCGCGCCGAGGCCGCTGCGATGCTCCGCGCCGGCAGCCCGGACCTCGCCGCCGAGCGCGATCGCGCCATCGCGGAGGCCGACGCCGCCGTCGACGCCCTGCACACCGCGTTCCTGCGCACCCCGTACCGGCCGACCGGCCTGAGCACGTCGGCGCGCACGATCGTGCGGCTGGTGGACGAGCTGAACTGGCTGAACTCGGTGATCGCCCAGTTCGACCACGTCAAGATCACGGCCGCGACTCCCGGACCCGTGCATATCGCTGCGTTCGAGGTGAAGAGCACGTCTGCGGCGGTGCTGGAAGAGGGTGCGCGGCTGCTCGGGCAGCACGCCGGCGATCCCGCCGCCCTGGACGCCGCCCTCACCCTGCTGGTGGAGGCGCGCGCGGGCGTGGAGGCGGCGACCATGGCACTGCCGGTCGGGCCCGGCCCGGACGGCGGCCGCCGGGTCGCCGAGGAGGTCGTGACCGGGCTCGACCCGGGCTTCCGCGCGCAGGAGCTCGCCCAGGCGGTCGAGACGGTGGCCGGGAACATCGCGCTCACGGCGCGCGCGGAGCGGCGCACCTGGTGGCAGCGCCTGATGGGCCGGCAGCCCGGCGACCTGGCCGGGCCGGTGGCAGCCGCAGCCGAGCGCGCGAGCGGGTTCCTCGGCTGGAACTCGGTGTGGCTGCGCAACAGCGTCCGCGGCGCGATCGCGCTCGGCCTCGCCGTGCTGCTCGCCAACCTGACCGGCGTGCAGCACTCGTTCTGGGTCGTGCTCGGCACGCTCTCCGTGCTCCGCTCGAACGCGCTGAGCACCGGCCAGACCGTGCTGCGCGGCGTGGTGGGCACCGCGGTCGGTGTGCTGCTCGGCGCGCTCGCGATGCTCGCGATCGGCGACAACCGCGTCGTGATCTGGATACTGCTCCCGATCGCCGTCCTGGTGGCCGGCATCGCGCCCGCCGCGATCTCGTTCGCCGCGGGTCAGGCGGCGTTCACGATCCTGCTGGTGCTGCTGTTCAACCTCATCGCGCCGTCCGGCTGGACGGTCGGCCTGATCCGCATCGAGGACATCGCGCTCGGCTGCGCGGTCAGCCTGATCGTCGGGCTGCTCTTCTGGCCGCGGGGAGCGGCGGCGTCGCTCCGGCAGGCGCTGGCGGACGCGTACCGGGAGAGCGTGCGCTACCTCGGCGCGACGGTCGCCTACGGGCTCGGGCGCGGGGACACGAGCACGGCCGAGCATCCCGGGCATCCCGAGCCCCAGCAGCAAGCGCTCCGGGCGGCCGCCGCCGCACGCCGCCTCGACGACGCGTTCCGCACCTACCTGGGCGAGCGTGGCAGCAAGCAGCGTCCGCTCGCCGAGGTGTCGGCGTCGGTCGGCGGCGTCGCGGGCGTCCGGCTGGCGAGTGACGCGATCCTCGACCTCTGGCGGCGGCAGGAGGTCGCCGGCGCCGAGGATCGAGGACGACGTCGGGAGGGCGCCCGCCGGTCGCTGGAGGACTCCCTCGGCCGGCTCGACGGCTGGTACGAGCAGCTGGCGTCGAGCCTGGTCGCGCGCGAGCCGCTCCCCGCACCCACGCCGCCGGACCCGGAGGACCGGCGCCGGCTGGCCGACGTCGTCGCGGACGACCTGGGCGACGGGTCCGGTCCGATCGTCGCGCAGGCCGTCCGGATCATCTGGACGGGCGACTACCTCGACGTCGTGCGACGCCTGGAATCGGTGATCGTGGGGCCGGTGGACGCGCTGGGCGACGAACTGGTCGCGGGGAGGCGCAGCCCCGGCTCACGGATGCGGTGACTTCGTGTGCCCGGGAGCCGAGCCGCTCTTGCCCGCAGCGGGCGCGGCGGGAGCCGGAGCGGGAGCCGGAGCGGGCGCCGGGGCCTGAACGTCAGCGGCGGGCGGCGGAGCCGCCGGCGCGGGCGTGACGGCGGCCACCGGCGGAACCGCGACTGCCGGGTCCGGCGGGACCATCGTCGGCGCCGGGGCCGGCACCGTGTCCGGAGTCGGCCGGGACGACGTGCCCGTCTGCGTGGGACGCGCGCCCGGGGTATGCCCGGCGGTATCCTGCGGCGTGCTCAGGAGGGCGAGCACGTCGACGTGCGGCCCGGTCGCGAACAGCGTGAGCCCGAGCCCGACGCACAACGCGAGCGCGCCGACGACGACACCGCCGTTGGCCCGGGACTTCCGGCGACGCCTGCGGCGGACGGGCGCCGCGACCACCGGATCGGCCGAGTGCCGCCCCTTGACCTCGCTCACGTCTCCACCTGCACGGTCATGCAGTGTAGACGACGAGCCTCAACGGGTTCCCGCGACCTCGCTCACCCGTCCGTCCACGACCGTCACCAGCTCGTCCAGCGCGGGCGAGTGGACGAGGTCGTGCGTGACCAACAGGGTGGCGGTCCCGCGCTCGTGGGTCAGCCGCGCGATCAGCTCCATCACGGCGGCGCCGCTCTCCTGGTCGAGCGCGCTCGTCGGCTCGTCCACCAGCAGCACCTGCGGGCTGCGGACCAGTGCGCGCGCCAGGGCGACCCGCTGGCGCTGGCCCCCGGAGAGCTGCGCGGGACGCTTGTCCGCGTGCGCGCCCAGTCCCACCGCGTCGAGCAGCTCGTCCACGCGCCTGCGCACCTGTTGGCGCGCGGTCCGCCGCAGCGATCCGCCGAGCTCGCCCATCACCTGCAGCTGTTCGCGTGCGGTCAGGGAGGCCAGCAGGTTCGACTGTTGGAACACGATCCCGATCCGCTCCCGGCGCAGGCTTGTGGCCTCGTCCGCCGTCAGCGTCGCCGCGTCCTCCCCGCCGATCAGCACCCGGCCCGAGTCCGGGCGGATGAGTGTCGCGGCGAGCGCCAGGATGCTGGACTTGCCGGAGCCGGAGGGCCCGGTGATCCCGGTGACCACACCGGCGCGGCCGTGCAGCGTGACGTGATCGACCGCGGTGACGCGGGAGGCTCCGTCGGGGAAGGTGAGGGTGACGTCGTCGAGGGTGATCATCGGTTGCTCCCGAGTGCGGTGAGGGGGTCGGCGGAGGTGACGGTGCGGAGCGCGAAGGCCGCCCCGGCGAGGCCCAGCAGGATCATGGCTACGGCCGGGACGGCCGTGGTGAGCGGCGACACGAGGAAGGGGAGCACGCCGGAGGCGAGCGCGCCGAGGCCCAGGACGACGAGCATCCCCGCGCCGATCCCCGCGACGAGCACGACCAGCGCCTGACCCAGGGCGTCGGCCACGAGCGACCGCCGCGTGGCGCCGAGCGCCTTGAGCACCGCGATGTCGCCGGAGCGCTGCATCGTCCAGACCGTGAAGAAGGCGCCGACCACCAGGGCCGAGATGCCGAACAGCATCGCGACCATGAGGCCGAGGGAGCCGATCTCGCTTTTGAAGGTCTCCAGCGCGGTGAGGCTCAGGAGGGCGGGCTGGGCGGAGGTGCCGGTGCGGCTCGCGACGGCATCCCACTGCGGGCTGCCGGACACGGCCAGGACGGTCGGCTCGCCGGCGCCGCCCATCCGCTTGTCGGCCGCGGTCCAGGCGTCCGGGGTCAGCGCGACCACGGGCGTGTGGCTGTACCAGGCGTCGCCCCCGACGGTCGCGACGCGGTAGTCGGCGCCGAGGATCGAGACGGTGTCACCGACGGCGACATGGAGGTCTTTCGCGGCGCCGGCGGAGAGTCCGACCTCGTCGTCCGAGGTGGGTGCGAGTCGGGTGAGGGCGGTCGCTCCCATGGTGCCCGCGTCGGCCGTGAGGCCGAAGAGCGCGACGCCCGCGGACACGCCGTCGCTCGCCGCCCGCGACTGCGCGATCCCGACCGGCACGGCGGCCTGCACGCCGTCGGCCCGTCGCCAGGCGTCGAGGGTCGACGGCGGCAGCGCGGACTCGCTGAAGCCCGCCGCGCCTCCCGCGGGCTTCTGCAGCACCAGCCGATCGCCGGGGAGGCCGAGCACGGCGGAGACGTTCTGCGCGGCGAGGCCGCCGGTGAGACCGGCGAGGAAGCCGACCAGCACGGTGATGAGGGCGACGACGCCGCCGATGAGGATGAACCGGCCGCGGGCGTGCCGGAGGTCGCGCCAGGCGACGAACACGAGGGGTCCTTTCTGCGGGGCGGAGCGGTTCCGCCCTGGCCACTCCAGCCTTCTCGCGGCGGTCGCCCCGCACATCGTCGATGCGGTCGAACCTGCTCTCCGACTTTCCATTGATGCCGAAGCCGGTGCAGGCTTCGTAGGCTGGGCGTGTCATGTCCCACAGCGCCCTCACCCCGGTCTTCGTCGGGCTGCGCGTCGGGCTGCACGTGCTCATCGCGGGGCTGCTGGTCCTCGTGCTCGTACGGCTGCCCGCGCTGCCGCCTCCCGACGCCGTCGCCGGTGTCGTCCTGGTCGTGCTCTTCGCCGCCGTGTACGTCTCGAGCGCCTTCGTCCGCAGGGTGCCGGAGCCGCGGCGCCGGCTCGCCGCGACGATCTGGGTGACGACGCTGGCGCTGCTCTGGGTCGGCCTCGTGATCCTGGTGCCGGAGGCCGCCTACCTGTCGTTCCCGCTGTTCTTCCTCTTCCTGCACCTGCTGCCGCGCCGGCTCGGACCCGTCGCCGTCGTGGCCACGACCGCGGTCGCGATCCTCGCGCTCGGCCTCCACCAGGGCTTCTCTGCCGGCGTGGTCATCGGCCCGGTGATCGGCGCAGGCGTCGCCATCCTGCTCGGCCTCGGCTACCGCGCCCTCGCCCAGGAGGCCGCCGAGCGGGAGGCCCTTCTCTCCGAACTGCTCTCCACCCGCGACCGCCTCGCCGAGACCGAGCGCGAGCAGGGAGCCCTCGCCGAGCGCGCCCGGCTCGCCCGCGAGATCCACGACACCGTCGCGCAGGGGCTGTCCAGCATCCAGCTCCTGCTGCACGCGGCCGAGCGCGCCGACCCCGGCCGCCCCGGCATCGAGCACATCCGCCTGGCGCGGGAGACCGCCGCCGACAGCCTGGCCGAGACCCGCGCCTTCATCCGCGCGCTGACGCCGCCCGCGCTCGACGCCGGCCTGGGCGAGGCCCTGCGCCGGCTGGGGGAGGCGCAGTCGACGCCCGGCGGCCTCCGCGTGGAGGTCGACGCGCCGCCGTCGCTCGACCTGCCGATGGACCTGCAGACCGCCCTGCTGCGCATCGCCCAGGGCGCCATCGCGAACGTCCGGCAGCACGCGCGCGCCGACCGGGCGTCGTTGACGGTGCGGGCGGACGGTGACGCCACCGTCCTGGTCGTCGCCGACGACGGAGTGGGGTTCGACCCCGAAACGGTCGCGGCCGGCCCCGGCGGTGCGGACTCGTTCGGCCTCCGCGCGATCGCCGAACGGGTCGCCCAACTCGACGGCGCCCTCGACGTCGACAGCGCGCCGGGGCGCGGGACCCGGCTGACCGTGACCGTGCCGACGCGTGCGACGGGAGGCGAGGCATGATCCGCATCGTCATCGCCGACGACCACCCGGTCGTGCGCGCCGGCATCCGGGCGCTGCTGGACGCCGAGGACGACCTGGAGGTGATCCGGGAGGCCGCCACCGCCGCCGACGCCGTGCTGCTCGCGGAACAGCTCGCGCCCGACCTGGTGCTCATGGACCTCCAGTTCGCCGACGGCCCGCGCGGCGCCGACGCCACCCGCCGCATCCGCGCGCTCGATCGCGCGCCGCACGTGCTGGTGCTGACCAACTACGACACCGACGCCGACATCCTCAACGCCATCGAGGCCGGAGCGAGCGGCTACCTGCTCAAGGACGCCCCGCCCGACGAGCTGGTGGCCGCCGTGCGCGCGGCCGCGGCGGGGGAGAGCGCGCTCGCCCCGGTGATCGCGGGCCGCCTGATGGCCCGGATGCGCGCCCCGTTGACCAGCCTCTCCGCACGCGAGCTGGAGGTGCTGGAGCTCGTCGCCGAGGGCGCGTCCAACACCGACATCGCCGCCCGCCTCCACATCACCGAGGCCACAGTGAAATCGCACCTCGTCCACATCTTCACCAAGCTCGACGTCGGCTCCCGCACCGCCGCAGTGAGCGCCGCCCGCACCCTCGGCCTGCTGCGCTGACGGGAATCGCGCCCCCGCGATTCCGCACGAATGTTGTGAATGGCGCCGCGATAACCCACATTCGGCACGAATCGCGCCCTCGACGATGCTGTAGCCGAGGGGTGCGCTCCGGCGTTACATTGTGCGCGACGTCGACCGGCCGGGTCGCGCGCGGGAGTGCGGAAGGTGATCGTCATGAGCACCAGGGATCGGGTCCGGCCGACGTTCGGCGGCCTGAGCGCGCCCGCGCGGCTCACGGTCGAGGGGGCCGGGATCGTGGTCGGCGCCGCAGCCTTCGTGCTCGCCGGCCTCGTGGCGCTCCTCGTGTTCTGGGGGCGCAGCCTCCCGATCGCCGGGCCGGCCTCGGTCGGGCAGTTCGTCGCGATCGCGGGCGGCGTGATCGCCTTCGTCGCCTACGTGGTCGGCCGGCTCTGGCGGCGGGAAGGACTCACCCCCTTCCAGACGGCCGGCCCGCCGCACCGGGCCGCGGGCGTCGACATCTTCGACACGTTCGCGATCGCGCTGGCCCACGGCATCCTGGCCCTGCTCGGCTGGCTCGTGCTCGGCGCCGTGCTCGCGGACGGCTTCCAGGACGCGACCGTCTATTTCCTCTCCGCCACGGCGCTAGCGGGCGCGGCCGCCGGGGTGACCGCGTACGCCGTCTTCCTCTCGGCCGCCGGGATGGATCTGATGCGGCTGTCCACGGTCCTCGCCGCGTTCGCCGTGGTCGGGATCCTGGCCTCCATGCTCAGCGCGCCCGACCCGCACTGGTGGATGAAGCACCTGAGCGCGCTCGGGATGTCGCAGAGCGTCTCCTCGCTCACCTTCAATCTGACGCTCATCGTCGCGGGCGTGATCGTGACCGCCATCGCCCGGTACGCCACGGACGCGCGCGGCATCGCCGACCCGAAGCGGAAGGCCGCGGTCGTGCGCGTGCGGGTCGGCCTCATCCTGATCGGCGTGCTGCTGGCCTGCGTGGGGATCTTCCCGCTGAACGTCTCGATCGTCCTGCACAACGTGTCCGCGGTCGGGATGGTCGTCGTCTTCGCGCTCGTCGTGTTCTGGGTGCGCGCCGCCCTTCCGGCCGCGCCCGCCGCGTTCTTCGTGCTCGGCTACGTGTTCTTCGCCACGATCGTGGTCGTGCTGGTGTTCTTCGCTGTGGGCTACTACGTGCTGACGGCGGCCGAACTCGTGGCGGGCGTCCTGGTCTTCAGCTGGCTCATCGTCTACCTGCGGATGACCGGCGCCGCCACGGCGGAGGCGAGCGCCGCAGAGCAGAACATACATCTCGTCGAGGGTTGACGCCCTCCTTCGCCAGCGTGTACATCATGCGGGGTGGCGCGCCCGCCTAGCATCCTCGTGAACCCCGATGGAGGAGTGATAGCCATGAACAGCATCGAACGTGACGTCGTCATCGTCGGCGCTGGAGCCTCCGGCCTCACGGCCGCGACGGAACTGACGAAGGCCGGCCTGAGCGTCGCCGTGCTGGAGGCCCGCGACCGCGTGGGCGGCCGGCTCTGGACGGACGAGATCGACGGCGCGACGCTGGAGATCGGCGGCCAGTGGGTCTCGCCCGACCAGGACGCCCTGATCGGCACGCTGGAGGAACTGGGACTCGAGACCTACTCCCGCTACCGCGAGGGCATCAACATCTACCTCGGCGAGAACGGCGCCCGCCGCACGTTCGAGGGCGAGATCTTCCCCGTCGCCCCGGCGACCGAGCAGGAGATCGTCGGCCTCATCGATCGCCTCGACGCGCTCGTCGCCGAGATCGACCCCGACCGGCCGTGGGAGCACCCGCAGGCCAAGGAGCTGGACGAGATCTCCTTCCGCCGCTGGCTGGAGACGCAGACCGACGACGAGGAGGCCCGCCTCAACATCGGCATGTTCATCGCGGGCGCCATGCTCACCAAGCCCGCGCACGCCTTCTCCGCGCTGCAGGCCCTGCTCATGGCCGCCAGCGCCGGCAGCTTCAGCCACCTGGTGGACGCCGACTTCATCCTCGACAAGCGGGTGAAGGGCGGCCTCCAGCAGGTGCCGCTGCTGCTCGCCGACCGCCTGGGCGACGACGTCCACCTGAACTCGCCGGTGCGCACCCTCCGCTGGGACTCCGAGGGCACGGGCTCCGGCGTCACCGCGATCACCGACGACCTGGAGGTGCACGCCCGGTTCGCGATCCTGGCCGTGCCGCCCGTGCTGATCAGCCGGATCTCCTACGAGCCACCGCTCCCGCGCCGCCAGCAGCAGCTGCACCAGCACCTGTCGATGGGCTTCGTCATCAAGGTGCACGCCGTCTACGAGACGCCGTTCTGGCGCGACCTCGGCTACAGCGGCACCGCCTTCAGCCCGTACGAGCTGGTGCACGAGGCCTACGACAACAGCTACGACGGCGACCCGCGCGGCACCCTGGTCGGCTTCGTCTCCGACGAGTCCGCCGACGACGTCTTCCGGCTGAGCCCCGAGGAGCGCAAGGCGCGCATCCTGGAGTCGCTGTCGCACTACTACGGCGTGCAGGCGCTGAGCCCCGTCGTGTACTACGAGAGCGACTGGGGCAGCGAGGAGTGGACCCGCGGCGCCTACGCGGCGAGCTTCGACATGGGCGGCCTGGCGCGCTACGGCGCGGACCTGCGCACGCCGGTCGGGCCCATCCACTTCTCCTGCAGCGACCTGGCGGGCAAGGGCTACCAGCACGTGGACGGCGCGATCCGCGTCGGCCGCGAGACCGCCGCGGCGATCGTGGCGGCGCTCCAGCCGGCAGACAGCTAGCGGGCGGCGGGCTGCTCGCAGCCCCCTCAGACCGCGTGCGGCCAGTCGTGGATGGCCGCGCGCACCACCGGCCGGCCGGGACGCGCACCGTCGTGGGATGCGCGCCCCGGCCGCCGGGACACCTCTAATGCATGCATAGCATCGCCAGAGTCTGTGAAATCTCTCATCGAGCATGTATCGTCTAGTCACGAGCACCGTGAAGATCCGGTGGCTCAGTGGCTGACGGAAGGTGGGAACGGGTACTCGCCTCCGTCGTGACGCCACGCTGCTCCTAGTGCAGCCATTTCGATGCCCCCAGCCGGGTCGGGTTCCGCTGGGGGCATCGCCCGTCTTCCAAGGAACTCACGCAGCTCGGGCCGAAAGAAGTGATGGTGCTTGACGTTTCGGGAGCGCTGAAGCAGAGTCTCTTCGGTGGGTGCCGCGGGTGGGGCGTCCGCTGGGCCGTTGCGCGCGGCTCGGATCGACGAAGGAGTGGATCGTGACGGATGAGCCGGTGGGCGCGTCGCGCACCACGCTGACGTGGGGCGGAGCGGGGCTCGTCCTCGGTACGGTGGTGCCGATCGTGGCGGAGGTGGGCTGGGTCTTCCCTCCGCCGGGCAGCTCCTGGCTGTACTTCGCCAGAACGCCCTTCTTCGGGACGGCGTCTGCGGCGATTCTCGTCATCGCGTTCGTCCTGCTGGGCTTCGGCGTCCGCGGCGAGCGTGGCATCGCCGGGTCGTCCCGCGCGGGACGGGCCGCTCTCGTCCTCTTCGCCCTGACCACCGTCGTGTCTGCGGGCTACGTCTCGCTGAACCTGACCGCGGTCGGCGTGAACACCGGATTGCTCGCCGTGCTGAGCATCCTGCTCTGGACAGTGGGGCTGGTCCGGGTGGCCGCGCTGGTCGTCTCCGCGGTCAGCGTGTTCCGGGCCGGAGTCGTCACGGGACCGGCGCGCTGGGCGCTTCCGGCCGTCGCGCTGATGCTGGCGGTCGTGATGGTGGTGAGCCGGATCCCGCTCCCCGCTATGCCCGGACTCTGGCTCTGGGGGCTCGTCGCGGTCCCGTCCGGGCTGCTGCTGACCGGCGTCCTCTTCGTCGTCCAAGGGCTGCGCTCCCCGCGCGAGCTGGAGGCGCCGGCCGTCTCCGCGGGCTAGAGCGCCCGGATCGTCCACCCCGCCGCCGACGACTCCCCGGGCGCCAGCACAATGAGGTCCGTCCCAGAGTTGTACGCGTCGGGCGGGCAGGTCATCGGCTCGACCGCCAGGCCGAGGCGGTTCAGCTCCGGGATCTCACGGTCCGCCGTGTGCACCTGCACCCACGGGCACGCCGCATCCCACGTCATCGCGACGCCGGTGCCCTCCGGGGCGATCAGTGCGACCGTCGCGGTGCCGTCGGCGTCGCGGCGGAGCCCGGTGAAGGCGTGGTCGATGAACGTGTCGGCGATCGGGCGCGCCGCGCGGAAGTCGAAGGGGCCGTTCATCACGTCGGCGAGGCCCACCGGGATCAGCCGGTCCTCGGTCACCGTGAGCACCCGGTCCGCGGGGAGCGTGAGCGTCCAGTCGTCCACCCGGCCCTCGCCCGCGACCAGGTACGGGTGCGGGCCGGTGCCCCACGGCGCTGCGGAGGTGCCCGTGTTGGTGCCCGTGACGGTGGTGTGCAGGCCGTCCTCGTCCAGAGCGAACGCGACGACGACCTCGACCCGGTGCGGGTAGCCGTCCTGCGCCTCGATCGTCGCGGCGAGCGTCACGCTGTCGGCGGAGCGGTCGATGGCCGCGAAGTCGAGCCAGGCGGCGAGGCCGTGCAGGGCGTGGCCACGCGTCGGCTCCGTGAGTGCGAGCTGCTGCTCGACGCCCTCGAACGTATACCGGCCGTCGACGACCCGGTTGGGCCACGGCGCCAGGGTCGCGCCGCGGAACGCCGGCCGCACCTCGTCGGCGTCGAAGGGGACCACCAGAGGCCTGCCGTCGAACTCCAGCGTGCGCAGGGAGGCGCCCACCGACGCGATGGTCGCGTGGTAGTCGCCCGCGGTCAGGCCGAAGTGGGTGCCGGAGATCGGAATGCTCATCCGCCCATTCTGTCGGCAATCCGGCCCCGCCTTCGAACCGCGAGGTTGTGACGTGGGCGAAACGTGGCGAAATCTGCGGGTAACGGGCGCTCGGTAGCGTCCTGCCATGGGTGATCTGTTCGGCGGCTACGGCACGCAGGCCGCGCGGCGCCGGCGCGGCCGGGCCACGCCGTTCGACGAGATGTTCGCCGACGTCCGCGGCAGCGTCGCCGAGCGGACCCGGCCCGCCTACCGGGAGCTGTTCGCGGCGCTGGCCGCACTGACGCAGGAGGAGCTCCGCGGCCGCACCGACGCGCTCGCCAGCTCCTACCTCGCGCAGGGGGTCACCTTCGACTTCGCCGGGGAGGAGCGGCCCTTCCCGCTCGACGCGGTCCCGCGCGTCATCGAGCAGGCCGAGTGGTCGCGGATCGAGAGCGGCGTGAAGCAGCGCGTCCGCGCGCTGGAGGCGTTCCTCAGCGACGTCTACGGCGCCCAGAACGCGGTTCGCGACGGCGTCGTCCCGGCCGGGCTGATCACCTCATCCGCGCACTTCCACCGTGCTGCCGCCGGGGTGGAGAGCGCCAACGGGGTGCGCATCCACGTGTCGGGCATCGACCTGATCCGCGACGAGCAGGGCGGCTGGCGGGTGCTGGAGGACAACGTCCGGGTGCCGAGCGGCGTCTCCTACGTGATCTCCAACCGCCGCGTCATGGCGCAGACCCTGCCCGAGCTGTTCACCTCGATGCGCGTGCGGCCGGTCGGCGACTACCCCTACCGGCTGCTCCAGGCGCTCAAGGCGAGCGCGCCGGGCGGCATGGAGAACCCGAACGTCGTCGTGCTCACCCCTGGCGTCTACAACTCCGCCTACTTCGAGCACACCCTCCTGGCCCGGCTGATGGGGGTGGAGCTGGTGGAGGGCCGTGACCTGTTCTGCTCCGGCGGCTCGGTGTGGATGCGCACCACCTCCGGCCCGCAGCGCGTCGACGTGATCTACCGCCGGATCGACGACGACTTCCTCGACCCGCTGCAGTTCCGGGTCGACTCCGTGCTCGGGACGCCCGGGCTGATGCTCGCCGCCCGGCTCGGCACGGTGACGATCGCCAACGCGGTCGGCAACGGCGTCGCCGACGACAAGCTCGTCTACACCTACCTGCCCGACCTGATCCGCTACTACCTGGCCGAGGACCCGATCCTCCCGAACGTCGACACCTGGCGGCTGGAGGAGCCGGAGGCGCTGGCCGAGGTGCTCGACCGGCTGGACGAGCTGGTCGTGAAGCCCGTCGACGGCTCGGGCGGCAAAGGGCTCGTGATCGGGCCGGACGCCGACCGCAAGGAGCTGGCCCGGCTCCGGGCCCAGCTCATCGCCGACCCGCGCGGCTGGATCGCCCAGCCTGTCGTGCAGCTCTCCACCATCCCGACGCTCGTGGACGACGGGATGCGGCCGCGGCACGTCGACCTGCGGCCGTTCGCGGTGAACGACGGGCGCGATGTCTGGGTGCTGCCCGGCGGCCTGACGCGCGTGGCGCTCGCGGAGGGGCAGCTCGTGGTGAACAGCAGCCAGGGCGGCGGCTCGAAGGACACCTGGGTGGTGGGGGTGCCCGCCATCGGCGCGGTCCAGGCGGTCGACTCCCGGAGGGTGTCCGGCCTGGTCGCCGACCAGGCCGCGGCCCCTCCGCTGCCCGCGCCCGACCACTCGCGGGAGGACGCGCCGCGCACCGACCAGCAGCAGCAACAGCAGCAGGCCGAGCCCTTCCGGACGGAGGCGCAGTGATGCTCAGCCGGATCGCCTCCTCCCTGTTCTGGATCGGCCGCTACGTCGAGCGCAGCGACGGCACAGCGCGCATCCTCGACGTTCACCTCCAGCTGCTGCTGGAGGACCCCTGGATCGACGAGGACACCGCGTGCCGGTCGCTGCTCGGCGTGATGGGCTCGGACGCCACGCCCGGGCCGATCGCCCGGGAGGACGTGCTGCGTCTCCTCGCCGTCGATCGGAGCACCCCGGCCTCCATCGCCTACTCGCTGGGCGCCGCCCGGGAGAACGCCCGCCGCGCCAGGGAGATCGTCTCGACCGAGCTGTGGGAATGCCTCAACACCACGGCCGCGCGGGTGCCGCGCCGGGTGAGCAGCGACAAGGTGCACGAGTTCTTCACCTGGGTGCGCGACCGCACGGCGCTCGCCGTCGGCATCATGGACTCCGGCGCCAGCCGCGACGAGGCCTGGCACTTCTTCACGCTCGGCCGCAGCCTGGAGCGCGCGGACATGACCGCCCGGCTGCTCGCGACGCGCTCGCTGACGGAGGCCAGCGGGCCGAGCTGGACGACCATCCTGCGCTCCTGCGGCGCGTACGAGGCGTACCTGCGCACGTACCGCGGCGTGCCCTCCACGCGCAACGCCGCGGAGTTCCTGCTGCACGACCGGCTGTTCCCGCGGTCGATCCTCTACGCGATCACGCGCGCCGTGGAGAGCCTGCGCGACATCGAGCCGCGGCACGAGCGTGCGGGAGTGTCCGACCGTGCCGTCCGGCTGCTCGGCCAGGTGCAGAGCGAGCTGGAGTTCCGGCCCGTCGCGGAGGTGCTGGACGACCTCCCCGCGCACATGTCCGTCGTCCAGGAGGCGACCAGCGCGGCGACGTCCGCGATCACCCGGCGTTACTTCCCGGAGAGCGCGGCGCCGAGCTGGACGGGGGAGCGCGGATGAAGCGGCTGCGGGTGACCCACTCGACCGGTTACCGGTACGGAGCGGAGGTGTCGGCGTCCTACAACGAGGCGCGGATGCTCCCGGCCTCCGGCGACCGCCAGCTCGTGCTGCACTCCGCGCTCGACGTCCAGCCGGTGTCGTCGCATCACCAGTACACCGACTACTGGGGCACGCGCGTCCTGGCGTTCGACGCGCTCAACCCGCACCGCGAGCTGACGATCACGGCGACCAGCCTGGTGGAGGTCCTGGACCCGGAGCATGCGCCGGAGCCGCTCGGCTGGGAGGCCCTGGCCGAGGCGGTCGCACGGTCGGGGGAGTGCGCGCAGCAGCTCAGGCAGACGCCGCTGACCGAGCCGCCCGCGTCGCTGGCCGCCCTGGCGGCGTCGGCGGCGTCGGCGGCGTCGGCGTCAGCGGCCGCCGATCCGTGCTCCGTCGCGCACGCCATCGCCGTCGCGGTCGGGGAGGCGATGACGTACGAGAGCGGAGTCACCGGCGTGCGCACGACCGCGCGGGAGGCCTGGGAGTCGCGCAGCGGCGTCTGCCAGGACATCGCGCACGTCGCGATCGGGGCGCTGCGCTCGGAGGGCATCCCCGCCCGGTACGTGTCCGGCTACCTGCACCCGAAGGCCGACGCGGCGGTGGGCGAGACGGTGGTCGGCGAGTCGCACGCCTGGGTCGAGTGGTTCTGCGGCGGCTGGCACGGCTACGACCCGACCAACGGCGTCGACATCGGCGACCGGCACGTGCGCGTCGGCCACGGCCGCGACTACGCCGACGTCGCGCCGCTGCGCGGCGTCTACTCGGGTGCGGCCGGCTCCGAGCTCTTCGTCTCCGTCTCCATCACCCGCGAGGCCTGAGGCGGCCCGGGCGCGTGCGGGGTAGCGTGGCGGGATGCGGATCGCAGTGCTGTTCGGAGGCTCCAGCGAGGAGCGGGATGTCTCGATCGCGAGCGCGGCGCCGGTGGTGCGCGCGCTCCGCGGCCTCGGTCACGAGGTGCTGGCCGTGGACACGGCCTCCGGCGCCCTCGACGCGGCGGCCGAGGGGCGCGTCCTGACCGGCGCGGTGGGCGTCGCGCCCCCCGAGTCGACGGCGCTCGCCCGGCTGGCCGGGGCCGGGAGCGCGCTGCGGCTGCCCGCGGAGGTCGCCGGCGTCGACCTGGTGTTCCTCGCGCTGCACGGCGGCTCCGGGGAGAACGGGGAGCTGCAGGCGCTCCTCCAGCTCGCCGGCGTCCCGTACACCGGGTCGGGTCCGCTCGGCAGCGGGCTGGCGATGGACAAGGAGCTCACCAAGCGCGTCCTGCTCCAGGCCGGGATCCGCACACCGGACTGGGTCCTGGACCCGCTCGAGCCCGGCCCCGCAGCCGCGGAGCTCGGGCTCCCGGTCGTTGTGAAGCCGAACGCGCAGGGCTCCACGGTCGGGCTGAGCATCGTGCGCGACCCGGACGAGCTGGAGGCCGCGGTCACGCGTGCGGCGGCGTTCGGCTCCGTGCTCTTCGAACGCTTCGTGCCCGGCCGCGAGCTGACGGTCGGCGTGCTCGGAGACGAGGCGCTCGCCGTGGGGGAGATCGCGGTCGACCCGGACTCGGCCTTCTCGTACGGCGACAAGTACCAGCCGGGCGCGGTGGCGGAGACCTTCCCGGCCGACGTGCCCGCCGAGATCGCGGCGGAGGCCAGGGCGGCCGCGCTGACCGCGCACCGGGCGCTGCGCCTCTCCGGCTACAGCCGCACCGATTTCCGGCTCGACCGGCACGGCGTGCTGTGGACGATCGAGGTCAATTCGCTGCCCGGCCTGACCGCGACCAGCCTCCTGCCGCAGTCGGCCGCGGCCGTCGGGATCGGCTATGCAGAGCTCTGCCGGCGGATCTGCGACCTGGCGCTGCGCTGAGTTTCCGCGCGTACCCGGGCCGAGCCGTGCTTACCTGAACGACCGATAACGATCCGCCTGGCGGGGTTGTCCCGGACATCCAGTGGGTTTGAATGGGACTATGCGCAGTATCGGTTGGTCGTTGTTCGGGTTCGCTTTCGTCGTGGCTGCCGTCGCGCTGGGGGCCCTGACCACCCCGGCCGTCGACCACGGACTGGCCACGGTGGCGGTCGGCCACCACATGGGCTTCACCAAGCGCCAGTGGGTGGACCTGGCGATCGCGGCCCTGTTCTTCATCGCCGCCGCGGCGGCCGCCGGAGCGCTCATCGTGACCCGCCTCCGCGCCGCCAGGCGCATCACAACGGACGCCGTGCTGGCGCCGAATACGCTGGGCGCCGACGCGCTCGTCCCGGTCGAGAACTAGGCACTGTCGAGCACTGAGCCCGGTCGAGCACTGGGCGCTGACGAGCACGAGCCGCTGTCGAACGGAGCGTTACTCCGCCGCGCGCAGGGCCGCGTACAGGTCGGCGCGCGCCGCGAACCCGCCGAGGTCGCGACCCAGCAGCCGCTCCGCGTCTGCGACCCGCGCCCGCAGCGTGTGCCGGTGCATCCCGAGGCGCCGCGCGGCCACGTCGTACACCCCGTCCGCGTCGAGCCAGGTGCGGAGGATGCCGGGCAGCGCCGGGTCGGCCTTCGACAGCGGCGCGAGGGCGGTCGCCGCGACCGCGCGAGCGTCCGGGGTCTGCAGCAGCGCGAGCATCCCGGCCGCCGCCACGTCGTCGAATGACGGCACGCGCTCGTCCCGCGTGGATCGGCGTGCCGCCACGCCAGCCTGCGTCACTCCCGCCGCCAGCGCCCCGAACGCCACGGGGGCGGACGACCCGCCGCGCAGTTCGAAGCGCTCGGCCAGTTCCGCGATCGCCTCCGGCGTCGCCCCGAGGACGACGAGCTCCTGACCGTCGCGGGCGAAGAACCCGTCGCCGCCGGCCTCCAGCCAGTCCGCCGCCGCGGCGCCCGCGGCCCCGTGCAGCACGGTCACGCGGGCCGGCTGCTCGGGCAAGGCACCGAGCACCGGCTCGGCCACCGCCTCCGCCAGCGCGACATCCCCGGCCAGGAGCGCCCGCCACACCGCCGTGCGGAGCCGGGCCCGCGCCGCATCGGTCGCCCTGCTCTGCTCCAGCGCCAGCCCGGCGAGCGCGACGACGCCCGTCACCACCTGCTGGGCCGCCTGGTCGAGCCCCTCCGACCCGACAGCGAGCACCCCGCGGAGCCGCCCGGCCGCGCCCAGCGTCTGCAGGGAGAAGGGCCCGGCGTCCGTCACGGCCGTGCCGGCCGCCCTGCGCCGGCTGCGCAGCAGTGGCTCGGCCGCGCCCGTCAGCACCGCGCGCGCCGCCACGTCCAGCGCCCCCGCCGGCGCGAGCCGGTCGAGCGTACCGTCGGCCCCGATCAGCGCGACCGGCCGGTCGATCTGGCGGGCCAGCTCGGCGAGCACCGCGCCGAGCGCGTCCGGCCGCAGCGCCGCGAGCGAGATCGCCCGGGAGGCCCGCAGCGCCCAGGTGTTGCGTGCGTAGGCGTCCGCGGCGAGCCGGTCGGCGACGAAGCGCGCCACCGCGATGAACGGCGTCCGGTACGGCACCTCGAACAGCGGGAGGCCGTGCCGCGCGCACGCCTCCACCAGCGGCTCCGGGGTGTCGCGCACCACCTCCGTCCCGAACCCCAGCCCGGCGATCCCGTGCTCGACCAGCCGGGACACGTACGGATCGACATCCTCCGGCGTCCCCGTCACGAGCAGCACCTGGCCGGGCGAGAGGAACGGCGTCGGGTCGGGGAGGTCGGAGCTGTGCGCCCAGGACAGCGGGGTGTCCAGCTCGCCGACGTCGCCCGGGGTGACCAGGCGGAGGCCGAGTTCGGGCCGGGCGAGCAGCTGGGCGAGGGTCGCGGGCATCGGGGCACTCCATCTGCCAGGGTGTCGATTCCTGACGTTCGAATTGTACGGCCCGTCCAGGCGCGGGAAACGCCCTGCTGCCTACGATGCCGCCATGACCATCGTTTCCCCCGCCTCCGCAACCCTCGTCGGCGGACCCTCGCTCCCGCAGGAGCGCCGGCTCGTCACCCCCATCCCCGGCCCCGAGTCGCGCAAGCGCGCCGAGCGCAAGGCGCAGGCCGTCGCGGCCGGCGTCGGCGCCACCATCCCCGTCTACACCGTCGCCGCCGGCGGGGGTGTGCTCGTCGACGTCGACGGCAATTCCCTGATCGACTTCGGCTCCGGCATCGCCGTCACCGGCGTGGGCAACGCCGCCCCGCGCATCGTCGAGGCCGTGACCGCCCAGGTCGCCGCCTTCACGCACACCTGCTTCACCGTCGCGCCGTACGACTCCTACGTGGACGTCGCCGAGGCCCTCAACCGCCTCACCCCCGGCGACTTCGCCAAGCGCAGCGCCCTGTTCAACTCCGGTGCGGAGGCCGTGGAGAACGCGGTCAAGATCGCGCGGCACTACACCGGCAAGCAGGCCGTCGTCGCGTTCGACCACGCCTACCACGGCCGCACCAACCTCACGATGGGCCTCACCGCCAAGAACCAGCCGTACAAGAACGGCTTCGGCCCGTTCGCGCCCGAGATCTACCGCGCCCCGCTCAGCTACCCGCTGCGCGACGGCGGCCTGACCGGCGCCGAGGCGGCCAAGCGCGCCATCACGATGATCGAGAAGCAGATCGGCGCGGCCAACCTGGCCGCGATCATCATCGAGCCGATCCAGGGCGAGGGCGGCTTCATCGTCCCGGCCGACGGCTTCCTCCCGGCCCTCCAGGCCTGGGCGAACGAGAACGGCGTCGTCTTCATCGCCGACGAGGTGCAGACCGGGTTCGCCCGCACCGGCACCATGTTCGCCTCCGAGCAGTTCGGCATCGTGCCCGACCTGATCGTCACCGCCAAGGGCATCGCCGGCGGCCTCCCGCTCTCGGCGGTCACCGGCCGCGCCGAGATCATGGACGCGCCGCAGGTCGGCGGCCTCGGCGGCACCTACGGCGGCAACCCGCTCGCCTGTGTCGCGGCGCTCGCCGCGATCGAGACCTACGAGCAGGAGGACCTGGCCGCACGCGCCCGCGCCATCGGCGAGATCCTCTTCGAGAAGCTCGGCGCCCTCCGTGCCGCCGACCCGCGCGTCGCCGAGGTGCGCGGCAAGGGCGCCATGGTCGCCATCGAGTTGGTCGACGCGGAGACCGGCGAGCCGGACGCCGCGCTGACCGCGAAGGTCGCCGCCGCCGCGCACGCGGCCGGCGTCGTGCTGCTCACCTGCGGCACCTACGGCAACGTGATCCGCTTCCTCCCGCCGCTGAGCATCCCGGACCACCTCCTCATCGAGGGGCTGGACGTCGTCGCGGAGGCGGTGGCCAACGCATGAGCGCCGTCGACACCGTGACCACTGCCGAGTTCACCGCGGCCGAGGCCGACCTTCTCGCCCGCGTCCCCGACGGCCTGTTCATCGGCGGCGCCTGGGAGGCAGGCACCCGCGAGCAGATCCAGGTGCAGGACCCGGCCACCGGCCGCGTCATCAAGCGCATCGCCAACGCGACCCCCGAGGACGGCATCCGCGCCCTCGACGCCGCCGTGGCCGCGCAGGACGCCTGGGCCGCGACACCGCCGCGCACCCGCGCCGAGATCCTGCGCCGCGCGTTCGACCTGCTGCAGGAGCGCCGCGAGGACTTCGCGCTGCTCATGACGCTGGAGATGGGCAAGCCGCTGGCCGAGGCCAACGGCGAGGTCACCTACGGCGGCGAGTTCCTGCGCTGGTTCTCCGAGGAGGCCGTGCGCATCGCCGGCCGCTACGGCCAGAACCCGGAGGGCACCGGCACGATGGTCGTCTCGCAGCGACCCGTCGGGCCGTCGTTCTTCATCACGCCGTGGAACTTCCCACTGGCGATGGCGACGCGCAAGATCGCGCCGGCGCTCGCCGCGGGCTGCACCGTGGTCGTCAAGCCGGCCGAGCTGACACCGCTGACCACGCTGTTCTTCGCGCAGCTGCTCGCCGACGCCGGCGTCCCCGCCGGTGTGGTGAACGTCGTGCAGACGAACACGTCGGGTGCGGTCTCCGCCCCGATCATCGCCGACCCGCGCCTGCGCAAGCTGTCGTTCACCGGCTCGACGCCGGTCGGCCGCGCCCTGCTCGCGCAGGCCGGTCAGAACGTGCTGCGCACGTCGATGGAACTCGGCGGCAACGCCCCGTTCGTCGTCTTCGAGGACGCCGACCTGGACAAGGCCGTCGAGGGCGCGATGCTCGCGAAGTTCCGCAACATCGGCCAGGCCTGCACCGCGGCCAACCGCTTCATCGTCCACGAGGACGTCGCGGACGAGTTCGCCCGTCGCGTCGCCGAGAAGGTGGACGCCCTGAAGATCGGCCCTGGCAGCGAGCCCGGCGTCACCATCGGCCCGCTCATCGACGACCGCGCGGTCGCCTCGATGACGGCGCTCGTGGAGGACGCCGTGTCCCGCGGCGCCCGCGTCCTGAGCGGCGGAAAGGCCCCAGAGGGCGACGGCTTCTTCTTCGAGCCGACCGTGCTCGTCGACGTGCAGCCCGGCAGCGAGATCCTCCGCGAGGAGATCTTCGGCCCGATCCTGGCGATCACGACCTTCTCCACCGAGGAGGAGGCCGTGGCGCGCGCGAACGAGACCGAGTACGGTCTGGTCGGTTACGTGTTCACCCAGGACCTCGCGCGCGGCCAGCGCATGATCGACCGCGTGGACACCGGGATGATGGGCCTCAACACCGGGCTCGTCTCCAACGCCGCAGCACCGTTCGGCGGCGTCAAGCAGTCCGGCCTCGGCCGCGAGGGCGGACTCGAAGGCATCCACGAGTACCTGAGCACGAAGTACACGCTCATCCCCGCCTGACCCGGCGGCACGGGGGGGCCGCCGACACGGCGGGGCACACCACCCCGCCCTGCACCACCCTCAAACCCGCCACCCCCTAGGCGCCCAAACCCAACCCCCCCA
>NZ_JBXAPS010000006.1:24723-204984 GCF_058806435.1 Leifsonia sp. GW821-FHT13C09 | reverse complement strand
CTCGACGGCACCCTCATCATCGAACAACCCTGGCCCTCACCCGGCGTCAAATACGTCAGCAACGGCCGACCCCGCGGCCGCCGCCCCAACCCGCGACCAGACGAACCGTCACCGATGTCCTGAGACACCAACCGGCACCGATGTCCTGAGACACTTCCGCTTCCGATGTCCTGAGACAAGACACTTTGAGATGAATTTCGGATTTGCGCGTCAAAACCGGCTTGGAAACACAACGTGTAGGTATGAGGGGTGGAATCCAGCGGTGGAAGCGGGGCCAGACTTCACAGGGTGTGAAGCAGGCGGTCCAGTACGCCTTCGCCGGGGTATGTGATGCGACGCTGACCGCGAAGACCGCCGACGGCGTGATCGCTGCGGCCGGCTACGCAGACGCTGTCATGACTCGCTACATCGTCGAGGCCGGAAACATCCGCGACGACCTGCTCACCCGGTCGCAGCTGAAGAAATGGGTGGACGGGATCGACCCGCTGACCGGTGAACGACGCGGCCGCGATTCCGAATCGCCGGTCGCAGATCTGATCCTGGACGCGACAATCAACGCCCCGAAGTCGTACTCGATCGCCGCCATGCTGGACCCCGAACTGGCGGCCGCGTACGAGGACCTCCAGGACCGCTTGCGGGACCGGATCATCAAGCTGTGGCAGACCGAACTCAACGCTCGACGCGGGAAGCAAGGCTGCATCCGCGAGGACCTGACACGGGTCGAAGTCGTGGAGCTGCGGCACGAACGGTCGCGGTCGTTGGACCCGCACAAGCATCGACACCTGTGGCTGAATGTGAAGGTCCAGGGACGCGACGGACGGTGGTCGAACGTCGACACGCGCGTCGCGCTGCGCTTCCAGAACGTGGTCAATGCGGAGGGCGATTTTGCCTCCCGCACTGACCCGGCATGGCTTGCGGCCCTAGCCGCGAAAGGGTTCACCCTGAACGCCGACGGTGAGATCACGCAGCTGACGCACCTGGTGCGCCCGCTGTCGAAGCGGTCGGCTCAGATCGAGGCGAATAGGGCGGCTCGCGTCGCCGATTGGAGAGCGCAACATCCGGAGCAGGAGCCGTCGCACGAAGTGCTGAACCAGATCGATCGATGGGCTTGGGCATACGGGCGCCCAGACAAGCCATCGAACTTCGACACCGAGGATTGGGCGACCCTAGTTCGGCGCGAACTTCTAACTGCCGATCCGACACTCGGGCGACAGCGAGTTGCCACACCTGTCGCCGCGCGGCCCCTCGACACTCTCGACCTGGACTTGCTCGCGGCGATGGCTATCGTCGATGCGGATTCCCGGTCGACCGGCACGGGCGGTCGCTTCAGCGAGATGGATGTCCGCGCCGGCGTGATCCGCGCCCTCTCGGAGTCCGGGATCATTGCTACTCGTTCCGCGCTTGAGCCTCTCATCGATCGGATCGAGGACGCGGCTGCCCAGGCCCACACGGTCACACTCTTGAACGAGCCCGACGTTCCTCGCCACATCAAGCACCTGATGGCGACGTCGACTGCGGCGCTGAAGTCTAGTGTTGCCCGTCGCGTCGAGCTGATGGCCGGACCTGGCGAGCCTCTCCCCACAAACGAGATCGCTGCAGTGGGCCGGCTGGTGGAGCCCGATCGAGAACTGAATCCGGAGCAGATGGATGGTGCAGCTGCGATCGGCGGGACCGGCGCAATAGTCTGCATAAGCGGAGCTGCCGGCACTGGAAAGACAACAATGCTGAAGGTTGCCGGCGCCGCACTTCGACGGAGGGGTCGCGACATGATCATCGTCGCGCCGACCAAGAAGGCCTCCTCGGTAGCCGGGAGAGAGGCTGAAAGCTCGTCATCGTCCCTGCACCAGCTCCTCCACGACTTCGGGTGGCGCTGGGTATCCAATCGTGCGGGCGGCACCGAGTGGACACGACTAGCTCCTGGAGACGTCGACATGAATACCGGTCGCACATACGATGGCCCCACTCGTCGAATCACCGCTGGCGACCGCATCGTTGTCGATGAGGCGGGCATGATGGAGCTCGAAGCCGCGAATGCGCTGCTCGAGCTCGTTCAGCAAACCAGAGCGAGCGTTGCCCTCGTCGGAGATCAGCGGCAAGCGTTGCCTGTGGGCCACTCTGGCGCGATGGCGCTGTTCTGGCGCCGCGCGTCCAGGCGTGTTGAGCTCACCGCTATTCACCGGTTCAGCGACCCAGCATGGGGCGAGCTGTCACTACGTCTCCGGGAGCCCCTCAGCCCTGAGGACGCCGGCGCTGTCGCTGACGAGCTGTTAGACACCGGTCACGTCGCGTTGGTCAACAGCGATGTCGCGGCTCGCGAGTCGATGGTGGAAGGTTGGTTTGCAGCAGCGAAGGACGGTGCATCCGTCGCCCTTGTGACTGCCACTCACGCAGAAGCGCAGGCCATCAACGAAGCAATCCAAGCACGCCGACTGCAGCTGGGATCCCTCGCAGCAACTCGAATCGCAAGCGGACAGGATGGACAAATGCTCCTCGAAGGCGACGTGGTACAGACGCGACGGAACGACTCACGGGCCGGCGTCGACAATCGCCAGAACTGGGTCATCAAAGCGATCACAGCGGAGCACGTGGTACTCGCGTCGACCACGGACGCCTCTGATCTGCGAAGGGTGACCTCCACATACGCCTCAGAGAACATCCACCTTGGATACGCGTCCACCGTCTATGGCGTTCAAGGCGAGACCAGCGACCGCTCCCTCGTGGGCCCCGGAGTCGACTCTGCGGGGCTCTACGTCGGGCTCACACGTGGCAGGGATCGCAACGATGTCATCTTGACGTCGCCATCCAAGACCGCGGCCAGATCCGAACTTATCCAGATGATGCAGCACCAGACCATCGAGGAGACCATCGAGCGCTCTCGAACGGCTGCTCGCCAGGAGCTCCGTCGGGCGGCAACCAGCCAGGCAAATGGCAGTGGCTACGAGGCTACGACAAGCGGAGCGGACGCCGGGCTAAGCGTTTGAGGAGCGACCTGTCAGTTAACCAATCCTGATGCCCGGAGCTCATAACCGAGAGGGTTTGCCCCCTCTAGAAGACCGTCGGAGGGCACGTACGAGAAGAGCGCCACGCCGTGCGAATCTGCAAGCTGCTGCGCCTCGCCTCGGATACCACCGCGCTTGAAAATGATCGCCCGTCGACCGTCGCTAGATGCGACTTGTGCCGCGTGGAGAACAGCAGTCGACTCAAGGCTCGCGCGGCCGTTATCTACCCAAGCCAAATAACGACTACTGAAGAGGTGGCAAATATCTCGAACCGAACCCGACGCGACGACGGTGTCGGCGGCCCCAAGGTGCAGCATCCAGTCCCGGCAAAGCGCGACAGCCTGGTTGTCCGAAACGCCGAGCGGCATGGGTAGAGGTTCTTCGGTAGCCACGACCATAGTCTCCATCAACGGCCCGACGATGGGGCGCGATTCTAGGAGTTCACGCCTTGGGGAGGCTCGCGCTAAAAGGGCAGAGGATGCCCTTGACTAAGCCAGGCTGATTCGGAGTCGTTTCGCTCGCTCCTCAAAAGCGGGCCTGCCACCCTCCAGAATTTCGCACACTTCGCCACGAATCAGGGGATTCTCAAGTGCCCCACTCACGTAAGTGAGCTCCGGGAGCTTGCCAGGCCGATGAGAGCCCGCGTTCGCGATGATCACCTGGTCGGCGTCCGTGTTGACTACAAGATTCGCGTTGTGGGTGACGATGATGATCTGGCGGCGATTTCGGGTTTCAACGAAACGATGGACTAGCTCGTCAAAAATCGATTTGGGGTCGAGATTCTCCTCGGGCTGGTCGATGACGAGCGGTCGGTCATCCGTTTGGTCGACGGCTAGATAAAGAAGCAGCAGAACGATGCCCCGTGTGCCAGGGGACAATTGTTCAATTTCGACACCGTCATAGAGGATCCCGTAACGGACCCGGATGTGGTCCGTGCTGTTCAACCAAGCAGAGACGGCGCGAGCCCATTTTTGGTATGCCGCCGCGTCCTTTGTTGGCACTTTGGCCTGTTGCAAGATATTCGTGTCATGACGGACTCTGAACGCCGCCATAGCTTCGGCGACCTCGCCACTAGTGCCTGACTCCCATGCCGGGAGTAGTGTGTCTGTCGCGATTCGCTCAAGCTCTCCGTGGCCTCGGAACTCGCCTGTTCTGAGATCAAGGAGGCTTTCGCCTTGCGTGGCCCAGGAGCGGACATCCACAACCCTCTTGACACTAAACGTCAACTCCCCGAGGGTCCCCTTTTGATCCGTGAGGATGTCACGCAACGGCGAGTACATCTCTTCGAGCTGCTCTTGTTCGCTCGCATAACCGTCGAACAGGGACGCGTACGCCTGCTTACGCTGAAGACTGAGTGCGTCAATCCGAGCCCGCGCCCCCCGAGCGTCGCTGAGGCGGTTTGTAGTGGTGAGAAGTAGGGCCTCGTTGCCGGAGATCTTAGCGTTCAATGCCTGCAGCTGCTTTTGCTTTGCGCTGTCCAGGCCGATCACCTGGCCAAGCCGCCACGCTTCTGCCTTCAACGTGTTCAACGTGGCCAGCGAGAGGTCCGCCGACTCATCGAGGAACGGAGCCATCTGCGACGCGGGAACCTCCTGGCGCGCTGGCATTTTGCCAGTCAACTGGACAATCTGAGTTCGTACCCCGGTCAGCTTCTGAGCGAGGAGCGCGCTTGGGTTGCCAACAAAGGACAATGCAAACTGGCCCCACTCATCCGAGGTCAGACCAGACGCGGCGTGATTCCGTACGAGTTCTGCAACGACTGTCGGAAGCCGACGCTCTATTAGATCTCTTGAACTCTCAGACAATTCGCCCAGAGATTGCTCCTGTCGACGAAGAACGTCGACGGAGCTTTGTTTCGAGGCAAGAGCAGCATTGATGGCCTCGAGTCTTGTAGCGCGCGCTTCTCCGCCCACGACAACCAGGGAGCTCCGCGCCTTTCGATCCTCACCAAGGAGGTCCGTGAGTCGCTTCACCTCCATCTCCAGGCCCGCGACCTGGCCGAGTGCGGTTCGCTCTTGATCGATTTGGCTTGAAAGTTGCTCAATTTGCTGATTTGCGTACTGCCGCAACCCCCGACCATGTCCTGCTCGTAGGCCAAGCAGTTCCTGGAAGGTCGAGGCACCAAGACGCTCCTCATGCGGGTGAGCCTCGAAGATCACGCGCTCGATTTCGCGGAGCAACTCATCGGTTATCCCCTCTGAAGAACAGAGGCGTTCGACGAACTGCTGCGAAAGGTACTGGACGCCAGGAACCGCGGCTGAGTCCGTTGGCGGCAGGGGTGTCGTGCTTGCCCTCCCGTCGCCCCATTCCATTTCGACACTTGAGCCGGGCAGGAAAGCTCGAGCGCGCTGCAAGAATGTCTTGTCTGACTCCTCCTGACTAGCTGCACCGGCTCCGGCTGCAATCAGGTCGGCGAGAGCTGTCTTACCTGAACCGCGTGCGCCGATAATCGCGACAAGGCCCGATGAGAGTGGAATCTCCGAGTTCTTCATCCACTCGGCATTTGTAACCCGGATCCGGTCAATTACGCGATACGGCATAGCGCCCTGCGGAGGGAGCGTTGCCACCACTGCGCGTTCGCCCGGTTCAAGGTAAGCCTGTCGGAGCGACTCGAAAGAGGCATCACCCTTGATCCACGTATATCGGTCCTGGTCGGGCTTTCCGACGCGGTCAAGGCGGTGGGCATCACTCCCGTGCAGACAAAGCTTGCGGCCTCCATAGGTCGCAGTCAGCGCATCGACTTCGAGGGCACCTTCACCGATCCAAAACTTCCGCTGTTGCGGCGAGCCGGAGAATATGACGTGAGCTATGCGCTCAATTTCAATGCGAACTCCCTGAAGGGAACTTCCGTCGTCGCGCACTCCTGAAGTGCCATCACCGCTGCCGCCCGCGACTGCGATAAGGATATTGCGCTGCGCCCAAGAGCTCTTGCTGAAAGACTCCTTGAGATTTTCGAGGGTTACCTTGAAGAGGTTGGTTCCGGTCTGCAGCGCCGCATCGTCATCGATGATCTTTGAGTCTTGAGCTCGACCAAGCTTCACGAGATCACTGCGGTCGCACCGATACGATTCACCGCCAAATTCGAAGGTGAGTGTTGCAAGGAAGCGTTTCGCCTCGACGAGATGTTCCGAATCTTCAGGCGACACGAGAAGATGAATATTAACCGGTGCATTTCGGGTTGCTGTCGGTAACCGAAGCTCAATATTCGGGAAGATCAGCCCCACGTCGGGAAGCCGTCCTTCCTCCTTGTATCGACGCACTCGCTCATAGTCGTCAAGGCTGTAGTAGTCAGTGATCCCGAGGGCTTCGATCTTAGGTTCACACGCTTCAATCGCATCTACATACGCATCCCAATCATTCGGTCCGAACTGATTGCTCAGCGCGGTGCCGGGAGCATGGATGTGCGGATCCCAACGGCGCCATATAGAGCCTCTAGGATCCGCTTGCGAAATCATGATCTACCCCCACGTCGATTGGCTGACTGACAACGAACGCTGCCAGCGGCCCTTCCCGAGCGATGGCTATCTGTCACGAAGCAAAACGATGGCGCGTAAACCTAAAGGATATTCAGGGGAGCAGAACGCTCGCTTTCCCCGGTTTAGGGGTCAAGTGGGTCGGAATATCTAGGCACGAGTGAAGGGCCGGCGCGGGCCGGCCCTTCACTTCGGAGCTCATGCGAGAGCGATAGGCGGCGTCAAAGATTCGACAAGGTGCGCTGGCCCGGTCGCGTTTGCATCCGGGCCCTCAGCTTTTGGGGAGCGCCGCGCGACCTCCGCTGTGGTGTATCGAAGCGACGGCCCGACGCTGTCGGCGACGACCTCGGTAGCGGCTCGGGGTTCGCCGGTTGCCTGGTCCGTCCAGTGGCGGAACTCGAGGTTGCCGTTGACGATGACGGTGTCGCCCTTGGCGAGGCTCGCCTGGACGTTCTCGGCGGTGCGGCCGAAGACGGTGGTGCGGTGGTACTGGGTGTCGCCGTCGACCCATTTGCCGTCGACCTGCTTGCGGTCGGTGACGGCGACCGTGAACTTGGCGTACTTGGTGCCGTTCTGTGACTCGCCGAAGTCGGGGTCGGCGACGAGGTTGCCTTCGATGCTGATCGGGACTCGTGTGCTCATATTCCTGTTCCTTTCCATTGGTGCGACCGGATGGTCGCCTTCATCTACACGTTGTGTTTTCGCTCGGAGTATGACCTCGGCATGACGCGCAATCGCCTAGTTTGCGTGTGAGCGGCCGATCCAATCCGCCCAGTCGAGAGCCTCGACATCAGTGCTGCTGGGAAGCTCGGTGTGTCCGTTGTGGCATTCGCCGTTGTACCAACCGGCGAGGCGCGGGATGGCGACGGCGAGACGTTCGTGCCAGCCGATCGGTCCATAGCCGGCGTCGAGGCTGTCGTATGAAACCAGCCACGCGATGTGAAGGGCCGACAGCTCTTCGACGAGGGCGCCGTGTTTGTACCAGCACGGCGGGATCTTGCGCGAGGGAAGGTTGTAGCGGCGGACGAACCATGACACCCACTCACCGAGCTCGATCCAGACCTGGGGCGCGTCGGCATCCTCGAGGGTGCGCCAGTTCACGACGGTGACGCCGAGCATCCCGGACGAGCGTCGCGGCGTCTGGGCGTCCCACCCTTCTGGAAGGGAATCGAGGAGTTGCTCGATGGGTGGCTCGCTGCTCATGGCCACTCCGTGGACTCGATGTATCGACCGATCTTGGCCTGGAGCCGGGCGATGGCCTGGTTGGACGCGACCCTCCGAGAGACGAAGCCCGAGAGGGCGCGGTCGCGTTCGATCAGCTGGTGCACGTATTCGTGGCAGCGCGGGTGCAGCGCGGTCAGATCGTCGTGCTGCTCCCGTGCCGCCCAACCCCGCGGTGTCTGGCTAACTCCCCGGTAGTCGAGGTGATGGAGCTCGAGAGTGTGCGTGTTGCCGATGCCGAGGCAGAGCGCGCAGCGCACCTGTCCTGATCGTGCGTTCTCTTCGAGGAACCAGCGGTCTCGGCGCGCGAACCAGGCTGGCGAGTGCAGGTAGCGGGTGCGGTAGAAGTTGTTCCGGGCGGGCCGGCGACGGTTGGACATCAGTTCCGCTCCCCTGCTGCGTGTCGGCGGTCCATGGCCGCCTGATACTGCTCCGCGAAGACGACCTGCTGGTCGAGTTCGGTGAGCTGCTTGCCGGTCTTGACCCGCCGGGCGTCGTCCCGCTCGGTCCAGCCTCGGAGGTCGAGGAGGATGCCACGACGGTTGCGGTAGGCGAGGAGTCCGATGGTCTCGGGCATGCGGCGGATTTCGTCGATTGTCATGACGGGCACCTTCTCGTTGTTGACGTTGGTGGAGGATCCGGAGTCGTTGTACGAGTGGCCGGTGGTCCGGATCCGGCGGAGGCCCAGGAGGGATTCGATGTCGCGGAGGTGGTCGACGTCGGATGCGCCGCCGAGCAGGAGCTTGGCGGTCGCGGCCGACCAGATCGTGTCGGCCTCAGACCGTGACCACGCTGTCTCGGCCTGCGAGAGCGCTTGGAGGACGACGATGGTGGAGATGCCGATGCCGCCGCCATCGGCCATGATGCGCGGGAGGGCGGGCCAGGAGAACATGTTCGCGATCTCGTCCAAGATCAGAGCGAGCGGGAGATCGAGGCGCGAGCCGGGTGAGGCGAGAGCTTTGCGGCGGGCGGTCTCGACGATGTCGTCGAGGACCGCCCCGAGGAATCCCCCGACAGATCCGGCGCCGGCGCCGGTGCCGACAAGGTAGAGGCTGTTGGATCCGGTGAGAAACTCGTCGGGGTCGAACTCTTCGCCAGGGCCTGGGGTCATTGCGTGGCGGATGGCGGGGATGGCGAGTGGGCGGATTGCGGCGGCGACGCCGAACCAGGAGTTGGCGAGCAGTTTCTGGTCGCCGTTGATGATCGCGTCTAGATCCTCTGACCAGCCTGGCGTCCCATCGTTGGCGAGGACGCTGACTGCTTCGAGGGCGAGGCGGGGGTTCGACCCCCAACGGGCCAGCGCTTCCGCCCCGCGTCCGGACACAGCGGCGGCGTGCAGAAGGCGCGACAGCACTGAGGACGACACTTGCGCCCACTCCTGGTTCGTCTTCGACGCACCCAACGCGGTGCCGGCGACGATGGCCTGCCCACGCTGGTCAGCGACGAGGGGATCCTCGCAACCGGTGACGGGTGAGATACGTAAAGTGGAACGCACCCCGGAGAGCTCTTGTGGGTCGAAGACGGTGACGTTGCCGACACGGGCGCGTTCGCGCATCGTGGCGGAGAGGTTGTCGTTCCGGGTAGAGGTGGTGATCAGGGGGCCGTTCCAGTCGAGGATGGCGTTGATGATGAACCGGTAACCCTTTCCGGAGCGGGGTGCGCCCTCGACGACGATCGAGTCTTCGATCGACACGTAGACGTCTTGGCCGTGAGCGCTTCCGACTTTCCAGCCGGCGGCGGACGGGTCAGGGTTCGCCAGTGAAGGGCGAAGGGTCTTCGCTCGATGGAGGGCGGTGCGGGCCGAGGTGTGCTTGCGAACCTCTCCCGGCTTGGCGAGCCCGTCGCGGCCGCGGAGTTTGCGGATGAAGTGCTGGTCCGACTGGCGGTAGCGGAGCCACCAGAGCGTCGTGACGCCGGCTGCGGCGAGGATGCACAGGAGCACCAGCACGTCGAGTACACGAATCAGTGCCACCGGCACATCGCATGTCGGCGGGTAAGTGAACCCGTCGGGGCTCCCTCCCAGGGCGAGTTGGAGGCCGGCGAAGACGCTTGAAGGCTGACCGCCTGCGCCGCAACTCAGGTGAATCGTGGCCGCCGCGATCGCGGTGCCCAAGGCGCCTGCGACGACGAGCGCGAAAAGCGAGTAGAGGGCGATGTGGGTCCAGGAGGAGCCGTGGTTTCTCATGCTCGCTCACCGCCCATCGCATCGGTGCGGAAGATCCCGAGCTCGTAGTCGGTGCAGATGTTGCGGACTTTCGCGACCCGGTCCTGGCCGATCTGCCAAAGCCCTTCGCCCTTGTGGAGCTTCCGGACAAGATCAGCCTGAGTGTCATTCCACCCGAGGATCTCCCTTGATCGAGCTATCTCACCGGAGTGCTGGGCATAGGAGATACGGGTCTCACAGTCAGCCAACAGTCCGAGGGCGCGGGAATGGAGGGCGCTGTTGCGGTCGCCGAGCGCGTCAAGATCGGCGACCCGGTGCAGGAGGTACCAGTTGCTGGTGCCGAGGTGGCGGGCGATCTTCTCGTCCTCGACGCGTTCGGCGAGGCCGTCGCCACCGGAGACGTCATTGAGGAGTTCGACGGCAGCCTCTTCATGAATGATCACTCGGGCCTGCCGGTTCGCGCCCAAGCTCGAACGGCGTATCCAGTTCGCCGTAGCGAGCCGGGCGAGCGCCTGTGCTTCCGGGGATGCGCCCTTCAACGCGGACGTGTCGACCACCATCATCGGCGCATCGGCGTCAAACCGGACGGTGGAGGGTCCGTCGAAGAACCCGGTGAGGTCACCAGACACCATGCGTCGCAGTGAGTGGGCGAGGCGATGTCCTGCCTCCGCAACTTCGGCCGGCACAGTCTCGCCCGGGTCGACGAGCCGATCGTAGACGTGCGTGATGGTGACGGTGGACTGGCCGCGGAGGGCGTCGAGTGCGACGTCGAGGGCGGTGTGCTCGACCGGTTCCAGGTTCCCGCCTTCGCGGAGGCGGCGAATGATCGTCTTGACCGTGGCCGCCGGTATTGGAGAACGTTCTGGTTCCAGTCCTCATCCGAGAACGACGCATCCCTCGGACCCTCGTCGAGCAGGTTAATCCGTGCGGCTTTGCCGGGTCCGACTGAGATAGAGGTGCCGCCGATGTAGGCGGCGACCCGCACCCACTCTCCATTAGGGTCGTGCGGCACCGCGATCTTCCGACCGAGTCGGGCTAGCCGGGACGACCAGGACTTGGCCAGCATCGACTTGCCGGTTCCTTTCACCCCGAGAATGGCGACGGAGTGCGAGCGCACGGCCTCGGCGGAGTAGGCGTCCCAGGGGTCGAAGCAGAACGGCGCACGCGAGAGCAGGTTCTCCCCGATGTACGCGCCAGTTAGAATGTCCCCGGTCTCAGCAAGGAACGGATACGCGCCGCCGAGGACCTTCGAGCTACAGCGGTGCGCCGGCGGGGTGGCGCGCAGCGGGCCACGCAGGTTGTGCGGCTGCTTCCACCCCCACGCCGGCATCTTCGACGACGGCAACTCCGCGCTCTGCACTTTCCACGGCGAACTGGTTTCAGCAGAAGCGGTATTGCGGTGGCGACCGTTCGACCCGGCTCGCTCGTCAGCCGGAACACGTCCCATAACCGCGTTGGACTTCATCTCACTCCCCTTCCAACGGCACAGGTAGCGCGCCGGTGACGAACCCGGCAGCCTGCTGCCCCGACATCGACGCCAGCACGAGCCGGGCGGGGTGCGATGCCTGTTCGATGTCCGTGCGCGCCTTGGAGAGGGCGTCCTTGGACTCGGCGGAGATGGTGACGAACCCGCGGTACTGGACGTCGCCGAACCCGTCGACGAGGTCGTGCTCGCGCACCGCCAGGTCTTCTTCCTCGCGCAGATGAGTGAGTGGAATCCGGGAGGACAGCTTCATCCGAATGGTGGCGGCGGTTTCCATGTCTGACTGGGCCCGATTGAGCTGGGCCAGCGCCTTGTGGGTCGCTACGGGTCGCACCTGCAAGGTGATGACCCGGGTCGCGTCGCCGGCGTAGAGGAGCGGTTCGAGGAACCCGGTGCGGACGTCGGTGCGGGGCCATTCGGCGACCCAGAACGTCTGGTGCCAGGACTCATCGACGCGCATAGCGTCCCAGCCTTCGTCGATGCCCATCACCGGCGGAGCGGGCTGAGCGCCGGTGGCCGCGTCCTGCTCACGCCGTGTCGCGGCCGATACCGGGTCCGCGGAGAGCGCCAGGAGTTCGTCGAGGTCTGTTGAGGTGAGCCACCCGGCTGGCGTGAGGCGGGCGTGCTCCATCGAGGTCTCGATGCCAGCCACGCGTTCCTTGAGCACCGCGGCGAGACCGGTGAGGCCTTTGCCGGCGTCGCGAATCGCGCTGTTGAGCGCTCCGGTGTCGAAGGTGAGGGTGACGTAGTTCGTGAACCCCATCGACCGCTTCGACGCCGCCTGTGTCAGGTCCCAGTACTGCTGCCTTAGCTCCGGGCTGACCTGCGGAGAGTGATCGCTTTCGCGGGCGATGAGGTAGTCCCGGAGTTCGTTCGAGGAGGCTCGGTCGACACGGATGCGGATGGTGGTCTCGCGAACCCCGGGCAGGTTCTCGAGGGAGCTGAGCCATTCGACGAAGCCGTCGTAGGCGGCTTCTTGGGTGCCCTTGTCCCGCAGCGCCCACGCGCGGGAGCCGACCCTCACGGTGACGGTCGCGAGGCGTCCGCGCGCGTTGTAGATGAACGCGCCCGCGCCGGGGATCTGAACAACCTGGACATCGCCGAGGGCGCCGGGCAGCAGGAACTTCGACGTGACGACAGGAGTGACCGCTGCGACCCGTGCCTCGCCGACGTTGAGCGAGGCCATGGTGACGCGCAGCCAGACGTCGCGGCGGAAGATGGTCTGGCCGGCGATGCTCCGGTAGATGTAGCGGGCGGCCTGGGCGACGATCACCAACACCGGCTCTCGTCGATAGGTGGCGAGCGCAAAGAACAGCACGAGCGCGATGACGGGGAGCATCACCCAGAGTGCGTTCGGGTTGATGAAGAGCGTTGCGAGCAGGATGGCGATGCCGCCGCCGACCACGACGAGCTGTAGGAAGCTGAGTCCGAGGAAGACGCCGCGACGCTCGCGGGCCGCGAAGCGGACGCGGGGTGCGCCTTCGTCGGTGATGAGCTGTTCGGCGGTGAAGGTGGTCATGAGCTACCTCCCAACTCGGATGACCCGTGCGGCCGAGCGCACGGGGGCGGCGGCTGTCGATGCTCGCGAGAACTGGTCGCGGACCGAGAAGCGGTGGTGCAAGGCGGTGCCGACTTCGGCGCCGGCGAAGGACACGAGTTTGGTCGCCCAGAGCGGCGAGAACGACGCTGCGATGATGGCGCCGGCTGCCACGAGGATGACGCCGATACTGAGGCTGGCCTTGGTCAGTTCGACGGCGAGAAGGACGACACCCGCGGCGAGTGGTTTGGCGATGAGCAGGCCGGCGGTGAGATTCATCCACCGTTGGGCCCACGCGGTGAGCTTGGGTTGTCCGATCATCATCAGCCCGACCGGCGCCATCGCTGCCAGGGCGAGGAGGCCGAACTCGCGGATCGACATCGCGATGAACAGGAACAGCGAGGCGATCATCATCAGCCCGACCACGAGCAACGCGAGGACGTACTCGCCGACCGCGGCGGGTCCTTGAGCCCCCTCGGTCGCCATCGTGAAGATGACGCCGCCTTTGACGAACTCGGCACTGTGCATCACGCCGGATGCCTGCCTCGCGGGATCGAAGATGCCGACAACGCGCAGCAGGCTTTGGCTCAGATCGCCGCCCTGTACCGAGGCCGTGAGGCTTCTGGTGACGTCGTCGGTGATCCCGGAGAACCGTTGCATCACCCAGACGCAGATCGCGCTGAACGGAATCGCGAGAGCGGCGCCGGCTGCGGTGCGACCGATGCGTGCCCAGTCCTGCAGGATCATCGCGATCGCGATCTGGATGAGCGCGACGATGAGAATGATCGGTGCGGTGACCGCGATCCAGAACAGGAATTGCGAGTGGGCGATGTTCCAGCTGCCCTGGTCGATGTTGGTGTTGAAGGATCCGGCAATCATGGTGGCGATGAAGTCGCCGAGGTTGCGGATGGTGGACGCCATGAACTGTGCGACCGTCTGGGAGGCTTGGCAGCCGAAGTCGGAAATGAAGCAGCCGTAGTTCGGCGAGAACGGGTCCGGTGCAGTGGCGAGTACAAGCATGGTGATCACGCCACGTGCAGCGACTGGCCCCAGTTGATCAGCCCGGCGATGCCAGCGGCGACCGCGACTCCGGCAATGCAGGAGACGACCCCCACGAGGCCCGCCTTCTGTACGCGTCCGTTGCTGGAGATGTGACCGACGACGATGAATCCGGCGGCGATCAGTCCGCCGATGACGCCGAGGGTGAGCACGATGGCGAACACGACGTTCGCGATCGACTGCAGCGCCCCGACCCCGGGCCCGGAGAAGTCCGGCGACGGGTTGTTGACCGTGAGGACGGTGACGGCGCGTGCATGCACGGTGACCATCGCTTCGTTGAGAGCGTTCATGATCCGGTGTTCCTTCCATCAATTCGATCTGAGGTGGTCTTGTCGTTCGGAGGGAGGTCACGGCGACGAACTGCCAGGTATCCCGCTCCGGCAGCTCCGGCGAGGCAGACGCAGATGATCGCGACGAGCGCGAGCAGGTTGGTCAGGACGGCCATGGCGTCACTCCCCCGATCCGGTGGAGGCACGGATCGCGGCTTCGGGCAGCGTCACGAACAACACGTTGGGCTGGCCCTCGGATGGCACGCTGACGCTGAGCTGGAGTCGGTCGACGCCCGAGGGGAGGTAGTAGGCCGCTGCGAAGGAGCGGTCTCGGTCGTTCGGGATACTCCAGTCGGTTTGCCCGTGGAAGAGCCCGCTTGGCAGCCAGGGAAGTCCTGCGGCTTTGGCGGCCGCTGGCCCGTCGGCAGTGTCCAGGACTGCCGGTTCAGGCCGTCCATCGAACTGGGTTCCCTTCAGCGACGTGCCGGTGACGTCCTGGCTTGTCTGGGTGCCTTGCGAGGGCTTCCACTCACCGGTCATCGTGATCTTCAGGAACAGCACTGGCGTGCCCTCGGGGAAGAGCTCGGCCGTAGTGTTCGGGAGGGTGCATTTGCAGCCGTGCTTGGACTTGAACGTGGTGCCTCCGAAGACTTGGATCCAGACGGTGTCGACGATGCCGTCCGCGATGGGCACTGCGGTATCTGCGGTCGGCGTGGGAGCCACGGGGGCAACGGTTGTGAACGAGGGGTCGCGGTGCGGAGCGACGCTCACGCAGCCGACGAGGGCGACGCACGGCAGTAGTGCCGCGATGGCGATCAGCTTCTTGTTCATGTCATTCACCTCGGTTGCTTATGTGCCCTTCACCTACACGTTGTGTTTTCGGGCGGGTTCTGACGCGCAAATCGGAAATTGGTTTGGTCAGGGCACCTGCACGTGCTGGTGATTGCAGGTATCGGGAAAGGCGTTCGTGAAGTTCAGGAGCAGACCGGTGGTGACGTGGGAGCGGGTTCGGCAGTCGCTTTGGCCGATGCTGGATCCGTGTGGGGCGTACGGGTCGAGGGCGTGGATGAGCTGAATCGAGAGGTCGTCCGCACCGGTGAGGGAGCGGCGGTTCACGGCGTAGAAGTCGACGGCCTTCCCCTTCCAGTGCGCCGATGCAGTACCGGCTCCGGGGGTCATGCCGGTGCAGCGGCGGTTGAGGTCGCTGACTCCGATGGATTGGAAGCTTTGGACCACGACCACGATGAGCTGCAGGATGTGCGAGTCGATGGTGCAGGCGGGTGTTGCGCTGCCGGTGGCCATGTCGATGACTTGTTGCTGGTATCGCGGCTCGAGGAAGGTGAGCTTGCCGGCCTGAATGTCCGCGACGAGCTCTGCGGCGGCAGCGCGGGCATCGGCCGGAACCTGGCATGTTCCCGTTGCGGCTCCGGTGAGGGCAGTGAGGATGCGTTCGGCTGACGTCCAGAACGGAGCGTAGTGGTTCGGGTCGGCGTTGATCTGCACTGCGTGTGCGACCAGGGTGGGTTCGGTAGTTTGCCAGTCGGGCACGTGGAGCATGCGCGTGTAGAAGGCGCGGGCTGCGGTCGCGGGGTCCATGCGTTGATCGCGAGTTCCGTAGCCGGCGCCTTGCTGAAACACCCCGATCGTGGTGTTGTCGACGGCGTCGCCGTGGTCGAGGTTGCGGAGGCCGGATTCGCCGATCGCGACCATGATCGCGAGACTCAACCCGTGCGGCGGGATGTTCATCTGCTGTCCAACGGTGATGATCGTCGCTGCGATCTTCAGCTGGTCTGCGCCGTAGCCATCGACGGTCTGTCCGGATGCGACGCTCGGCGGCGCTCCTCCGCATGCACCGCCGCCGACACCGAGCGACCCGGCGCCCATCGCAACCACCGTCGTGATGGGGAGAGCGACGAGGCCGACCGGGACGATCAGCACGATCACGGCCGCGACGATGAGGAGGTTCCGCGTCGTCTTCGGGTGGGTGACCGCGTGGGCCGCGGCCGAGGTGGCGGTCCCGATCATGCGGCGATCTCCTGGCTCATGACAGTGTGCGCGATGTAGATCAGCCGCTTGGCTCGCGCGATGCGTGCTCGCGCGGATCCGGGATGGATGTCGAGCTCCTTGGCGATCGCCAGCGGGTTCTTTCCAAGTAGCCGGGCGACCTCGCGTAAACCACCGTGATCGGGAAGGCAACGCACCATAACCGCTCCGGTGATCGGAAGGTCGGCATCGACCGCCGCCAACGCCGCGCGGACGGTGTGCGCGGTAAGGAATACCCGATCCCGGATGGTGCGCAAGCTTCGAGGTGACAGGCCTCGCGCGGCACAGACGCGCTCCACGTTCCCGTCCGTGAGGGCGAGCTCACTGACGACTGCCCAATCGAGTGGGCTGACGAATTCGGCGACGAGGACCATCCAACGGTGGACGTCGTAGCGCTCGACCATCACGGTGAGGGGATCCGGTTGGACCAGCGACTCGAACTCGTCCCAGAGCGCCAGCTGGGCTGGTACGCGCAGACGGAGCTCGTCGCGCAGAACATTGCGCGCAACCCCGAAGACGAAGGCGTTCGGGGTTCCGGCCTCGCGCTTGTAGGTGCGGCTACGACGCCACACCGTTTCCCGGATCTTCTGCATCATGTCGTCGGGATCGATTGCGCGGCGCCCGATCGTGTAGACGACGAAGCTGCGCATGGAGTCGACTTCTCGAATCAGTTCCGCGACACGAACGTCGGCGCGGTTTCCTTCAGCCACGAGATCACAACCTTCCCTTGCATGGAGGTGGCCTATGTGAAGGATCGGGTTCGGGTCGCAGACCCGTCAGGACAGCAGCGTCAGCGCGAGTGAGCGCGCGGCGGACGGTCGGACTTGAGAGGGAAGCAGGGCGACGCCGGGCATGATTCGCTGAGGGCGGCGCACCCTGTTGGAGAGGTGAGCGGCGACTGCGACTCAAGGATTCGGGAGTCTCAGTCACGATGCGTCACCGCTGTCCTGACTCGTCTCGCGAGGCCGACATTGCGGTGAGGTGGGTAAGAATCAGCCACTCCATTTGGTGCCGCACGTTACCCCCGAAAAGGGGCCATCGATGAGCGGCACGCCGGGGTGAACCGGCAGTTCTACTGACAGCTTTCGCACTGCAGGTCATCCATCGGATCAACCGGCACGAGATAGCCATCAACGAAGTCCTGAATGACGCCCGGGCTGGGTGAACCGCTGGCGGGCGTGGTGGTCACGCCAGCACCGCCGTCCCGGTCTGGACGCTCGCCTCCACCCATGCGATCACCTCCGCCGGCTTGTAGACCACCTGGTGCGGCGTGGGCTTGTAGTAGCGCGGACCCTTCCCCTTGTAGCGAAGCTGCGCCAACGCGGCGACGGAAAGTCCCGTCATCTCGGCCACCTCTGTGGGCCGAATGTATTCTCCAGTCATCTCGTCTTCTCCGTTTCGACTAGAAAGGAGCTCTATTTCAGTGAAATTCACGATAGCTTGATTTCCCTGGTTTGACAATGGAGGGAGGTCTATGCTGTTGAAATGGCTAACTTCCGCACTGAAGACAACGTGGGCGCGCGGATCAAGTTCGCGCGCCGGGAGCGAGGATTTCGGACTGCGAGGGAGTTTGCAGAATCGCTCTCGGGAGGCAACGTCACGGCGGCTGTCGTGGAGAACATCGAGTCGGGCCGCAAAGCCGACATCGGCATCACGCAGCTGCTCAACATCGCGCACGGTCTCGGCACACCGCCCTCGTATCTGCTCGCGCCGATCGGTCGGCCGAACGCGAAAATGGACCTGCCCAATCTCAACGACGCACTCGCGGACATGACTGCCGCCGAGTTCGACTGCTGGTTGTCGGCCACACCCTTGAGTTCGTATCGCCCGAGATGGGCAGGTGAACGCGATGACATCGAGGCGCTCGGCACGTTGCGGCAACTAGGGACGCTCCAACGCGAGCTCGAACGACTTCGCCTCGTCATGAACGTGCAATCCACCTCAGGCGACGCCGACCTCATCAAGGCGAACAAGGACATCAAGCGACAGATCGACACCGTCGCAAAGGAAGTGGCGCGACTCGCCGGCCTGCTCGAGTCCGGTGGTTTCGTCGACGTCGCGAGCAAAGACAATGACTTGGAGTAGTCATGGGCAGCATCACCCCATACGAGTCAGCGAACGGCAAGCGGTACCGCGTTCGCTACCGGAAGCCCGACCATTCGCAGACTGACAAGCGCGGCTTCCGGACCAAGCGCGAGGCTGAGCTCTTCTTGGCGTCCGTCGAGACGAAGAAGGCTTCGGGCGAGTACATCGATCCCACTGCCGCTCGCGCGACCGTGGATCAGCTCGGGAAGGCGTGGCTCGCGTCGCGGTCCCACCTGAAACCCTCGTCTACCTACGTCTACGAGTCGGCCTGGCGGCTGCATGTCGAGCCGCGATGGGGCAAGGCGATGATCGGCAATATCCGACACAGCGAGGTCCAGGCTTGGATCACGGAGTTGAGAGAAGGAATCGAGGGCAAGAAGCCGAAGTCCCCAACGATCGTTCGGAGAAGTCACGACATACTTGCCGGCATCCTCGATACGGCGGTTCGAGATCACCTCCTCCCGTCTAACCCGGCGCGCGGTGTCAAGCTCCCCAGGCGAAGGTCTCGCGAGCACGTCTACCTGACAAACGAACAAGTCGCAGCGCTGCTCGTTGCGTGCGCGGAGCACGCACCAATCGTTGCGACGCTCGCTTACACCGGCCTTCGGTGGGGCGAAGCTTCAGCGCTGCGAGTTCGCGATGTCGACTCGCGCCGGCGCCGAATCTCGGTCGTGGAGAACGCTGTCTACGTGAACGGATCAATCGTCGTGGGCACCCCCAAGACGCACGAGCGACGTAGCGTGCCGTACCCTCAATTTCTCGCTGCTGCCCTCTCAGCTGCATGCGCTGGCAAAACTCAGAACGACGTCATCTTTGATGACGGGCACGGCGGATATCAGAGAACTCCCACGATGGCAGTCAACTCGTGGTGGGACCGTGCGCTCGCAGAGTCCGATCTGCCACCCATGACTATCCACGACCTTCGTCACACCGCAGCCTCGCTCGCGGTGAGCGCGGGCGCGAATGTAAAAGCAGTCCAGCGGATGCTCGGACACGCGTCAGCGGCAATGACGCTCGACACATACAGCGACCTGTTCGACGACGACCTTGATTCCGTTGCTATTCGATTGAATGTTGCAGCCGACGATCTGATCCGCGCCGCGTTAGCGGCAGACAGCGCGACCACCGCAGACGGCTAACTGCGACACAGTCTCGTACGCATTCCCCGCCATGCTGGGAGAGCATTCAAAAGGATGTTGACGACATAACGCCAACTAACTTCGCAAAGTAAGAATGTTCCAGATCGCCAACCCGAGCGGCAGAAGAAGCCACAACGGAGATGTTCCACCAGCGAGCACCCCTACAAGCACAAGTACTAGCGCTACCAAAGCGACGAGCAAGAGAGCGACGCTAAGCAGATTGATCTCGGATGAGTGCCTACGAGTGTGACGACCGTGATGCGCCCGCATCTCCGTCATCATTGCCTCGCTTCGTCCGACGTGCGCTGGTTATCGTCCAGTCCCTAGTGGTACGACCATTCGCGATCGTACGGGCTTCACGGATTGTGACCTCGAACAGATCGTTCTTGTGAAGGGGCGTGCCTCGATCAAGTCCGCGAAGGAACTCTTGGTCCTCGATGCTAGCAAGACGTGTTCCACGTGCGGTAGCTACACGCCACTTTTCCCCCGGCCGGAAATCGATGCTCTGAAGAGTGGCTTCGACCGTGAAAGTCTCGACTTCTTCGACGACCTCTTCTGGCTCTGTGATGGCTTCGCGATAGTCACCGCGGGTCGCTACAGCTTCCGGTTCCGACTGGAGCACCGAGTCCGACTCTTCGTCGACATTGGCCTCTCGCACCTCGAGACGCTCGGCCTGATCACTGAGCGGTGCCATGAGCTTGCTCAGTGCTCGGCGGGTCTTCCTTTTCATCGCGTTCAGATCGGTCCAGACAGGAACCGGAACCTCGCTGACATCACCGTCTGCCCATTTGAGTTTTACGTTGCCGTTGGGCAGATGCTCGAAGTCAGTCACCTTTGAGCCACGCAGCCTTTTGAGTGCGACGTCGAATGCCTTCAAGAGGGCCCCGCCCGCTGACATCGCAATGCCCAGCGCCGGTTCGGGGTTGGCTTGGGCCCACGTCAGGATCGCTTCAAGTACGAAGGAACCTTGTTTCACGGGTCGGACCAGGACTTCGGGCGGCATCCCGTCTCCAAAAAGACCGTTCTTGGCCATGTCGTCCGTGAACTCAACTAGACCCTGAAGGACCTGCGCGAGTTCCGCGGCATTCAGTGCATGCAGCGAGTTCTCATCGTCGGCGAACCGAAGTTGCACCACCCCATCTGTGATCGAGTCTGCTTCTGCTCCGACGGCCGCGGCCATGTCAGTCACCAACGATCCCCTCAGCTGTTGTCAGCGTCAGACACAAGACCTTAGCCAAGGCTCGCATTCGGCTTCTACCCCGCGTTAGGGGACCACTTTCTCAAGAGACTCGTGGAGCGAGGACGCCCTAGGGATCGATGCCAAACGCACACCGTCAATCCACATTCGCGGCGTAGCAAGATGAACCTGGCGCCACCGGAATCACGAAACACCGATTTCAAGTGTGGGCAAAATGTGGGCAAATCGCCCCACTAACGAGAAAACGGCGGCTGATCATCAGCCGCCGTTCCCAGTGTTTTCAAGCTATGTAGCGAGGGCGGGACTCGAACCCGCGACACCACGATTATGAGCCGTGTGCTCTAACCACCTGAGCTACCCCGCCGTGGCCTCCCGTCGTCGCGACCGGGAGACGGAGCCCCCTGTGGGAATCGGACCCACTACCTCTTCCTTACCAAGGAAGTGCTCTACCAATGAGCTAAGGGGGCGAAGCCGGGCATCCGGAAAGGGTCCGGGCCGTTTTCGGCAACCGTACGAGGATACCATCACCGCGAGGGTGCTTCGTACCACCCGGACCCACGGATCGGCCCAGCTCAGGCGGCTTTCGCGGCCTCCGAGGCACCGTCGAGCGCGTCGAGCTCGTCGGCCGTCAGCGCGACGTCCACCGAGGCCAGGAGGTCCGGCAGCTGCTCCAGCGTCCGGGCGCTCGCGATCGGCGCGGTGATGGTCGGCTGCGCGGCGAGCCAGGCGAGCGCGATGGTCGCGACCGAGACGCCGTGCGCCGCCGCGACCTCGTCGAGGGCCGCGAGGACGCTGCGGCCGGTCTCGTCCAGGTATTTGGCGGCCCCGCCCGCGCGGGCGCTGTCGACGGTCACGCCGTCGCGGTACTTGCCGGTCAGGAAGCCTGCGGCGAGCGCGAAGTACGGCATCACGCCGAGACCCTCGCGCTCCGCGATCGGGCGGTACTTCTCCTCGTAGGCGCGCTCGACCAGGTTGTAGTGCGGCTGGAGGGCGACGGCCCGGTGCAGCCCCTCGCGCTCGGTGATGGCGAACCACTCCTCGATGCGCTCCGGCGAGTAGTTGGAGATGCCGATGTAGCGGACCTTGCCCGCGTCGACCAGGCCGGAGAGCGCGGCGACGGTTTCCTCCAGCGGGACCGACGGGTCGTCGAAGTGCGCGTAGTAGAGGTCGATGTAGTCGCTCTGCAGGCGCTCGAGGGAGGCGTCGGCCGCACGGCGGATGTTGTCGGCGGCCAGGCCCTTGAAGTCGGGGTGCTGGCTGACCTTGGTCGCGAGCACGACGTCGTCACGGCGGCCGCGGGCGGCGAACCACTCGCCGAGGATGCGCTCCGAGTCGCCGCCGGTGTTGCCGGGCACCCAGGCCGAGTAGCCATCGGCGGTGTCCACGGAGTTGCCGCCCGCCGCCGTATAGGCGTCGAGGACCGCGAACGAGGTGTCGCGGTCGGCCGTCCAGCCGAAGACGTTTCCGCCGAGTGAGAGAGGGAAGACCTGGAGGTCGGAGGTTCCGATGGCGCGGCGCGGTGAAGTCATTCCGTGTTCCTTTCGTGGCTGTCCTTTCACGCTAACGCCGTCCGCACCGGGCTATTCCGAATGTGTCGAAGATGTGGAGAGGCCGCCGGCGCAGCCCTACTGTGGAGGAATGGCCCTCTCCCCCGGCGCCGAGACCGAGCGCGAGCTCACCGCGGACTGCGCCTCCTGCTCGGGGCTCTGCTGTGTCGCACTCGCCTTCGCGCGCTCCGCGGACTTCGCGTTCGACAAGCCCGCGGGCGAGGAATGCGTGAACCTGGAGGACGGCTTCCGCTGCCGCATCCACCCGCAGCTCCGCGAGCGCGGCTTCAAGGGCTGCACCGTGTTCGACTGCTTCGGGGCCGGCCAGCTCGTCACCCGGCACACCTTCGGAGGGAGGTCGTGGCGCGACGACGCGGGCGTGAGGGCCGAGATGTTCGCCGTCTTCCCGATCGTCCGCCAGCTGCACGAACTGCTCTGGTACCTCCGCCAAGCGCTCGGGATGCCGGCCGCGACGCCCCTCCACGAAAGCCTGCGCGCCTCCTGGGGCGAGGTCACGGCAGCCGCGGACGCGGCACCCGCCGACATCCTCGCGCTGGATGTGGAGAGCCTGCGCGCGCCCGCCGCCAGGCTCCTGCGCGAGGCCGCCCGGCTCACGCGGGAAGCCGGCACGGACGGCGACCGGACCGCTGTGACGCGGGCCGGACGCCGCCGGCTCGGCCCGGGCGCCGACCTGCTCGGCGCGGACCTGCGCGGCGCCGACCTGCGGGGCGCCGAGCTGCGCGGCGCGATCCTGATCGCGGCCGACCTCCGCGACGCGGACCTCTCCCGGGCGGAGCTGCTCGGCGCCGACCTGCGCGACGCCCGGCTGGCCGGAGCGGATGCGGCCGGGGCCCTCTATCTCACGCAGCCGCAGGTGAACGCCGCCACCGGCGACGCGACCACCCGCCTCCCGGCCGGCCTCGCCCGGCCGGACCACTGGCGCTGATCAGTCTCCCGCGACGCGGACGGCCGGGAGTGCCCACGCCGTGAACGTCGGGCCGGCCGCGGTCAGCACGATCGCACCGTCGGCGCCGATGACAGCCGAGGCGTCTCCGAGCGCCGGCCGCACGCCGGGCAGCGCGCCCGCTGCGCCCGGGAGCGCGGACGCCGGCAGCGTGACCGCCGCCTCCGCCCTGGTCGCGAGCACGAGGACGGTCTGCTCCACGCTCTCCCGCACATACACGAGCACGTCGTCGGCGGCGTGCAGCCAGCGCATCCCGCCGTCCGACAGCGCGGGATGCGACCGCCGCAGTCCCAGGGTGTCGCGGTACAGGGACATCACGGGCTCCGCCCCCGGGTCTCCCCACGGCAGGGGCGTTCGCGACGCCTCCCCGTCAACACCGGTGAGACCGAACTCGTCGCCGGCGAACACCGTCGGGATGCCGGGGAGCGTCGCCGAGAGTCCGAGCGCCACCGGAACGGCGCCGCGACGGGCCGCCGTCGCGAAGCGCGCCGTGTCGTGGGTGTCGAGCGCGTTCATCGTCCCGAGCCGGGTCCGCCACGGGAAGCCCGCCGTGAACTTCGTGTGCGCGGTGACGACGTCGCGCCCGGTCTGGTCCGGGATGCGGCCGAGCGGCAGCCCGAAGAAGGTCGAGGGCGTCAGCGGCTCGGAGAGCCACGCCCACACCGGCCGCGTGAAGTTGGCGTAGGTCATCGCCCCGTGCCAGGCGTCGCCCCGGAAGTCTCCCGTGGCGTCGTTGGTGGACTCCGCCAGCAGGATGGTGTCCGGGTTCACCTCGATCATGGTGCGCCGGATGGTCCGCCGCACCTCGGCGTTCAGGTCGTCGTCGCGATAGCGGCCGGTCATGTTCGCCACGTCGATGCGCCAGCCGTCGAGCGAGTACGGCGGTCGCAACCAGCGGCCGACGACGGAGTCCGGCCCCTCGATGAACCGGCGGCGCAGCTCGGCGGAGTTCCAGTTGAACTTGGGCAGGCTGGGCACGCCGAGCCACGAGACGTACTCGGTGTGGGCCTCGTCGAGCCAGTAGAAGAAGTCGCTCTCGGCCGCGTCCGGGTCGCCGTACGCCGACCGGAACCACTCGTGGCCGTCGCCGCAGTGATTGGCCGTCAGATCGCCGATCACCTTCAACCCGCGCGCGTGCGCCGCCTCCACCAGGCGGATGAGCGCGGCGTCACCGCCGAGCAGCGGGTCGACCTCGGAGAAGCTGCTGGCGTCGTAACGGTGGTTGGAGCGCCCGGGGAAGAACGGCGTGAGGTAGACGGTGGTCGCCCCGAGCTCCTGCAGGTGGTCGAGCCGGTCCACGATCCCGTCGAGGTCGCCGCCGTAGAACTGCTGGGAGCGTCCGGGCGGCAGTTCGTCGACCGGGTCGCCCCACGCCGCGGGCATCGCCCAGTCCGGCAGAGCGCGCTCGTCGGCTCCCGCCGACCGCGCGAATCGGTCGGGGAACACCTGGTAGAGCACGGTCTCCCGCAGCCAGGTCGGCGGCGCGGGATGCGCGACGAGCAGGAAGTCCTCCGAATCGAGCGTCTCCAGCTCGTGCACGCCCGTGGCGTTCACCCACACCGAGCTGCCGTCGCTGCGGGTGATGAGGAAGCGGTAGCCGTGCTCCGGGTTCTCGACCAGGACCGGAGCCTCCCACCAGTCCCAGCCGTCGGCCGCGCCGAGCAGCCGGGCCTCGGTGAACCGCGGTTCGTGGTCGGGGTTCGAGCGCGTGCGCACGGCGGCGACGCCGCCCCACTCGTGCGGGACGCGCAGCCGCACCCGCACCGTCGCGCCCAGCTCGGGCGCCTCGTCCGACACGTGCAGCGGCGACCCGTCGTGGTGCGGCAGCAGCGAGCCGGCGTTCACTTGACGCTCCCCGCGGTGAGGCCGCCGACGATGTACTTCTGCAGGAAGAGGAACAGCGCCATCACCGGCAGCGCGGCGAGCACCGCGCCGGCGGCGAAGATGCCGTAGTTCGCCGAGAACTGCTGGGAGACGAACTGGTAGAGGCCGACGGCGAGGGTCTGCTTCTCGGGCGAGATGAGCACGGTGCTCGCGATGACGAACTCGTTCGTCGTGCCGATGAAGGAGAGCAGCGCGACGACGGCGAGGATCGGGGCCACCAGCCGCAGCACGATCGTGAAGAAGATGCGCGCGTGGCCGGCGCCGTCGAGTTTCGCGGCCTCGTCGATCGACACCGGCACCGTGTTGAAGAACCCGTACATGAGATAGGTGTTCACTCCGAGTGCGCCGCCGAGGTAGACCATGATCAGCCCGAGCTGACTGTCCAGCCCGAGCGCGGGGAAGATGTCGCCGATCCCGCTGAGGAGCAGGAAGATCGCGACCATCGCGAGCAGCTGCGGGAACATCTGCACCAGCAACAGGGAGAGCAGCCCGATCCGGCGGCCGCGGAACCGCATCCGCGAGAACGAGTACGCGGCGAGCGCACCCAGGAAGACGGAGCCGACCGCCGTCGAGAGCCCGATCACCAGCGTGTTGGCGAACCAGGCCGCGTACGGCTGCTGCGGCAGCTGGAACAGCTGGACGTAGTTCGACGGGTCGATCGTGCTGAACAGGCCGTTCGCCGTCATGAGCGTCCCTCCCGGCCGCAGCGACGCCGAGAGAACGTAGAGCAGCGGGAAGACGCTGAAGACCACCATCACGACGCCGATCAGGTGCCGCCAGCCGGTCTGGCGGAACCACCGGCCGGCGCTGCGCGGTCGTCGACCGCCTGCGGCAGGCGTGCGGACGGCACCGGGCGCCGACGCGGATGGAGTGGTGGAGGTGGCGATGCCGGTCATGTCAGCTCCTCGAGGGCCTTGGTCTGACGGAAGCTGATCGCAGCGATGGCGGCGACCACGACGAAGATGATGATCGAGAACGCGCTCGCCAGCCCGTAGTCGCGGTTGGCGCCGACGAACGCCACCTTGTAGACCATCGAGATCAGGATGTCGGTGGAGCCGACGTTGATCCCCGCGTCGGGCAGCTGCGGGCCGCCGTTGGTCAGCATGTAGATCAGGTTGAAGTTGTTGAAGTTGAACGCGAACGAGCTGATCAGCAGCGGCGCGAGCGAGACCAGCAGCAGCGGGAACTTCACCCGGCGGAAAGCCTGCCAGGCCGTCGCGCCGTCCACCTTCGCGGCCTCCTCGAGCTCGCTCGGGATCGCCTGCAGCGCACCCGTGCAGACCAGGAACATGTACGGGAAGCCCATCCACAGGTTCACGAAGAGGATGCTGCCCCTGGCCAACCACTCGTTCGTCAGCCACGGGATCTTGGCGCCGCCGAAGAGCACCTGGTTGACGAACCCGAAGTCCGGGTTCAGCATCCCGGCCCACACCAGCGCGGAGAGGAAGGCCGGGAAGGCGTACGGCAGGATCATCGCGATCCGGTAGAACTGGCGCCCGCGCATCCGCCAGTCGTTGAACACGACCGCGAGGAACAGGCCCAGCGCGAAGGTCGTGATCACCGACAGCAGCGCGAAGGCGAACGTCCACAGCGTCACCTGCAGGAGGGGACCGCGGATGGAGTCCGTCCCGAAGGCCTTAACGAAGTTCTGGAAGCCGACCGGCACCTGCCAGCCCGGCATCAGCTGCTTGCCGTTCGGGGCGGTGAAGGCCCCGTGCCCGGTGTCGCGGTAGACGACGCCGGTCTTGGTGTCGGTCATCGTGCCGGCCGTCGTGTCGTAGACCAGGGTCGAGCGGTACAGGTAGGCCGTGCTGCCGTCCGACGTGCGCAGCGCGCCGTCCTTGGGGTCGGCGCTGACGGGGACCGCGAGGTCGCCGATCGCGTTCTGCTGCGCGATCACCGCGGAGAAGTCGAGCTTCCGGTACCCGCCGGGCAGGCCGCCGTCGATCCGGCGCAGCGGATGCTTCGCGTCGCCGATCGACACGCGACCGTCGGAGCCGGTCACGAGGAAGCCCAGTCCGTCCGGCCCCTGCACGACGTTGATGTCGTAGGTCGCCGAGCCCGGCACCCGGGTCTGCGCCGACTGGAGCAGCGCCGTGACGGCGTCCTCCTTGGTGCTGTTGTGTCCCGTCCCGTAGTTGGTGAAGGCGATGTAGCCGGAGTACCCGACCACGAAGAGCTGGAACACCACCAGGAACAGCGCACCCGGCACCAGGTACTTCGCCGGCAGCGCCTTGCGGCCCAAGTACACCGCGTTGACGATCACCGTCACCGCCGCGACGATCGCGAAGACGGTCCACTCGCTCTTGCCCGCCAGCACCAGGAGGGCGTAGAGGCTGGTCGCGTCGACGATCCCGAGCAACGCGATCTTGGCGATGAGTGCGGGGGCGCCGATGGACGCCCGCTCGGCCAGCCGCGCGGCGCGGGCCGAGCGCTTGGCGCGGATGGGCGGAAGTCCCCCACCCGGGGTGGCGTCGAGGTCGTCCTCGACCTCTGTCTGCGTCGTCATGTCGACCCTCCTCGGTCGCGGCAGTGCTCCGGCCGACGCTGCCCGCGCCGGCCGCGACGGTGCTCCGGCCGACGCTGCCCGCGCCGGCCGGAGCGGCGCCGTCACTTCTGGATGGCCGCCTGGATGTCGCTGGTCATCTTCTGCCAGAGCTGGGCCGGGTCGCCCTTGCCGTCGATGATCGACGCCTGGGTCACGCCCCAGAACTGCCACACCTTGCCCATCGCCGGGACGTTCGGCATCGGCTGACCGGTCGCGCCGACCTTGCCGAAGCCCTCGATGATCGGGTCGCTGGAGGCCTTCGTGAAGGCCGCGGTCAGCGCCGGCGGGCGGGCGCCCACCTTGTAGAGCTCGGTCTGGACCTTCTCGGTGCCGATGTAGTTGGTGAGGAAGTCGTTCGCGGCCAGCTTGTTCTTCGTCTTGGAGCTGATGAAGAAGCCCTGGACGCCCACGAACGGCGTCGCCGCCTTGCCGCCGGCCGACGGGATCGGGTCGACGGCGAGCTTGATGCCGGCCTTCTCGGCGTCCGCGACGTTCCACGGCCCGGTGAGGAAGAACGGGGCCTTGCCCGCGAGGAACTGCTGCTTGGCGATGTCGCCGGTCACCGACGTCCGCAGCACGCCGGCCTTGCCCTCCTGGGCGAGCCAGGCGGCGAAGGCGTCGCCCTGCGCGCCACCGAGCTCGAGCTTCGTCGGGTCATAACCGCCGGAGGCGTTCGTCCCGAAGACCGGGGCGCCGAACGAGGCCTGGAACGGGTACAGGTGGTAGGGGTCCGACTGCGGGCCGACCTGCACCAGGAAGCCCTTGGAGACCATGTCCGCGTAGGAGGTCGCCGGCTCGGATGCGAGCGCCGTGTTGCGCAGGATGGCGATGTTCTCGATCGAGTACGGCAGCCCGTAGGTCTTGCCCTCGTAGCTCATGGCGTTGATCGCGACCTTCTGGAAGCCTGCGGCCTTGTCTCCGAGCTCGATCGGCTGCACGACGCCGTTGGCGACGAAGTTGCCGGTCCAGTCGTTGGCGCCGATCGTGATGTCGGGTCCCTTGCCGGTGGGCACCTGCGCGACGAACTGGTCCTGGATCTTGCCGAAGTCCTTCTGCACCAGGGTCACCTTGACCCCGGTCTGCTTGGTGAACGTCGCGGCTGCGTCCTTGAGCACCGTCGCGCGGTCCGCGTCGACCCAGACGGTCAGCGGGGTCTTGTTGGAGGAGTCGGCCGCGCTCGAGCTCGAGGTGCCCGCCGAGCACCCGGCGAGTGCCAGGACGGCAGTGAGCGTAGCCGCTGCGGTCAGGAGGATGCGTGGTTTCACCGTCATTGGTGTTGCCTTTCGGTCTGTGATTTGCAAACGTTTTCATTGATAGCAAACGAAAACGCAGAGCGCAATCTTTGATTTTCCGCGGATCACTGCTCTACCTGACCCTAACCAGGCACCTACTTGCATGCAATTCTGGAAGCGTTTGCAGGAACGGCCGAATACCGCCGTTCCCCGCCACTAGGATCAGACCGGACGAGGAAGGGCGGAGATGGCTGGGATCGAAGACGTCGCGCGCCTCGCGGGCGTGTCGACGGCGACGGTCTCGCGCGCGCTGAACGGCGCACCCAACGTCTCAGCCGCCACCCGCTCGCGCGTGACCGAGGCGGCTGCCACCCTCGGCTATGTCGTGTCGTCCTACGCGTCGAGCCTCGCGTCCGGCCGCACGAAGAACATCGGCGCCGTCGTCCCGCATCTCAACCGGTGGTACTTCGCCTCCGTCATCGAGGGCGCCGAGCGCGCCCTGCTCCGTCGCGGCTACGACCTGACGCTCTACAACCTGAGCGGAGGCGGCGAGGAACGCCGCATCGTCTTCCAGGAGCATCTCCTGCGCCAGCGGGTCGACGCCGTGATTGCGATCTCGCTGGAGCTGACCGACGAGGAGATCGGCCGCCTCCTGCACCTCGGCAAGCCGCTCGTCAGCGTGGGCGGCCCGCTGAAGGGCGTGCGCTCTCTGACGATCGACGACGTGGCCGTGTCGGAGCTCGCCACCGCCCACCTGATCGGGCTGGGCCACCGCCGCATCGGCCACATCGGGGGCGGTCGCGAGTTCGACCTGGACTTCCACATCCCGACCAGTCGCCGGCACGGCTACGAGCGCGCTCTGGCCCAGGCGGGCATCCCGATCGACGCGGGCGCGTACCGCACCGCCGACTTCACCATCGCCGGCGGGTACCACGCGGCCAAGCAGTTGCTGGGATCGCCCGCCGATCGGCCCACCGGCATCTTCGCGGCCTCCGACGAGATGGCGATCGGCGCCATCCTGGCCGCGCGGGATCTCGGCATCCGGGTTCCGCACGACGTGTCGATCGTGGGCATCGACGACTTCGAGCTGTCGGCGTTCTTCGGCCTCAGCACCGTGGCGCAGTTCCCCACCGAGCAGGGCGAGCTCGGGGTGGAGCTGTTGATGCGCTCGCTCGACCCGTCGGCCGCCGCACAGCCCGAAACCGCTAGCATGGCCTCCGACGCCGCCGAAATGACGATCCCGGTGCCGTACCAGCTCATCGTCCGCGAGAGCACGGCCGCGCCGCCCGCGTCGTGACGCGCCCGCACCCCACGACCTCCCCCGCCTCCCTCCCAAGACAGGTGATCCCCATTACTTCCGAATCCTCCCGCACGCTCTCGCCCAGCATTCCCGGCCGCGAGTGGTGGCGTTCCGCTGTCATCTACCAGGTGTATCCGCGCTCGTTCGCGGACGCCGACGGCGACGGGATGGGCGACCTCCCCGGCATCACCCGCCGCCTCCCCGCGCTCCGCGATCTGGGCGTCGACGCCGTGTGGCTGTCGCCGTTCTTCACGTCGCCCCAGAACGACGCGGGCTACGACGTGGCCGACTACCGGGACGTCGACCCGAGCTTCGGAACCCTCGCCGACTTCGACGCGATGCTGGAGGCCGCCCACGACCTCGGGCTGCGCGTCATCATCGACATCGTCCCGAACCACTCGTCCAGCGACCACGTCTGGTTCCAGGAGGCGCTGGCCGCCGGCCCGGGCAGCCCCGAGCGGGCGCGCTACCTGTTCCGCGACGGCAAGGGCGCGAACGGCGACGAGGCCCCCAACAACTGGGAGTCCATCTTCGGCGGCTCCGCCTGGACCCGCGTCACCGAGCCGGACGGCACGCCCGGCCAGTGGTACCTGCACCTGTTCGACAAGTCGCAGCCCGACTTCGACTGGGAGAACCCGTGGGTCCGGGAGCAGTTCCGCGACGTCCTGCGGTTCTGGCTCGACCGCGGCGTCGACGGGTTCCGAGTGGACGTCGCGCACGGCATGATCAAGGAGGCCGGCCTCCCCGACTACACCCCTCCCGCCAACGCCGGCAGCATGGGCGGCGGCGCGATCGCCACCACCACCGGCGGCATCGTGCTGGAGCCGGAGATCAGCGCGCACGCCGAGGGCGAGCCCGTCACGCCGCCGTACTTCGGGCAGGACGGCGTCCACGACATCTACCGCGACTGGCACAAGGTGCTGGAGGAGTACGAGGGCGACCGCGTCCTCTGCGGCGAGGCGTGGGTGGAGCCGCTGGAGAAGCTGGCGAACTGGGTCCGCCCGGACGAGATGCAGCAGACCTTCAACTTCGGCTACCTGGAGACGCCGTGGGACGCGGTCGCACTCCGCTCGGTGATCGACCGCTCGATCGCCGTGTTCGGCAGCGTGGGCGCCCCGAGCACCTGGGTGCTCTCCAACCACGACGTCGTCCGCCACGCCACCCGGCTGGCGCTGACCGGCGACAACCCGCAGGGTCACGGCATCGGCCCGAAGTCGCACGGCATCCCGGACCCGGCGTTCGGCCTGCGCCGCGCCAGGGCCGCGACGGCCCTCATGCTCGCGCTCCCCGGCTCGGCCTACCTGTACCAGGGTGAGGAGCTCGGCCTCCCGGAGGCCATCGACCTCCCCGACGAGGCGCGTCAGGACCCCACCTGGTTCCGGACGAACGGCGAGCGCTACGGCCGCGACGGCTGCCGCGTGCCGATCCCGTGGGAGGGCGCCGACCCGTCGTACGGCTTCGGCCCTGGCCCGAAGAGCTGGCTGCCCCAGCCGGCGATCTGGGCGGACTACGTCCGCTCCGCGCAGGAGGGCGTGCCCGGCTCGACGCTGACCATGTACCAGGAGGCGCTGACGGCCCGCCGCGAGCACGACCTCGCGTTCGGCGAGCTGGAGTGGTCGAACGCCGGCGAGAACGCGCTGCTGTTCCGCTCCGGGAAGGTCACCGTCGCGGTGAACTTTGCCAAGTCCCCGCTGCCGCTGCCCGAGGGCACCGTCATCCTCGCGAGCGGCCCGCTCGAGAACGGCATGCTCCCCCAGGACACCACCGCCTGGCTGATCTGACCCGCCGAGTGTAGCCACCGGAGGAGATCCGCCCCGACCCGGGCCGGATCTCCTCCGTTCGCCGTCCCCGGCCGGCGTGTCGCCCCGGATCTCCTCCGTTGCCCACCGGCTGCGGACGTCAGCTCGCGTTGGCCTTCAGCCAGGCCACCGGGTCGACCGGCCGCGTGCCGTCCAGCCGGATCTCGAAGTGGAGGTGCGGCCCGGTCGAGATGCCGGTGTTGCCGACCGTGCCCACGATGTCGGCGACGCGCACCCGCTGCCCCTCGGCGACCCTCACCGACCCGGTCTGCAGGTGGCAGTACTTGCTGCTGATCAGCCGTCCGCCGATCTGATGGTCGATCGTCACGTTCACGCCACAGCCTCCGCGGTCGACGCTGACGACCTCCCGCACCACGCCGTCCGCGATGATCTGGATCGGGACGCCGGCGCCCGGCGCGAAGTCCACGCCGAGGTGGTCGGTGGAGGCCCCCGGAGCCGGCGCTTCGCGTGGCCCGAAACCGGAGGTGATCGGCACACCCACAGGGAAGGGCCACTGGATGGCGCCGGCCGGGTTGTTGCGGAACGTGTCCGCGATCCGCATCGAACGGATCGCCGCGAGCTGCTCTCCGGAGGTCGCAGCACTGCCGTCGCGGACGATCACCTCCCGCTCGGGCGCGATGCTGTCGAGCGCCTGGACCTCCCCCTCCGACGCCGGCGCGCTGGAGAACGGCGCCGACGCGGTGCGGGCGCGGACCTGGTCATCGGTCAGGAGCGCCATCGCCGGGACGGTGGTGGCGACCGCGATCCCGAGCACCGAGAGCATCGCGAGAACGCTCACCCCACGGCCGAACCGCGGCTCGCGCGCGCGCTGGGCCGCCTGCTCACGCTGCCGGAGCTCGCGACGGGTGAGGCTCTGCGCCGACGACGCGCCGATACCCGTCCGAGGTCTGGTTCCATGGCGCACCCGACCTAATATAACGAAACGGTAACTGCCCCACCATTCGGGAGGCCGCCCCGGTCACTCCCAGTTCCGGTAGTACCCCTGCACCAGCGGGTCGAGCTGCGCATACAGGTCCGGCCCCGCCGCCAGGATCAGCGTCTTGCCCGCCGGCGCCCCGTCGAGGCCGCCGACCCTCGCCCCAGCCTCCTGCGCGATGAGCGCCCCGGCGGCGTGATCCCACGGGTTCAGGCCGCGCTCGTAGTACGCGTCGAGCCGCCCGCACGCGACCGAGCACAGGTCGAGGGAGGCCGCGCCGATCCGCCGGATGTCACGCACCTGCGGGATCAGTTCGTGCACGAACGCCGACTGCTTGCGCCGGATCTCCGGGTCGTACCCGAAACCGGTCCCGACCAGCGCGAGCGGCAACTCTACCCCGTCATTGACCCGGATGGGCTCGCCGTTCAGCCGCGCGCCGCCTCCCGCGGCCGCCGTGAACACCTCCCCGGTCGACGGATTCACCACGGCCCCCGCCAGGGTCCGCCACGTGGCCGGATCGGGGTCGCCCTCCACGACGGCGACGCTGACCGCCCAGGCCGGGATGTCGTAGAAGTAGTTGACCGTGCCGTCGATCGGGTCGACGACCCAGGTGAGCCCGCTGCTCCCCCGCTCCCCGCCCGACTCCTCCCCGAGGAACCCGTCCCGCGGCCGCGACGCCGCCAGCGCGCTGCGGATGAGGTCCTCGGACTCCCGGTCCGCCCGCGTGACGATGTCGGTGATGGTCGACTTGGAAGCCGCGACCTCCACCCCATCCCTCCGCCGCTGCAACGCGAGGGCGGCCGCACGACGCGCGACGGTGGTGGCGATCTCGAGCAGCTCGGTGGGGGTGGGCATGGGGACAAGCCTGGCACAGATGCCGGAACCGGTCGCAGAGACGCGGGAGCCCGGAAACGCGGAAAGGGATCCGGACGAACCGGATCCCTTTCGGATGGTGGCGAGTGAGGGATTCGAACCCCCGAAGGCTACGCCGGCTGATTTACAGTCAGATCCCTTTGGCCGCTTGGGTAACTCGCCATTCGCGCCCGAAGGCGCCATGTAAGGATACTCGGCGCGCGCCGCCGAACGAAATCGGGGGCGGTCAGGCCGCGAGGAGCACCGTCGGGGCGTCGGCCCGGCGGGCGTCGCCGCCGTCGCGCACCAGCGTCAGGACCTCGGCCTCGGCGAATTCCGCGACCACCTGCGCCAGCAGTTCCCGCTCGGTCACGTCGAGCACCCGGCAGAGCGCGGCGAGGATCTCGGACGACGCCTCCTTGCGGCCGCGTTCGATTTCCGACAGGTACGGGATGCTGATGCGCGAGGTCTCCGACAGCTCGCGCAGGGTCGCACCCCGCTCCGTCCGCAGCCGGCGGAGCACGGAGCCGATCGCGTGCCGCATCAACATGCCTGAAGCCTAAGCCGGGCGCCGGTGTCCGCGCCGATCCGATTTTGGGATTCCGCCCACAGCAGAATTCGCATGAGTCGCCACTACTTCGCGACACACCCCGCCTCCTGCGGCCGATGTCGGTGGCCGCGCGCACAATCGTGGGCATGAGAACCCTCGAGATTTGCGAACGGTGCGACGGGACGGGTGCCGACCCCCGGCAGCACAGCGAGGAGATCGTTGTCTGCGTCGAGTGCAATGGGGACGGTTGCCACGTCACCTACTACGCGGAGCTCCAGCAGACGGCCTGAGCGGCACAGTCGTGGCCGCCCTCGCCGTTATATATTGCGGTATATAGAAACAGGACCGCAGGGGGCGACATGGCAATCACGTCGATCGACATCGACCAGGAAGAGCTGAGGCAGGCCAAGGAGCTGACCGGCGCTGCGACCAATCGTGAGGTGGTAGACCTCGCGCTCCGTACCCTGATCGCCGTCCGGAGCCAGCCGTCCGCTGTCGAGCGCGTCATCGGCCGGCGCTTCGATCCGAGCCAGATCGACGCCCCGACGATCGCACCGGAACCGGGACGCGCCACGTCGTGACGACCTATCTGGTCGATAACAGCATCTGGCAGAAAGCGGGATCGAGCGCGGCCATCGCCCAGCGGCTGAGGGAGATCTCGCCGCAGCACCTCATCATCACCTGTCCGCCCCAGGTGCTGGAGTACTGCCACTCCGCGCGTTCGCCTCAGGAACATGCGGAACTGAGGGAGGACATGGATTCGCTCCTCGGAGCGTGGAACCACCCGGGCGAGCGCGACGCCCTCGACATCCAGTGGGCACTCTGGAACGCGGGACTGGTTCGCGCCGCGGCAGCTTTCGACTGCCTCATCGCCGCTTACGCCGTCGCCAACGACGCCGTGGTGCTGAACTCCGACCTGGACTTCGGCTACATCGAACACGCCACGAAAGGAGTCGTGCGACAGGAGTACGTCGCGGCGTAGAGGATGGTCGTCCCCGGAGTGCGCCGCCACGGCCGCGTAAGCTGGAGCTTGGCCAACAGAAGGGAATGGAACAGTGGCAGACTCCTCGTTCGACGTCGTCAGCAAGGTCGACAAGATGGAGGCGGACAACGCCGTCAACCAGGCCCGCAAGGAGGTCGAGCAGCGCTACGACTTCAAGAACGTCGGCGCCTCGGTCGAGTGGAGCGGCGAGAAGGTGCTGCTCAAGGCCAACACCGAGGAGCGCGTGAAGGCCGTGCTCGAGGTCGTCGAGTCCAAGTTCATCAAGCGCGGCATCACCCTCAAGTCGCTCGACACCGGCAAGCCGTACCCGTCGGGCAAGGAGTTCCGCATCGAGGTCGGGCTCAAGAACGGCATCGAGCAGGACGCCGCCAAGAAGATCAACAAGCTCATCCGCGACGAGGCACCCAAGAGCGTCAAGTCGCAGATCCAGGGCGACGAGCTCCGCGTCAGCTCGAAAAGCCGGGACGACCTCCAGGCGACAATGGCCCTCTTGAAGGGCGCCGACCTGGATGTGGCCCTGCAGTTCGTGAACTTCCGCTGAGGGCTCCCCTCAGCCAGCGGACGACCTGCCCGTAGGCCGCCGCGCGCGCCGGCTCCCGCGACAGGAACACGTCGTGCAGCGCCCCCTCGACGCGTGCGACCGTCACGGTCGGCGCGAGCCGCAGCGAGCGCACGGCGATGTCCTGCACCAACAGCACCACATCAGAGCTCAGCATGTCGGTCGTCCAGTACGGCAGCAGCGTGGAGCGCGCCGACAGCAGCGTGAGCACCGGGGCGTCGATCGCGAGCCCCGCCGCGACACGGGTGTGCCCGGCGAGGATGGCCGTGAGCCAGGCGGGATACACGGTGAACCCGCGCACCGGACGCCAGGTGAGGTCGTAGTCCCATTCGCCGTCCAGCGTCCGCGAGACCGACCGGGTGTAGAAGCCGAGGTCGACGTTCGGCATGGCGGCCCTCGGCTCGATCCGGGACTGCAGGTCGACCAGCGGCGCGAGCATCGCCCGGCCCGCCGAGTGCGCCTGGAACTCCAGCCACGGGCTGTTGAGGATGAGCGCCGACGCCCGGCCGGGATGCCGGTCGGCCCACAGGCTGAGGGTGAGGCCTCCCGTCGAGTGGCCGAGCAGGATCAGCCGGCGGTGCGAGCGCTCGCCTTCCGCGTGGCCCATCGCCCGCAGCGCCGCCTCGATGTCGTCGTCGTAGGTGTCCAGCGAGTCCACGAACCCGGGAGTCTGACCGGGCCGGAGGCTGCGGCCGTACTTGCGGAGGTCCAGCGCGAAGAACCGCGCGCCCTGCTCGTGCCAGAACCGCGCGAGCCCGGTCTGGAAGAAGTAATCCGACCAGCCGTGCACGTAGAGGACGTCGGTCTCCTCAGCGGGACGGCCCGGCCGGAGGTCGGCCAGGTGCGGCCACGGCTCGTAGCGCACCAGCGTGGCAACGACCTCGCCCTCGGCGTCGTGGCCGAGCGGGAGCGTCACCTGTTGGAACCCGGCGCCCAGGACGTCGGGGCGCCACTCCGCTGGGCCGACCATGACACCAGCGTGCCAGACGGGAGGGGCCGAATGCGAGAGGCGTCCTACTCCGCCGCAGCCTCCACCGCGGCCCCGTTCGACGCGCGCAGCATGTCCTCGCGCGGGACCACCTTGATGCGGGCGCGGCCGCGCTCGGCGCCGAGCGCCTGCTCGTGCGCGTCGAGGTTGTGCCAGCCGTCGAGATTCGTGTACTCCACACCGCGTTCGCGCAGCAGGTTCTCCACAGATTCCTCGGAGGGGTCGGCGGGAGACCACCAGTTGCCCTGATCGTTGATCACATGCTTGATCGTCTCCATCGCATCCGACTTGGTGTGACCGATGAGGCCCACCGGGCCCCGCTTGATCCACCCCGTCGCATACACGCCGTACATCCGCTCGTTGTCGCGGTTGCGCAGCACCTGGCCCTCGTGGTTCGGGATGACGCCGTGCTTCTTGTCGAACGGGATCCCCGGCAGCGGCGACCCGAAGTATCCGACCGCGCGGTAGAGCGCCTGGATCTCCAGCTCCCGGATCTCGCCGGTGCCGCGCACGCCGCCTGCGCCGTCCGACTCGGTGCGCTCGTAACGGATCGCACGCACGTTGCCGCCCTCGTCGCCGAGCACTTCCAGCGGCTTGGCGTAGAAGTGCAGGTGCAGCCGCCGGGAGGCCGCGCCCACCTCGCGCTGCCGCCACTGCTGCAGCACGCGGTCGATCACCATGACCTGCTTGTTGCTCGCGATGGCGTCCTTGGAGTGCTCGTCGTACTCGAAGTCCTCGTCGTAGAGGATCATGTCGACGTCGCGCAGCTCACCGAGCTCGCGCAGCTCCAGGGGCGTGAACTTCACCTGTGCCGGGCCGCGCCGCCCGAAGACGTGCACGTCGGTGACCGGCGAGTTCTTCAGGATCTCGTAGACGTTGTCCGGGATCTCCGTCGGCAGCAGGTCGTCGGCGTGCTTCGCCAGGATGCGGGAGACGTCGAGCGCCACGTTGCCGTTGCCGATCACCGCGACGGACTTCGCCTCCAGCGGCCAGGTGCGCGGCACGTCGGGGTGGCCGTCGAACCAGCTCACGAAGTCGGCCGCACCGTAGGAGCCGTGGAGGTCGATGCCCGGGATGTCGAGCGCCGAGTCGTGGACGGCTCCGGTCGCGAAGATCACCGCGTTGTAGTGGTTCTTGAGGTCGTCGAGCGTGATGTCGACGCCGTAGGTCACGTTGCCGAAGATCCGGATGTCGCCGCGGTCGAGCACCTCGCGCAGCGCGGTGATGATGCCCTTGATGCGCGGGTGGTCGGGGGCGACGCCGTAGCGCACCAGTCCGTACGGCGCGGGGAGTGCCTCGAACAGGTCGATCGAGACGTCGAAGCCGCGCTCCGCCTTGAGCAGGATGTCAGCGGCGTAGATCCCGGCCGGGCCGGCGCCGACGATCGCCAGTCGCAGTTTGGTCATGCGTTGATTCCTTCGTGCTCAGCTCGAACGTTCGACGATCGTGTCGGCGAACCGCACGAGCGCCTTCTTCACAGGGCCGTCGGGCAGCGGTTCGAGCGCCTCCACAGCCTCCCTGGCCCAGCGGTGCGCCTCCGCGAGGGTGTCCGCGGTGACCGGGTGCTCCCGGAGCGCAGCGATCGCCGCAGTGGCCTCCGGCGTGATCTCACCCTCCTCGGCCGTTCCCATGACGTCGCGCTCGAGCCGCTCCAGCAGGGCGCGCGCCTCGGGGTCGGCGGCCGCGCGCTCCCGCAGCTTCAGCACGGGCAGGGTGGCGACGCCGGCGCGGAGGTCGTTGCCCGGCGTCTTGCCGGTCTCCGCGACGCCGACCGAGGACAGGTCGATGACGTCGTCGATGAGCTGGAACGCGACGCCGATCTTCTCGCCGAAGGTCACCACGGGCTGCTCGTACGCAGGGTCGGCGTTCGAGAACGCGACGCCCATCTGGGCGGCCACGGCGATGAGGGAGCCGGTCTTGTCCTCCAGCACGCGGATGTAGTGGGCGATCGGGTCCTCGCCGTCCTGCGGCCCGATGGTCTCGTGGAGCTGGCCGAGACACAGCCGCTCGAAGGTGTCCGCCTGAAGCTGGATGGCGCGCTCGCCCAGTGCCGAGACGAGCTTGCTGGCCCGGGCGAACAGGAGGTCGCCGGTCAGGACCGCGACGGAGTTGCCCCAGACGAACTGGGCCGTCGGCACCCCGCGCCGCATCTGCGAGTCGTCCATCACGTCGTCGTGGTAGAGCGAGGCGAGGTGGGTGATCTCGACCGCCTGCGCGGCCTGCAGGACGCGCGGGTTGTTCCCGTCGCCGAGCTGCGCGGTGAGGAGCGTGAGCATGGGACGGACGCGCTTGCCGCCGGCCTCCAGGAGGTACCGGGTTGTGACGTCCGCGAGATTGTCGGCGAACCGCATCTCGCGGTGCAGCGCCTCCTCGACCTGCGCGAGCCCGTCGTCGACCGCGTTGGCGACCTGGCGGTCCTCTCCCCGGACGAAGATCCGCTCGGTCAGGCCGAGCTGGCTGCTGAGCGACGCGGGTCGCCGCACCGCCGGAACGCTACGTGGCACTTACTCCCCCTCGGATGGGATGGCGGTCGTGGAGTCTTCGGAGCCGACGGGGCGGTCGGATCCCGCGCGCGCTGCGGACTCGGGCGCGGCCTTGCGGGCGGCGGGCTTGGCAGGGGTGGGCTTCGCGGCAGCGGGCTTCGCGGCAGCAGGCTTCGCGGCAGCAGGCTTCCCAGCAGCAGGCTTCGCGGCAGCAGCAGGCTTCGCAGCGGCGGGCTTCGCAGCGGCGGGCTTCGCAGCTTCAGGCGTCACGTCAGCGGGCTTCTGAGCCGCCGGCTTCTTAACCGCCGGCTTCTTAGCCGCGGACTTCTTCGTGGCCGGCTTCGCCGCTTCCGCCGGCTGTGCCGGCTTCTCCGCCTCCACCGGCTTCCACCCGCGGTGCAGCGCCACGATCCCCGCGGTCAGGTTGCGCCAGGCCACGCGCTCGAAGCCCGCCTCGCGCAGCCACGACGCCAGCGCCGGCTGGTTCGGCCACGCCTCGATGGACTCCATCAGGTACTCGTAGGCCGCGGGGTTCGAGCTCGCCACTCGGGCCAGCACGGGCATCCCGTAGCGCAGGTACGCGCCATAGCCCGCACGGATCGCGGCGACGGGAGGCTGGGAGAACTCGCACACCACGACCCGGCCGCCGGGCTTGGTCACCCGGTAGAACTCGGCGAGCGCGGCGCGCGGGTCGACGATGTTGCGCAGGCCGAACGAGATCGTGACCGCGTCGAACGTGTCGTCGTCGAACGGGAGCTTCGTGGCGTCCGCCTGCACGAACGTGATGAACGGGTTGCCGGCCTGCCGCTGCCTGCCGACCTCGATCATGCCCTCCGAGAAGTCGGCGGCGACCACACTCGCCCCGTTGCGCGCCAGGGACGCGCTGGAGGTGCCGGTCCCCGCCGCCACGTCGAGGATCGTCTCGCCGGCGCGTGGGCCGACGGCTCGGGTCGTCGCCAGCCGCCAGAGCGTCGCGTTGCCCATCGAGAGGACGGTGTTGGTCCGGTCGTAGTGGGTCGACACCTCATCGAACATGGCGGCGACCTGGGAGGGCTGCTTGCGGAGGTCGGCCTTACTCACCCCCCCAGCTTAGGCTGCGCCGACATGCCGTGCATTTCGTGGCCCCGCGCTGTGCATCCGCCACCGGGTCAACGCCCAGCCGCCGCGCATCCGGCGCTCAGCGCCCCGGGCGTAGGCTGGTCCGGTGACAGCACCCTCGACCACCCGCCGGGCTACGGGCGTGACCGCCCTGTCGGTCGAGACCACCCCCCTCGACGACGTCCGGCATCTCGTTCCCTTCCTCGACTCCCGGCGGCCCCTGGTGTGGATCCGGAAAGGCGAGGGGATCGCCGGCATAGGCGAAGCGCTTCGGCTGGAGTTCCGGGGCCCGGAGCGCATCCGGCAGGCGTCGGCGGCATGGCGGGCGACCGTCCAGGCCGCGACCGTCACGGACTCCGTGCGGACGCCGGGCACCGGCCTGGTCGCGTTCGGGACCTTCGCGTTCGACGACGAGAGCACGGCCACCAGTGTCCTGATCGTGCCGCAGATCGTTCTCGGGCGCCGCGGCGGGCGGAGCTGGATCACGCGGATCACGCCGGCAGACGACTCAGCGGCGGCCGCCCCCGCGGACCCGCGGGTACGCGCCGACGCGGCGCACGCGGGGCTGCCTCGGCCGATCGCCTTCGGGGACGAGTACCGGCTCAGCCTCCTCCCGGCCGGACTGGACGAGGACGGCTACGAGGCGGCCGTCGCGACGGCGGTGGCGCGGATCCGCGAGCACGACCTCTCCAAGGTGGTTCTGGCGCGGGAGCTGTCCGCGCACCTCCCACTGGAGTCCGACGTACGGAGGGCGCTCGTGGAGCTCGCGCTCGGCTATCCCGACTGCTGGACGTTCGCCGTCGACGGGCTGGTGGGGTCCTCGCCGGAGACTCTGGTCCGCGTGCACCACGGGACCGTGACGGCCCGCGTACTGGCCGGCACGATGTCGCGCGGCCGCGACGCCGAGAGCGACCGCGCCTCGGCGCTGGCCCTCGCGAGCTCGGCCAAGGACCAGGGCGAGCACCGCTTCGCCGTGTCCAGCGTGCTCGACGCGCTCCGCCCGCACAGCGCGGACCTCGGAGCGAGCGACGAGCCCTTCACGCTCAAGCTCCCGAACCTGTGGCACCTCGCGACCGACATCGCCGGCACGCTCAGCGACGGGTCGAGCTCGCTCGACCTCGCGGACGCCCTGCACCCGACGGCCGCCGTCGCCGGGACGCCGACGCCGGAGGCGGTCGCGCTGATCCGCGAGCTGGAGCCGTTCGACCGCGGGCGGTACGCCGGCCCGGTCGGCTGGGTCGGCGGCGACGGCGACGGCGAATGGGCGATCGCCCTGCGCTGCGCGCAGCTCGACGAGACCGGCGACCTCACGGCCTACGCCGGCGCGGGCATCGTGGCCGACTCCGACCCCGCCCGGGAGTACGCGGAGACGACCATGAAGTTCCGCCCGATCGTCGAAGCCTTCGGCTGACCCCGGGCGAAGCCTGAGCTCGGCCGCAGCCTGACCCGGCCGCGGCCTGACAGCGCCCGCCGCCTGAGCGCGCGCCGCCCTAGCTCGCCGCCAGCCGCGCCTTCTCGACCTGCACGTCGTAGTCCGGCGACGGCCACTCCAGCTGCAGCTCCTCCAGGGCGTGGATGAGGAGGTGCTGGACCGCGAGCCGCGCGTACCACTTGCGATCCGCCGGCACGACGTGCCAGGGCGCATAGGCGGTCGACGTGCGGTCGAACACCACCTGGTAGGCGTCCTGGTAGCTGTCCCAGAGCAGCCGTTCGTCGACGTCGCCCGTCGTGTACTTCCACTGCTTGTCGACGCGCTTCAGCCGGTCGGCCAGGCGCTTCTTCTGCTCGTCCTTGCCGAGGTGCAGCATCACTTTCACGATCGTCGTCCCCGACTCCGCCAGCTCCAGTTCGAACTCGTTGATCGCGTCGTAGCGGCGCTCGATCTCCTCCTCCGGGGCCAGCTTGCGGACCCGGCCGATGAGGACGTCCTCGTAGTGCGAGCGGTCGAAGACGCCGACCTCGCCCGCCGCCGGCACGTGACTCCAGATCCGCCAGAGGAAGTCGTGGGCCAGTTCCACCTCCGTCGGCTTGGTGAAGCCCGCGTACCGCACGCCGCCCAGGTTCATCTGCCCGACGACGTGGGTCACGATGCCGCCCTTGCCCGCGGTGTCCATCGCCTGGAGCACGAGCAGGATGCTGCGCCGGTCGCCGAGCGTCCCGGCCGCGAACAGCCGCTCCTGGAGGTCGGCGAGGATCGCGGCGCCCTCGGCGAGCGCCGCCTGGCCGTCCTTCTTGCGCCCGTCGAAGGCCGGCGTCGCCGCGGTGTCCGCGTCGGCGAGCAGGAAACCCTCGCCGACGCGCAGCAGCGGGTCGGGGTCCTCGGCCCAAAACGTCTCGCGTCCCATGTCGCCTCCTCGCCCCAGGGTCCGTCCTCGGTGTCGGACCGTACCGCCGATCGTACGACGCGATCAGACCCCTGCGGCGTCGAGCACCGGCTCGAAGGCGTCCGGCCGGTGCATGACCACCCGTGTCCTCACGCCCTCGGGGAACAGCCGGGACACGTCCACGGGCCGCGCCCGGTCGTCCACGACGATGTCGATGGTCTCGCGCCAGCGCCCGTCCGGCATCCGCTGCAGCGTGGCCTCCCACGTCAGCCCGGGCGTCTCGCGAGCCTGCAGCCGCAGGTGGATGCCGACGGCGCGCCGCCGGCCGAGGAGCGACAGCAGCCCGCGGTAGATCGCCGCGCGCCTGGTCGGGGCGAGCCACGGTTCGAGAGCCCGCACCAGCACGTCGGCGCTCCACAGGATCGTCGTCGCGAGACCTCCGCGCGACTGGTACACGTCCACCGCGTAGACGCCGGGGAGCCTGCGCAGCGACTGCCGCAGGGCGCCGCGCGTGATGCCCTCCTCCACGGTGCTGTGCAGGTACAGCGGGACGGCGGCCTGCGCCGTCAGGCTCCCCGCCCGGAGCGCCGCGCGGTCGTGGACGCGCTGCCCCGGGCCGAAGAACGGTCGCAACTCGGCCAGCAGCCCGGCCACGACGTCTCCGGGCGGGTCCGCCTCGATCGCCCCGGCGGTGTCCGCGTATGCGATTGCCTGGTGCAGCGCGCCGAGCCGGAAGCCGGGGGCGAGGGCCGGGCCGGCCTTGACGGTGACCAGCGTGCGCGAGCCGTCGAGGTCCAGGCGCACCGGGTTCTCCCGGCCGTCGATGCGCGGGACGAGGTCGAGCACGTGCTCGATGGCCAAGGTGCGGATGCCGGCCGGGACGGGCAGGCGCCCGAGCGGAGTGCCGGCGACGACCAGGTGCGTCACGGCGAACCCCGCCGCGTGCGCACGCAGGGCGACCTGCGCGGCGACCATCCCGCCGAGGCTGAACCCCGCCAGGACGATGGGCTCGTCGGGCCGGATGCCGGCCTCCCGCATCGCCTCCAGCGCGGCCCGCGTGATGGTCGCCTCCTGCTCGGCGCCGATGACGAGGTCCGCGGTCAGATCGTTGGGCGCGACGCCGGGCCGAGGGCTCCACGACTTCGTGCTCGGGAACTGCACGATCCAGCGCCGCACGCCGTCGTGCTCGCGTTCGACCAGCCGGATGACCCCGGTCTCGATGCGCTCGTCCAGGTCGGGGTCGCAGAGGTCGTCGATCTCGCGCTGGCTGAGGAGCAGATCGCGGAGGGTGTGCACGGAGCGGCGGCGCATCGCCCCCGCGGCGAGCCCGGGCGTGCCGAGGGGATCCGGGGACGGGCCGAGGTCCAGGCCGAGCAGCCCGGCCGGCACGTCGGGGAGCCCGGGCGTCGGCGTATAGGCGTCGCCCGCTCCCGGGTCGCCCCACCAGGTGAGGAAGTCGTGGAGGAGCGGGAAGCGCCGCTCCAGAAGGTCGTCGTAGCCGAGCAGCACGGCGTCGTGCCCGTCGCGCAGCAGCCCGCGGCGGCGGCCGAGGGCGACCGTCTTGCGCAGCAGCGCCGGGAGGGTGAAGACCGCGAGGTACGGCCGGGCGCGCCAGCGCGGCAGGACGATCCCGACGAGCCCGATCAGGAGCGCGAGCGGTCCGAGCACCCAGCCGGCGACCCGGGCCAGCCCGCCGGTCAGCCGGGGCGCGGCGCTGAGGTACACGGCGCTCAGGGCCGTGCGCCTCGCGCGTCGGCGGCGCGGGGCGGACACGGGGAACGGGTAGGCCACGCGCGACGCACGCTGCACGGCGAACCAGGCCCACTCGGCGGCGAGCGCCAGGAGGCCGACGACGGCTCCGACGACGACTGCGACGACGCCGAGCGCGAGCAGCGCCAGCCCCGCCGCCAGGGCGACCGGTACGCCGACGATCAGACCGGCGACGAGCCCCGCCCAGCCGGCGGGCGTCCTCCCCCGCCACACGCGAGGGGGCAGCTGGCTGAGCATGCGGTCAGCCTAACCGCGACGACTGTCGGGACGGCCGAGCACTGCCGTCTAGCCAGGCGTGCCGCCGCACCGTTACCGTGTGCACACCGACCGGGAGGAGCCCATCGTGAACGGTTTCTGGAACTTCATCTGGCTGATCTTCTGGGCCTTTGCCTTCGTGGCCTACCTGATGGTGCTGTTCACGATCCTGGTCGACCTGTTCCGCGACGACAAGCTCAACGGCTGGTGGAAGGCCGTGTGGGTGATCTTCCTCATCTTCGTGCCCTTCCTCACCGCCCTGGTGTACCTGATCGCGCGCGGCCGCGGGATGGCCGAGCGCAACGCGCGGGACCGCAGGACCGTCCCGGAGGACACCGACTACTACACGCATCCCACGCCGTCGGCCACGCCGGCCGCCGACATCGAGCAGGCGAAGGCGCTTCTGGACAAGGGCGTGATCAGCCAGAATGAGTTCGACGCGCTGAAGGCGAAGGCTCTCGGCAACCGTTTTTGAGTGCCACTCAGGCGCTTTTGAGGGCGGGACAGGCTATCCTGCGATACGACACGCCTGACTTCATCACGCGATGGCCTTGCATCCGACGCAGGTGGATGTAATATTCATGTATGCCTGTACCCATCGCAGAGGCCGTCAGTCCCCGACGGCTCATTCGGGACGAAGTTTTCGTTCGTCTACTCGACGCCATCGTCGACGGGGACCTCACGCCAGGAGAACAGCTCTACGACGCTGAGATCGAGAAGTGGGTCGGGGTCTCCCGCACCCCCGTCCGCGAAGCCCTCAACCAGCTCGCGGCGATGGGGCTGGTGGAGATCATGCCCCAGAAGCGCACCCGCGTGACCCCGATCGACCCGGTGCGCCTCCGTGCGCTCATCGACACCGTCGGCAGCCTCCTCGTCGGCATCGTGCGCGACGCGACGCCGCTCCTCACCGAGGACGACAAGGACGCCCTCCGCGCCTTCACCGAGCGGTTCGGCGACGGCGAGAACATGGCGGAGCTCGTCAAGGAGCGCGTGCTCACCGACGGCTTCATCAACGTCTTCCTCCGCCGCCTCGACAACCGCACGCTCGCGAAGCTGTTCACGCGCCACCTCCCCGAGGTGCGGCGTGCGCTGATCGCGGCGCCGTCCTCGAAGGCGTTCACGAAGGGCGCGCCCTACGTCGCGTCCGCCGTCGACGCGGCCATCGCCGGCAACGGCGCCAAGGCCGCCAAGGGCGTGTCCGACTTCTGGAACAAGGGACTCGTCACCGTGGTGGACGAGTTCGGAACGAAGAAGGCCGCACTCACAGGGAAGGAGGGGCGCTGATGCCGCTCCCCGTCAAAGACTCCGCACCCGTCGAGCGCCAGCTCCTGCGCGACGTCGTCTACAACCGCCTCTACGAGGGCATCCTCGACGGCACGCTCGAGCCGGGCGAGACCCTGCTGGACGAGAAGCTCACCGCCTGGCTCGGTGTCTCCCGCACGCCGATCCGTGAGGCGCTGATGAAGCTCGCCGACATCGGGCTGGTCGAGATGGCGCCGAACCGCTACACGCGCGTGGCGCCCATCGACCTCCGCGCGATCGACGAAGCGATCTACACGACCGGCCTCCTGCACGAGTACGCGGCCCGCACCTCGGTCCCGAACCTCGACAGCGCGGCGCTCGGCCGCCAGGACAAGGCGGTCAAGGAGATCCGCAAGGCCGCCAAGTCGAACAACCTCCCGGCGCTCGGCCGTGCGGTGAACGACTTCTTCCTGGAGTTCGAGCGCAACAGCGGCAACGACGTGCTGCTCGCCATCAGCGAGGGCCTGAGCCCGCAGGTGCTGCGCTACGTCGCGGTCTGGAAGCGCCCGTTCGACACCGACGAGCTGCCCGCCCGCGTCACCGAGATCTACGACGCGGCCAAGGCGCACGACGGCGAGAAGGCCGGCGACCTGGTGCGCGCGCTCTACGCTCCGACCCTCGCGCAGTTCTTCTCGGACTACCGCCGCAGCGACGAGGACATCGAAGAGAGCCCGGTGGTCTGAGCGACCATACGAGCACCACGCTCGACGTGCCCGGCGCCTGCCTCAGGCGCCGGGCACGCGTGCGTTCGGGGTCAGTACTCCGCGTCGACCGAAGCGCGGCCGGAGACCACCGACCGGATGTACGACGCGACCTTCTCATGCTCGGGGTCCACGATGTAGCGCTGCAGGGCGGCCTCGTCCTCGAAGTCGCTCACGAGCACGATGTCGAACTCGTTCACCGGCAGGGAGTTGACGCCCACCTCGAAGCGCAGGATCTCCGGGACGACCGCGGGGAGGGACTCCAGCCCCGCCGTGATACGGGCGGCCTGATCGGCACGCTCCGCCTCATCGGTCGACGCGAGCTTCCACATGACGACGTGACGCAGGGTCAACGGGCCTCCTCCAGCAGGGCGGTGCGCAGGCGCGCCTGATCGACGCGCCAGTAGGTGTGCTGCCGACCGTCCACGAGCACGACCGGGATGTCCTCGACGTAGCGCTCGTGCAGCTCGGCGTCCTCCAGGATGCTGAGCTCCTCCACGCGCACCTCGGGGGCGCCGGCGGGGAGGCCGTCGATCACCGAGCGGATCGCCTCCCGTGCGTCGTCGCACAGGTGACAGCCCGGCTTGCCGATGAGCGTGACGGTGACGGTGGACACGCGGTTAAGCCTAGCTGCCTTGCCGACAGCAGGCTGCGCCTCACCGACAGCAGGCTGCGCCTTGCCGACAGCAGAAAGCGCCGGCCCTCACGGACCGGCGCTCGAGCAGCAGACGCCGAGGTCTACTTCTTGTTGCGGCGCTGGTGGCGCGTCTTGCGAAGAAGCTTGCGGTGCTTCTTCTTCGCCATACGCTTGCGACGCTTCTTGATAACGGAACCCACGTAGACCTCACAAAGTTAGGGGTTTGCCGCGGGACACGCGGCGACACAAGCAGCCAGTCTACCCGACTTCACGCCGAGTCCGCGACGCCGCCGTCCAGATGCGGCACCACGGCCTCCAGCGCCTGAGCCACGGCGGACTCCGGAACGCGGAACGACCGGCCGAAACGGATCGCCGGGAGCTCACCGGAATGGACGAGCCGGTAGACGGTCATGCGGGAGACGCGCATCATGTCGGCCACCTCGGCGACCGTCAGGAAGCGCACCTCGCGTAGAGCGTTCGAGCCCCCATCGTGAACCATGCGGTGTCCCTTTCTTGCCCGTCATCGTACTCGGGTCGTGACGACGGGGAACTAGGGAACTCTAGTCCGTGAGCGGGCTCCGACTCCAGCGTCGGATCAGTCCCTCCGCCACTTCTTCGGCGTGACGCGCTCCACCCGGCGGCGGGTGTCGGCGAGCACCTTGCCGACCGTGCTGGCGAACTCGCGCGTCTCGTCGGCGAGCTGCACGGAGTACGCGGACAGGTCGACGTCGGACGCGGTGAACGGGATGATCCAGTCCTCCACGGCCTCCAGCGGCGTCGGGTCGAGCCGGTAGTAGCGGTGCTGGCCTTCCTCGCGGACGGACACCAGCGAGGCCTCGCGCAGCACCTTGAGGTGCTTGGACACCGTGGGCTGGCTGAGCTCCAGGGTGGCCACGATCTCCGAGACCGAGATCTCCCCCGCGGGACGCGCGTCATCCGAGTTGCGGTCGAGCAGCACTTTGAGGATGTCGCGCCGCGTCGGGTCGGCGATCACGTCGAAGATGTCGGCCATCCCCCCAGGCTAGTCGTACCGCTCCCCCAGTACCACGTCCGACCCGTACCGCCGAGTACGCCGATAATCTGCGTAGTCGGCGGTTTCTGACCGATTATTCGCGTACTCGGCTGAAGGGGTGTGGATAACTTCTGCGGGAAATCGCGGAATGCGGTTGGGTGTGCGAATGGATGCGTTCAGGGCACGCGACGCACTCGATTCGGGAATGTCGCGCTGGGAGTTGTACGGCGGGCGCTATGCCGCGCCCTTTCACGGAATGAGGACCCGCGATGCGCCCGCGGGCCACCTGGAGTTCTGCAGGGCCGCTGTGACGGTGCTTCCGGGCCACGTGGTGCTCTCGCATCGGTCGGCGGCCGTCATCCACGGAATTCCGATCCCGGCGTATTCGAGGCCGGAAGAGGTCGAGATCAGTGTCTTCGAGCCGCACCGATCACCCCGACTGCGTGGCGTGAAGGCCCATCAGCTCACTCCCACGGGCCAGCGTGTCGTCGAGGTCGCAGGTCTTCGAACGATCTCCGCGGAGGACACCTGGGTCCAGCTCGGGACGATGCTCAGCGTTCCGGAGCTGGTGGCCGCCGGTGACTTCGTGATCACGGGATCGGAGCCCTACGACGACCAGCCACCCCCGGCGACGCGGGCGCAGCTGGACGCCGCGTTGCGTCGGCACGGCCGCCACCGCGGTGTCCGCGCTTTGCGTCTCGCGTCGGAGCGCATCCGGTACGGCTCGCTCTCGCCGCGCGAGTCGCTGGTTCGCCTCGCGCTCGAGGACGCCGGCCTGCCTGCGCCTGAGCTCAATTACCGCATCTCGGCCGCCGACGGTCGTACTGCGGCGATGATCGACCTCGCGTATCCGACCGCACGCGTCGCCATCGAGTATCTCGGCGACCATCACCGCGAGACGTCTGCGGCCTACCGCAAGGACATCTCCCGCCGCGAGTGGCTGGTCGAACGCGGCTGGGAGGTCATCTTCGTCACGGCCGCAGACGACCTCCCGGCCGTCGCTCGCCGCGTGCGCGCGGCCCTACGACACTCCCTCCACGCCTGAGCACCCGTCGAGTACGCCCATAATCGGTCAGAAGCCGTCGAGTACGCAGATTATTCGCGTACTCGGCGGTCAGTGGGCGGCTAGTTCGCGGGCACGGGCGAGGGCGGCGTCGGTGGCGCGGGTGAAGAGGGTGGGGAGGTCGGCGTCGGCTAGGACGGCGATGGCGCGCTCCGTGGTGCCGTTGGGGCTGGTGACCCGGCGGCGGAGCTCGGCGGGGTCCTCGCCGGAGGAGACCAGCAGCTCGGAGGCGCCGAGGAAGGTTCCGTTGACCAGGGTGCGCGCCTGCTCGGGCGTGAAGCCCTTCTCGATGGCGGCGGCGGTCAGCGCCTCGACGAGGAGGAACACGTAGGCCGGGCCGGAGCCGGAGATCGTGCTGAGCGCGTCGAGCTGCGACTCCGGCACCTCCACGACCTCCCCGACGGTCTCGAAGAGCGCGCGCACGAGCGCGAGGTCGTCGGGCTCGGTGCGGGTGCCCGGGCTGATCCCGGTGACGGCCTTGCCAACGACCGCGGGCGTGTTCGGCATCGAGCGGACCACGATGACGGACTCCGGCAGGATCGACTCGAACGTCGCAATGGTGACGCCGGCCGCCACGCTGACGACGACGGCGCCGGGCGTCACGGAGTCGGCGATCTCGCGCAGGAGGTCGGGGACCATGCCGGGCTTCACGGCGACGATGACGAGCTCGGCGCCGTCCACCGCTGCGCGGTTGGCGTCGCCGTCGTGCTCGGTCGCGTACGCGGTCACGCCGGGGATCCCGGCGAGCTCGGCCGCCCGCGCCTTCGACCGGTTCGTGACCCGGATACCGCCGTCCACGGTCACGCCAGGCGCCGTCAGTCCGGAGAGGATGGCGCGCCCCATCGAGCCCGCCCCGAGCATCGCGATCGTGGGCAGCGTGACGTTCTTCGTGTCGCTCATGGGGCCCATCCTAGGATGAGGTCATGAGCGCAGAAGGTGGCACCCGGGCGATCGTCGCGGCCTTCGCCGCCAACCTGGGGATCGCCCTGACCAAGTTCGTCGCGTGGGCGTTCTCCGGCTCCTCCTCGATGCTCGCGGAGGGCGTGCACTCGGTCGCCGACTCCGGCAATCAGCTGCTCCTGCTGCTCGGCGGACGCCAGGCCAAGAAGAAGGCCGACAAGGAGCATCCGTTCGGCTACGGCCGCGAGCGCTACGTGTACGCGTTCGTCGTCTCGATCATCCTGTTCTCGGTCGGCGGCGTCTTCTCGCTCTACGAGGGCGTGGAGAAGCTGACGCATCCGCACCCGCTGGAGAACTGGTGGCTGCCGCTGCTGGTGCTCGCCATCGCGATCGGCCTGGAGTCGTTCTCGCTGCGGACCGCCGTGCACGAGTCGAACCCGCTCCGCAAGGGGATGTCGTGGCCGCAGTTCATCCGGCGCGCGAAGGCCCCCGAGCTGCCGGTCGTGCTTCTGGAGGACGTCGCCGCGCTCACCGGCCTTGTCTTCGCGCTGCTCGGCGTCGGGCTCACGATCATCACCGGAAACGGCGTCTGGGACGGCATCGGAACCGTCCTGATCGGCCTCCTGCTGGTCGCGGTCGCGATCGTTCTCGGCATCGAGACGAAGAGCCTCCTGGTCGGCGAGGGCGCCTCCGACGCCGACGTCGCCGCGATCGAGCGGGCGATCCTGGCCGGCGACGAGGTCGAGCGCATCATCCACATGCGCACCCTCTACCTGGGGCCGGACGAGCTGCTCGTCGGCGCCAAGCTCGCCGTCGCGGGCGAGCAGACCATGCTGGAGGTCTCGGCCGCGATCGACGCGATCGAGCGCCGCATCCGCGACGCCGTCCCCGTCGCCCGGGTCATCTACATCGAGCCCGACGTCTGGGTCGACCCGAACGAGCAGCACCCCGCCACCGACACCATCATCGTCAAAGGACTCGAGTGACCCGCACCGCGCTGATCCTGCAGCACGACCCCTCCATCCACCTCGGCAACATCGGCCCCGTCCTCGTCGAGCACGGCTACGACCTGCGGATCGTCGACGTCACGACCGAGGACGTGTCGGCTCTCGACCCGCAGGAGGCCGACCTCGTCGTCGTGCTCGGCGGCGAGATGGGCGCGTACCAGACCGAGGAGTTCCCGTTCCTGGCCGCCGAGCGCGACCTGCTCCGCAGCCGGCTCGACGCCGAGCGGCCCACGCTCGGCGTGTGCCTGGGCGCGCAGCTGATGGCCGGCGCCCTCGGCGAGCGCGTCTACAAGGGCGACACCATGCAGATCGGTTTCCGGCGCGTGGAGCCGACGGAGGCCGGCGCGGCCTCGCCGATCCGGCACTTCGACGGGGTGCCGGTGGTGGAGTGGCACGGCGACACCTTCGAGCTGCCCGAGCGGGCGACCCGGCTGGCGTCGTCCAGCGACTACTCCAACGAGGCGTTCGCGATCGGAGGGTTCGCACTGGCGGTGCAGTTCCATCCCGAGGTGACGGACGAGATGCACGAGAAGTGGGTCGCGGACGGATACAACGAGCTGGACGAGCACGCGATCGACCCGGAGGCCATGCGCGAGGACCGCGCCCTGTACTCCGCGCGGATGCAGGAGGCTTCCCGCGCCGCGTTCTCCGAGTGGCTCTCGGCGCTCCCCCGCTGAGACCGTTCCGTCAGCGCTTGGCGCGGAAGAAGTCGAGCAGCAGGTCGGCGCACTCCTCGGCGAGCACGCCCGGGTACACCGACACCTGGTGGTTGAGCCTCCGGTCGCGGAGCACGTCGTAGACCGACCCCGCCGCGCCGGCCTTCTCGTCCCACGCCCCGAACACCACGGTCGGAACGCGCGCCGCCAGCACCGCGCCGGCGCACATCACGCACGGCTCCAGCGTCACCACCAGCGTGCACCCCTCCAGATGCCAGTCCTTGCGCGTCGCCGCGGCCGCCCGCAGCGCCAGGATCTCGGCGTGCGCGGTCGGGTCGCGGTGCAGCTCGCGCTCGTTGCGTCCCGTGCCGATGACCGCGCCGTCCTCGTCCAGCACGAGCGCCGCGACCGGGACGTCGCCGGTGTCGAAGGCGAGCCGGGCGTCGGCGACGGCGCGGCGCATCCACCGCTCGTAGTCGGCGGGCACGGGGAGGGTCACGGCTGCTCCTGGTAGGTCCTCGTCAGAGCCGGGGTCGGCTAGCCTTGAGCCTATGCGAGTGCACGTAGCTGACCACCCCCTGATCACCCACAAGCTCTCCGTGCTCCGCAACAAGGAAACCCCGTCGCCCGTGTTCCGGGCGCTCACGGAGGAGCTCGTCACCCTCCTCGCCTACGAGGCCACTCGTGCCGTCCGCGTCGAGCCCGTCGAGATCGAGACTCCCGTGACCACCACCATGGGCGTGACCCTCAGCCAGCCGCGCCCGCTCGTCGTGCCGATCCTGCGCGCGGGGCTCGGGATGCTGGAGGGCATGGTCAAGCTGATGCCGACCGCCGAGGTCGGCTTCCTGGGCATGGTGCGCAACGAGGAGACCCTCGAGCCGACCACGTACGCCGAGCGCCTGCCGATGGACCTGTCCGACCGCCAGTGCTTCGTGCTCGACCCGATGCTCGCCACCGGCGGCTCGCTGGGCGCCGCGATCGAGTTCCTCTTCACCCGTAATGCGGTCGACGTCACCGCGATCTGCCTGCTCGCCGCGCCCGAGGGTCTGGCGGCCCTGGAGAAGGCGACGGAGGGCCGCGACGTCACCATCGTGCTCGGCGCTCTGGACGAGCGGTTGAACGAAAACGGATACATTGTGCCCGGTCTCGGCGACGCCGGAGACCGTTTGTACGGCACTGTGTAGGGCGTCGAGCACCCCTGCAACATTCCGTAACGATTTGACACGACGGGTCACGGGACGGTTTACTTCTCAACATGACTGACAACTCGCGCACCCTGACCTCCTTCGAGGCCCCTGGGGATGCCGGCATGATGATGCCCGGCCGCGACTCGGTCATGTGTTGCCGAATGTGTCGCTAATCTGACGACCCTTTCGCCGAGCGGTCGCCCTCCGACGCAGACGAGCGTCGGCTCCGGGCACAGCTCCCCGGGCGCGCCACACGAACGCACCCGCGCATCAGTCCCTTTCTGAACAGGGGCACCTCGTCACACCGGAAAACCCGCCATCCGGCGCACCCTCCTCAGCAGAAGCTCGCAGGGGATAGCCGCATCCGGGTCCGGACGCATCATCATCACCGAAGGGCTCTCCCTCCCATGTCTCTCGCAACCGTCGACACCCTCCGTCCCTCCACTTCCGTCGCCCCCGCTGCCGACACCGCGCCTCGCCTCCGCGCCGTCCCCGAGGGGACCGAGGCCCGCGGGTTCGTCCTCTACGTCGGCATCGACGAGCTGAAGGCTGCGGCCGCCGGCACCGACCTCGGCCGCATCGTCGAGGCCCTCAAGCAGCTGACCGCCGAGCTGGCCCCGGCCGCCGAGACCTACGCCGCCGTCGCTCTGGCTCCGGCCGGCGCCGGTGGGCGCGACGTGGACGTCGTGCGCCTCGCCCTCCAGGACCCGGCCGCGATCGCCAAGCACCGCCACACCGCCACGGTCGACGAGGACGAGGACCGCGCCGCCTCCGGCGTCGTCGTCGACATCTCCCGCAAGCGCCTCATCCTCGACAACCAGACCGTGTCGCTCACCTACAAGGAGTTCGAGCTGCTGCAGTACCTGGTGCTGCGCGAGGGCCGCACCATCGAGCGCGCCGAGCTCATCTCCTCGCTGTGGTCGAACGCCGACGAGGACGAGATCCCGAACGAGCGCACCATCGACGTCCACGTCCGCCGCCTGCGCGCCAAGCTGGGCCGCTACGAGGACATCGTGCGCACCGTGCGCGGCGTCGGCTACCGCTTCGACCGCCACGCCGACGTGTCCATCCGTCACGCCAGCGCCCCCTCCCCCGACCTCTTCTGAGCCGCGCGCAACCGCCGAGTACGCGCAAAATCCGTCGCAAACCGCCGAGTACGCAGACAATCTGCGTACTCGGCGGTTTGTCGCTGATTCGGGCGTACGCGGCGGGTTGTGTCAGGCGGAGCGCTGGTAGACGCGGAAGGCGCTGGTTGCTAGGGCGGCCATGACGGCCGCGAGCGCCGCGAGCAGGCCGGCGTGGGCCCAGAGGCTCGCCCAGTCGGGGGTCGCGCTGAGGGCCTCCCGACCCACGATCACCGCCCACTCGAACGGGTTGTAGGCGGCGGCGTTCCGCACCCACTCGGGCGACAGCTTCGTGTTCATGATCGCCGAGCTGAGGAACATCAGCGGCAGCGTGATGAGCTGCGAGATGCCGATCAGCGCGGTCTGATCCCGGGCGAGCAGCGCCACCGCGTTCGAGAACGAGCAGAACACCGCGGTGAGGAGCACCACGCCGAGCAGCAGGAGCAGCATCCCGACCAGGCCGCCGTCGAAACGCGCTCCGGCCCAGAAGGCGATCCCCACCACGATCAGCGACTGCACCACGGCCAGGATCGACTGGTAGACGAGCGTCGACACGATCATGGCGCCGCGGTTGGTGGGCGAGGTGAGGAAGCGTTCCATCACGCCGCGGTCCATGTCCTGGATGTAGACGGTGCCCGACCAGGCGCTCCCGAACAGCGCGAGCATCATCACGACGCCCGGCGTCAGGTACTCCAGGTAACTCTTCCCGACGCCGAAGCCGGGGATCTCGATGACCGACTTGAAGAGCTGCCCGAACAGCAGCAGCCAGATCACCGGCTGGACCAGGTTCATCACCAGGAACGCCGGCATGCGCAGCGCCCAGCGGAGTTGGCGTCCGGTGAGCAGCAGCGTGTGGGTGAGGAAGGTCGGGCCGGGGCGGCGCGCGGGGACGGTCGCGATGGCGGTCATGATGCGGTCTCCAGAACGTGCTCGGCGGACTCCTGTGCCCGCGTGAAGGTGCGGCCGGTGTGCCGCAGGTAGACGTCGTCCAGGCTGGGCCGGGCGACCGTGGCGGAGGCGACGGCGACGGCCGCGGCCTCCAGGGCGGCGAGCGCGGCCGGGAGGGTCGCCGCGCCGTTGTCCGCCCGGGCGCGGAGTGTGCGGCCGTCGCCGCCGACCTCGCGGAGGGCGTCCACCCGCTCGAGCGCGGTGAGGGCGGCGAACGGGTCTGCGTCCGGCGACAGCTCCACGATGACGGCGTCGCCGCGGAGGCCGTTCTTCAACTCCTCCGGAGTGCCGCCCGTGACGACGCGGCCGTGGTCGACGATCGCGAGACGGTCGGCGAGCCGGTCGGCCTCGTCCAGGTAGTGCGTCGTGAGCAGCACGGTGAGGTTCTCGGATCCGGTCATCCGCTCCAGCTCCGCCCACAGCTCGGCGCGCGCCTCCGGGTCGAGTCCGGTGGTCGGCTCGTCCAGGAAGAGCACCTCCGGGCGGTGCATGAGCCCGATCGCGACGTCCAGCTTGCGCGCCATGCCGCCGGAGTAGGCCTTCACCTGGCGTCTGGCATGATCTGTGAGCCCGAAACGGTCGAGCAGCTCGCGGGCGCGGGCCTTGGCGTCTCGGCCGCTCATTCCCTGCAGCCGGCCGGCGAGGACGAGATTCTCGGCACCGGTGTCGTTGGGGTCGGAGACGGGCTTCTGCGCCACGAAGCCGATCGCGCGGCGCACCCGGCCGGGGTTGCGGCTCACGTCGATGCCGGCGACGAACGCGGCGCCGGCATCCGCGCGGGCGAGCGTGGACAGGATCTTCATGGTGGTGGACTTGCCGGCGCCGTTGGGGCCGAGCAGTCCGAAGACGGTGCCGGAGGCGACCTCGAAGCCGAGGTCGTCGACGGCGCGGACGGCGGGCTTGCCCCGGCCTCCGCTGTAGGTCTTGACGAGGTGCTCGGCGGCGATCGCCGAGCCGGTGTGTGGTGCCACGGGTGGCTTCCTTTCATCTCGGGCAGCCACCGTCGCGGGCCTATCATGGAGAAAGCCCTCGGTGACTGTTGACGCAGGTTCCGCAAGGAACGAATCGAAGGTGTGGATGGCCGGAGAGTTGCCGCTCTCCGGCCATCGTTCTGTCAGCGCAGCAGGTCGGCCACCTCCTGCCCGAAGTCTCCGGCGGCGATCCGGTCGCGGATCTCCGCCATGTCGTAGCCCTGGCCGAACAGCTCCCAGAGCCGCTCCCACCAGTCGACGCCGCCGAGCGACCGGTCGCGGATGCGCGCGGCCAGGTCGGCGATGAACGCACGTTCGGCCTCCATGATCGCAATGCGGTACCGGGACTCGATCATGAACAGCTCGGGCAGTGGGAGGGCGAGCGCCTCCTCGTACTCGCGGGCACGCTCGGCGAGCTCGGCGTCCAGGAGGTCGCGCCGGCGTTCGAGCAGGTCGGCTGCGACCTCCGGCGACAGCAACGGCAGCAGCGACAGCCCGGTCTCGATGGCGGGGTACTCCTTGACGGGGACGGAGATGAGCTCCCGCATCCAGTCGTCGGCCTCCGCGCGCCCGGTGTCGGTGATCTCGTAGACGACGCGCTCAGGCCGGTTGCCCTCGCGCTCGGTCTGCGCGATGCGGACGAACCCGTGCTTCTCGAGCGACTTGATGACCGCGTAGAGGGAGCCGAAGTTGAGCCGGATGCTGTCCTCCTTGCCGCGCTCCCGCATGGTGGTCGTCATCTCGTACGGGTACATCGGCTTCTCCCAGAGGCAGGCCAGGACGGCCAGCGCCAGGGGGTTGGACACAGCTCGCTTAGTCATTACTCGCCTCCGGATACTTTGGTTAGAGTATTCGGATTCGAGCGCTGCGTCAAGTAGGAATTTCAGACCAGCCTGTCCACCCCCAGCGAAGGGATAACCATCCCCAAGGGAATTCGCAGCAAAAATAACGACTTGATAACTAGCACCCGTTACCTCTTCGTTATATAGTTCAAGAGCAATGGTTGTTTGCTGTGGCAGCCATCGCGGAATGTGATTGCAGGACACTCTTGGTGCAAGGGAGAGGGCCGGCCGCTAGCCTCTGCGGCCGGCCCTCAATCTTTTCGATTCTCACCACTCCGCAACACCAGACTCCGCACCCTTTCGACGCGAATGCCGTGCTGGCACGGATGAGCGCTGTCGGCGCATGATGAGATGATGCGAACGCATCGACTACTCGAGTGCGAAGGAGGGGCGTCATGAGCACCGGGACGACCGTGTCCGCCACGGCCAAGGGATCCACTGCGACCGCGGTGTCGGCCTGGGAGTCGCTGTTCCGTGCGCAGGTCGCCGTGATGAGGACGCTGGCAGCCGAGTTCCCGACCAGGGACATCTCCTTCAACGAGTACGACGTCCTCTTCAACCTCTCCCGCCAGCCCGACCGTTCGCTGCGGCTCCGCGATCTCAACAAGCACGTCCTGCTCACCCAGCCGAGCGTGAGCAGGCTCGTCGACCGGCTGGTGGACCGCGGGCTCGCGGTCAAAGGTCCTGAGCCGTCCGACGCGCGCGGGACGGTCATCACGATGACCGACACCGGGTTCGAGATGTTCCGACGCGTCGCCCTCGACCACATGCGCTCCATCGCGCAGCGCGTCGGCACCCGGCTCGACACGGACGAGCTGGAGCAGCTCGCCGCCCTCTGCGACAAGCTGCGCGGTGACGACTGACGCGCACAGGTGCATTCCTGAAGAAGTTCTCCACAACGCGGGCACTCCCTCGGGGACACGACAACGTGCACGCGTATCATGGCGCGCATGACGGCTGACGGACGCAGAAGATGGAAGTGGGCGCCCGCGCTGCTCGGATTCGTGGCACTGAGCGCTGTCGCCGGACTGCTCGCCGCCGCAGCGGTGACGCCCGCCGTCGCCCTCACCGGCTCGGCGGCGGACTCGACCATCAACGTCTTCGACGGCCTCCCCGAGTACATGAAGGTGGAGCCGCTGGCGCAGGCCTCCACGATGTATGCGACCTCCGGCGGCAAGCCGGTGCCGATCGCCACGTTCTACTCGCAGAACCGCGTGGAGGTCGGCTGGGACGCCATCTCGCAGAACCTCAAGGACGCGGCGATCGCGACCGAGGACCCGCGCTTCTACGAGCACGGCGGCGTGGACGTCACCGGAACGATCCGCGGCGCGGTGCTGACCGCGCTGCACAAGTCGGTCCAGGGCGGCTCGTCGATCACGCAGCAGTACGTCAAGAACATCCTGGTGCAGCGCTGTGAGAACGAGCAGCCTGATCCGACCGCGCCCGACGCCGTCCAGAAGAAGCAGTACAAGGCGTACCAGGCCTGCTACAGCGACGCGACCGCCGTCGATCCGGTGCGCAAGCTCAAGGAGATGCGCTACGCGATCGGGCTCGAAAAGGAGTACTCGAAGAACGACATCCTGCAGAGCTATCTGAACATCGCTCTGTTCGGAGGCCGCGTCTACGGCGTCCAGTCCGCGGCCGAATATTACTTCGGGGTTTCGGCGGCGAACATCTCGCTCCCCCAGGCCGCGACGCTGATCGCGATCCTGAACAACCCGGACAACCTCCGTATCGACCAGCCGGACAACAAGGCCAACGGCGCGGCGAACGGCTACGCGGCCACGCTCGCCCGGCGCAACTACGTGCTCGACCGCATGCTCATCAACGGCAAGATCACCAAAGAGGAGCACGACGCCGCGAAGGCGACGAAGATCGAGCCGAAGATCAGCCAGATGCAGAACGGCTGCATGACGGCGCAGCAGTACAACGCGGCGTTCTTCTGCGACTACGTCGAACGCACCATCGAGCAGAGCCCGATCTTCGGCAAGACCGCCGACGAGCGCTCCAGCTTCCTGACGCGCGGCGGCCTCAAGATCTACACGACCCTCAACCTCGACCTCCAATCGCAGGCGCAGCAGGCGGTGTCGTCCTACATCCCGCCGACCAGTCCCAGGCTCGACCTCGGCTCGTCCAACGTGTCCGTGGAGGTCGGCACCGGCCGGATCGTCACGATGGTGCAGAACAGGCCCTACGACAACACCGCGTCGCCCGCCGCGGGGACCACGGCCGTCAACTACAACACGGACAGCGCCTACGGCGGCTCCGAAGGCTTCCAGACCGGCTCGTCGTACAAGGCGTTCGACCTGCTCGAATGGCTGAAGGAGGGTCACACCCTCAACGAGATGGTGAACGGGACGCAGCACGTCTTCCCGCAGACCGCGTTCCACGAGAGCGATCCCTGCAACGACATCGGCGGCTCACCCTGGAACGTCGCGAACGACGAGGGCGAGACGGTGACGTCGACGTCGGTGATGAACGCGACCGCGGCCTCCATCAACTCGATCTTCGCCATGATGGCCACCAAGATCGACCTCTGCGGCATCAAGGAAGGCGCCCAGGCCCTCCTGGTCCACGGCGCCGACGAGGCGACCAACCCGTTCCGCGCGAACCCGTCCTCCGTGCTCGGCACCAACTACATCGCCCCGATCACGATGGCGACGGCGTACGCCGGAATCGCCAACAACGGCAAGGCGTGCAGCCCGATCGCCATCGACAAGGTCACCACCTCCGATGGCGTCGAGCACGCCGTGCCCAAGACCCAGTGCTCGACGACCCCGATCGATCCGGGCGTCGCGGCCGCCGCGATCTACGCCCTGCAGGGCGTGCTGCGCGGAGGCGGCACGGCCGCCTCCGCCAACCCGAACGACGGCGTCCCGATCTTCGGCAAGACCGGAACGACGGACAACTCGGTCGAGAACTGGCTCGTCACCTCCACGACGAAGGTCGCGCAGGCCACCTGGGTGGGCAACATCTCGGGCGGCGTCGCCCTCCGCAGCCAGTCCTTCCAGGGCATCACCGGCGGCAACGTCAAGTTCGCGATCGTCAAGCGCATCCAGACCGCCCTCGACCAGGCGTACGGCGGGACGGCCTTCCCGGCGCCGCCGGCGAAGTACCTGGGGGTGAGCGCGCCGCCGCGGAAGGCGCCGTCCGCGCCGGGCGCGCCGAAGGCGCCGGCGCCACCCGCGCCTGCACCCAACCCAGGGCCCCCGGGCAAGGGCGGCAAGGGCGGCGGCGGACACGGCTGACCTCTCGGCCCCGTCAGGCCGGCCGTCGCGCCGCTGAGCGCTCGGCGACCTCCTTGACGCCCTGGAGCATGGCGACCCAGTTGTCACGGGAGTGCCGGGCGGCCTCGACCGTCGGGTTGTTGTCCTGATCGAGCGTGACGTGGGTCCCCTCGGGCGTCTCGGTCAGCTCGAAGTGGAGGCCGTGGTAGTTCTCGGGGACGTCGGGCAGGCCGCTCAGCGGGCTGAAATGCGTCAGCACGATCCGCCAGGGCTCCTCACGATCCTCCAGCTCGATCACCCGCCCGTGGTCCTCGAAGGTCTTCCCCTGCCACTCGCCCCGCCAGACGATGCGCGAGCCGAGCCGCCAGTCGGAGACGACCTCCGCCCCGAACAGGATCTCGGGATGGGACCCGCTCGACGTCAGCAGGTTCCAGACCTCCCGCCGAGGCGCGCGGATGTCCGCCTCGGCCCTCGCGACGTAGTTCCCCATGGCGCGCCACTCCCGCTCCTGTCGCCGCCTCAGGCGACGTTGTCGCCCATCACACACCTCCCGGCGCGGCGAGCACAACCCCGGGGATCACGCCTGCTCGAAGACCAGCGCCTCCCACGGCTCCACCGAGCCCGACACGCCACGGCCGGCCGAGTCGTCGAGGTTGCCGAGCACGAGATTCGCATTCTCCCAGCCGTCGAGCTCCGCCGGATCGTAGCGCGCAGGCTCGCCGGAGAGGTTGACCAGCACCAGCAGGCGGCGGCCGTCCCGCTCGCGCACGTAGGCGAAGAGCTGCGGATGGTCGGCCAGCACCAGGGTGAAGTCGCCGTCGGCGACGATGTCGGACCGGTGCCGGAGGTCGATCAGCCGGCGGTAGTGGGCGAACACCGAGTCGGGGGCGTGGACCTCCGCGTCCGCGTTCACCAGCACGTAGTCCGGGTTGGGCTCGATCCAGGGCGTTCCCGTCGTGAACCCGGCGGCCGGCGCGACCGACCACTGCATGGGCGTCCGGGCGTTGTCGCGGCTGGTGCGGCGCAACGCAGCCATGACCGCGCCGGCGTCCTGGCCCAGGATGTCGACGGCCTCGGCGTAATGGTTGAGCGTCTCGATGTCGCGGAAGTCGTCGATGGACTCGAACGGCACGTTCGCCATCCCGAGCTCTTCGCCCTGGTAGACGTACGGCGTGCCGCGCATCAGGTGCAGCACGGTGCCGAGCGCCTTCGCCGAGGCGACGCGATGCTCCGGCCGGTCGTCGCCGAACCGGCTGACGACGCGCGGCTGGTCGTGGTTGTTCCAGTAGAGGCTGTTCCAGCCCACGTCGGCGAGGCCTTCCTGCCACTTGGCGAGGTTGCGCTTGAGGTCGAGCACGCTCGCCGGCCGGTCGTCCCACTTGCCGCCGGGTCCGTGGTCGATGTCGACATGCTCGAACTGGAAGACCATGTCCACCTCCGCGCGGGCGGGGTCGGTGAACAGCCGCGCCTGCTCGACGGAGACGCCGGGCATCTCCCCCACGGTGAGGATCCGGTCGGCGCGGCCCGCGAAGACGCGCTCGTGCATCTCATGCAGGAACTCGTGAATGCGCGGCCCCTGACCGAAGAAGGGATAGCCCACCCCGAACAGACTCCCGGGCGGGACCTCGCCGTCAGGGAGCTCGACCACCTTCGAGATGAAGTTGATGACGTCCATCCGGAACCCGTCGACGCCGCGGTCGAGCCACCAGTTCATCATGTCGTAGACGGCCTGGCGGACCTCCGGGTTCTCCCAGTTGAGGTCGGGCTGCTTGCGCGAGAAGAGGTGGAGGTAGTACTCGCCGGTGGCCGGATCGAGCTGCCACGCGGGACCGGAGAAGAACGACCCCCAGTTGTTCGGCTCGGCGCCCTGCGTGCCGGGCTCCCGGCCGTCCCGCGCCGGTCGCCACCAGTACCAGTCGCGCTTCGGGCTGTCGAGCGAGGAGGCCGACTCGATGAACCACGGGTGCTCGTCGGAGGTGTGGTTGACCACCAGGTCCATGACCAGCTTCATGCCGCGCGCGTGCAGCCCGGCCAGCAGTTCGTCGAAATCGTCGAAGGTGCCGAACAGCGGGTCGATCGCGCGGTAGTCGCTGATGTCGTAGCCGTTGTCGTCATGCGGCGACGCGTAGATCGGCGACAGCCAGACCACGTCGACCCCGAGCTCCTGCAGGTAGTCGAGGTGCTGGATGATCCCCCGCAGGTCGCCGATGCCGTCGCCGTCGCTGTCTGCGAAGCTGCGCGGATAGATCTGATAGACGACCGCCGACTTCCACCATGTCTCGCTCACGGGCCCACCTTACCCGCGAGGTCCGGGCGCGCCAGGCCCGCTCGGACCTACCGGGAGCCGAGCAGGACGCGCGCGCCGGTCCGCACCGACTCCCGCGCCGCGAGGCAGACCCGGAGCGCGTCGATCGCGGCTCCCACCGGTGCGCGGGACGGTTCGCTGCCGGTCTCGACACAGTCCAGGAAGTAGCGGGCCTGCGCGGTGAAGGCGTCCCCCGAAGCCCTGGCGAGGGTGTCCGTCCCGCGGTCGCCGACGACCTCCAGCGTGGTGCGGAACGGCGTGCCTGCCGGGAGGTCGGAGACCGCGAGCACCTGCGCCACGCCTCCCGACGCGTACTCGACGGTGAGGGCGACCGGCGTGCCGAAGCCCTCGCCCGGGCCTCGGACGGCGGTGACGGCGACCGGCTCTCCGAGACAGGCGTTGGCCTGGTCGAAGTCGTGGATGGCGAAATCCACGATCATCCCGCCGGAGCGGGACTCGTCCACCAGCCACTCCGCTCCCGCGGGCGCCGCCGACAGGCGCGACGCGAGCACGGCGCGCGGGCGGCCGACCGAGCCCCCGGCCACCCGCGCGGCGAGCGCCGCGTACTCCGGGAAGAAGCGGACGACGTGGGCGACCATGAGGACTCCCGCCGACTGCGCGGCAGAGTCCGCGACCCGCTCGGCGTCGGCGAGGGTGAGGGCTATCGGCTTCTCGAGCAGCACGTTCCTGCCCGCGGCGAGGGCCCGCACGGCGAGATCGGCGTGCGTGGGGGTCGGCGTGCAGATCGAGACGATGTCCGCGTCCGGGTCGGAGAGCGCCTCGTCGAGGGAGGCCGCCCAACGCGCGTCGGCCGCGGCCGGAAGGGCGGGACGCGTGCGCGGCGACACCACCCACCGGACCGGCACGCCGCACGCCGCCCACGCCTGCGCGTGCGCGCGGCCCATCCGGCCGGCGCCGACCACGATCGCCGCGTGCGCCGCGTGCGCCGCGGAGGTTGCGCCGCTCATCGCACCGCGCGGTCGACCTGGGCGGGTTCGAACAGCGCGTCGAGGACCAGCCGCCCGGCGCCGCGGATGCCGGCCTCCTGCTTCGCCACGCTGACCGCGATGTCGAGCTGGTCGGTGATCATGGGCAGGCAGTCGGAGTAGATGGCCGAGCGGACGCCTGCGACGAACGCCTCCGCCTCGCCGAGGATGCCGCCGAGCACCAGCCGCTGCGGGTTGAAGAAGTTCATGATGGTGGCGAGGACGCCGCCGGTGCGGAGGCCCGCCTCCCGCAGCATGAGCGTGGCGAGCGGGTGCGCGTCCCGGGCGAGCGCGAGGACGTCGCGGGTGTCGGCGACGTCCACTCCGGCCTGGCGAAGGGCCTGCACGATGGCCGCGCCTCCGGCGACGGCGTCGAGGCAGCCGACCCGGCCGCAGGAGCACAGCACCTCCGGCGCCCCGGGCACCGTGACATGGCTGATGTCGCCGGCCATGCCGTGATGGCCGCGGTAGACGCCGCCGAAGGCGACGATCCCGCAGCCGATGCTCGAACCCGCTTTGACGAAGACGAGCTGACCGTCGGCCGCCAGCGCGTCCGGCGTCTGGGCGGTGGCGTCGAACTCGCCGAGGGCCATCAGGTTGGCGTCGTTGTCCACGGCGACGGTGAGGCCGGTGCGAGAGGTCAGCGCGGCCGCGACGTCGAGTCCGTTCCAGCCGGGCATCCGCGACGGCGAGACCATCCGGCCGGTGGTGGAGTCGACCGGGCCGGGCAGGCCGATCCCGATGCCCCGCAGTTCCTGGCCAGGCGCGGCGTGCATCGCGCGCAGCTCTTCGGCGCTCGCGGCGATCCAGGCCAGGACGCGGTCGGGTCCCGACCCGATGTCCATCGCCTCGGTGCGGGAGGCCAGCAGGCGCCCGGACAGATCGAACAGCCCGAAGGTGGCGTGGTGCGAGCCGAGGTCGGCCGCAGCGACCACACCCGAGCCGGCGTCGACCTCCAGCGCCCGCGGGCGGCGGCCGCCGTGCGAGACGCCCTCTCCCGCCTCCCGCAGGAAGCCCGCGGCGAGCAGGGCGTCGACGCGCTGCGCGACGGTCGAAGGCGACAGGCCGGTGTGGCGGGCGATGTCGGCGCGGGAGCCGGCACGGCCGGAACGGACGAGGTCGAGGATGCCGCCGGGGGTGGCCGGCGCGTTCCCGGGTGCCGCGATGTTCGTGCCGCTCATGTCAGCGCATCCCCCTTGTTCGCACGCATCCGTCGCGTGCCTGGTCTCGGTTGAGAATACTGTACCGACTTTCTTCGATTTCGAATCAACCAAATTCGAAATTGCAAGAACATGAGTTACTTAGTACGCTCATCGCATCCCGACCGATGACGATACGAGGAACCCGATGGAAACACCGAACGCTCGCCCGATGGTGAGCCTGCGCGGCGTCGACAAGCACTTCGGCGACCTGCACGTCCTCCGCTCGATCGATCTCGATGTCGCGCCCCGCGAGGTGGTCGTGGTCGTCGGGCCGTCCGGCTCCGGGAAGTCGACCCTCTGCCGCTCGATCAACCGGCTGGAGACCATCGACGGCGGCGAGATCCGCGTCGACGGCGCACTGCTCCCCGAAGAGGGCGCCGAGCTGGCCCGGCTCCGCGCCGAGGTCGGCATGGTGTTCCAGTCCTTCAACCTGTTCGCGCACCGCACCGTCCTCGACAACGTCGCCCTCGCGCCGATCAAGGTGCGCAAGGCCAAGAAGGCGGAGGCCGAACGCCAGGCCATGGAACTGCTCGACCGGGTGGGCATCGCCGACAAGGCGGGCAGCCACCCTGCTCAGCTCTCCGGCGGCCAGCAGCAGCGCGCCGCGATCGCCCGTGCGCTCGCGATGCAGCCGAAGGTGATGCTCTTCGACGAGCCCACCAGCGCCCTCGACCCCGAGATGGTCGGCGAGGTGCTCGACGTGATGACCTCCCTGGCCCGCGACGGGATGACGATGATCGTCGTCACCCACGAGATGGGCTTCGCCCGCCGCGCCGCCGACCGCGTCGTCTTCATGGACCACGGGCAGATCGTCGAGCAGGCGACGCCCGCCGAATTCTTCGACTCGCCCCGCACCGAGCGGGCCAAGTCGTTCCTGGCCTCCGTGCTCTCGCACTGACGCCGCCGCACCAACGTTCCACAGCACCACATCGTCCGAACACAGAAAGGGATGCAATGACCCGCAGCACGACCCGCACGCCCCGCCGCCGGGCCGCCTTCGCCGGCGCCCTGCTCGCGGCCGTGACGCTCGCCGTCACCGCCTGCTCCTCCGGCACCTCAGCCCTCCCCGGCGACGGAGCCGGCTCCACGGCCAAGACCGACACGGTCTTCTCCGGCGCCCCCGTCGCCAAGACCGCCGCGATCATCCCCGGCTCCACGATGGAGAAGATCAAGAAGCGCGGCAAGCTCATCGTCGCCGAGGCGCTCGACGCCCCGCTGCTGTCGCAGCAGGACCCGACCGACCCCAGCAAGGTCACCGGCTTCGACGCCGACCTGGCCAAGCTGCTCGCGATCTACATCCTCGGCAAGCCGAACGTGGAGATCGTTCCGCCGGCGTCGGAGACCCGCGAGGCGATGCTGCAGAACGGCACCGTCGATGTCGTCTTCAACACCTACACGATCACCCCGCAGCGCGCGACGCAGGTCGACTTCGCCGGCCCGTACTTCGAGTCCGGCCTGTCGGTCGCAGTCAAGAGCGACAACAAGACCATCAAGAGCGAGAAGGACCTCGACGGCAAGACCGTGATCGTCGGCGCGAACACGCCGGCCGTCACCGAGGTGCCGAAGATCGCCCCGAAGGCCACGGTCACCGCGTTCGGCACCGACCCGGCCGCCGTCCAGGCGCTCATCCAGGGCCGCGGCGACGCCTACGTGCAGGACTACACGCTGCTCGCCAGCGACGCCGCCAGCGAGAAGCAGATCAAGGTGGTCGGCCAGCCGTTCACCAAGGAGCCCTACGGCATCGGCCTCCCGCACGGCGACAGCGACTTCAAGTCGTTCGTCAACACCTGGCTGAAGACCATCCAGAAGGGCGGCCAGTGGGGCCAGGCGTGGAAGACCACGCTCGGCACCGTGACCGACTCGGCCATCCCGACCGCGCCGGAGATCGGCTCGGTCCCGGGTTCCTGACCCGACCCAGAGTTCCCCGGCCGCGAGCCGGGGAACCCCGGCGGGCGGAGCCGGTCGACCGACTCCGCCCGCTCCCCCTCAGACCGTCCTCACGAGTGAGCGAGCGATGAACCCCCTGATCGACAACCTCGGGCCGCTGCTGCAGGCCCTCGGCACGACACTGCTCATGGCGGTCGTGGCCGGCGTCGGCTCGATCGTGCTCGGCGTGCTGGTCACGATCGCGCGCGTGAGCCCCATTCCGGTGCTGCGCGCGGCGGCCTTCCTGTACGTGCAGTTCTTCATCAACGTGCCGCTGCTGGCGCTGCTGCTGCTCGCCGTGTTCGCGCTGCCGGACGCCGGCCTCCTGCTGCCGCTGACGCCGACCGCGATCATCGTCCTCACCGTCTACGAGGCCGCTTATGTCGCCGAGGCGGTGCGCTCCGGCGTCAACACCGTGCCGGTCGGGCAGGTGGAGGCCTCCCGCGCCCTCGGCTTCACGCTGGGCCAGTCGCTGCGGCTCGTCGTCGTGCCGCAGGCGCTGCGCGCGGTGGTGCAACCGATCGGCAACGTGATGATCGCCCTCGCGATGAACACCGCCCTCGCCGCCGCCGTGGGCGTCGTGGAGCTGACCGCCGAGGTGAACAAGATCAACCTCGTCGCGGCGCAACCCATCCTGATCTTCTCCAGCGCGGGAATCCTCTACATGGCCATCGCGCTGGCCATCGGCCTGGCCGCCGGCTGGGTGGAGCGGAAGGTGGCGATCGCCCGATGACCGCACAGCTCATCCCCGACCGTCCCGCGCCGGTGCGCGCCGGACGTGCGAAGCGTCCGCGGAAGGCATATGCCGCCGCGTTCATGTACGACGTGCCGGGGCCGCGCGGGCGCCGCAACATCCTGATCGGCACCGTGCTCAGCTGCCTCGTCATCGCCGGGCTGCTCGGCTACGGCCTCTGGCAGTTCGGGTCGCACGGGCAGCTCGCGCCGGAGCGCTGGGCGCCGTTCACGGAGTGGCCGATCTGGAACTACCTGCTGGTCGGGCTGCTCGGAACCCTGGAGGCCGCCGCGATCGTCGCCGTGCTCGGCGGCGCGCTCGGCGTGCTGCTCGCGCTCGGCCGGATCAGCCGGCTGCGCGCGGTACGGTTCCTCTGCGGCCTGTACATCGAGATCGCCCGCACGGTCCCCGTGCTGCTGGTGATCTACCTGATGCTCTTCGGCCTCCCGCAGCTCGGGATCAACCTCCCGGTGCTGTGGAAGCTGGCCGTCCCGCTGACGATCGCCAACTCGGCCGTGTTCGCCGAGATCGTGCGCGCCGGCATCCTGAGCCTCCCCCGCGGTCAACGCGAGGCGGCGCTCAGCCTCGGGATGCGGCCGGGCCAGGCGATGCGCTTCGTGGTGCTCCCGCAGGCGGCGCGGAACGTCGCGCCGTCGCTCGTCACGCAGTTCGTCAGCCTCCTGAAGGACACGTCGCTCGGCTACATCGTGGCGTTCACGGAGCTGCTCTACCGCGGCCAGGTGCTCGCGTCGTACCTGCATCTGCTCATCCCGACCTACGTCGCCGTGACGGTCATCTACCTGGTCGTCAACGGCAGCCTCTCGGCGTTCGCCTCCCGCCTGCAGCGCGGACCCCGGCGGCGCGTCTCCGCACAACCCGCGCTTCCGGCCCTGCCGGCCGCCCAGCACCAGGAAGAGACCCATGTCTAGCACCGCCACCGTCACTTCCCACACCGTGCCCGGTCTCGCCGAGCTCGCCGCCGTCCGCCGCTCCGGGCTGATCGAGAGCCGGCACTTCGGTAGCCTCGTGGCGCTGGATCCGGACGGCGGGACGCTGCTGGAGCTGGGCGACCCGGACGCGGTGGTCCTCCCCCGGAGCACGGTCAAGCCGCTGCAGGCGCTCGCGTGCCTCACCGCGGGCGCGCCGCTCGCCGGGCCGTCGCTGGCGATCGCGGCGGGGAGCCACACCGGGGAGGACGAGCATGTGCGCGTCGTCCGCGACATCCTGGCGGCGGCCGGCGTCGACGAGTCGGCGCTGTGCTGCCCGGTCGACCGGCCGGAGGACGAGGGCACCTTCGAGCGGATGATCGGCGCCGGGGAGCCGCGCACGCGCATCCGGATGAACTGCTCCGGCAAGCACGCGGCCATGCTGCTGGCCGCGGCCGTGAACGGCTGGCCGACGGACGGCTACCTCGACCCGGCGCATCCGGTCCAGCAGCACGTGCGCGAGACGATGGCCGAGCTGACCGGCGTTCCGGTCGGGCACGACGCGATCGACGGGTGCGGCGCGCCGCTGTTCGGGACGACCGTGCGCGGGGTCGCACGGTCGTTCGGCCGGCTCGTCACCGCCGCGCCGGGCACGCCGTCGCGCGCGGTCGCGGACGCGATGCGCGCGCACCCGTTCTACGTGGGCGGCAGCGGGCACCAGAACTCGACGCTGATGGAGACGGTCCCCGGCGCGCTGGCCAAGGGCGGTGCGGAGGGCGTGATCGGGGTCGCGGCGGCCGACGGGACCGCGGTGGCGATGAAGATCGTGGACGGCAGCCCACGCGCGACGACGCTGATCGCGCTCCGCGTGCTGGAGGCGCTGGGCACGGATGTCTCCGGCGCGGGATCACTGGTCGACCTCCCTGTTCTCGGCGGCGGCGTGCCGGTCGGGCGGATCGAGGTCGGGGCCGACCTGGCGGCGGCGCTGGAGCGCGTCGCGTGAGCGGAGTGCTGGTCGAGATCTGCCTCGAGGATCTCGCCGGCGTCCGCCTTGCCGAGGACGCGGGCGCCGACCGCATCGAGCTGTGCAGCGCGCTGTCCGACGGCGGCCTGACCCCGTCGATCGGCACCGTGGCGACCGCCCTCCGGCTCTCGGCGCGGATGGGGATCAACGTCCTCGTCCGCCAGCGGGCCGGCGACTTCGTGTTCGACGCCGACGAGCTCGCCGCGATGGTGGCCGACATCCACGCGGTGCGGGCGCTGCCCAACCCGCAGGGTCTGGCGGTCGGCTTCGTGATCGGCGCTCTGCGGCCGGACGGGTCGGTGGACCTGGACGCGGCCCGCGCGCTGGTCGCGGCGTGCGGGGACGCGCCGGTCACCTTCCACAAGGCTTTCGACCAGGTGCCGGACCGCGCCAAGGCCTTGGAGGAGCTGGCCGCACTCGGGGTGGCGCGCATCCTCACCTCCGGCGGTGCGGCCTCCACGGTGGAGGGCGCCGACGAGTTGGCCGCTCTCGTGGCCCAGGCGGGGGAGCGGATCGTGGTGCTCGCCGGCGGCGGGGTCCGGCCCGGGAACGTGGCCGAGCTGGTACGCCGGACCGGTGTGCGGGAGGTGCACCTGCGGGCGGCCGCGACGGCGCCGAGCGGTTCGCTCGCGACGAGCGCCTACGACCCGGGACACCGGCAGGTGACGTCCCAGGCGATGGTCGCGGCCGTCGTCGCGGCGGCGCGGGAGGCCGCGGCATGAGCGGGACGGCCGTGACGGCCGCGCTCGCGGACGAGCAGGGCGACGGCGGTCCGACCCCGGAGCCCGGAGCGCCCGTCGTGCTCGCGGTCGACCTCGGCGGAACCGCGATGAAGGGCGCCGTCGTGGCCGAGGGCGGCGCCGTGGTCGCCGAACTCACCCGGCCCACGCCCGGCAGCGCCATCCTCGACGCGCTCGTGGCGCTGTTCCACGACCTCCGGGGCGTCGCCGGCGCCACGCGGCTCGACGTCGTCGGCGCCGGGGTGGCCACTCCCGGGATGCTCGACGAGCAGCGCGGCATCGTCCACTACGCGTCCAACCTGGACTGGAGGGAGGTCCCGCTGCACGACATCCTCCAGGGCGAGCTGCGCCTGCCGGTGGCGGTCGGCCACGACGTGCGCGCGGCCGGGCTGGCCGAGCGCACCTTCGGCGCCGCCCAGGGCTCCGACGACTTCGTCCTCGTCCCGATCGGCACCGGCGTCGCCGCGGCGCTCGTGACCGCGGGCGACACCATCACCGGCGCGACCGGCGCGGCGGGCGAGTTCGGGCACATCCCCGTGATCGCCGGCGGCGAGCAGTGCACCTGCGGCCAGCGCGGCTGCCTGGAGGTCTACATGTCCGGCGCCGGCGTCGCGCGCCGCTACCGGGAGGCCGGCGGCGCGGCTCTCAGCACACGGCGGATCGTGGCGCGGCTCGGCAGCGACCCGCTCGCGGACCGGATCTGGGGTGAGGCCGTCGACGTGCTCGCCCAGGGCCTCACCATCCTCACCCTGCTGCTCGACCCCAAGGTGATCGTGCTGGGCGGCGGCGTCTCGCACGCGGGCGACGCACTGTTCGACCCGCTGGAGCGCGCGGTGTCGGCAGGGCTCGCCTGGCGGGAGCGGCCGGCGATCGTGCGCAGCGGCCTCGGCGGCGACGCCGGGCGGGCGGGCGCGGGCCTGCTCGCGTTCACCGCCGCACGCTAGCGCCGCCGCGCCGCCGCGCACATTCGTGCCGAATGTCGCCAATGGCGCCGCCAAAGTCGACAGTCGTGAGGAATGCAGACACCCTCACCCCGCGCTGCGCGCTGCCGCAGACATTCGTGCCGAATGTCGCGAGTCCCGCCGCTGAAGTCGACATTACGTACGAATGTCGCGCGCTCGCACTGCCGCGTGCTGCCCTGCGGGCGCCCGCGGATTCGTGCCGAATGTCGCGAATGGCCAGGCGAGAGTCGCGATTCGTGCCGAACGCTCGCGTCGCGCGGGCGGCCCCGCGGGCCGGCGCGTTGGGTAGCCTGGTGGGATGCTCACCCCGCCGATCACCGCGAAGAAGCCGACCGAGCGCAGCCACCACGGCGACGTGGTCGTCGACGACTACGAGTGGCTGCGCGACAAGGACGATCCGGCGGTCATCGCTCACCTCCACGAGGAGAACGCGTACACGAACGCGCGCACCGAGAAGCTCGCCGTGCTGCGCGAGCAGATCTTCGACGAGATCAAGTCCCGCACCCGGGAGACCGACCTGAGCGTCCCCACCCGCGAGGGCGACTGGTGGTACTACACACGCACCGTCGAGGGCAAGCAGTACGGCATCCACTGCCGCGCGCCCATCGCCGGCCCCGACGACTGGGAGCCGCCGGCGCTGGACGAGCACGCGCAGCAGCACGGCCTCCCGGGCGAGCAGGTCCTGCTCGACGACAACGCGGAGGCGGAGGGGCACGACTTCTACGCGCTCGGCAGTTTCGACGTCAGCGCCGACGGCAGCCGGCTGCTCTACGGCGTCGACACCGAGGGCGACGAGCGATACACCGTCCGGGTGCGGTCGCTGGTGGACGACGGCGCGACGTTCCCCGACGAGATCGCCGGCACAGGAGCCGGCGCGCTCTTCGACCCGAGCGGCGAGTACATCTTCTACACGACCGTGGACGACGCCTGGCGGCCGGACACTGTGTGGCGGCACCGGGTCGGCCAGGCCCCGGACGGCGAAACCGACGCGCAGGTCTTCCACGAGCCCGATGAGAAGTACTGGGTGGGCGTCGGCCTCACCCGCAGCCGGCGGTTTCTGGTCATCGAGGCCGGCTCCAACATCACCAGCGAGAGCCGGCTGCTGGACGCGGGTGACCCGACGGGCGAGTTCCGGGTCGTCTGGCCGCGCAAAGAGGGAGTGGAGTACGACATCGAGCACGTCGTCGCCGGCGGGCGCGACCGGCTGCTCATCGTCCACAACGACGGGGCTGTCAACTTCGAGCTGGTGAGCGTCGCGGCCGACGACCCGCAGGGGCCGCGCCGCACGCTGCTCCCCCACGACCCGGCCGTGCGCATCGAAGGGGTGGACGCGTTCCGCGACTTCGTCGCGCTCGAGTACCGCCGCGAGGGGATGACGCGGCTCGCGGTCGCGTGCCTGCCCGCACCGACCGAGGGCAGCCTGGCGGGCGAGGTGGATGACGTCCTCCACGAGCTGCACTTCGACGAGGAGCTGTTCACGGTCGGCGCGGGCGGCAACCCGGAGTGGACGCAGCCGTTCCTCCGCCTCGGTTACGGCAGCTTCGTCACCCCGTCGAGCGTCTACGACTACGACGTGCGGACCCGCGAACTCACCCTGCGCAAGCAGCAGCCGGTCCTCGGCGAGTTCGAGCCTGAGCTGTTCGAGCAGCGCAGGGAGTGGGCAACGGCGGAGGACGGCACGCGCATCCCGATCTCGCTCGTCTACCGGCGCGACCTGGTCACACCCGGCGAGCCGGCGCCGCTCGTGCTCTACGGGTACGGCTCCTACGAGGCGAGCATGGACCCGTCGTTCGGCATCCCGCGCCTCAGCCTGCTCGACCGCGGAGTGGTGTACGCGATCGCGCACGTGCGCGGGGGCGGGGAGCTCGGGAGGCTCTGGTACGAGCACGGCAAGAAGCTGCACAAGAAGAACACGTTCACCGACTTCGTCGCGGCCGCGAAGCACCTGGTCGACCAGGGCTGGACGACGCCGTCGCAGCTCGCCGCGCAGGGCGGCAGCGCGGGCGGCCTCCTGATGGGCGCGGTCGCCAACCTCGCGCCGCGGCTGTTCGCTGGCGTGCTGGCGGAGGTGCCCTTCGTGGACCCGCTGACGACGATCCTCGACCCGTCGCTGCCGTTGACGGTGATCGAGTGGGACGAGTGGGGCGACCCGCTGCACGACGAGGACGTGTACTACTACATGAAGTCGTACGCGCCGGTGGAGAACATCCACCGCACCACGTACCCGCGCATCCTCGCCGTCACCAGCCTCAACGACACCCGCGTGCTGTACGTCGAGCCGGCGAAGTGGGTGGCGAAGCTGCGCGAGGTCGGCGCCGACGCGCTGCTCAAGACCGAGATTGCGGCGGGCCATGGCGGGGTGTCGGGGCGGTACGCCGCGTGGCGCGAGCGCGCATTCTCACTGGCGTGGCTGCTGGACGTGGTGGGGGCGCACCCGACCGGGGAGTAGCGCGCAACGGAGGAGATCGGGGCCGACACCCCGCCCTTCCGCAGGTAACGGAGGGGATCGGGGGCTGGGGAGGGCAGATGTCCTCCGGTAACTGCGGCGTCGGTAACGGAGGGGACCGGGGCCCGGGGAGGGCGGATGTCCTCCGGTGGCTGCGATTTGCGGGTTGGGGTGGGCGGACGTCCTCCGGTGGCAACCGCGCGGCGGGTCAGCCGAGGTCGTCGGGGTCTTTGCCGGTGCGCTCGCCCGACTCGAGGGCGGCGATCGCGGCGAGGTCGTCGGCGTCGAGGGTGAAGCCGAAGACGTCCAGGTTGGCGCGGATGCGGGACGGGGTCGACGACTTCGGGATGACGACGTTGCCGAGCTGGAGCTGCCAGCGGATGACCACCTGCGCCGGGGTCACGCCGTGCTTCGCGGCGAGGCCGGCGAGCACGGGATCGTCCAGCACGCGACCGCGCGCGAGCGGCGACCAGGCCTCCGTCACGATCCCGTGCGCCGCGTCGTACGCGCGCACCTCGCGCTGCGGCAGCCACGGATGCAGCTCGACCTGGTTCACCGCAGGCACCGTCCCGGTCTCGGCGGCCAGCCGGTCCAGGTGGTGGATGTGGAAGTTGGCGACGCCGATCGACCGGGCGCGGCCCTCCGCCTTCAGACGCTCCAGCGCACGCCACGTCTCCACGTACTTGTCGTGCCGCGGAGCCGGCCAGTGGATGAGGAACAGGTCGATCGTGTCGAAGCCGAGGCGTTCCAGGCTGGTGTCGAACGAACGCAGCGTCGAGTCGTAGCCGTTGTCGGTCCACCACACCTTCGTCGTCACGAAGACCTCGCCTCGCGGCAGTCCGCTGCGCCGCACGGCCTCGCCGACGGCGCGCTCGTTCTCGTAGAACGTCGCGGTGTCGATGTGCCGGTACCCGGCCTCCAGTGCGGCCAGCACCGCGTCCACCGTCTCCGCCTCCGGGATCTTGTAGACGCCGAAACCGAGCTGCGGGATGCGGTTGCCGTCGTTGAGCGCGACCTGGGGGATGTTCGGCATGGGTTCATTCTCCTCCGGCCCCGGCGTACAGAGGGGGAAGACGAAAGGAGCCGAAATGGCCTACGACGACAAGCGGGTGGCATTCCTGGTCGGTCCGGAGGGGATCGAGCAGGCGGAGTTGGCGGAGCCGTGGAAGGCGGTGACCGACGCGGGAGCGACCGCGAAACTGATCTCGAAGGAGTCGGGGACGGTGCAGGCGTTCAACCACCTGACGCCGGCGGACGAGTTCGCGGTCGATCTCACCCTCGACGCCGCCGCGGCGGACGACTTCGACGTGCTGGTGCTGCCCGGCGGCGTCGCGAACGGCGACCAGGTGCGGACGTTCCCGGAGGCCGTCGCCCTGACGAAGGCGTTCGCGGACGCCGGAAAGCCGATCGCGGTGATCTGCCACGGCGGCTGGGTGCTCATCGAGGCGGGAGTGGTCGACGGGCGAACGCTGACGAGCTGGCCGAGCCTGCAGACCGACTACCGCAACGCCGGTGCCACCTGGGTCGACGAGGAGGTCCGGGTCGACTCTGGGCCGTTCACGCTCGTGTCGTCCCGCAAGCCGGACGACCTCCCCGCGTTCAACCGAGAGCTTCTGAAGCTCATCGCCTGACCGAGGCTGCGCCCCGCCTCCGCACCGCGTGAACGTTTCCTGGCAATGGCGGAGGTGGGGTTGCCCTCCGGCACGGACCGCGGGAATGTGGGGCACTCCTGGAGGAACAACGAAAGGAGAGCACGTGCTCACCCTGACCGAGAACGCCAGCACGATCGTCAAGACCCTCACCGACCAGGCGCCGCAGGACGACGCCGGGCTGCGCATCAGCAGCAGCAACCCGCAGCACACTGCGTTCGCCGCGGCCGTGACGCCAGAGCCGGAGCCGGCCGACCAGGTGGTCGAGTCCGACGGGGCACGGCTCTTCCTGGAGCCGGGCGCCGCTGTCGCCCTCGACGACAAGGTGCTCGACGCCCAGGTCGACGACCAGGGCGCAGTGAGCTTCGCGATCGGCGCCCTCGCCTAGCGGGAGCCTGACGCGACGACCAGAAGCCGGCGTCCGTGCGACGCCCGCCTCCCCAGCCCCGGTGCCCTGAGCACCGGGGCCGGGTCGCGTCCGGGCACGGCTTCTGCGTCCAACCACGGCTTCTGGCGGTTGTCAATCGTGTCGACCAGGATTTAGGCCCGTGTTTTCGTGGTGGTGTGCGGGCGGACGCTCAACCCCGACTCCGCCCGCACACCAGTCCGTGTCCCCGCGGGTCAGGTCACCGGTGGCTCATGCGGCTCGCCGGCGTCGATGAGGAACTCGACGGCCGTGGTCCACAGCGGGACGATCTTGGTGGGCGGGATGTCCTCCTCACCCGCGAAGTGCACGGCGAAGTGCACTTCCGGTTCGCCCTTGACGGGATCGGCCGTGGCGATGGTCCCGAGGTAGCCGTCGTCCTCCATCACCCGCCAGCGTGTGTTCGAGTCCGGTTCGGGCACGATCCACACGCTGTGGCCGCCGTAGTCGTAGGTCGGACCGGGCGGAAGCGCGGCGCGGGAGTCCATCGTCATACTGCTGTTCTACGACGTGCTCCCGCACCGGCTCAACTCGTTCACTTTTCGAACGATTCGGAGTAAGCGGAGCGCAGCTACGCGGTCGGGACCTCCGCGGCCTCCGTATCAGCTTCGGTCTCCTGTTCGGCAGCCGCGCCCCGGAACTGGGTCATGTACAGGTCGTAGTACGCGCCCTTCTTCGCCAGGAGCGTCGCGTGGTCGCCCTGCTCCACGATCCGGCCGTGCTCCATCACCAGGATGGTGTGCGCGTCGCGGATCGTGGAGAGCCGGTGCGCGATCACGAACGAGGTGCGGTCGCTGCGCAGCGCGGCCATCGCGTGCTGCACCAGCAGCTCGGTGCGGGTGTCCACCGACGAGGTGGCCTCGTCGAGGATGAGCAGCGAGGGGTTCGCGATGAACGCGCGCGCGATCGTGAGCAGCTGGCGCTCGCCTGCGGACACGTTGCTGCCGTCGGCCTCGATCTTCGTGTCGTAGCCGTCGGGGAGCTGGCGGACGAACCGGTCGACCATCGTCGCCTTGGCCGCCGCCACGACCTCCTCGTCGGTCGCGTCGAGCCGGCCGTAGCGGATGTTCTCGCGGATCGTGCCGGAGAACAGCCACGCGTCCTGCAGCACCATCCCGACCTGCCCGCGCAGCTCGGCCCGGGACAGGTCCGTGGTGTCGATGCCGTCGAGGCGGATGGTGCCGCCGTTCAGCTCGTAGAACCGCATGATCAGGTTGACCAGCGTGGTCTTGCCCGCTCCGGTCGGCCCGACGATCGCCACGGTGTGGCCCGGCGCGACCGAGAGCGAGAGGTCCCGGATCAGCTCGGTCTCGGGGTCGTACGAGAAGTCCACGCTCTCGAGCTCGACGCGGCCGTCCGCCCGCTCCGGGAGGTGCCGCCTCTCGACGTCGGCGGACTGCTCCTCCGCATCCAGGAACTCGAACGTGCGCTCCGCCGAGGCGACACCCGATTGCAGCATGTTCGCCATGCCCGCGATCTGGCCGATCGGCTGCGAGAACTCCCGCGAGTACTGGATGAACGCGGTCGCGTCGCCGATCGTCATCTGACCGGAGGCGACCCGGAGCCCGCCGACGACCGCGATCAGCACGTAGGAGAGGTACGACACGAAGTTCATCGCCGGCATGATCATGCCGGACACGAACTGAGCGCCGACGGTCGACTTCCACAGCTTCTCGTTGCGCTTGTCGAACTCCTCGAGCATGACGGCGTCGCGTCCGAAGGCGCGCACCAGGTCGAGCCCCGAGTACGACTCCTCGATGTGCCCGTTGAGCGCGCCGGTCGAACTCCACTGCTGCTTGAACAGCTTCTGCGACCGGGAGCCGATCACGCCCGCGATCACGCCGGACAGCGGGATCGAGATGAGCGCGATGAGGGCGAGCTGCCACGAGACGATGAACATCATGATGCCGATGCCGATGACCGTCAGCACCGACTGGATGAGCTGCGAGAACGCCTGCTGCAACGCCGTCTGGATGTTGTCGACGTCGTTGGTCACGCGCGACATGAGGTCGCCGCGCTGCCGGGTGTCGAAGTAGCTGAGCGGCAGCCGGTTGAGCTTGGCCTCCACGTCGGCGCGCAGGCGGTAGATCACGCGCATCACCAGGCCGTTGAGGAGGTAGCCCTGCCACCACTGCAGCAGCGACGCGACGAGGTACATCGCCAGCACGATCATCAGGAGGCGGCCGAGGGCGGTGAAGTCGATGCCCTGACCCGGGACGACGTGCGATCCGGCGAGCATGTCGGCGAACTGCGTGTTGCCCTGGGCGCGCAGCCCCTGGATCACCTGATCCAGCGAGGCGCCCTTCGGGAGCTGACTGCCGATGAACCCGTTGAAGATGACGTCGGTCGCCTGGCCGAGTACCTTCGGCGCGATCACGATGAGCGCCACCGAGATCACGACCAGCAGGGTCACGAACGACATGGCGAGCCATTCGGGCTTGAGCAGCCCGAGCAGGCGCTTGAACGACGGCCAGAAGTGCTCGGCCTTCTTGGCGGGCGTGCCGCCGAACATGTCGCCGTCGCCCTCGGTCGGCTCGTACTCGTACTCCAACTCGAGCTCGTCGATCGCCGTCTGGACCCCGGCCTCGGTGAGGACGCCGTCCTGCTCTGCGGCGGCACCGCGGCGGCCGGCGGTGCGGTTCTTCTTCTGGCGCGCCATCTCAGGCCACCTCCAGGCTCAGCTGGGACTCGACGATCTCGCGGTACGTCTCGCTCGTCTCCAGCAACTCGTCGTGGGTGCCGCGTCCGACGACTCTGCCGTCGTCGAGCACGATGATCTGGTCGGCCTCCCGGATCGTGGACACGCGCTGCGCGACCACGATGACGGTGGCGTCGCCCGTGGACTGCGCCAGAGCGCTCCGCAGGCGGGCGTCGGTGGCGACGTCGAGCGCCGAGAACGAGTCGTCGAAGAGCAGGACCTTCGGCTCCGCCACCAGCGCGCGGGCGATGCAGAGCCGCTGGCGCTGGCCGCCGGAGACGTTGGTGCCGCCTTGGGCGATGCGCTCCTCGAGGCCGTGCTCCTTGGCACGCACGAAGTCCTCGGCCTGGGCGACCCGCAGGGCCTCCCAGAGCTCGTCGTCCGTCGCGTCCGGCCGCCCGAACCGGAGGTTGCTCGCGACCGTACCGGAGAAGAGGTACGGCTTCTGCGGCACCAGTCCGAGCACGCCGGAGAGCTGCTCCCGGCTCAGCGAGTCGACGGGGACGCCGCCGATGCTCACGTGACCGCTCTGCGGGGTGAACAGGTCGGCGATGACGGAGACCAGGGTCGACTTGCCCGACCCGGTCGAGCCGACGATCGCGGTCACCCGTCCGGGCTCCGCGGTGAAGGAGACGTCGCTCAGCACCGGCTTCTCGGCGCCGGGGTAGCCGAACGTGACTCCGGCGACCTCCACCCGACCGTCGCTGGGGACGGGGCCCGCACCCGTGCCTGCGCCGGTGGACGGCGCCGCGCTCAGCACCTCGTCGATACGCTCGGCGCAGACCATCGCGCGCGGGATCATCATGGCCATGAACACGCCCATCATCACCGCGACCAGGATCTGCAGCAGGTACTGCAGGAACGCGGTCAGCGCGCCGATCTGGATGTCGCCGTCGGCGACCCGGTGACCGCCGAACCAGAGCACCGCGACCGTCGCGACGTTCAGGATGAGCATGATGAGCGGGAACATCAGCACGAAGACGTTCCCGACCTTCACCGAGATGCGGGTGAGCGCCGCGTTCGCGTCGTCGTAGCGCGCCGTCTCGAACTTCTCGCGGACGAACGCGCGGATGACCCGGATGCCGACGATCTGCTCGCGGATGACGCCGTTGACGCCGTCGATGCGGTCCTGCATCACGCGGAACATCGGCAGCAGCAGCCAGACCAGGAGGCCGACGACGACGAACAGCACGGCGACCGACACCCAGATCAGCCAGGACAGCCCGGCGTCGACGCGCACGGCGAGGATGATCCCCGCGATGCACATGATGGGCGTCGACACCATGAAGTTGAGCGTCATCAGCACGAGCATCTGCACCTGCTGGACGTCGTTGGTGTTGCGCGTGATGAGGGTCGGCATCCCCCAGCGGGCGAGGTCGAGCGCCGGGAGCGAGTCGACCGTGCGGTAGAAGGAGCGGCGCACGTCGCGCCCCAGCGACATCGAGGCGCGCGCTCCGAAGTAGGTCGCCGCGATGGCCGCGGCGACCTGGACGAAGCAGACGACGAGCATCATGCCGCCGGTCGACCAGATGAAGTTCGTGTCGCCTTTGACCACGCCTTTGTCGATGATGTCGGCGTTGAGCGTGGGCAGGTACAGGGCGGCGATGGTCGCGATGAGCTGCAGCAGGACCACGGCCGCGACCGCGCCCCAGTACGGGCGGATGAACCGCAGCGCCAAACGAAGAAGAGTCACGGTGATTCCTGGTTCTGATTCTGGTGGTGTTGTGACGGGCGCACGCTGCCGCCGGCCCCCGCCGGCACGGCACTGTGCGATGACCCCCGTACAGCGCTAACGCTAGCGCGGACCGTCGACATCCGTCTCCCTGGGGAGACGAGGTCCACCGTCGGATATGACGCTATCCGGCACTGCGGTCGGTATGTGACCGCATTCGAGATCTGTGGAGATCAGGCCGGCGAGTAGAGGAGGTGGAGGACACCGTTGGCGTAGGCGTCGTACTGGCGCAGCCGCAGCTTCGCCTCCGGTGTGCCTTCCGGGAAGAGCCGCGCACCCGTGCCGCGGATGACCGGATAGACGAAGAGGTGGAGCGCGTCGACCAGCCCGTCCGCGATCAGGGCGCGCACCAGCGAGCCGCTGCCGCTGATGTAGAGGCCGCCGCTCACGCTCTCCTTGACCTCCCGGATCCGGCCCGCGTCATAGCCGCCGAGCGACCGCGAGTTGGCCCAGGTGGACTCCGCTCCCGCGTCGTCCAGCGTCGAACTGACGACGAGCTTCTCGGTGTCGTTGAAGAAACCCGCTCCGGGGTCGTCGGCGGTCGTGCGCGCCGACCAGGCCGGGGCGAACATCTCGAACGTGCGGCGCCCCAGCAGGATCCGCTCGGACGCTCCCGTGATGCGCGCGAGGTCGTCGCCCATCTCGGGATCGAAGCCGTACTCGGCCGTCCAGCTCGGGTCCTCGAAGACGCCGTCGAGGGAGACGAACTCGTGCACTGCGATGCTGCCCATGCGGCCAGCTTAGGGGGCGGCCTCAGGCCGTCGCCACCGGCCGGTCGAGACCGTCCCCGCTCAGGCGTCCTTCCGCAGCTGGAGCAGCAGCTCCGGCGCCCGGGCGTCGAGGATGCTGCCGCCGATCCGCACGCCGACGCCCACCAGGACGCCGCCCAGCACCACCCCGACGGCGAGCGCCGCCCAGAGCCAGAGCGCGTCGCCGGTCACCACGCCGGCGATGAACAGGACGATCTCCGGTAGGCACAGCACCGCGATCACGCCCCAGGCGGCGAAGGTCGGGCCGAGCAGCGAGATGTTGGCGCCCGGCCGCGACCGGAACGGGTTGTCTCCCGGCTCGGGGACGGGGAACACGAACCGGGCCGAGGTCACCGCGCACACCGCGGCCCCGGTGAGGAGGATCCCGAGCGAGAGCCCGATCAGCCCCGGGAGGATGTCCCACGCGTCGCCGACGGCCGCCCCGAAGAGCGCGATGAGCACGATCGCCGGGACGGCGAAGGAGAGCAGCGCCGCCGCTCGGCCCCACCGGTCCGCGCGGCCCGGCACCGCCTTCGCGACGTGCAGGGCGAAGGCTGTCGAGTCGTAGGAGACGTCGGCGATCATCCCGATGCCGAGCGAGAACGCCACGACCGGCGCCCCGATCAGCGGCAGTAGCGACGAGTGGTTGAGGCTCGAGTAGAACCAGAACAGCACCGGCATGAGCGGGATCACGAGGAGCTGCCGGAGGTAGCGCGGGTCCCGGAACCAGTAGGTCAGGCAGCGCGCGGCGATCGCGCCGGACGGCGTGCCGGGCAGGATGCCGAACCAGCCCAGCTTCCCCTGCGCCCTCACCCGCGACGATCCGCGCGCCGGGGTCGTCAGCGACCGGGCGAGCCCCCAGCGCCACACGAGCCACAGCACGACGAAGGTGGCCACCGCGATCAGGAAGCGCGCCAGCGCGCCGAGCGGGTCGCCGAGGGCGAGTTGCGACGGGACCGCCCAGACGGCCCCGAGCGGCGACCAGGACAGCCCGTCGGCGACGGCGGGCAGCGCGTCGGCCGACGAGCGGAGGCCGCGGGTGATCCCGATGACGATCGGACCGGCGAGGATCAGCGGGATGAGGATGAGCAGCCCGCTGGCCTCCCGGAAGCGCCGGCCGCCGGACAGCCCGCTCGACACCGAGGTGACGGCCCGCGAGACCACGACGCAGGTCGCGGCGCCGAGCGCGCCCGTCAGCAGGGCGACCACCGCGACGCCCGGGAGCCGCATCCAGCTCAGCGAGGTCGCCAGCGACGCGAGTGTCGTCGCCGCTCCCGCGACCCCGACGGTCGCGCTCAGCAGCATCCCGAGCATGAGCGGGCGCAACGGGATCGGGTAGACGGCGAGCTTGGCGGGGTCGAGGGTCTGCTCGATCCCGGACAGCAGCAGCGGGAAGACCGCCCAGCCGAGTACGGCGGCCGATCCCCCGATGACCGCGACCGTGCGCGTCACCTCGGTGGGCGCGAAGCCCAGCAGGACGAGGCCGCCGATGACGACGACCAGCGCGCCGAGCGCGTACACCCCGCCGAGGATGACGGCGACGAGCTGCGAGGTGCTGCGGCGGAACGAGTTGCGGAGGACGAGCAGGCGCAGCCTTACGAGTGTCGCAACCACTCCGGCCCCTCCCCCACCCGGCGGCCGCCGACCAGCTCCACGAACCGGTCCTCCAGCGTGGATCCCGCGCGCACCTCGTCCACGGTGCCGGCCGCGACGACGTGGCCGTCGGTGATCACGGCGACGTGGTCGCACATCCGCTCGACCAGGTCCATGACGTGCGACGAGACGATGACGGTTCCGCCGCCCCGGACGTAGCCGTGCAGGATGTCGCGGATGTTGGCCGCGGAGACCGGGTCCACCGACTCGAACGGCTCGTCCAGCACGAGCACGCGCGGCGCGTGCACCATCGCGGCCGCCAGCGCGATCTTCTTCGTCATACCGGCCGAGTAGTCGACCACGAGGGTGCCGCCGGCGGACGCCAGGTCGAGCAGGTTCAGGAGGTCGTGGGTGCGCTCGATCGCGGTCGGCCGGTCCATGCCGCTCAGGAGGCCCGCGTACTCGACGAGCTGCTCGCCGGTGAGCCGGTCGAACAGCCGGACGCCGTCGGAGAGCACGCCCACGAGCGCTTTGCCCGCGAGCGGGTCGCGCCACATATCGATGCCGTGGATGAGCACCTGGCCGGCGTCGGGCCGCAGCAGGCCGGTGACCATGTTGAGCGTGGTCGTCTTGCCCGCGCCGTTCGGGCCGACCAGCCCGTAGAAGCTCCCCGAGGGCACGTCGAGGTCGATCCCGTCGACCGCCGCCTTCGCCCCGAACCGCTTGTGCAGACCGCGGATCGCCACCGCGACCGCATCGTCCTGCGTCATCGCACCTCCCCCGGGCTGTCGTCGTCAGATGACGCAGCCCAGATCACCCTACGCGTCGCGGCATCCGCTCGCACCGCCCCCGTCGAGGGGCGGCGCGGAGCCGGACTCAGACGCGCTCGAAGACGGCCGCGAGGGCCTGGCCTCCGCCGATGCACATGGTCTCGACCGCGAGGGTGCCGTCGAGGGCCGGAAGCTCGTGGGCGAGCGTCGCCAGCATCCGCAGGCCCGTGGCGCCGATGGGGTGCCCGATGGAGATGCCGCTGCCGCGCGGGTTGAGCCGAGGGTCCTCGGCGTCGATGCCCCAGTCGGCCAGACAGGCGAGCACCTGCACGGCGAACGCCTCGTTGAGCTCGATCACATCGATGTCGCCCCAGGTGACGCCGGCGCGTTCCAGCGCCCGGTTCGCCGCGGGGACAGGCGCGACGCCGAACACCGCAGGGTCGTTGCCCGCGACCGCCCACGACCGCAGCCGCAGCACGGGCGTGAGCCCCAGCGCGGCGGCGCGCTCCGGCGTCGTGACGATCGCGGCGGCGGCGGCGTCGTTCTGACCGCTGGAGTTGCCGGCGGTGACGGTGGCCTCGGGGTCGCGGCGGCCCAGGATCGGGCGGAGGCCGGCCAGCGCCTCCAGCGTCGTGTCGGCGCGGGGGTGCTCGTCGCGCTCCACCACGACATCGCCCGTGCGGCTCGGCACGGTCACGGGCACCAGCTCGGCGTCGAATGCGCCGGACTGCTGCGCGGCGACCGCGCGCTGGTGGGAGCGGAGCGCGAGTTCATCCTGCGCTTCACGCGGGATGCCGAACTCACGGCGCAGCGTCTCGGCCGAGCCGACGTTGCCCTCCGGCCTCGGGAAGTTGCGCCCGCCCACCGTCTCGCGGCCGCGCGCGAGGGCGTCGTGCAGCATCAGACCGCCGGGCGGCAGGCCGCGCCGACCCTGCTCCGTATAGAGGGGGGCGTTCGACATCGACTCGGCGCCGAGCGCGACCAGCACGTCGCTCGCCCCGGTCTGGACCTCCATCGCCGCGTTGATGACGGCCTGGAGGCCGGAGCCGCAACGCCGGTCGAGCTGGTAGCCCGTCGTCGTGACCGGGAAGCCCGCGTTGAGGGCGGCGACCCGGCCGAAGGCGGGAGCCTCCATCGTGGGATAGCCCTGCGAGCCGATCACGCCCTCCACCGCGGCGGGGTCGAGCTCGGTGCGGTCGAGGAGGGCGCGCAGCACGGTCTCGGCGAGCGACAGCGCGGAGACCGGGGCGAGCGCGCCGCCCATCCGGCCGACCGGCGTGCGCAGCGGCGAGCAGACGACGACCTCGCGCAGCTCAGGCATGCGCGCTCTCCGTCCCTGCGGTCACGCCCGCCGGAATGCTCAGCGGGGCGCCCGTCGCGGCCACCACGTCGTCGACGGTGACGCCCGGCGCCACCTCGCGGAGCACCAGGCCGTCGTCGGTGACGTCGATCACGGCGAGGTCGGTGATGATCCGGTCCACACAGCCGCGCCCGGTCAGCGGCAGGGTGCACTGCTCGACCAGCTTGGCGGAGCCGTCCTTGGCGACGTGCTCCATGACCACGATGACGCGCTCGGCGCCGTTGACGAGGTCCATCGCCCCGCCCATCCCCTTGACCATCTTGCCGGGCACGGCCCAGTTGGCGATGTCGCCGGAGGCCGACACCTGCATGGCGCCGAGGACGGCGGTGGCGATGCGGCCGCCGCGGATCATCCCGAAGCTGGCCGCCGAGTCGAAGTAGCTCGCGCCGGGCAGGACGGTCACCGTCTCCTTACCCGCATTGATCAGCTTCGGGTCCTGCTCGCCCTCCCAGGGGTATGGGCCGACGCCCAATATGCCGTTCTCGGAATGCAGCACGACGTGCACCCCGTCGGGCAGGTGGTTGGGGATGAGCGTCGGGAGGCCGATGCCCAGGTTCACGTAGGAGCCGTCCTCCAGTTCGAGGGCGGCGCGGGCGGCCATCTCGTCGCGGCTGCGGGGCATGTCAGTTCCCTTCCGGGGCGCTGGTGGGTCGGGCGCGAACGGTGACCTTCTCGATCGGGAGGTCGGCGGACTGTTCGGGGGTCAGCGCGATCACCCGATCCACGTAGATGCCGGGCAGGTGGATGTCGTCGGGGCCGAGCACACCCGGCTCGACCAGCTCGTCCACCTCGGCGATGGTGATCCGGCCGGCCATCCCCGCCAGCGGGTTGAAGTTCCGGGTCGACTTCTCGAAGCGCAGGTTGCCGTGCCGGTCGCCGACCGCGGCGCGCACCAGCCCGAAGTCGGTGCGGATCGCGGTCTCCAGCACGTACTCCCGGCTGCGGCCGAACACGTCGAACGGGCGCAACTCCTTCGGCGCGCTCTCTTCGGCCACCGATCCGTCGGCCGCGTACCGGATCGGCATGCCGCCGTCCGAGACGGCCGTGCCGGCGCCGGTGGCCGTGTAGAAGGCCGGGATGCCGACGCCGCCGGCGCGAAGCCGCTCGGCGAGCGTGCCCTGCGGGGTCAGCTCGACCTCCACCTCGCCGCCCAGATACTGGCGGGCGAACTCCTTGTTCTCACCGATGTAGCTCGCGATCACGCGGCGGATGCGGCCGACGGCCAGCAGCTCGCCCAGTCCCCAACCGTCGACGCCGCAGTTGTTGGACACGACCTCCAGGCCGCCGACGCCGCGCGCCAGCAGCGCCCGGATCGTCACGATCGGCACGCCGGACAGGCCGAAGCCGCCGACAGCGAGCGAGGCGCCGTCCGGGATGTCGGCGACCGCTTCCGCCGCCGACGCGTACGTCTTATCCATTTTTTTCCTCCGTGAAGACTTCGCGCATGATCGCCAGTGCGCCGTTCGCCGCTGGCAGCCCGGCGTACAGCGCGGTGTGGTGGATGACCTCCGCGATCTGCGTGCGGGTCAGGCCGTTGCGCAGGGCGGCGCGCACATGCATGCGCAGTTCGTTCTCATGGCCGCCGGTCAACAGGCTGGCGAGGGTCGCGATCGAACGCTCGGGCCGCGTCAGCTGCGGCCGGGCCCAGACCTCGCCCCACGCGTAGCGGGTGATGAACTCCTGGAAGTCCGCGGTCTCCGGGGTGATCGCCGCGGTGGCGCGGTCGACATGGGCGTCGCCCAGCACCGCCCGGCGGACGGCCATGCCGCGCTCGAAGGCCGCAGCGGCGTCGGCATCGCGTCCCACGAGCAGCGCCGTCAGCAAGGCGGCGGTCTCGGCCGGGTCTTCGAGTGGGACGAGGTGGCCGGCGTGGGCCAGCTCCACGAATCGCGCGTCGGGGAGGGCAGCGGCGTCCGCAGCCATCAGCGCGGAGGTGGTCACCTGGTCGTGCGCGCCGGCGACGAGGAGCGCCGGCACGCTCACGCCGGCGAGGTCCCCCCGCCGGTCGAACCCGCCCAGCGCCTCGCAGCACAGCGCGTACGACTCGTCGTCCACGTCCAGCAGCGTCTTCAGCGCGTGGCCGCCCGGCCCGTCGGGATGCGCGGCCAGGTACCCGGGCGCGAACCAGCGCTGCGCGCTGCCGGCCACCACGGACGCCGTGCCGGAGGCGCGGACCTGCGCCGCGCGATCGGCCCAGCCCTCCGCCGTCCCGATGCGCGCGCCGGAGCAGAACATCGCCAGGCCGCGGACGCGGTCCGGGGCGGCGAGAGCCACCTCCAGGGCGACCGCCCCGCCGAGCGAGTCACCGGCGACGTCGAACGCACCGCCGCCGACCTCGTCCACGAGCGCCAGGACCGCGGCGGCGAGCTCGGCGATGGTGAAGGGCTCGCGTGCGGCAGGCGACGCGCCGTGACCGGGCAGGTCGACGCGCAGGATCCGCGGGGAGTCCGGGGCCGCGGCCAGCCGTACCACGACGCCGTCCCACAGCTCCGCCGTCGTCCCGAGGGAGGGCAGCAGCACCAGGAGGCGCGGGGCGGCGGCGGACGGCGAGGCCGCGGTCATCGAGCCGCGCAGTCGCGGGATGGTCATGAGTCCGCCTCTCGATCGGGTCGGGCATGGGCGTGGTAGCGCGCGACGGCGGCGTCCACGACGGCGCCCGCGGTGCCCAGGTCGGCGGCGTCGGCCGCACGGGCGGACGACTCCGCGGCGCCCACGGCGCCGTCGGCCACCACCAGGTCGGCGACCGCGTGCGCGAGTACCTCCGCGTTCTCGACCGCGATGCGCAGCAGCCCGCGCCAGGCCTGCCATTCGGCGTGCCACTCCCCCGCGGGCCGGGCGTCCGAGCTGAGCGCAGCGGAGTGAACGGTGGCCACGAGGCCGGGGGCGCGGAGTCCGTTCGCCGTGAGCAGGACGGCGTCCACCGGGTTCTGCTTGTGCGGCATCGCGGACGAGCCGCCGCCGGTGGCGGGCAGGAGCACTCCGTCGCGCGCCGCGAGTCCGAGGTCGCGGCCTATCCGTCCGGCGACGGCGGCGACTCGCGCCGCTGCGTCCGCGATCGCCAGGACCGGGCCCCGGTCGGTGTGCCAGGCCCGTCCGGGGTCGCTGAGCCCCAGGCGGCCGGCGAGTGCGGCGCGGAGGACCTGCGGCGCGTCCGCGCGACCCGCGAGGCGCGCGAACGCCGCCCCTGTTCCCACGGCGCCGCCCAGCTGGACGGGGTAGTCGAGCCGGTCGAGCACCTCCAGCGCCGACACCGCGGCGTCCAGCCAGGAGGCCAGTGCGGCGCCCAGCGTCGTCGGCTCCGCCTGCTGCGTCAGGGTGCGAGCGAGCAGCGGCGTCGCACGCGAGCGGATCGCACGGTCCGCGAGCCCCGCTGCCGCGACCGCCAGGGCGTCCCGCGCGCGCGACAGCGACTCCCGGGACACCAGCACGAGCGCCGAGTCCACGATGTCCTGACTGGTCGCACCGCGGTGCACCCGTCCCGCGTGCGGGCCGGCCTGCTCGCGCAACTGCTCGACGAGCGCGATGACCGGCACCCCGGCCTCCCGCGCGCCGGCGATCAACCGTGCCCGGTCGATCGCGGCGACGGCGAAGGACAACGTTTGGTGCCCGGCCTCGTCAGCCGAGCCGTCGAGCTCGTCCCAGGCTCGGACCAGGGCCTCCTCGACCGCGACCATGGCGGCCAGCACATGATCGTCGGCGGCCGGAACACCCACTGCACCGGCCGGCTCGAGGAGACCCCAGTCGAAGGGTTCAGCCACGCCCGTCCCCCACGAAGTCGAGGAAGACGGTCTCGCCGTCGCCCTGGAGGCGGATGTCGAAGCGGTAGCTGTCCTCGCCGTCCGGGGTGGCGAGCAGCGTGCCCCGCCGCTCGTCCGGCACCGATGCCAGGAACGGGTCGCCGTCTTCGAGGTAGGCGCGCGTGAAGAGGTGGTGCAGGAGGCCGCGCGCGAACACGGTCACCAGCAGGTACGGGGCACGACCCGGCGCGGGTGCGCCGGGGCGGACCGTCGTGAAGGAGTAGTGCCCGGCGCGGTCGACGGCGGCGCGCCCGAAGCCGGTGACGGTGTAGCCGTCGCGCTGGAGGCTGCCCTGCCGGGAGATCGGCGCGCCGTCGGCGTCGGCGCCCCAGACCTCGAGGATCGCGTCGGGCACGGGCTCGCCGCCGCCGTCGAAGACGGTGCCGTGCAGGCGGATCGTGCCGTCCTGCCACGGCGCCGCGACCTCCGGTCCGCCCTCGTAGGGCAGCGCGTAGCCGAAGAACGGCCCGACCGTCTGCGACGGGGTTTGCAGGTACTGGGTTCGATCGGTCGTCTCGGTTCGAACGGTCGTCTCGGTTCGATCGGTCGTCTCGGTTCGATCGGTCGTCTCAGGCATGCTCGCCCTCCTCCGGCTCCATCCAGGTCGCTTTGCCGCCGGTCAGGACGATGTCCCACCGGTAACCGAGCGCCCACTCCGGCTCGCTCACCTCGTGATCGTACGTGGCGATCAGCCGCTGACGCGCGGCCGGGTCGGCGATCGACTGGTAGATCGGGTCGAGCGCGAACAGCGGGTCGCTCGGGAAGTACATCTGCGTCACGAGCCGCTGCGTGAACGCCGACCCGAACAACGAGAAGTGGATGTGCGCCGGCCGCCAGGCGTTGCGGTGGTTGCGCCACGGGTACGGGCCCGGCTTGATGGTGACGAACCGGTAGGAGCCGTCGTCACCCGTGATCGCGCGGCCCACCCCGGTGAAGTTGGGGTCCAGTGGCGCGGGATGCTGGTCGCGTTTGTGCACGTAGCGGCCGGACGAGTTCGCCTGCCAGACCTCCACGAGCTGGTTGCGCACCGGCCGGCCCTCGCCGTCGAGCACGCGGCCGGTCACGATGATGCGCTCGCCGAGCGGCTCGCCGGCGTGCTGGATGGTGAGGTCGCTCTCCTCGGCCGCGACGTCGGTGTGCCCGAACGCCGGCGAGACGAGCTCGATCTCCTCGGGGTCGGCTCGCACGAGCTCGTGCGTCGGGTGCCGCAGCCGCGAACTGCGGTACGGCCCGAAATCCCGCAGCGGGTGCACGGGAAGGGGACCCGCGGCCGCCGCCGCGGCGTGCGCGGCCGCGATCTCCGCGGTGATCCGGTCCTGCGTCGGCTCTGTCGTGTCGTCAGCGCTCATCTCATACCTCAGAAGGGGAGGCCCGCGTACTGCTCGGCGAGAGCCGCCTGCGCGTGACGCGATCCGGTGGTGTACTCCAGCTGGCCCAGCTGGCTGCGGTAACGGAAGGCGCGGGCCGCCTCGTCGGGGACCTCGCGGTGGACGTGCAGCATCTCCGTCATCCACTGCGAGAACTGCTGCACCTTCCACTGCCGGGCGAGGGCGGCGCTGCTGTAGCGCTTCAGGAGGGCGTCGTCGCCGCCGAAGTGCGCGACGAGCGAGCGGCCGAGCAGGGCCACGTCCGCGATCGCCGAGTTGAGGCCCTTCGCGCCGGTCGGCGGGACGATGTGACCGGCGTCGCCGGCCAGGAACAGGCGGCCGTGCTCCAGGGTGGAGGCCACGAAGCTGCGCATCGGCGTGATCGACTTCTCGGTGATCGTGCCTTCGTTCAGCGTCCAGCCGGCCACGCCGAGGCGGGTCTGCAGCGCCTCCCAGATCCGCCCGTCGGACCAGTCGTCGACCGACTCGCCTGGGTCCACCTGGAGGTAGAGCCGCGAGACCTCCGGCGAGCGCATCGAGTGCATCGCGAAGCCGTCCGGGTGCAGGGCGTAGATGAGGTCGTCGGTGGAGGGCGCGACGTCGGCGAGGATGCCGAGCCACGCGTACGGGTAGCTGCGCTCGAGCGCCTGGATGCCTGGAATCGCCGGGCGGCAGACGCCGTGGTAGCCGTCGGCGCCGACCACGATGTCGCAGTCGATGCGCTCGGCGTCGCCGCCGGTCCCGCCGATCGTGACGTACGGCGCGTCCGTGTCGATGTCGTGCGGCGCGACGCCCTCCGTCTCGAACCGGACGTCGGAGCCTACGCGGTCGTGCTCGGCGAGCAGGTGCCGCACGAGCGCCTGCTGGCCGTACACGGTCACCGTGCGGCCGACGAGGTCGACGAAGTCGAGGTGGTGGCGCTCCCCCTCGTACTGCAGGTAGATGCCGTGGTGCGTCAGACCGCGTGCGGCGAGGTCGGCGTCGAGGCCGAGGTCACGCAGCACGTCGACGGAGCCCTGCTCCAGGACGCCCGCGCGCACCCGGCCGAGCACGTACTCCCGGCTCTTCTGTTCGAGGATGACGAAATCGACACCCGCTCGTCGGAGGATGTGCCCGAGCAGGAGTCCCGCGGGCCCGGCCCCGATGATGGCGACCTGGGTGCGCATTGTTCCGCCTTTCGCGTCGGTGGGAAGGTCGTCCCATCCTGGGCGAAGCCGACGGGCGCCCGGCCGAGCTTTCCACTGAGCGGAAGGAATTCCTCCCGAGGATCACCCGCGGCGGCTACTCGTAGTCGAGCCCGAGGACCCCGGAGATGCCGCGCGCGGCCATCCGGACGCCGAGCGTGAACTGCGGCTCGGCCTCCCGCTCGGCGTGGGCGATGATCGACACCGCGGCCACCACCTCCCCGGTGGCGTCCCGCACCGGCGCGGCGACCGAGAAGGCGCCCTGGGTGAGCTCCTCGACCGAGTGGGAGACCCCGGTCGCGCGGATGCCGGCCAATCTCGCCCGCAGCTCCTTCTCGCCGGTGAGCGTGTTGGGCTGGAACTTGCGCGGGTTGTTCGCGAGCACCTGGGCGAGCGTGCCCTCCGGCGCATAGGCGAGCAGCACGAGACCGACGCCGGTCGCGTGCAGCGGAAGCCGCGATCCGACATCGCTGATGACGCGCACGGCGCCGGGACCGGACAGCCGCTCCAGGTAGACCGCGCCCAGCCCGTCACGCACGGCCAGGTGCACGTGTTCGCCCGTGGACTCCAGGAGGTCGTCGAGGTACGGCCGCGCGGCCGCCCGCAGCCGGCGGGCGGTCGGCTGCCGGACACCCAGTCGCCAGAGCTTGAGGCCCACGCGGTAGCGGCCGTCCTCCCCGCGGACCAGACCGCCCCAGGCCACCCACTCCGCCAGGAGCCGGTGCGTGGTCGAGACCGGCAGGCCCGCGCGGCGGGCGATCTCGCTGAGGGTCAGCTCGTCACCGCGCTCGAAGGCGTCGGCGATCGCGAAGACGCGTTCCGCAACGCTGCGGTCGTCCTGCGCTCCACCGGCCATGCGGTCAGCTTAGGACCGCCGCAGCGGACGGGTCGCAGGCGCTCCCTGGCTTCTATCGCGACGTGCTCGGCTTCGAGGTGCGCGCCGACGCGACCCACGGCGGCGCCCGCTGGCTCTCGGTCGCTCACGCGGGCAGCACCGTCGGCACCCTGTTCGCCTTCACGACGCAACCGATGACGCCGACCGGGTTCTCTGGTCTGGTGGACTGCGAGGTGCTGGAGGTCGACCCCGGCTGGCGGCCGCGGATGTCGTGGGCCAGCGCGCGCACGGCGCGCGAGACGGTCGTCACCTGGGAGCTGATCCCGGAGGGCGACGGCACGCGCCTCCTGCTCACCCAGTCCGGCTTCGACCTCGACGACCTGGCTCGGGAGGGCGCGAACTCAGCTGTCCCCCGCCCGACGATAGCGGTTGATCACGACGCCGGAGGCCGTCGAGCGCGACTCCACCAGCGCGAAGCGTGTGTACGGGAAGCCGTCGCCGAACAGCTTCTTGCCGACGCCGAGTACGAGCGGGTGCACCAGCAGCCGGTACTCGTCGATCTGGTCGTGCTCGGCCAGAGTGCGGATCAGTTCCGTGCTCCCCCACACCCGGATCTCGCCGCCCGGCTCGCCGCGCAGCCGCTCCACGGCGCCCGGCACGTCGGGGCCGAGCAGGTAGGAGTTCATCCAGCCGACCTCGGTGAGCGTGCGCGAGGCGACATACTTGGGGATGCGGTTGTACCGCCGGGTGAGCTCGCCCTGGAATCCCTCGGCGTCCTCCGGCCAGACGCCCCACGAGCCCGCGAAGATCTCGTAGGTCCGGCGGCCGAGCAGGAGCGCCTCCGTGTTCTTCTCCCACTCCGCGACGGTGCCGTCGTCGTCGTAGTCGAACTGCCAGCCACCGTGCTGGAAACCCCCCTCCGCGTCCTCCTCCGGGCCGCCCGGCCCTTGGACGACACCGTCGAGGGTGACGAACGACTGGACCACGATCGAAGACATGCCTGCTCCTCCTTGTCGGTGGGGGTGTCGTACCCCGTCTACACCCCAGGGAGGGCGGATGCAACAGGGGAGCTCAGTGCGCGTAGACGTTGCGGCGATGGCCGATGCGGAAGACGGTCACCAGGACCGTGTCGTCGACGACCTCGTAGAGGACGCGATAGTCGCCGACCCGCAGTCGCCAGGCGTCGGTGAACCCGACGAGCCTGCGCGCCCCACCGGGTCGCGGGTCGGTCTCGAGTCGCGCGACCGCCGTGAGTACGCGGTTCCGTGCCGTGGGGTCGAGCTTTCGGAGCTCCCGGGCCGAGGCCGCGGTGAACTCGACGGTGTATGTCACCCGTCGAACTCGGCCCGGAGGTCGCTGAGCGAGATGCGCTCGCCGGTGTCGGCGCGCTTGGCGGCGCGCAACTCGCGCCGGTCGCGCTCCAGTTCGAGCTGCTCGAGCAGTTCGAGGTCTTCGACGCTGATCATGACGGCGGCGAGCTTGCCGTGCCGGGTGATCCCCAGCCGCTCGTGACCGAACTCGGCGCGGCCGACGGCAGCCGCGAGATCCTGACGGAGGTCGCGCGCACTGATCGAAGCGTCGAGGAGAGCCATGGGGACATGGTAACCCATTTGTGCGTACTTAATCGCAATTATATGCATTGTGTACCTTTTGTACCTCTCTCGCGTCCAACCGTTCGTTGACCGCATCCAGCCGTTCGGTCGATCCGGCGGCACGGCTGGAGGTACTGGCGCTGGTCGCCGACGGCGCGACCAACCGCGTGGCCGGTGAGCGGCTCCACCTCAGCGAAGCGACGGTGAAGACGCATCTCCTCAGCATCTACGCGAAGCTCGGCGTCGGTGACCGCGCCGCGGCGGTGGCGGAGGGATTCCGGCGAGGGCTGCTCGACCTGTGACCGGTGCGTCGACATCCGCTGATTGCAGACAGCTGGGATGAAGGGGTTCTGCCGTCGCGCCGAAACGAGTAGGACAGAAGGCATGGACATCGTGCTTGCCGTCCTCGAGCGCGGCGACGTCGCGTACGAGATCGAGTTCGAGCGCACGAGCGAACCGCCGTTCGAACTGCGCGTGCCCTCCCACATCGGGGGCGCGGCGGTGGTCGACGTCTTCGACCTGGTCGACGCCAGCGAGTGGCCGGTACTGCTGCGCTACGCGTTCTCCGAGTGCGTGCCGGCCGTGATGGGCTCACCGGACGATCTCAACGCCGAGGACCTGGGCGAGGTCGACACCTGAGCGTCGCGCCGCGGGCCGCCCCGGCCCTACCCGCCCCGACTCAGAACAGGAACAACTGACCCATCACGAGCACCAGGATGAGGAACACGACGACCACGCCGCCGATGACGACGAGGGTGCGCCCCGACATCCGCGCGATCCCGAACCCGACGAGGAACGGCAACGCCAGGCAGCCGAGCGCAATGATCCACCAGAACGCCTGGAAGCCGGCCTGCGAGGCGGACGCCAATCGCTCCCCGAACAGCTTCTGCGTCGCCGGATGCGTGGCGAAGGCGACGCTCGCCGACAGCGGGTAGGCGATCAGGACGGCCGTGATCAGCCCGGCGAACGCCCCCCACATCCCCCGGTGAGCACCGAGGTGCAGCGTCTCCTCCTGGTGCGGCGCCTGCCGGCTCTTGCTGCTCATGGCGCACATGATAGCCAGCGGGCCGCGCCGCGGGGCAGCCCCTGGATGTCCGCTCGCACGGCAGGGTACGCCGCGCCGAAACAGGGTCCACTGTACGGTCTACTCTGCGGTTACCCTGGAGGGGTCACCGGCGCAGCGCACGCAGTACAGGGGGCGTCTCGCTACGCGCCGGGTCTTACCCGAATGTCGTGTGGGAGTGGGGAGATCCGCTCCCATACGGCCGGGGGGTGCCGAAAACGCCACTGCGCTCGCCGTGACCGGCCAATGCGTGACCGGCCAATGCGCAGCGGCGACGCGATGAATCGGACACCGACCACTGCTTGTAGTACCTCTAATGTGACAGCCAGGCTCCCGGCCGCGGGCCGGGGGTCCTCGCGGGCTGGGCGGGCGTCGCGACCGTGTAGTCACGATCGTCCTGAACACCCCAATAGTCCGCTTGCTTCAACCATGTGCACCAAAGTCTGTATTCAGGCAGGCGGATCCGGAGCGGCTTACCGCCCTGGGCACTCTCCCATGCCGCAACCTCCACCAGCGGCCCAGCGCCTTTGGTCATACGCCGGACATAGACGTGCTTGATCGCAGGCACAAGGTCGTAGTCGGCTGACATGACTATTGCAACGTCGTAGGCGTTATCGTGCGCCATCGTCACCAGGTCCACGGCGAGCGCGACATCGATTCCCTTTTCGCGCGCTGCATCCGTGCAAGTCGGTTCGCCCCAGTCTTCGGGGTAGCGCAGGTCGTTGAAATGTGCACGCACCTTCGCGTTCGCTTTCCACCGCGCGGTCTGGCGCTGAAACGCCGCGTACGCGCCCGGCTGAGCTTGCTGCGTCGGGCGGCCACGGTAGATACGAATCTCTGCGAGCTCGAACGTGTCGTCAGGAAAGCGAGCCGCATGCTTGCTACACAACACGTGCGCGAGGTCAATCGGATCGACCTGGCCCTTGCTGGGGGCGTCTCTGATCGGGTCATGAAAAGCTTCGCGAGCCCGCATATACACGTTCTGCCAGTCAAAGAAAACGACAACGCGCTTGCTGGTCATCGGCCGCCCCCGGATAGAAAAAGCCCCGCCGTGAAGCGCGAGGCGTCAAGACGGGGTGGATTGCCCCCTACTTAACCACACGAACCTGAGAGGCGGCAAGCCCCGGTCGACGTTGCCGCCTTTTCACGCCGGGGCGACCCCCCTCACATCCCCAGCACAACCGTCCTCCCCACCGCCCGCGCATCCGCCGCCCGGTGCGCCGCCCACACCGCCTCGAACGGGATCACCTCCGGCTCGAACACCGTGAGTCGTCCCTCCGCCGCGTCCGCGAGCAGGCCTTTCAGCATCAGCCGGTACTGCGCCCGTTTCCGCAGCACCCAGAACGGCACCGAGCAGACCACCTCGCGCGGGTGTCCGTACCGCCGGGCGAGGGCCGCCGCCGTCCCGCGCACAGCGTCGTCCCGCTCGTGCCCCGCGCGCCCGGCGAACGCCGTGCGGACGACGACTCCGGAGGGAGCGACCGCCTCGCGGACCTGCGGCGACCCGGTGTGGTCGATCGCAGCCTCCGCTCCGCCCCCGGTCCGCTCCCGGACCACCGCCGGCCAGCCGGGGTCGCGATAGTCGATGAGGGTGACGTCCGCGGCGGAGAGGCCCGGCGGCGGCGTGGTGCCGGTGCCGAGCACGGTGCGTCCCTCGCGCAGCGCTAGCTGGGCGGCGAGCGATCCGACGGCGCCGGTGATCCCCTGGATGAGGACGGTATGAGCCGGGCCCGCGTAACGGAGGGCCAGGGCGGCGGTCACACCGTTGAGCGGGAGGACGGCGGCCGCCTCCGAGGTCAGCGCGTCCGGGACGGCGACCAGAGCGGTGGGCGACACGACGAGGCGGGTCGTGTGCGCGCCCATCCGCGCGAGCACGCCGGCGACGCGCGCGCCGGTGCGGAGGCCGAGCGCCACGGACACCGCGGACTCCGTCTCCAGCACGCCGACGAAGTCGTAGCCGGGGATGAAGCCGGGGGCCGGCTGGAGCACGTAGCCGCCGCGCCGGGCCAGCACGTCCGTCGACCCGAGAGCCGCATGCGTGACGCGCACCAGCACCTCGTTGCCGCGCGGCGGCCGCAGCGTCTCGTGGGCGAGCGCGACCGCGGACGGGTCGCCGAAGCGGACCACGCGCGCCGCCGTGCGTTCCAGCGTGTGCTCCGCCTGGCCTGCCATCGCCGTCAGCCGGCGCGGCGCTGCAGCAGCCCGGCACGCTCGGGGTGCCGGTCGAACCATTCGGCCACGTACCAGCACATCGGCACGACCTTCCGGTCGGAGGTGCGCTCGATGTCGTCGACCGCGTAGGCGACCAGGTCGGCCGCGTAGCCCTTGCCGCGCTGAGCGGGGACCGTGAACGCTCGCGTGAGCGAGATCGACGAACCGAGGACGCTGTAGTCGAGGACGCCGACGAGCTCGCCGTCGACCCGCATCGCGTACCGGTTCGCATCGGTCTCGTTGCTGAACTCCGTGGCCATGCGCCCATGGTACGTCCGTCGCGCCGCCCCGTCAGGCGAGGTATCGTGAACGACGTGGGACCCGACCCGCACCGTTCGGGCCCGCGCGCACTCCGCGATGCAGCCACAGCAGGCCAGGCCGCGTGCGACGACCGTCGCCCGCGTCGCGCACCCGAAGCTGGAGCCGCACCCGTGACGATCGACACACCGTCGCCCGCCCTGTCCCCTGCCCACCAGGCCCTGCTCGAGCAGGTCCCGATCGGCGAGCACTCCGTCATCGACGCCGAGGTCATCGCCTACGAGCACGAGGGACTCCCCCTGGAGGGCTACCTCGCCAGGGACGTCCAGGCGGACGACCGCCGCCCGGCGGTGCTGATCCTCCACGACTGGCACGGCGTCGGCGACAACGTGCGGATGCGCGCGCAGATGCTGGCCCGCCGCGGCTACGTCGCGTTCGCCGCGGACCTCTACGGCGCCGACGTGCGGCCCAGCGGCGAGGAGGCGTCGGCAGTCGCGGGACAGTACTACCGGGACCTCCCGCTGCTGCGCTCCCGCGTCGCCGCCGGGTTCAGCTGGCTGCAGCAGCACCCCGCCGTCGACCCGGCCCGGCTCGCGGTCATCGGCTACTGCTTCGGCGGGACGGCCGCCCTCGAATTCGCCCGCACCGGAGCGCCGGTCCGTGGTGTGGTGTCCTTCCACGGCGGCCTGATCGCCCACGACCCGTCCGACGCGGCGGCGATCGCGGCCTCCCTGCTGGTGCTCAACGGCGGCGCGGACCCGGTCGTGCCGGACACGGCGGTCGCCGCGTTCCAGGACGAGCTGCGCGCCGCGCCGCACGTGGACTGGCAGCTCACGACGTACTCGGGAGCGCCGCACGCCTTCACCATCCCGGGCGGCGACCGCTACCGTCCGCTTGCCGACGCGCGCAGCTGGCGGGCGCTGGTGTGCTTCCTTGACGAGGTGTTCGCCTGAGCTGATTGGCGGTCTGCGAGACGGTCATGTAAGCTCTAACAGGCCCGCGCGGAGAACGCGGCTGGGTCATGCGCCACTAGCTCAACGGATAGAGCATCTGACTACGGATCAGAAGGTTGGGGGTTCGAATCCCTCGTGGCGCACAGTGTGAAACACAAGACTGGTTGAGACAGTATGAGGAAGCCCCGGCGGAGAGCCGGGGCTTTTTCGTTGGCTTCTCCGAACGTCGTTGCGACTCGAAGCGTGCGGAAGATAAGTCGGCGGGCCGCCGGCCGTTGTCGCCAGTCGCGGCCCGCCTCACTAGGAGAGAGCTTGCCACGTCGCGATGATGATGTGCGCACCGCAACGCGTTCTGCTCAAACGAGCAGGCGAAAAGTCACCCCAGCTCGTACGTCAGGTGCGTCGCCGTCGTGGTGACCACGACCTCCCGCTGTACGAGCTCGCGCGGCCGGGACCCCTTGAACAGCGGTGTGCCCGCGCCGAGGATGATCGGCGACAGGTGCAGCACGAGCGTGTCGACCAGGCCCGCGGCGAGCGCCGAGCCGACGAGGGCGCCGCCGCCCATGAGGATCGCGTCCAGGTCGGCGCCGCGCTCCGCGGAGACCGCTTCGGCGCGCGAGCGGGCCGCGGCGACCGCGTCCTCCAGGCCGGTCGTGACGAAGGTCCAATCCAGGCCGGTCAGGCGCACCGAAGACGGTGCCGACCTCGTCACGACGACGAACGACGGCTTGCCCACCTCGGTGGCGCCGTAGCCCAGCTCGTCGCTCCAACCGCCCGGGCCGTCCACGACGTCGAAGAGGTTGCGACCCATGACCACGGCGCCCGAGCGCTGCGTCGCCGCGGCGAGGATGCGCTTGTCGTCGGGGTCGTCGGAGAACACCCAGCGGTGCAGCGGCTCTCCCCCGGTGCCGAGCCCGTTGCCGGGGCCGGCGTCGGGGCCCGTGACGAAACCGTCCAGCGAGACGGTGATGTCGGCGACGACCCTGGTCATCGCGATCAGCCCCTCGCCAGCAGTTCGTCCAGCTTCTCGTAGCCCTCGCGCATCCCGTACTCCATGCCCGAGGCGATCATAGCCTCCAGCGCCTCCTTCGAGGGGAACACCGAGTGGCCCGCGAGCCTGGTGCGGCCGCCTGGGAGCGGCTCGAAGCGCAGGAGGTCGAGGCTCACCTGGTCGGGTGCGCCGAGGAACTCGAACGTCTGGATGATGAGCTCGTTCTCGACCACGGTGTGGATGACGCCGCGGAACCCGTAGACGGCGCCGTCGGCGTCCCTCTGCTCGAAGGCGTAGCCCCCTCCGGTGCGGAAGTCCCAGTGGGTGATCGTGTTGTCGAGGCTTCGGGGGCCGATCCACTGCACGTACAGGGCGGGGTCGGCGTGGGCGCGGAAGACCGCTTCGACGGGAGCCTCGAACTCCCGCGTGATGTCGGCGTACGAGGTGCCGGGCACGGCATCGATGACGACCGGGTTGGTCATGATTCCTTCTCCTTGGTTCGCGTGCTCTGTTCCGGTGAGGATGCCGGGGGCGCTGCGAGCAGGGCATCGAGTCTGCGGTACTGCTGCTCGGCCTCCAGGCGGTACCGATCGATCCACGAGGTCACGCGCTCCAGCGCGGCGGCGTCGAGGTGCACGGGGCGCCGCTGCGCCTCGCGAGTGCGCCACACGAGCCCGGCGGACTCGAGCACGGCGATGTGCTTGGACACCGCCTGCAGGCTGATCTCGAACGGCTCTGCCAGCTCGTTGACCGTCGCCGGCCCCCGGCTGAGCCGCGCCACCATCGCGCGACGCACCGGGTCGGACAGGGCCGCGAAGGCCCGGTCGAGCTGATCGTCCGCCATTGTCAATCCGTCCGTTTATCAATTAATCGGTTGAATAAGCATAAAGCAGGACGATCGAGCCGTCAACCCCTGCGCGATCGACCCAAGAGGGTACGGTCGGCTCAGGAGCGCACGGACGGCTCAGGACGGCACAGTCGGCTCAGGGCCGCAGGGCCGCGCTCTCGACCCCGGGCACGTCGCCCAGGTAATCCCGGAGGCGCTCCAGCCCCTCCGTCGTCGGGGACGCGTGTTCGCCCACCACGACCACCCGGCCGCCCGACGCGACGGCGGCGGCCAGGCCGGCCTCCGCGTCCTCGAACACGACGCAGCGATCGATCGCGACGCCCAGCCGCTCAGCGGCGAGCAGGTAGCCCTGCGGGTCGGGCTTGCCGCGGGACACATCCTCAGCGGTGACCAGCACAGATGGGACCGAGACGCCGGCCGCTTCCAGTCGCGCGACGGCGAGCTCGCGCGGCGCGCTGGTGACGATCGCGACCGGGACGCCGGCCGCGGCGAGCGCCGCCAGCAGCGCCGCCGCTCCCGGCACCTCCACGATGCCGTCGGTGCGCGTGACCTCCTCGGCGACGAGCCCGGCGACCAGCTCGGCCCGGCGCTCGGCGGGGAGGCCCGGCAGGAAGTGTGCGACGGTGTCGGCCGCCTGCCTGCCGTGCGCGTAGGCGAGGATCTCGGTGGGGTCGAGGTCGTGGCGCCGGCCGAACTCGCTCCAGACGGCCTCGACCACCGCGTGGGAGTCGACGAGCGTGCCGTCCATGTCGAAGAGGAATCCGGATGCGCTGATCTCCATCGGGCCAGCCTAGGCGGCGCCCGTGACCGGACGCCGCGGGCTGCCGTGGATCAGCGTCCCGTGGTCCGGGCGTCCTGCGCGGCGCGCAGGTCGGCGAGCCCGCGCTCGGTCTCGCGGGTGACGCGGCCGCCGCGTGCGGCGACCGCCGCGGGGAGCCAGTCGCTCAGCACGAAGCGACGGCGGCGCGGCGGGATCGGCTCGCCGCCATTGGTGCGGACCGGGCGGGCCACCCAGCCGTGTTCGATTCCTTGTGCCCAGGTTCCATTTGCCATGTCATCAACGTTACGACCGAAAATATTCGGCCACCATATGGCTTCAGGTCTATCTTCGCAAAGATACGGCCAGTACACTCGAAGCCATGTTGAAGAGTGTGGCCGTGCCCGTCATCGACGAGTTCGCGATGTTCGAGTTCGGCGTCATCTGCGAGGTGTTCGGGCTCGACCGCAGCTACGCGGGGATCGAGCCGTTCGACTTCCGGGTCTGCTCGGCGACACCGGGCGAGCCCATCCGGAACGAGACCGGCGTGCAGCTCATCGCGCCCTACGGGCTGGAGGCGATGGAGGACGCCGATCTCATCGCGGTGCCCGCCGCCACCATCCGCGAGCAGTACCCGGAGGAGCTGCTCGACGGGCTCCGGCGCGCGCACGCCCGCGGCGCCATCCTGCTCAGCGTCTGCTCGGGTGCGTTCGTGCTCGGCGCCGCGGGCCTGCTCGACGGCCGGGAGGTCACGACGCACTGGCGCCACGCCGACGCCCTGCAGCGCCGCTTCCCGCTCGCGCGGGTGAACCCGGATGTGCTCTTCATCGACGACGGCACGATCATCACCAGCGCCGGCACGTCCGCCGGCATCGACGCCTGCCTCCACCTGGTGCGCCGGGAGCTGGGCAGCGCCGTCGCCAACACGATCGCGCGCAACATGGTCGTCCCGCCGCAGCGCGACGGCGGCCAGCGGCAGTACATCGAGCGGCCGGTCTCCGACTGCGAGGACGACACTTTCAGCGAACTGCTCGACCACCTCAGCAGCACCCTGGACGAGAACCACACCGTCTCCGGGCTCGCCGCCCGCACCCACATGTCGACCAGGAGCTTCTCGCGCCGCTTCGTCGCCGAGACCGGGGTGCCGCCGATGCAGTGGCTCACGACCCAGCGCGTCCTGCACGCCCGGCTGCTGCTGGAGACCACCGAGCTGCCGATCGAGGAGGTCGCCCGGCGCAGCGGGTTCGCGAGCGCCACACTGCTGCGGCACCACTTCGACTCGGAGGTCGGCGTTCCGCCCACGCGCTACCGGGCGGCGTTCGCGCGGCGCTGAGCTCGGCGCTGAGGCGGAACAATCCGCCGGCGCGGTGGTTGACTCCAAGGACGACCCCCGCCGACGGAAGGACCCCCATGGCCACGCAGATCCAGTACGACCGCCTCGGCGACCCCGACGTGCTCGAGGTCGCGACGGTCCCGGATCCGGTCGCCCCCGACGACGGCGTGGTGGTGGAGGTGCGCGCCGCTGGCGTGAACCCGATCGACGGCAAACTGCGCAGCGGCGGCCGCCCGAGCGCGCCGATCACGGCGCCGCGGGTCCCGGGAGCGGACGCGGCGGGAGTCGTGCTCTCGGTCGGGGCGGACGTGGACGACTGGGCGCCCGGCGACGAGGTGGTCGTCCGCAACGCGCGCGGCGCCTACACGACGCACCTGGTCGCACCGGCCTCCCACCTCGTCCGCAAGCCCGCGCCGGTGAGCTGGGAGCAGGCGGCGGCGATCGGCGTCCCGGTCGGGACCGCCCACCAGGCACTGGTCTCGCTCGGCGTCGGGCCGGGGACGACCCTCCTGATCCACGGCGGCTCCGGCAGTGTCGGGAGGGCGGCGATCCAGCTCGCCCGGCGGATGGGCGCGACCGTGGTCGCGACCGGGTCGACCGCGAACCACGGACGGCTGAGCGAGCTCGGCGCGACCCCCGTGGCGTACGGCGACGGGCTGCTGGACCGGCTCCGCGCAGCCGCGCCGGGCGGCTACGACCTCATCCTCGACGCGATCGGGTCCGACGAGGCATTGGAGACGTCCTTCGCGCTGGTGGAGGACCGCTCCCGGATCGGCACGATCGTCGTCGGGCCGCGCGCGGCTGAGCTCGGCATCCGCGCCTGGGGAGGCGGGAACCCCGTTCCGATGACCGCCGATGAGCTGCGCCTCCGCGACGAGGCTTACGCGCTCGCGCTCGACCTCCTCGCCGACGGCGGGCTCGAGGTGGACATCGCGCGCACCTTCCCACTGGTGCAGGCCGCTGACGCCGCGCGGCTGGTCGAAGCCGGACATCCCGGCGGGAAGGTGATCCTGCTGCCGTGACGCCGTGATCAGTGGTGCAGCAACCGGCGATGCACGGCGTGCGCGACCGGGAGGTCGTCCCCGCGGTAGTGCTTGAGCAACCGCCAGTTGCGCAGCGCCAGCTGGGTGAACACCACCACGGTCACCACGCCGCACACGACGATCCCCCACGCCCGCGGGTTCTCTCCCTCGGTCGGGATGAGCACGGTGAGCGCGACCGTGGAGATCAGGGCGAGGACGGCGAACAGCATTCCCAGCCCGACGCGACGCAGCGCCCGGGCGCGCTCCACACGGTCGCCCATGCTGCGCAAGCTACTCCGGGTGACGGGCGTGCGCCAGGTTGTACACGCGGCTCCAGCCGAGCTCGAAGCCGACCTCGTCGATCCGGCCCTCGTCCCGCGCGCGCTCCAGGGCGAGCAGCGCGGCGAGGGAGGCCGTGACCAGCCGTTCGTCGCCGTACGTCTCGTACTGCTCGCCGACCGCGACCGTGGAGCAGCGGATCACCCGGCACTCCCCCCACACCCGGCGCGTCGCGACCACAGCCACGACGAAGCCTGCGACGTAGACGCCCACCAGCGCGCCGATCGCCAGGACCGCCGGGGCCGGGGCGAGCACGAGCGCGGGGATCAGCGCCAGCAGGCCGCCGACGGCGGCCCAGCGCCGGCGGAAGATGATCGCGCGGCGCTCGGCGGACGTCGTCCCCGGGGGGTAGACGAACAGCCGGCGCGCGCTCACGCCGGTGCGTGCGGTGTACAGGGCGGACGTCTCCTCGAACCAGCCCCAGGCGTGGGCGCCTTCGAAGAACCGCTTCGCCTTTCCGCGCGCGGGAGGTCGCTCGATCGTCGTCACGGATATCGGTCTACGCCGCTTGCGGCGCGGTCGCGTGCATCCTGACGGAATCCATGCGCTCAGCGGGCGGACCCACACGGTTCGCAAACGGCGCAGGTCCCGACGCGGTCATTCGGCGGTCGCACTGCCGCCGAACTTCTCCTGCCACTCCGCGTACGTGTGGTCCCTCGCCAGCGGGCACTCGCAGCGGATCAGGATCGGCTGACCGGTCGCCACACTGGTCGCGCGCTCGACGTGCGGCACGGTCGGCCCGGAATCGGACAGGGCGCGACGAGACTGCGAGTTCATGGATGCGAGTATCGGGTGCGCCTGCCGCGGGTCCCGCGCGCCGTCGCCGCGCGACCTGAGCTGACACGCAGGATTTCACCTCGGCAATACCGCTCCGACGCCTCCTGGCGCGGCCGCAGCCTCTCCTGTTCTGGCGTCTGTGCTGGCGTCGCCGGTCGCTGGCAGGATGAGGCCATGTCAGTCTCCTTCTTCCAGCCGGACGGACTCGTCCGCAGCGCTGCCTTCAGCCACGTGGCCGTCGTCCCGGCCGGGTCGGCGACGGTCTATCTCGGCGGACAGAACGGCGTCGACGAGACCGGCGCACTGGTGTCGCCGGAGGTCGGCCCTCAGGCGGCGCGCGCCCTCGACAATGCGGCGGTCGCACTCGCGGCCGCGGGAGCCACCCTCGACGACGTGGTGCAGTGGTTCGTCGTCATCGACGTCGCCGCCGACCTCGGCGCGGCCTACGGAGCAATCGCGCCCCGGCTCGCGCGCGAGGGAGCGCCGCCGCTCGTGACCGCGTCGCGCGTCGCTGGGCTCGGCGTGCCGGGGGCGCTGATCGAGATCAGCGCGGTCGCCGCGCTTCCGTCCTGAGCCGTTCGGCACGAAAGGCCGGTGACGCGAAAGCCCCCGCCCACGTGGACGGGGGCGGGGGCTTTCGTCAGGACGGGTCAGTGCTTGAAGGCGTCCTTCACCTTCTCGCCGGCGTTCTTGAGGTCCGCCTTGGCCTGGTCGCCCTTGCCCTCGGCTTCGAGGCGCTCGTCGCCGGTCGCCTTGCCGGTGGCCTCCTTGGCCTTGCCGCCCGCGTTCTCCGCGGCGTTGCCGATCTTGTCGTCGAGTCCCATCGTTGTCCCCTTTCGCTAGGTTCGCCGGAAACGTTCCCACCCCGCCGGGGATCGGTCCAGAGTGCACGGGGCTGCGGGTTTTTCAACCCCTCCCTCCTCCACAAAGCGCGTGCAAGCACGGGTTTTCCACGGGAATGTCCACCCCCTTCCAGCGGGGTTCGCCGCGCGAAAGAATCCATGGTGTGAGCCACGACGTCCCGACCAGCACCTACCGCCTCCAGATCACGCCCGACTTCACGCTCAGGGACGCCGCGCAGGTGCTCGGCTACCTGCGCCGCCTCGGCGTGGGGGCGGTCTACCTGTCGCCGCTGCTCCAGTCGGCCGCGGGATCGGCACACGGGTACGACGTGGTCGACCCCACCCGGGTCGACGAGGCGCGCGGCGGACCGGAGGCGCTCCGCGAGTTCGCGGACGCCGCCCACCGCCGCGGCCTCCAGGTGATCGTGGACATCGTGCCGAACCATCTCGGCGTCGCCGTGCCGAGCGAGAACCCGTGGTGGTGGGATGTCCTCCGCTTCGGCCAGGAGTCCGCGTACGCCGGGCACTTCGACATCGACTGGCTGTTCGGCGGCGGCCGGCTGCGCATCCCGGTCCTCGGCGACGGACCGGACGAGGAGGACGCGCTGCGCGTCGTGGACGGCGAGCTGCGCTACTACGACCACCGGTTCCCGATCGCGCCCGGCACCGAATTCGCGTCGCCCCGCGAGGTGCACGCGCGGCAGCATTACGAGCTGGTCTCCTGGCGCCGCGCCGACGCCGAGCTCAACTACCGCCGCTTCTTCGCGGTCAACTCGCTGGCCGGCGTGCGGGTGGAGGAGCCGCGGGTCTTCGAGGACACGCACGCCGAGATCGCGCGCTGGGTGCGCGAAGGGCTCGTCGACGGCCTCCGCGTGGATCACCCGGACGGCCTCCGCGACCCCGGCGACTACCTGCGACGGCTCGCCGAGCTGGCCGACGGGCGCCCGGTCTGGGTCGAGAAGATCCTGGAGGGCGACGAGCGCATCCCGAGCTGGCCGATCGCCGGGACCACCGGGTACGACGCACTCGGGATCGTCGACCGGGTGTTCGTGGACCCGGCGGGCGAGGAGCCGCTGACGGCCCTGGCGGAAGAGCACGACGAGCGCGAGGAGAGCAGGGACTGGGCGGGACTCGTGCACCGCCGCAAGCGGGCGGCGGCGGACGGGCTCCTGCGGTCGGAGGTCCTGCGGGTCGTGCGCGACCTCGGCCCGACGGACGGCGACACCGACTCCCTGGCCGACGCGGTGGCCGAGCTGGCGGCGGCGTTCCCGGTCTATCGGAGCTACCTGCCCTTCGGCGCCGACCACCTCCGCGCCGCGCTCGACGCCGCCGCGGCAACACGGCCCGACCTCGCCGACGCGCTCCGCACACTCGGGGCCGCGTTCGAGCCGGCCTCCGGCGGCGACCTCGCGCCGGCCTCCGCGCGTTTCCAGCAGACCAGTGGCGCGATCATGGCCAAGGGGGTGGAGGACAACGCCTTCTACCGGTACACCCGGTTGGTCTCGCTGACCGAGGTCGGCGGCGACCCGTCGGAGTTCGCGGTGAGCGTGGCGGACTTCCATCGCCTGCAGCAGGAGCGCCTCGCCGGGCTCCCGCACTCGCTGACGACGCTCAGCACGCACGACACCAAGCGCAGCGAAGACACCCGGGCGCGCATCGCCGTGCTCGCGGAGCTGCCCGAGCGCTGGGATCGCTTCCTCGCAGCGGTCCGGCAGCGCGTGACGATCGGCGACGGGTCGCTCGAGAACCTGCTCTGGCAGTCGATCGTGGGAGCGTGGCCTGCCTCCCGCGAGCGCCTCCAGGCCTACGCGCTCAAGGCGGCGCGGGAGGCCGGCGCGAGCACGAACTGGACCGACCCTTCCCCGGCCTTCGAGGACGCGATGCGCGAACTGGTGGACGCCGCGTTCGACGACCAGCGCGTTGCGGCGGAGGTCGCGGCGATCGCCGCGATCGTCGACGCCCCGGGCGCGAGCAACGGCCTCGGCGCGAAGCTCGTCCAGCTGACGATGCCGGGCGTCCCCGACGTCTACCAGGGCTCGGAGCGGTGGGAGCGCTCGCTGGTCGACCCCGACAACCGCCGGCCGGTGGAGTTCGACGCCGCCGCCGGGCTGCTCGCGCACCTCGACGAAGGCTGGCTGCCGCCCCTCGACTCGTCGGGGGCGGCGAAACTGCTGGTGACCTCCCGGGCGCTGCGGTTGCGCAAGGAGCGACCCGAGCTCTTCGCGGAGTACCGGCCGGTGATGGCCGACGGCGAGCGCGCGGAGCACCTCGTGGCGTTCGACCGCGGCGGTGTCGTCACCCTGGCCACCCGGCTGCCGGTCGGGTTGGCGCACGCAGGAGGGTGGGGCGACACGAGCGTGGATCTCGGAGCGGAGGCCTACCGGGACGAGCTGACCGGCCGCGAGGTGAGCGGCCGGACGCCGCTCGCGGAGCTGTTCGACCGGTACCCCGTCGCGCTGCTGGCGGTGGTCCGATGAGTGCGCGCACCTTCCCCGTGTGGGCGCCCGGCGCGGGCGCGGTGGAGGTGGAGATCGCGGGGTCCGGACGGCATCCGCTCCAGCAGGACGAGCGCGGCTGGTGGAGGCTGCCCGCCCCGCTCGGCAGTGGACTCGACAGTGGAACCGACCCGGTCGACTACGGCTTCGTCGTCGACGGCGAGGGGCCGTTCCCCGACCCGCGCTCGCGGCGCCAGCCGGACGGCGTCCACGCGCTCACCCGCACCTGGGACCCTGGCTGCTTCGCCTGGACCGACCATGACTGGCGGCCCGGCCCGCTCACCGGTCGCGTGATCTACGAGCTCCACCTGGGTACCTTCACCCCCGAGGGGACCCTCGACGCCGCGGCCGCGCGCCTCGACCACCTCGTGGAGCTCGGCGTGGACGCCGTCGAGCTGCTGCCGGTCAACGCGTTCAACGGGACGCACGGGTGGGGCTACGACGGGGTCCTCTGGTTCGCGGTGCACGAGCCGTACGGCGGTCCCGACGCCTACCAGCGGTTCGTCGACGCCTGTCACGGCCGAGGCATCGCGGTCATCCAGGACGTCGTCTACAACCACCTCGGCCCGAGCGGTAACTACCTGCCGAAGTTCGGCCCCTACCTCAGCGAGGGGCGCAACACCTGGGGCTCGTCCGTCAACCTCGACGGGCCAGGCTCCGGCGAAGTGCGGCGGCTCATCCTGGACAACGCCGCGTTCTGGCTGCGCGACATGCATGTGGACGGCCTGCGGCTGGACGCCGTGCACGCGCTCCGCGACAGCAGCGCCGAGCACATCCTCGAAGCGCTCGCCAGGGAGGCGGCCGGCATCCGCGAGACGACCGGCCGGCCGGCGACGCTCATCGCCGAGAGCGACCTCAACGACCCGAAGCTGATCCGCGAACGGAGCAGCCACGGCTACGGCCTCGACGCCCAGTGGGACGACGACGTGCATCACGCGGTCCACGTCAACCTGACCGGCGAGACGAGCGGGTACTACGCCGACTTCGCAGGGCCGCAGGCGCTGATCAAGGTCTTCGAGCGCGGCTTCTTCCACGACGGCACCTGGTCGAGCTTCCGCGAACGGAACCACGGCCGCCCGCTCGACGCCGACATCCCGTTCACCCGCCTGGTCGCCTTCAGCCAGGACCACGACCAGATCGGCAACCGCGCGATCGGCGACCGGCTCACGGCGACCCTCGACGAGGGGCGGCTCGCGGTCGCGGCCGCCGTGATCCTGCTCGGCCCGTTCACGCCGATGCTGTTCATGGGAGAGGAGTGGGGCGCGACCACCCCCTGGCCGTTCTTCAGCTCGCACCCCGAGCCCGAGCTGGCGGAGGCGACTCGCACGGGACGCATCGAGGAGTTCGCCCGAATGGGCTGGGACCCGGACGTGGTCCCCGACCCGCAGGACCCGGCCACCTTCGAGAGCGCCCGCCTCGACTGGGCCGAACCCGCCCGGCCGACCCACGCCCGCCTGCTCGCCTGGTACCGCCGCCTCATCGAGCTGCGCCGGGAGCTGCCGGCCGACGCGCGGGCGACGGATGTGACCTGCGTGGACGGCCTGTTCGCGTACACCCGCGGCGGGCTGCGCGTGGAGGCCGCCCTAAGCGGAGTGGGACTCCCACCCGCGGCCGAGGAGAGGGTCACGGAGGCCGTGTTCGACCAGGCGGTGCGGGTCACGCGCGTTGCCGACCGGAACTGAACGGCGGGAGACGCGACCGCGCGCGACTCAGCGCGTCCCGACCCCGCCGGCGATTCCGCAGATCAGGCGCCGCTGCAGGACCAGATACAGGATCACGATCGGCAGCGCGATGAGCACCCCGGCGGCAGACAGAAGCGAGTAGTTCGTCATGTGCTGCCCCTGGAAGAACGCCAGCCCGAGAGGGGCGGTCCGGAGCTGGTCCTGGGTGATCATCACCAGCGGGATGAGGAATTCGTTCCAGGTCCACATCCCGACGAGCACGGCCATCGTGCCGATCGACGGCCACGATGCCGGGACCAGCACCCGCCAGAGCAGGCGGCTGTCGCTCGCGCCGTCGAGCCGCGCCGCCTCGATGATCTCACCCGGGAACGCGCGGAAGTGGTTGCGCATCCAGAATGCGGCGAACCCCAGCGACTGCGCGGTCTGCGGCAGGATCAGCGCCCAGTAGGTGTCGGTGAGGCCGGCGGTGCGCAGGTTGAAGTAGAGCGGGATGATGAACGCCTCCTCTGGGAGCATGAGCCCCACGAGCAGGACGAAGAAGAGGACCCCGGAGCCCGGGAAGGTCATGCGCGCGAAGGCGTAGCCCGCGAGGGTCGCCAGCACGAACGTGAGCACAACGACGGCGACGGCGACGAGCACACTGGAGGCCATGTACGTCGAGAAGTGACCTTCCGTCCAGGCGTCGGTGTAATTCTGAAGCCGGACGGTCCGCGGGAGCTGGAATCCGCCGGCGTTGTCGGCTGCGGGGATCACCGACGAGAAGAGAACGCCGACGAGCGGCAGGAGCGCGAACAGCGCGAAGACGCTCAGGATGATGTAGTCGACGGTCTTCTCGACCCTGCCGATTCTCATGCGTTCTCCTTCGGCTGCAGGCGGGTGATCAGCCACGAGATCACCATGATGAGCACGGTCAGGGCGATCGCGACGGCTGCCGCCGAGCCGACCTGGCCCGTGTTGAAGGCTCGGTTGAACGCCTCGAACGCCGGCACCGTGGTGCTGGTGCCCGGGCCGCCCTGGGTCGTGATGTAGACGATGTCGAAGGTCTTCAGGGTCGCCGTCACCGTCAGGGTGAGGGCGATGGCGATCTGTCCCCGCAGCGCGGGCAGCGTCACGCCGAAGAACTCGCGCAACGGCCCGGCGCCGTCGATGCGGGCCGCTTCGAAGACGGCCGGCTCGATGCTCTGCACGCCGCCGAGGAAGAGCACCAGGCACAGCCCGGTGTTCACCCAGGTGCCGATGAAGCCGATGGCGATGAGCGCGAAGGTGTAGTCGCCGAGCCACGCCCGAGCCAGGTCGCCCAGCCCGATCGCCGCGAGCGCCTGATTCAGCAGTCCGTGCGGAGCGTAGATCGACACCCAGATGGTGCCGACGACCACCGATGCGATCACCTGCGGCAGGAACAGCACCGTGCGGAAGAAGCCCATCCCGCGCAGGCGGTTGGCATGCGACAGCACGATCGTCAGGGCGAAGCCGAGAACGACCGGCAACGCGGCGTAGAAGAGGAGCAGCACGGAGACGTGCAGGAAGGCGTCGCGCAGCTGGACATCCGTGAACACGGCCGCGTAGTTCTTCAGCCCCGCCCAGGTCGACGCCCCGATGCCGTTCCAGTCGTAGAAGGAGTACTGGAACGTCTGAAGGAGGGGGACGACGATGAACGCGGCCAGCACCAGCACCGACGGCGCGACGTACAAGTAGGCGGCCGGCTGCCACCGACGCCGCACGCGGGTGCGCGGGGCGTCGGTGGCGGTCGCGACGAGGGTCTGAGCCATCACTTGTTTCCGGAGACGAAGCCCGCGTAGTCGGTCTGCAGCGTCTGGGTGAACTGCTGCGGGGAGGTCTTCTGGGCGGTGAGGTCCTGCATGGCCGCGGTCAGCGTCGTGTAGAACGTCGGCGTCGTGTAGTCGAGGTACGGCACGATGCTCTTGCCCGCGGTCAGCGAGGTGTACTGATCGTAGACGCTCGCGTTCAGCGTCCCCGCCTGCGACGTGTGGCCCGCCGGGAGGACCGTCGGGAGGCTGCTCGCGTCGATCATCGTCTGGGCACTGGACTTCCCGGAGATGAAGTCGATGTACGCGGCGGCCGCGTTCGGGTGGGCGGACTTCGACGTGATCGCCCACGCCAGCCCCTCCCCGCCCTGGGTCACCGGCGCGGACGCGCCGGCCGGGGTGAGCGCGACCATCCCGGCGTTCGACTGGCCGAGGGCCTGCCCGATCGTGGACATGTCCCAGGTGCCGTCGATGATGAACGCCGCCTTGCCCTTGCCGAAGTCGGCCACCGCGGCGTCCTGGGAGATCCCGTTCGCGTCGGCGGGCAGATATCCCTTCTGCGCCCAGTCCTGGATGGTCGTGGCAGCGTCGACGTTGGCCTTGTCGGTCCACGCGCCCGACTTGGCGGAGACGAGGTCCTGCACGGCCTTGGCTCCGGCCGTCGCGGCCTGGACCACGCCGTAGAGCTGGATGCCGCGAACCTTCTCGAGGTCGCCGTACGCCATGGGCTGGACGCCGGCGGCCTTCGCCTTGGCCATCGCCGCGGTCAGGTCGTCGAGGCTCTTGGGCGCCTCGACGCCGAGGCTGCTCAGGATCTTCTTGTTGTAGTAGACGCCGACGAACTCGCCGGTGTTCGAGACGCCGTAGAGGTTGCCGGTCTGCCAGTGCTTGCCGTCGGAGCTGAAGGTGTTGAGGGCGAGCAGGTTGGACGGGAAGTAGTGGTCCCAGCCGTACAGCGACGAGTAGTCGTTCAGCGGCGTCAGCATCCCGCCGGAGACGAACGCGCCCATGTCGGGGTAGCCCTGGTTGGCCTGCACGACATCGGGCGGGTTGTTGCCCGACAGGGCGAGCTTCAGCGTCGTCTTCAGGTCGGAGAACGACTGGCTGTTGCGCTTGATGGTGATGTCCGGGTACTTCTTCTCGAACTCCGCGTTGAGCTTCTTCTGCGCGGTGTCGATGTCGCCGGTGTTGTTCTGGTCCCAGACGGTCAGCGTGTACTTCCCGGACTCCACGGTCTTGGACGCCGTGACCTTCGAGGCGTCGGTGCCGGACCCCGACGATCCCGGTGCGCACCCGGCCAGGAGCACTGCGGTCGCCGCAGCGAGCGCGCCGACCGCCAACGCGGTGAACTGCTTCTTCATGGATTTACCTTTCTGTTCCCGTTGTCTGCTGGAGCGGCGCTCGCCGGCTCCAGTCGTGGAGGAAGGCCCATTCGGAGTCCGCGGCGTGTCGTTCGACGAAGCCGATGAGCTCGCGAGGAGTCGGGGCGCTCGCGCCACCGCCCAGGCCCGTCACCGAATAGGCGGCGGTGGCGGTGGCGAAGCGGAGTCGTTCGGCGAGGGTCCACTCCTCGGCGAAGGAGGTCATGAGGGCGGCGGTGAACACGTCGCCCGCGCCGGTCGGGTCGACGGCGGCGACGGGGATGCCGTGCACTTCGGCCTCCTCGCCGTTCGCCGAGTCGACCGCGATGACTCCGGCCGCGCCGCGCGTGACGACGGCGAGGCCGACGTGGTCGGCCAGCGCGCGGGCCGCGGCGGCGGGATCGGTGCTGCGGGTGTACGCGATCGCCTCGTCGTGGTTCGGGATGAAGACATCCACGCGATCGAGTTCGGCGAGCAGCCCGGTGGACCATTCGCCGCTCGCGTCCCAGCCGACGCCGCCGACGAGCACGGTCCCCGCTTCGCGCAGCTCGACGGCCCACGGACTGGCGGCATCGGAGATGCCCAGGTGCGCGGCCGCGACGTCGTCGCGCCGCTGCGGGACGGCGACCGGGTGCTCCTGAACGTAGGTGAGGAAGCCGCGGTCGTGAGGACCCGAGATCGCGACGCTGATCGGCGTCTGGTAGCCCGCTACGGTCGCGAGCTCCTGGACGTCGAGGTTCGGCTCCGCGCGGAGGAGCGCGTGGATGTGGGACCCGATCACGTCGTCGCCCATGGTGGCGACGAGCCGGGAGTCCGCGCCCAGCCGTGCCGCCGCCACCGCCCGGATCGCCGAGCCGCCGGCTGCGATGCCGAAGCGGTCGGCGTAGGTCTCCTGCCCGAGGACCGGGACATCCGCGCCGGTGAAGATCAGGTCGCAGAACACATCGCCGGTGAAGAGCAGGGCCCCGGGTCGGGACAGACGGTGATGCAACAGTTCACTCCTTCGCACTTCTCCGGACGGGATGCGGGACAACGTAACACTCTTGCGCAGGTTTGATCAACTTTGCGCACGTTTGCGTATTTCGTGCATGTTTCGGCTATCGTGATGAGCATGATCGTGAGTGAACGGCGCCAGCGCATCCTGAACGAGCTGCGGACCAGCGGGACCGCCAGCGTCCCCGAGCTGGCCGAGACGCTCGGCGTCAGCCCGTCGACGATCCGCCGCGACCTCGAGATCCTCGATCGCAACGGCGAGCTCACCCGCAGCTACGGCGGCGCCGTCCTCCGCTCGGGCATGACGGTCCAGGAGGGCGCGGAGTCCCCCGAGACGCCCTACGACGACAGCGCCGACATCGACCTGAAAGTCCGGCTGGCCAAGGCCGCCCTCGCCTACGTGCAGGATGGCAGCGTCGTGCTGCTGGACATCGGCACGACCACCCCGTTCCTCGCGCGGATGCTGCGCGGCCGGGACATCACGGTCGTCACCTCGAATCTCGCCGTCTTCGACGAGCTGCGCAACGACAGCGCCGTACGGGTCGTGCTGCTCGGCGGTGTGCTGCGCCGCAACATGCGCACGCTGGTCGGCTCGCTGACCGTGGCGTCCCTGCAGCAGATCACCGCCGACGTGATGTTCCTCTCCTGCACCGGCGTCCGGGCGGGAGGAGCGATCGTCGACGACATGGCCGTCGAGACGCCGCTCAAGCAGGCCATGATCGCGGCGAGCGACAAGGTCGTCCTGCTCGCCAGCGAAGCCAAGTTCCCCGGGACGGGCGCGCTCCGCGTGTGCGCGCTCTCCGACGTCGACGTGCTCGTCACCACGGACGGCGCCCCGGTCGAAGCCATCGAATTGTGCCGCGCGAGCGGCGGAGAGGTCGTGATCGCATGAAGTTGAGCATCCTCGGCGGCGGAGGATTCCGTACGCCCTACGTGTGGCAGGCCATGCTCCGGGACACCGGCAGCCCCCGCGTCGACGAGGTGTGCCTGTACGACGTGGACGCCGAGAAGCTCACGACCATGGCGGCGCTGCTGACCCAGCTCGCCGCGGGCGCTCAGGATGCGCCGCGGCTGACCACGACCACCTCGCTCGACGAGGCGATCGCCGGCAGCGACTTCGTGTTCTCCGCCATCCGCGTCGGCGGACTGGAGGGCCGGCGCTGCGACGAGCACGTCGCGCTCGACCTCGGCGTGCTCGGCCAGGAGACCACCGGTCCCGGCGGGATCGCCTACGCGCTCCGGACAGTGCCCGTGATGGTCGGCGTCGCCGAGACGATCGCCCGGCTGGCCCCGAACGCCTTCGTGATGAACTTCACCAACCCCGCCGGCATCATCACCGAGGCGATGCAGGGCGTGCTCGGCGACCGGGTCGTCGGCATCTGCGACACGCCCTCGGGGCTGGGGCGCCGTGTTGCTGCGGCGCTCGGCGTCGACCAGAGCCGCATCCACATGGACTACGTCGGCCTCAACCACTTGGGGTGGATGCGCGGCGTGTACCACGACGGGCGCAACGTCCTTCCCGAGTTCCTCGCCGATGACCGGCTGCTCGGCGAGCTCGAGGAGGGCCAGGTCTTCGGCGCTGAGTGGATCCGGGAACTCGGCGTGATCCCCAACGAGTACCTGTACTACTACTACTTCAACCGCGACGCGGTGCGCGCCATGATCGAGGCGGGGACGACCCGCGGCGACTTCCTCGCCCGGACGCAGTCCGAGTTCTGGGAGCTCTCCCGCGAGACCGGCGACAAGGCGGATCTCTGGCGCCGCACCGTCGAGCGCCGCAGCGCCTCCTACATGGCGGAGGCGACCGGCGGCACCCAGGACGAGCCCGCGCACCACCACGAGGCCTCCGTCGACCCCGCCGACCAGGGCTACGCGGGCGTCGCCCTCGGCGTCATGAACGCGATCACGCGCAACGAGCAGGCGACCATGATCCTCAACGTGCGCAACCGCGGCACCATCGCCGGCCTCCCGGACGATGCCGTCATCGAGGTACCCACCCTCGTCGACGCCAACGGTGCGCACCCGCTGTCCGTGCCCGCCCCCAGCCTCCACCAGCTCGGCCTGATGGCGCAGGTGAAGGAGGTCGAGCGTCACGCGATCGCCGCGGCGCTGACCGGGTCCGAGTCGGAGGCCCTTCTCGCGTTCGCCCTGCACCCGCTCGTGGAGAGCGTGCCGACCGCGCGCGAACTGCTCCGCGGTTACACCGCCGCGCACCCGCAGCTGGCCGAGCTCTTCGGCGGCGCTCCCGTGGGGGCAGGGCTCGCGCCCGCGGGACACTGATGCGCGTCGTCGTCCTGCCGACCTCCACGGAGGTCGGCGAGGCCGCCGCCGCCGAGATCGCCGCAGTCGTGTCCGAGCGCCCGGACGCCGTGCTGGGGCTCGCCACCGGGGACTCGCCGCTCGGCGCCTACACCGCGCTCGGCCGCCGGGTCGATCGCGGCGAGCTGGACCTCTCACGGACGCGCGGCTTCGCCCTCGACGAGTACGTCGGGCTCGACCCGTCCGACCCGCAGAGCTACAGCAGTGTCATCGAGCGCACGGTCACGACACCGCTGGGGATGCGTCCGGGTGCGGTGCGCGTGCCGGACGGCGCGGCCGCCGACCTCGGTGCGGCCGCCGACGCGTACGAGCGCGCCATCGAGCAGTCCGGCGTCGACATCCAGGTGCTCGGGATCGGCGCGAACGGGCACATCGGCTTCAACGAACCCGGGTCCGCGTTCGACACGCGCACTCGCGTCGTCGCGCTCAGAGAGCGGACCAGGCGGGACAACGCCCGGTTCTTCACGACACCCGCCGACGTGCCGACGCACGCGCTCACGCAGGGATTGGCCACGATCATGCGGGCGCGCCGGATCGTCCTCGTCGCGCTGGGGGAACGGAAGGCAGAGGCGGTCCGGGCCGCGGTCGAGGGACCGGTATCGGCGGACTGCCCGGCGTCGGTGCTCCAGCGCCATCCGGAGGCCCTGCTCATCCTGGACGAGGCCGCGGCGTCGCGGTTAGCGGGCCGCCCCTCTCGTGTCAACCGCTTCCCGGCAGTGTCCGCGCGCAGGTAGCCTGGCGGTCAACCGATCATCGGAGGCACCGTGTCCCAGCTCTGCCCCCTTCTTCGCGCGTCGCGCGTCCCGTCCCGCCGGATGTCGCGGTGAGCGCCGACGGCTCCGCGCCGTATCCACTCGGGCTCACCCTCGTCGACGGCGGCGCGAACGTCGCCGTCTACAGCGAGAATGCGGACTCCGTCATCGTCTCGATCTTCGACGCGCGCGGTCGTGAGAAGCGCACCGAACTGCCGAACCGCACGGGGCACGTCTTTCACGGCTTCGTCGCCGGCCTCGTCCCCGGCACGCGTTATGGCCTCCGGGTCGCGGGACCCTGGGACCCCGCCAACGGGCTCCGATTCGCTCCGGCGAAGGTCCTCCTGCCGACCCGCGCCCGCGCGGTGACCGGCTCCTGGGACAACTCGCAGGCCGTGTTCGGCCACCAGCTCGGCCGGCCCAAGCGTCGCAGCGACACCAACGGCAAGGGCCACGTCGCGCTCGGCGTGGTCATCGACCGGCAGGAGTTCGACTGGGGCGACCACGAGCGACCGCACACGCCGCTCAGCGAGACGATCATCTACGAGACCCACGTCAAGGGCTTCACCAAGCTGATGGAGTGGGTGCCGGAGGAGTTCCGCGGCACCTACGCCGGACTCGCCCACCCGGCCGCCGTCGAGTACCTCAAGAACCTCGGTGTGACCGCCGTCGAGCTGATGCCGGTGCACCAGTTCGTCCAGGACCCGCACCTGCAGGAGAAGGGCCTCCGCAACTACTGGGGCTACAACTCGATCGGCTTCTTCGCCCCGCACAACGAGTACGCCGCCACCGGCGACACCGGCCACCAGGTGGACGAGTTCAAGGGCATGGTCAAGGCGCTGCACGCGGCCGGGCTGGAAGTCATCCTCGACGTGGTCTACAACCACACCGCTGAAGGCAACGACCTCGGTCCGACCTACAGCTTCAAGGGGATCGACAACCCCTCCTACTACCGGCTCGTCGAGGGCGACCGCGCCCACTACTTCGACACCACCGGCACCGGCAACAGCGTCAACGTCAGCCATCCCGCCGCCCTGCAGCTCATCATGGACTCGCTGCGCTACTGGGTGGAGGACTACCACATCGACGGGTTCCGGTTCGATCTGGCCACCACCCTCACCCGGCAGGGCGGCGACGCCAGCCTGCACAGCGCCTTCCTCACGCTCATCCAGCAGGACCCGGTCCTCGCGCGGGTGAAGATGATCGCCGAGCCGTGGGACACCGCCGGCTACCAGCTCGGCGGCTTCCCGGCGGACTGGTCGGAGTGGAACGGAAAGTTCCGCGACGATGTCCGCGACTTCTGGCGCGGCACACCCGGCGTGCTCGGGACGCTCTCGCAGCGCGTGCTCGGCAGCCCGGACATCTACGAGGACTCCCGCCGGGCGCCCCTCTCGAGCGTCAACTTCGTCACCGCCCACGACGGCTTCACCCTCGCGGACCTCACCAGCTACGACGAGAAGCACAACGAGGCGAACGGCGAGGACAACCGCGACGGGGAGTCCGACAACCGCTCCCGCAACTACGGCGTGGAGGGGCCGACCGACGACCCCGCCATCAACGCCGTCCGCGTCCGCCAGCGCAAGAACTTCCTCGCCACCGTGCTGCTGTCCGCCGGCGTCCCGATGATCCTCGGCGGCGACGAGATCGGCCGCACCCAGCAGGGCAACAACAACGCATACTGCCAGGACAACGAGATCTCCTGGTACGACTGGGCGAACGCCGACTGGGACCTGCACGCGTTCACGGCGGCGCTCATCCGGCTGCGCCGGACCGAGCCCGCGCTGCGGCCGGAGTGGTACCGGCACGCCCCCGACGTCGGCGGCGCGGACACGGTGCGCATCGTCCGCGCCGACGGCGAGCCGTTCGCCGACGAGGACTGGGGCGACCCGGAGGCCCGGTCGATCGCGTTCCTGCTGATGCACGAGGGCGCCGACTCCTTCCTGTTGATGCTCAACGCCGCCGCGAACGGCGTGGAGTTCGTCCTGCCCGACCCGCCCGGAGCGCACTGGGCGCTGGAGCTGTCGAGCGACCCCGAGCTCGCGCTGAACGACGGCGAGAGCGTGATCGTGGGCGAGACCTCCTTCGCCCTGTTCCGGTCGGCGGCGGGGTGATGGGCGCCGGTGGCTTCCTGACCGGGAACGTCAGCGCGCAGCCGCCAGCACGTCCGCGATCCGACCGGGCACGGCCTCGTCCTGCAACGACGTCGTGTCGCCCAGCGGCCGCCCGTCGAAGAGGTCGACCAGCAGCCTCCGCATGATCTTGCCCGAGCGGGTCTTCGGGAGGTCGTCCACCACCACGACATGGCGCGGTTTCGCGATCGCGCCGATCGTGCGGGCGACCTGGTCGCGCAGGCCGGAGGGGTCCACCGCTCCGGCCGGGATGACGAACGCCGCGACCGCCTGGCCGGTGGTCGCATCGCCGACGCCGACCACGGCGGCCTCCGCGACGGACGGGTGCGCGACCAGCGCGGACTCGATCTCGATGGTCGAGAGGCGGTGGCCGGAGACGTTGATCACGTCGTCAAGCCTCCCCAGCAACCACAGGTAGCCGTCGTCGTCCACCGCCGCGCCGTCGCCGGCGAGGAAGTAGCCGCGGTCGGCGAACGCCCGCCAGTACGAGTCGCGGTAGCGCTCCGGGTCGCCCCAGACCGTCCGCGACATCGCCGGCCACGTACCGTCGATCACGATGGAGCCGCCGGAGCCGCGCGGGACGTCCTCGCCGCGCTCGTCCACGACCCGCACGCTCACGCCGGGAACTGCCAGCGTCGCCGAGCCGGGCTTCAGCGCCGTGACGCCGGGGAGCGGGGCGACGATCGCCGCGCCGGACTCCGACTGCCACCAGGTGTCGACCACGGGCGCGCGGCCGCCGCCGAACTGCTCCCGGAACCAGACCCAGACCTCCGGGTTGATGGCCTCCCCCACGGTGCCGAGCAGCCGGATGCTGGAGAGGTCCCAGCCGCCGGCGGCACTCAGCCCGTCCGGGAACCAGCTCATGAACGTGCGGATGAGGGTCGGTGCCGTGTAGTACGTCGTCACCCCGTAGCGCTCGATGATCTCGAAGTGCCGGCCGGTGCCTGGCGTGTTCGGCGTTCCCTCGTAGAGGACGGAGGTGGCGCCGTTCGACAGCGGCCCGTACAGGACGTAGGTGTGCGCGGTCACCCAGGCCAGGTCCGCCGTGCACCAGTAGACGTCGGTGTCCTTCGCGTCGAAGAGCGCCCAGTGGCTCCACGACGCCTGCGTGAGGTATCCGCCGGTGGTGTGCACGACGCCCTTCGGCCGGCCGGTCGTGCCGGAGGTGTAGATGATGAAGAGCGGTGTCTCGGCGTCGAAGAACTCGGGCTCGTGCTCGGCGGCCGCGGTGTCGACGACGTCGTGCCACCACACGTCGCGGCCGGGAGTCCACGGGATGTCCGGCGTGAGCTCGCCGGTGCGCCGCACGACCAGCACGTGCTCGATGGCGTTGTCCCCGGCCACGGCGGCGTCCGCCTGCGCCTTCACCGGCACCGCGACGCCGCGGCGGAACTGGCCGTCGGAGGTCACCAGCAGTTTCGCCCCGGTGTCCTCCACCCGGAAGCGCAGGGCCTCCGCCGAGAACCCGCCGAACACGAGTGAGTGGATCGCGCCGACGCGCGCGATCGCCAGGGTGATGACCACGGTCTCCACGAGCACCGGCAGGTAGACGACGACGCGGTCGCCCTGGCCGACGCCGAGCGCGGTGAGGGCGTTCGCAGCCCGGGCGACGCGGCGCTGGAGGTCGGCGTAGGTGACGGTCTCGCGGTCCCCCGGCTCACCCTCGAAGTGCAGCGCGACACGGTCGCCGTGGCCGGCGGCGACGTGGCGGTCGACGCAGTTGACCGCGGCGTTCAGCCTCCCACCGGCGAACCACTCGGCGCGGGGGATGGTGAGCTCGCCGTCCGGGCCCGGCGTCGCGGGCGCCCAGGTGTGCGCGGTGTGCCAGGGCTCGGCCCAGTCGAGACGCGCCGCCTGCCGCTCCCAGAACGCGACAGGGTCGCCCGCGGCCTCCGCGAACACCTCCGGCCCGACGTTCGCCTGCGCCGCGAACTCGGCGCTCGGCTTGTACCGGCGGGATTCGCGGCCCAGGTTCTCGATCGCGCTGCTCACCCTCCGACGCTAGCGGCGCCCTCCGCCGCGGCCGGTCTCCCGCGTAACCGCCCGTAACCGACCATGGGGTGGGAGCATGTGGGCATGGAACCGGTCGCAGCGCTGAACGAGATCGCCTTCTGGCTGGAGCGCGAACTCGCCCCCTCCTTCAAAGTCCAGGCGTTCCGCAAGGCGGCCGCGATCATTGCGCCGCTCGGCACCGACGAGGTCGCGGCGCGCGTCGCCGACGGGCGGCTCAAGCGCACGAAAGGGATCGGCGACCGCACCTTCCAGGTCATCGCGCAGGCCGTCGACGGCGACGTACCCGCCTACCTGGCCGATCTGCGTGAGCGCAACGCGGAGCCTCTCGACGCCGGCGGCGCCGAACTCCGCGCCCAGCTGCGCGGCGACCTCCACAGCCACACCGAATGGTCCGACGGCACGGTGCCCATCGAGGTCATGGCGGCCGCCGCCGCCACCCTGGGCCGCGAGTACCAGGCGATCACCGACCACTCTCCCACGCTGACCGTCGCCAGCGGGCTGAGCGCCGAACGCCTGGAGGAGCAGCTCGACGTCATCTCCGGGCTCGACACCGGAGGCGTCACCCTCCTGACCGGCATCGAGGTGGACATCCTGGAGGACGGGACGCTCGACCAGACGCCCGCCCTCCTCGACCGGCTGGACGTGGTGGTGGCGAGCGTGCACTCCAAGCTGCGCGCGGACAGCCGCACCATGACCGCGCGGATGCTCGGCGGCATCCGCGCACCGCACACGAACGTGCTGGGCCACTGCACCGGGCGGCTCGTCCAGGGCTCGCGCGGCACCCGGCCGCCGAGCGAGTTCGACGCCGACGCGGTGTTCGCTGCATGCGCGGAGAACGGCGTCGCTGTCGAGATCAACTCGCGGCCGGAACGCCAGGACCCGCCGGACGACCTCATCCAGCGGGCGCTCGACGCGGGCTGCCTGTTCTCGATCGACACCGACGCGCACGCGCCGGGGCAGCTCGACTTCCTCGCCTACGGTGCGGCGCGGGCGGCGGCGAACGGTGTCCCGGCCGAGCGCATCGTGACCACCTGGCCGTTGCCGCGGCTGCGGGAGTGGCTCGCGAAGTAGCGCCGCGCCTTCGAAGAGCGATTTGCACCGACTATCGGAATCGGCACCCAAAACGCCGAATCACCACGTATTCCGTGGCTAAATCGCCCGATGTGGTATGCGATCCGTTGTGCTCGATTCGGATTTCGTTGCGGAGTGGGCTTACTATGGCACGTCCCCGACTGCAGCGAAGGAGCTCGCGTGTCCACCAACCCCGCCCCCACCGCACTGCGCCGGTCCCTCGGCCTCTGGGCGATCGTCGGCCTCGGCCTCGGCTACATGACCCCGATGACCGTGTTCGACACGTTCGGGATCGTGACCGGCGAGACCAACGGCGTCGTCCCGTCCGCGTATCTGTTCGCGCTCGTCGCGATGGTGTTCACCGCGGTGAGCTACGGACGGATGACCCGGGTGTTCCCCTCGGCGGGATCGGCGTACACGTACGCGTCGGAGACCATCCACCCGAACGTCGGCTTCCTCGTCGGCTGGTCGTCCCTGCTCGACTACCTGCTGCTGCCGCTGGTGAACGCGCTCATCGTCCGGCTCTACCTGGAGTCGTTCTTCCCGCAGGTGCCCGGCTGGATCTGGGTGGTCGGCTACGTGGCGGCGATCACGGCGATGAACCTGTTCAGCATGTCGTCCACCTCCAAGGTCAACGGCATCCTGGTGGCGTTCCAGATCGTGCTGATCGCGGTGTTCGTGGCGCTCACCTGGGCGTCGCTGAACGCCGGAGCGGGCACCGGGACGCCCTTCAGCCTGACGCCGCTCTTCCACGAGGGCGTACACCTCGGCGCGGTGATCGGCGGGGCGACCGTGGTCTGCTTCTCGTTCATCGGCTTCGACGCGATCACGATGTACACCGAGGAGGCCAAGGACACCCGCACGGTGCCCAAGGCGATCGTGCTCGCGCTGATGATCGGCGGCGCGATCTTCTTCGTCGCGGCCTGGTTCGCGCAGTCGCGCTTCCCCACGCTGGCCGGCTTCCACTTCACCGACGACACGCTGCCGGAGATCGCGCTGAAGACCGGCGGGCTGTTCTTCCAGATCCTCTTCATCTCGGCGGCGGTCGCGGCGGCGGTGGCCTCCAGCCTGGCGTCGCACGCGAGCGTCTCGCGCATGATCTACGTGATGGCGCGCAACGGAAACGGCCGGATCTCGCGCACGCTCTCGTTCGTGCACCCGAAGTTCCGCACTCCGGCCGTCGCCGTGCTCCTGGTCGGCGCGGTGTCGCTGCTGGCGGCCGCCTTCACACTGGAATTCGTGTCGTCGATGATCAACTTCGGCGCGCTCATCGCCTTCACGATGGTCAATGCGACGGTGATCATCCACTTCGCGATCCGCAAGCGGCAGGTGCACGGCGCGAAGCAGATCGTCCGCAACATCGTGCTCCCGGGCATCGGGATGCTGCTGACCGGTGTGCTGTGGGCCAACCTCCACTTCGATGCGCTCACCTACGGACTGATCTGGCTGGCGATCGGGATCGTCACGTTGCTCGTGCTGACCCGGGCGTTCCGCAAGCGCCTCGGCGTGAAGCTGGACGAGGACGGCGACGCCGCGATCATCACCCGCGAGGGCGCGCCCTCCGAGATCGGCAGCTAGGCGCTAGTTGCCCCAGGCGGAGGCGGGGGCCGTCACGATCTGGACGGGGCTCGTGCTCCAGTGCGAGCCGTAGCCGTAGTGGCTGCTCGCCCACGGGGAGGCCCAGATCGCGGCCGCCGTCACGTCGGCGTTGTCCCCCGCGACGAGTCCGGCGACGACGGCGGGATAGCCGCGCTGCAGATTCTCGGCGCAGTACTTTGCGGCCGTCACGAGGTCCGGGTAGCTGCCGAGGCCGGCACCGCCTCCCGAGCCGTAGCCGTTGTTGAGAGGATTGTTACGGTTCCACCAGTCCGGCGGCCCGTTCTCCTGGCGCATCCAGCGCAGCATGAAGTCCACGTTGGCCTTGGTCGTCTGCCAACCGCCGAACATCAGCACCAGCTCGGCCCACGACTGGTTCGTGCCGATGCGGCTGAGGCTCTGGATGCTGTCCGTCGCCCCCAGAGTGTCACGGTTCACGACGGGGGCGCCGATCGTGGCGTCCACCAAGAGGTGCTGCACCGCGCCCGACGCAGGAGCACCGGATGCCAGCGTGGTGGCCTCCGGGCCGATCACGGTCGCGGCGAGCGCGGCGTCCGTCGGCACGATCGAGAAGCCGCAGACCAGCGCGATCACGGCCAACGAGACGCCGAGCCGGTGGTGGAGCGGGAGCTGCAACGCCCGGCGGCCGTGACGACGGGATGCGCGCGGAGAACGGGGCGACGGCGGCGTCGGCCGGGACGCCGTGCGGGCGTGCGCCTGCCTCGCCGGGGGTACGGCGGCACGACGGCCTGCCGAGCGGCGGCCGCGCATGCGAGGGGGGTCCGCGGGCGTCATACCCGATCGAGGGTACCAGCGACTCGTGTTAAGGGAACCCGGGAGATCTCCAGGGACCGCGCCCCGGAGACCTCCCGTCGGTCCGCTAGTGCCGGTCACCCCGCGCCGGCGGGGCCGCCGCGAGCGCCAGCGTCTGCTGCAGCGCGGTGTACTCCGCCTTGGGCTGGAGGTTGGCGTCGTAGATGTCCGCTGCACCCTCGCCGGCGAACACGCCAGGCACCCACGAGTAGGCGTCGCCGAATCCCCACACCGTGTACGAGATGCAGTTGCGCACCGCGAGGCACGCCTGCAGGGTGCTCGTGTAGCCGGCAACCTGAGCGTTCTGCTCCACCGCGGTCACCGGGAGGGTGGTCCGCACGTCGACCTCGGTCTCCGCGACCTTCAGGCGCAGGTCCGAGAAGCGCTGCAGGTTGTTCTGCAGGTCGGGCAGCCCGTACTGGGTGTCGAGGTGGGTCTGGAAGCCGACGCCGTCGATCGGGACGCCCTGCGCCTTCAGCTGCTGCACGGAGCTGAAGACCGCGTTGCTCTTCGGGCCGGTGTACTCGATGTTGTAGTCGTTGTAGAACAGCAGCGCCTTCGGGTCGGCGGCGTGCGCCCAGCGGAACGCGTCGGCGATGTAGCTCGGCCCCAGCTTCTGAAGCCAGATCGAGTCGCGCAGCGTGCCGTCGTCGTTGAACGCCTCGTTGACGACATCCCACTGCCAGATCTTGCCCTTGAAGTGGGTGACCTCGTCGGTGATGTGCTTCTTCAGCAGCGCCGCGACATCCGTGGACGACATCGACGGCAGCTTCTGCGAGAGCCACGACGGCAGCTGGTTGTGCCAGACCAGCGTGTGTCCGCGCACGAGCTGGCCGTTCTGCTGGGCGAACGCGACGAGCTGGTCGGCGGGGGCCCAGTTGTACGTCCCCTGCGTCGGCTCGACGGCATCCCACTTCATGACGTTCTCGGGACTCACCGTCGAGAACTGGCTCGCCGCGATCGCCTTGTACGCCGAGTCGCTCGCCAGGGCGTCCATGTTGACGGCGGTTCCGATCCGCAGCCCGCTCTGCGCGGCGAGAGTCCGCAGGGAGCCGGGCTGGGACGGGGATGGGCGCTCTGTGCTCCCGTGCGGGTCCGCCACTGCGGCGCCCTGGCTGACGAACAGTGCGCTCGCCCCGAGCAGGGCGGCGCCGGCGATCACCAATCGACCTCGAATTGTCACGCGATACTCCTTCGTATGGCTGGACGCCCGGGCTTTGGGCGTCCGCTGTGAAGTTTCGCCAGTTCGATTTGTTGTGTCAATGGACAAATAGGGTTTTGGAAAACCTATTTCACCCGCAGACAGGGGACACGGGCTTGGGCCCGCTATTCGGCGGGGATGGGCGCGCTGACGCGACCCTCGGCCGGCGCGGCTCCCGGGTCGGCCGGACGACGGACGCTCATCACCACGACGCACACCACGATCGCCGCGAACAGCACCAGGCTGACCGGGCCGGTGCCGAGGTTCAGCCCGCCGCGCGCGTGAGAGACGGCCAGCCAGTCCGAGATCGAGGCGCCGAAGGGCCGGGTCAGAACATAGGAGGTCCAGAAAGCCGCGGTCCCACCGAGCCCCCACCAGCGGTACGCGACGCCCGGGACGGCGAACAGCACGCCGAACAGGATCCCGGAGACCAGGTAGCCGAGACCGAAGGTCGTCGCCGTGAGGTCGCCGACCGCCGTGCCGAGCGCGAACGTCGCCAGCACCGCGCACCAGTAGAAGAACTCCCGGGTCCGCGTGTCGATGTGATGCACCGACAGCGTCCGCTGGGTGCGGTACCAGACCGCGAACACGACGGCCAGGACGACCGCGAAGAAGACCGTCGACACCAGGTACGGGATGCCGATGACGATGTGCAGGACGTCGGCGACCATCGTGCCGAACACCGCCACCATCAGCACGGTCAGCCAGTACACCCATGGGATGTACCGGCGGACGGCGAACTGTAGCACCAGAGCGGCGGCGAACACCACGAAGGCGGCGATCACCGCGATGACCGGGTCGTAGTTCTTGACCAGGAAGTCGGAGGTGGTCTCCCCCATGGCGGTGGTCAGCAGCTTGGTGACCCAGAACAGCGCGGTGACGGCGGGGACCTTGTTGCGGAGCATTCGGACAGCATGCCGCAGCGCCTCCCAGAATTTTCTGAGAGGCGGAACTGGGAGCCGGCTGGGGATCCTTAGCGGCGTCTGGGGAGGCGGTGCGCAGGCTGGATGGTCGAAGGAGGTCCCATGACCACAGCCACGCCCCGCCGCCCGATGGGAGAGGACCTGCCGACCGCCGCGTCACCCGCCACGGCCTGGGGGATCGTCCTCCCGCTCGTCGCCATCCTTCTCGTCGTGCTCGCCGGGCTCGCGATCGCCGCCTCCCCCGCCGTCACCGCGTGGGACCTCGGCGTCATCCGCGCCGTCGAGGGAGCGCGAACGCCGTTCCTCGACGCCGTTACGCTGACCGACTCCGTTCTGTTCTCGCCCGTGGCGGCACTCGTGATCGTCGGGCTGATCTCGGCGGCTACGTGGATCGCCCGGCGGAGGCTCGGACCGGCGCTCGCGTTCGCGGCGCTCGCCCTCCTCCCGTGGCTCGGCAGCACCGTCGTCAAGGACATCGTGCGGCGGCCCCGGCCGCTGTCCGCCGACCTCCCGCATCACGTGCTCACCGACACCGGGTTCAGCTTCCCGAGCGGGCACACCAGCTTCACGGTGGCGCTCGCCCTCGCACTGCTGATCGTGTTCGGGCACGGCCGGCTGCGGCGCCCGCTGCTGGCGTTCGCGATCGTCGCGCCGCTGGTCACCGCGTTCTCCCGCGTCTACCTCGGCGTGCACAACCCCACGGACGTGCTGGCCTCCCTCGTCTACGCGACGGCGGCGGTCCTGCTCGTCCTCGGCGTGCTGCGGCTGATCGCGCCGCCGCTGGAGCGGTTCCCGCTCATCGGCCCGGGGCTCGACCCCGCGCGACGGCCGCGAACCGCGGAGGCCGCGCTAAGTTGAACGACATGGAGGCCACCCGACTGCGCGTGCTGCTGGTCGAGGACGACCCGCGCCTCGGGCCGCTGATCGAGCAGGTGCTGTCGGAGACCTACGACGTCACGCGCGTCACCGACGGGGAGGCCGCGCTGACCGTCGGACTCGCCGAGCGGTTCGACGCGATGGTGGTCGACCGCCGCCTGCCGGGCATCGACGGCGTGACCCTGGTCGGCAAGCTGCGCGACGGCCGCGTCGTCGCGCCGATCATCATGCTCACCGCGCTCGGCGCCCTCCGGGACCGCGTCGAAGGCCTGGACGCCGGCGCCAACGACTACCTCGTGAAGCCGTTCGAGTTCGACGAGCTGCTCGCCCGGCTGCGGGCACTGACCCGCACCTTCACCGGCGAAGGCCGCGAACTGCCCGTCGGCGGGTGGCGGTTCTACCCGGAGAGCCGCAGCATCTACTCGCCGTACGAGGGCCGCATCCAGCTCACCGAGCGGGAGTCCGACCTGCTCCGGCTGCTGGCCGAGAGCCCGCTGCGCACGTTCTCGCGCGCGCACATCCTGGAGGCCGTGTTCGAGGCGGACGAGCAGCCCGGCACCGTGGACACGTACGTGCACTACCTGCGGCGCAAGACCGACCCGGAGATCATCGCGACGGTGCGTGGCGAGGGCTACCGGCTGGGGCAGTTGTGAGGCGGCAGCGGTGACCAGACGCGACGACGCGGACTTCGGGGAGGTGCGCCGCGCCTCCCGCACGGTCGGCCTCCAGCTCACCATCGCGTCCGGCGCGCTGGTCGTCGCGGCGATCGGGGTGGCGTTCTTCTTCGTCCTCGATCAGCTCCAGCCGAAGGAGCTGCAGGAGGCCCCGCGGCCCGGCGAGCACAAGATCTACATCGACACGGTCGACGCGATGATCGCGTTCATCGTCGTCGGGGTGCTGGCCGTGATCGTCGCGGGCGTGCTCGCGGTCGTCGTCACCCGCCGCGCCGTGCGGCCGCTCGGAGAGGCGCTGCGCCGTCAGCGGGACTTCGTCGCGGACGCCAGCCATGAACTGCGCACGCCGCTCGCGGTGCTGGACGCACGCCTCCAGGTGCTGCAGCGCGGCCTCCCGCCCGACGACCCGTCGACGGCGACGGTGGCCGAGCTGCGCGACGACACGCGGACCCTGATCGACGTCGTGAACGACCTCCTGCTCGCCGCCGACCCCGAACGCGAGCGCGCCGCGGCGTCCGACGGGCCTGTGCCGCTGGCCGAGCCGGTGCGCCGGGCTGTCGACGCGCTCGGGGTGCTCGCGGAGCAGGCCGGGGTGACGGTGCGGTTGCAGGTGCGGGACGAGGTCGCGTGCGGGGTCCCGGCGACGACCCTGCAGCGCTGCGCAACGGCCCTGCTGGACAACGCGGTCGCCCACTCCCCCGCCGGCGGCGTGGTCACGGCGACGATCCGGCGCGAGGGGCGCTCGGCGTACCTCACGGTCGCGGATCAGGGGCCGGGCATCCAGGGCATCGACCCGGCCCGCATCTTCGACCGCTTCGCCCGCGCCGCCTTCAGTTCGCCGACCGCCACCGGCCGCTCCCGCTCGGGCTTCGGAATCGGCCTCGCCCTCGTGCGCGAGGTCGCGGTGCGCCACGGCGGCGAGGTGCGCGTGGCCTCCACCGGCCCGGAGGGCACCGCCCTCGAACTGCGGCTGCCGGCCCGCTGACGCGGCTGGCGCGCCGCCCAATTCCGGAAACCTGGGCGGTGCAGTCGCGGATGTCCGGAGTTACGGACTCCCGTGCGGCGGGTCGTGATCACCCTCCAGAGTTGGTCGCGCTGGAGGCAATTCCGGAGGCTGCGACGGGAAGTGGCCGGGAATGACCGGAACTCCGGTTATCCGGCGGGGATCGGGATGGATCTCCGGAGGTGGTCGGGGGGGAGGTAACGGAGGAGATCCCTGCACCCGGGTCCCCCGGACGCAGTCAACGGAGGAGACCGGGGGCAGTGGAGGGCGGGAGTCCTCCGTTGCTTGCGCGGCCGGTGCGGGGTGGCGTCAGGCGGGGCGGAGCTCGGCGACGAGGATGCGGTCCTCGTCGTGGGTCCACCAGGCGTGCCGGCTCAGCGCGAGGCCGGCGGGGGCCACGGCTTCGGCGAGGAGTTCGGGGGTGCGGAAACGCTCGTGGTGAGTCGGGTAGGGCGGCGGCCCTGCGCCAGGGTGACCGCCATGATGCCCACCTCCATGCCCCGCTACGGCCGCCTCCGGCCGGCCGCCGTGCTGGGACGGGTCCACCTCGCCGAAGGTCGCGGTGATGACGCGGCCTCCCGGCCGGAGCACGCGCACCCACTCCGCGATCGCGGCGTCGCGTCCGGGAAGAGGTGGATGCCGGTCGCGCACGTCACCAGATCGAACGCGTCGTCGTCGAACGGGAGCACCGTCGCGTCGCCCTCGACCAGGGTGGCGCCGGGGAGCTCCGCGCGCGCGACCTCGACCATCCCGCCCGACAGGTCGATGCCGAAGAGCCGCAGCGCGCCGTCGCGCGAGTGCAGCGCGCGCAGCACCAGACCGGTCCCGGTCGCGACGTCGAGCACGTCCCGCACGCCGTCCAGGTCGGCGAAGTCGGCCACCGCGGCGGCGAGCGCCCGGTGCATCTCGCTCCGGTCGTACTCCGCGGCCCGGCCGTCGAAGCGGGCGCGGACCGCGGCGAGGAGGTCGTCCGTCATGGCGGGAGCCTAGCCCCTCTACACTTGCTGCATGACAGCCCCCGCCCTCCTCGCCTTCGCGGGCCTCTGCGCGATCCTGGCGGTGACGCCCGGCCCCGACACCTTCCTCGTGCTGCGCTACAGCCTGGCGCGCCCGGGCGCCGGGCTCGCGGCGTCGGCCGGGTCCGCCGTCGGCTCGATGCTGTGGGCGCTCGCCGTCGCGCTCGGGCTCGCCGCGCTGCTGGAGCAGTCCGCCGAGGTGTACCGCGTCGTCAAGATCGCGGGAGGCCTCTACCTCCTCTACCTCGGCGTCGCGGCGCTGATCGCCAGCCGCCGGCACGCGGCGCGGGGTCCCGAGGCGACGGTGCGTACGACCACGCTCCGCTCCGGCTTCCTCGCCGGAGTGCTGTCCACGGTGATGAACCCCAAGGTCGGCCTGTTCTTCCTCGCCATCGCACCGCAGTTCGTCCCGCACGACGGCGCCGCGATCGGCAACACGCTCCTGCTCGGCGCGATCGACGCGGTCGTCGCAGCCGCCTACCTCACGGTGGTCGCGCTGCTCGCGTCGCGCGCGGTGCTCTGGCTCAAACGGCCCACGGTGACGAAGACGCTCGAGCGCATCTCGGCCGCGATCCTCGCCGCCCTCGGCATCGGGACGATCGCGCTGAGCGCCACCGAGTAGGCGCGCTGCTGTCCTGACGAGCTGACATCCTCCACAAGGTGTACGGTTGTTCTGACATTTGGATCGACTGTGGAGGACGCGGATGCAAGCCGAGTACCCGCTGCCCGTGGACCTGTTCGACAGCCTCGACAAGACCAGCCCGGTGCCGCTCTATTACCAGCTCGCGACCGCACTGGAGGCCGCGATCCGCTCCGAGACCGTGCCCCCGGGATCGCGCCTCGAGAACGAGATCTCGCTCGGCAACCGGCTCGGGCTGTCGCGTCCGACCATCCGTCGCGCTCTGCAGGAGCTGGTCGACAAGGGCCTCCTGGTCCGCCGCCGCGGCATCGGGACGCAGGTCGTCCACGGTCGCGTCACCCGCAACGTCGAGCTGACCAGCCTGTACGAGGACCTCGGGCAGTCCGGGCAGACGCCGACGACCCGCGTCATCTCCTACGAGATCGGGATCGCGGACGAGACCGCGGCGCGCGAGCTCGGGGTCCCGCTCGGGAACCCCGTGCTGGAGCTCACCCGGCTGCGTTCGGCGGACGGCGTCCCGCTGGCGATCCTCGAGAACACGCTGCCGGAGGACTTCATCGGCATCACGCGCGAGGAGCTGGAGACTCGCGGTCTCTACCAGCTCCTCAAGGCACGCGGTGTCGCCATCCGGGTCGCCAACCAGCGGATCGGCGCCCGCGCCGCGAGCGCGAACGAGGCCGACCTCCTCGAGATCCGCCGCGGCTCCCCGCTGCTCACCATGTCGCGCACGGCGTTCGACAACTCCGGCCGGGCGGTCGAGTTCGGGCGGCACGTGTACCGGCCCGACCTCTACTCGTTCGAGCTCACCCTCGTCGACCGCTGACCTCCCGCCGCAACGCGTCAGGCGTAGAAGGCGGGGCGCGTGGGCGACTCGACGGGGACGGGGCCGGACTCCTCCAGCGCCCGCACACCGGCCTCGCACGCGAGGGCGACGAGGTAGCCGTCCCACGCGTTCGGCCCGGCGATGAGCGAGCCGTCGCGCACCGCATCCACCCACGCCTGCACCTGGGCGTCGTACGCGCGGGCGAACCGGGTCTTGAAGGTCGTGTGCTCGGCGATCGAGAATGCGGCGTCCGACCAGCGCTGCAGCCCGGACGGCTGACCGATGCGTGCGACGCCGCTCTGGAAGACCGCCTCGGTGCCGACCTGGTAGCCGAACCGCACGCTGACGTTCATCTCCACGTCCACCAGCACGCCGTTCTCCAGCTCGATGAGCACCAGGATGGGCTCCCGCAGCCGCTCAGGCGCGAGGTCGTTGCGCCGCGGGTACTTGACCTCGACGCTGCGCACAGGCGAGCCGGCGAGCCACGGCATGACGTCGAACTCGTGCACGACCGAGTCGGTGATGAGCATCGACTGGGTGTAGCCGTCGGGCACCGACGGGTTGCGGTGCACACCGCGCAGCATCAGCAGCTCCCCCGCGTCACCGCCGACGATGAGCTCGCGCAACGCGCGGTACTCCTCGTCGAAGCGGCGCATGAAGCCGAGCTGGATGTGCGGACGATCGAGCTTCTGCTCCAGCTCCAGGACGCGCAGCGACGACGCGCTGTCCGGCGTCAGCGGCTTCTCGCAGAGGATGGGGAGCTTCGCCTCCAGCGCGGGCACCAGGACGGGCTCATGGAACTGGCCCGGCGTCGCGATGATGACCGCGTCCAGCGCCGAGGCGGCGAGCGCATCCTCCAGGCTGCCGAAGGCCCGCGCCCCGGGAGCGGCCGCCGCCGCGGCCTCGGCCCGTCCGGCGTCCGGCTCCACGATGGCGGAGACGGTGGCTCCGCTGATCGTGCGAGTGATGCGCTGGATGTGGTCGGCGCCCATCTGTCCGGCGCCGACGACGCCGATGCGGAGGTCCTGGTTGCTGGTGGTCATTCGGTCTGGCTCGATTCTGTCGGCGTGGCGGAAGGGTGTCAGCGGTTGCGGTCAGCGGTTACAGGTCAGCGCGTGCGGGTCAGCGGCGAGCACCCGAAGATGTGCTGCCGGGTCCGGGTGGCGATCCCGAGCGGTACGTCGATGTCGACGCCGGGCATGTCCTGCTCGACGATCGCGAACGTCTCCGGATCGATCGCGGCGACCGCCTCGATGATCGGCGCGAAGTCGGGAATCCCGGCCGGCGGCTCGACCATCACGTCGATGGCCGCGTCGGCGAACGCGATGTCGTTCTTGAGCACCTCGAACCGGAACTCCGGATCGATCTGCTTGAGGTGCAGATACCCGATCCGCTCGGGGTGGTCCCGGATCAGCGCGACGCTGTCGCCGCCGTAGTAGGCGAGGTGGCCGGTGTCGAGGCACAGGTTCACGTAGCGCGGATCGGTCTGCGCGAGCAGGCGTTCGATCTCGCGTTGCGTGCCGACGTGCGAGTCGGCGTGGGAATGGAACTGCTGGCGAAGGCCGTATTCCTCGAGGAGCATATGACCGAGGCGGTCGTGGCCGGCCGCCAGCGATTCCCACTGCTCGTCGGTGAGCGTGCGCGGCTCCAGCGTCTCCCCGGTCGCATCCGACCGCCAGAGGTCGGGGATGACGACGATGTGCTCGCCGCCGACCGCGCGGGTCAGCGCCGCGACTTTCTCGACCTGCTCGACGGCGCGGTCCCACTGCTCGGCGCCCTTGTGGAAGCCGGTGAACACCGTGCCGCCGCTGATCCGGAGGTCGCGCTTCGCCAGCTCGTCCAGGAGCCGGGCCGGATCCGTCGGGAGGTAGCCGTACGGACCGAGCTCGATCCAGTGGTAGCCGGCGGCCTGCACCTCGTCGAGGAAGCGGTCCCACGGGGTCTGCCGCGGGTCGTCCGCGAACCAGACGCCCCACGAGTCGGGCGCGGTGCCGATCCGGAGGCCGGAGGTGTGGGGCTCCGCGGGGCGGCGGTCGGTGGCGGTGTCGGTCATCCTCGTCCTTCGGTGATCGTGGTGGTTCGGTATGCGCGCTCAGCCGAGGAGCGGCCGCTGCCGCTTCAGCTGATCGAGGTAGTCGGTGCGGGCGTTGCGCGTGCTCTCCAGCTCGGAGACCTCGGCGACCGGGACGTCCCACCAGCCCTCGCCGTCCGGCGCGTACACGAACGGGTCGGAGTCGACGTGGATCAGCGTCGAGGTGGCGGAGGCCTTGGCCGCCGTGACGGCCGCCTCGAGCCGGGCGGCGGCATCCGGGCCGGGCGGGACCTCGATGACGTCGATGCCGTAGCTGCGCGCGTTGGCGGCGAGGTCGACCGGCAGGAAGTCCCCGCGCTCGAAGTTCAGCTCGGCGTCGTCGCGATAGCGGTAACGGGTGCCGTAGCGCTGCGAGCCGACCGTCTCGGAGAGGTGGCCGATCGAGGCGTAACCGTGATTCTGGATGAGGACGACGACGATCTTGATCCCCTCGGCGACGGCGGTCGCGAGTTCGGTGTGCAGCATGAGGTACGAGCCGTCGCCCACCATCACGATCACGTCGCGGTCGTCGCCGACCGCCTCCAGCCCCCGCTTGACACCCAGACCGCCGGCGATCTCGTAGCCCATGCACGAGAAGGCGTACTCCACGTGGTAGCCGAGCGGGTCCCGCACGCGCCAGAGCTTGTGGAGGTCGCCGGGGAGGGAGCCGGCCGCCTGCACGACGACGTCGCGCGGGTCGGAGGCGCGTTGCACGGCTCCGATGATCTGAGGTTGTCCGAGGAGCGCCGGCTGTCCCGCCGGTTCCGGGGCGGCAGGGGCGAGCGCCTGGTCGGCCACCCGGTCCCATTCCGCCTTCTCCTCGGCGATCCAGGTCGCGTAGCCGGGGTGCAGGGAGTAGCCGACGAGCGCGTCCGTCAGCGCCGCGATGCCCTCCCGCGCGTCGGCGATCAGCGGGAGCTGCGTACCGTGCTTGTAGGCGTCGAACGGGGCCACGTTGAGGTTCACGAACCGCACGTTCGGGTTCTGGAAGACCGTACGGCTGGCCGTGGTGAAGTCGCTGTAGCGGGTGCCGACGCCGATCACGAGGTCGGCCTCCGCCGTGACGCGGTTGGCGGCGGTGGTGCCGGTCGCGCCGACGCCGCCCAGGTACTGCGGGTGGTTCCAGCTCAGCGAGCCCCCGCCGGCCTGGGTGGTGCCGACCGGGATGCCGGTCGCCTCCACGAACGCGCGCAGCACGTCCTCCGCGCCCGAGTACAGGACGCCGCCGCCGGCGACGATCACCGGACGCTGCGCGGCGCGGATCGCGTCGACGGCCGCGGCCAGAGCCCAGCCCTCCGGGGCCGGACGGCGGACGTGCCACTCGCGGGGGGCGAGGAACTCCTCCGGAACGTCGAGCGCCTCGGCTTGCACGTCCTCCGGCAGCGCGATGGTCACCGCGCCCGTCTCGGCGGGATCGGTCAGGACGCGCATCGCCGCGAGAGCGATCGAGAAGAGCTGCTCCGGTCGCTGGACGCGGTCGAAGAACCGCGACACCGGACGGAACGCGTCCGTCACCTGGATGCCGAGGTCGTGCGGGTGCTCCAGCTGCTGCAGCACCGGGTCGGCGACGCGGGTCGCGAACGTGTCGGACGGCAGCAGCAGCGCCGGGAGGCGGTTGGCGGTGGCGAGCGCGGCGCCGGTGATCATGTTGGCGGCGCCCGGGCCCACCGATGCGGCCGACGCGAGGGTGGCCCGGCGTCGGTGGATGCGGGCGAACCCGACCGCCTGGTGGACCATCGCCTGCTCGTTGCGCGCCTGGTAGTACGGCATCAGCGTCGGGTCCTGCGCGTTCGCCTGCGCGAGCGCCTGGCCGACGCCTGCGACGTTGCCGTGGCCGAAGATGCCGAGCATGCCGGGGATCGTGCGCTCGCGCACGTCACCGTCGACGGTCCACTGGTTGGCGAGGAACTCGACGAGCGCCTGGGCCACCGTCATCCTGCGGGTCGTCATCGGGCGGCTCCTTCGGTGGTGGGGAGGGTATCGGTCGCAGTGGTGCCCGTGGAGTAGGGCAGGCGCGCGTCCTGCTCCAAGCCCTCCCACGTGCTGCGCAGCCAGGTCTGGCGCGGGTCGTCGCTGATCAGCCAGGCGCGCTCCTCGCCGGGGCCGGCCATGACGTTGAGGTAGTAGAGGTCGTACTCCGGCGCCGCGACCGCGGGGCCGTGGTAGCCGAACGGCACCAGGGCGATGTCCCCGGTGCGCACGAGCGCGTTGGTCTCGATGTCGCCCGCGGCCGAGCGGTAGGTGGCGAAGCTGCCGAAGGCGTCCGCCGTGGGCGGGGCGCTCGCGCCGCGGACCGGAGCGGCCTCGAAGTAGTAGATCTCCTCCAGCGCGGACTCGTGACCGGGGATGTCCTCGTCGTGCTTGTGGGCGGGATGCGACGACCAGTTGCCGGCGGGCGTGATGACCTCGCAGACGATCAGCGCGGCGGCGTCGAGCGCGCCGGGGGTGCCGAAGTTGTGGACCTGGCGGGTATCCCGACCGGCCCCGCGCAGCTCGACCGGGACGTCTCTCTTGGCGATGTACGCCGACGGCTTGCGGACCCGCGTCGGCGCCTCCGCCACGGCGACCCGGCCGAACCCGCTGATGGTCAGCGCGTTGCCGGCGCCCACGTACACCACGTCGGTCGGTCCGTCGAAGACGCTCGACCGGCCGGCGAGGTGGGTGGTCTCGCCCTCGTGCTCCACCGCGAACGACCCGGCCAGCGGGACGACGATGCGCTCGACGTCGCCGGCCTCCAGCTCGACCGCGTTGCCGGCGAGCTCCGCGACCCGCAGGCCGGTGTGCTGCCAGCCGTCGAGGGAGTCGTCGACCACGGACTCCCACCAGCGGTCACTCAGCGCGCCGCGCGGGAAGAACCATTCGTTGTGCTCTGCCATCTCCGACCGTCTTCAGTTGTTCTGCGGGAAGCCGAGGTTGATGCCACGGTTGTCCGAGTGGTGCCGCGTCGCCGGGTCGAGCCAGCGGCTGGTGATCGCCTTCTCGCGGGTGAAGAAGTCGAAGCCGTGCACGCCGTACGCCTTGGCGTCGCCGAACAGGGAGGCCTTCCAGCCGCCGAACGAGTGGTAGGCGACGGGGACCGGGATGGGCACGTTGATGCCGATCATGCCGACCTGGACCTCGCTCTGGAACCGCCGGGCCGCGCCGCCGTCGTTCGTGAAGATCGCGGTGCCGTTGCCGAACTGCCCGGAGTTGATCAGGTCCAGGCCCTCCTGGAAGGTCTGCACGCGCACCACGGACAGCACCGGCCCGAAGATCTCCTCACGATAGGCGGCGGAGGTGACCGGGATCTTGTCGATCAGGGTCGGACCGAAAAAGAAGCCGTCCTCGTGACCCTCGACCGTGAATGCGCGGCCGTCGACCACGATGTCCGCGCCGTCCGCCTCGGCGATGTCGACGTAGCCGGACACCTTGTCGCGGTGCACGCCGGTGATCAGCGGCCCCATGTCGGGCTCGCCCTGTCCGTCTCCCGCGCCGTTGCCGATGCGGAGGCGGCCGATGCGCTCCTTCACCTTGGCGATCAGCTCATCGGCGACAGGCTCGACCGCCAGGACGACCGAGACGGCCATGCAGCGCTCGCCCGCGGCGCCGTACCCGGCGTTGACCGCCTGATCGGCCACCAGGTCGAGGTCGGCGTCGGGCAGCACCAGCATGTGGTTCTTCGCGCCGCCCAGCGCCTGGACGCGCTTGCCGTTCTTCGACGCCGTCTCGTAGATGTACTGCGCGATCGGGGTCGAGCCGACGAAGGAGATGGACTGGACGACCGGGCTGTTCAGCAGGCCGTCGACGGCGAGCTTGTCGCCCTGCAGCACGGTGAAGACGCCGTCCGGGAGGCCCGCCTCCTTCCACAGCCGGGCGAGCCAGAGCGCAGCCGACGGGTCCTTCTCGCTGGGCTTGAGCACCACGGCGTTGCCGGCCGCGATCGCGATGGGGAAGAACCACATCGGCACCATGGCCGGGAAGTTGAACGGCGAGATGACGCCCACCACGCCGAGCGGCTGCTTCAGGGAGTACACGTCGACGCCGGTCGAGGCGTTCTCCGAGTAGGCGCCCTTGATCAGGTGCGGGAACCCGGTCGCCAGCTCCACGACCTCCTGGCCGCGCAGGATCTCCCCCATCGCGTCGGAGAGCACCTTGCCGTGCTCGGCGGTGATGATCGACGCCAGCTCCCCCTTGCGCGCGTTCAGCAGCTCGCGGAACGCGAACAGCACCGACTGCCGCTTGGCGATCGAGTACTGGCCCCACACCTCGAAGCCGCGCTGCGCTGAGGCGATCGCCTCGTCGATCTCGGCCTGATCGGCGAGGGCGACGTTCGCCGTCGCGACGCCGAGCGCCGGGTTGAAGACCGGAGCGGTGCGACCGCTGGTGGAGGGTCGCTCGGCCCCGTCGATCCAGTGCGGGATCGTCGGCAGCTGGCCCGCGGCGACGGGGGCGGTGGTGGTGTCGGTGCTGGTCATGATCGTGTTCCTTCGCGGTACTGCGTGCGGTGAGCCGGCCGGATCAGCGGCCGTGGACGAGGGAGGCGGCGATGTCGACCGCCCGGCCGACGTCCCCGTCCTTCGGGTAGAGGAGAGTACGCCCGACGACGAGGCCGTGCACGCCGGGGAGCGCGAGTGCGGCCTCCCACGACGCGAAGGTCTCCTCGGGCGCGGCGTCGGTGTCGCCGCCGAGCAGGAGCGTCGGCAGCGTGGTCGCCCTCATGACGCGCTCCATCTCGGGCACGACCGGGAGCTTGAGCCACGTGTACGACGACGAGGCGCCCAGACCGGACGCGATGGCCACCGACTGGATGACGGCGTCCGTCGTGAGGTCGTTGACGATCCGGCCCTCGTGCCAGCGGCTCATGAACGGCTCGAGCAGGATCGGGAGCCGCGCCCGGGCCGCCGCGGTGACCGCGTGGGCGGTCGCCTCCAGCGTGCGTGCCGTGCCGGCGTCCTCCAGGTTGACGCGGACGAGCAGCTTGGCCGCGTCCACGCCGTCGTGCACCATCGCGTCGACGTCGTAGCCGGTGTAGCGGTCGTCCATCTCGAAGACGGCTCCGCGGAGGCCGCCGCGGTTCATGGAGCCCACGGCGATCTTGTCGTCCAGGGCGCCGAGCAGCGCAAGGTCTTCGATGATGTCGGGGGTGCCGAGCACGCCGTCCACCCCTGGGCGCGACAGCGCGAGCGCGAGCCGCTGCAGGAGGTCGTAGCGGTCGGCCATCGCGACCGGGTCGTCGCCGACGCCGAGCGCGCCGCGCGCGGGATGGTCGGCGGCGACGATGAAGAGGCGGCCGTCGTCGCGGACCAGCGGGCGCCGGGTGCGGGCGGCGAGGACGGTCGCGACGTCGTCGGGGCCGGTGTGGCGGCGGGCGCGGAGGCGCTCGAACGCTGCCTCGTCGATGATCGGGGTCGGGCCGGCGATCAGGTCAGCTGTGGACATTCTGGAGCTCCTTCAGCACGGATTCGACCTCGTCGGTCGTCGGCATCGCTGTCGAGCACTCGCGGCGCGTGGCCACGATGGCTCCGGCGACGTTGGCGAAGCGGATGACCCGCTCCAGCGACCAGCCCTGCAGCAGGCCGTAGCAGAGCGCGCCGCCGAAACCGTCGCCCGCGCCGAGGCCGTTGACGACCTTCACGAAGTAGGGCGGCACCTCCACGGTCTCCTCGCGCGTCTTGGCGAGCACGCCCCGCGGACCCTGCTTGACCACGGCCAGTTCGACGCCGCGCTCGAGGAGGGCGTCCGCAGCGCGCAGCGGCTCGGTCTCACCCACCGCGATCTCGCACTCCTCGCGGTTGCCGACCGCGACCGTCACGTGGCCGAGCGCGCGCTCCACCTCGGCCGTCGCCGTCGCCCCGCTCGGCCAGAACATCGGCCGGTAGTCGAGGTCGAGGATCGTCAGCGGCCGCCGATCTCTGGCCTCCCACGCCACATGGTGGGCGGTGCGGCTCGGCTCGCGAGACAGCCCCGTCACGGTGGACCAGTAGATCCGCGCCCGGCTGATCGCGTCGAGGTCGAGGTCCTTCGCGGTGATGGCGAGGTCGGGCGCGAGCGGGTCGCGGTAGAAGTACAGCGGGAAGTCGTCGGGCGGGAAGATCTCGCAGAAGGTCACCGGGGTCTTGAGGGTGCCGACCGTGCCGACGAACCGGTCGTCCACACCGAGCCGACGCAGTTCGCGGCGCGCATAGCGCCCGAACGGGTCGTCGCCGGTCGCCGTGACGACGGCCGAGCGGAGGCCGTGGCGCGCGGCGGCGATCGACACGTTGGTGGCGCTGCCGCCGAGGAACTTGCCGAACGTCTCGACGTCCTCCAGGCCCACCCCATCCTGGAGCGGGTAGATGTCGACACCGATGCGCCCGATGGTGATCAGGTCGAACGGCTGCCCCTGGTCGGTCATGGCGTGGAACTCCTTCGTCGGGCTCGTGCTGTGCTCGCTGATCACAGCCTACACCGTATGTTCTATCAAACTGACAAGCTTTCTGCCACTATGGAAACGATCCCTCGTCCTGAACCATCGGAGGACCCCATGCCCCTCGTCCGCATCGAACTGCAGGAAGGCCGACCCGCGGCGGCCGTCCGCGCCATCGCCGACGCCGTCCACGACGCCATCGTGACCGAGTACCGCATCCCCGTGCGCGACCGTTTCCAGATCGTCACGGAGCGCCCGCCCGGCTCGATCATCGCGGAAGACGCCGGGCTCGGCTTCGACCGCACGGACGGCGTGGTCGTCATCCAGATCTTCACGCAGCGCGGCCGCGCGCCTGAGGCGAAGCAGAGCCTGTTCGCAGAGATCGCGCGCCGGCTCGCCGGGGTCGGGGTCGCCGGGGAGGACGTGTTCATCGGCTACGTCGAGAACGGCCCGGAGGACTGGTCGTTCGGCTTCGGGAGGTCGCAGTACGTCACCGGTGAGCTCGCCGTGCCGAGCGCGGTAGCGGGCTGAGGCTGGTCAGCACAGTGTGGTGGAGGACTCTGGAAATCGAACCAGACAAGTCGCCCCGATAGGCGAGTCCCCCGTGGACCACTCCACCTTACGCGCTCGAGCGCTCCGCTGTGCTCTCCTCCGCGGTGCTCTCCTCCGCGGTGCTCTCCTCCGCGGTGTCGGCGAGCGCGCCGAGCAGCCGCACCTTCTCCGCGTCCGCCTCCGTGACGGCGTGGTAGAGCACGAGCACGATGCCGTCGGTGCCGGTGATCTGCAGCTTCTCGCGGTGCACCGCGAGGGGCCCTACCTGAGGATGCTGGAACACGAAGGTCGCGCCCTGGCGCTCGCGGACGTCGTGGCGGCTCCACAGCCTCCGGAACACCGGGCTCGCGATCGACAGCTCGCCGACCAGCTCGACCACGCGCGCGTCGTCGGCGTCGGCGCCGACCGAGCGCCGGAAGCCCGCGATCAGCACGGCCGAGGCGGCCTCCCAGTCCGGGAAGAGCGCCTGCTCGGCGGGGTCGAGGAAGACATCGCGCATCCGGTTGCGACCGGGGACCAGCCGCGGCGAGAGCGCGGACGCGAGGGAGTTCGCGGCGAGCACGTCGAGGTAGCGGCCCTCGACGAACGCCGGGAACGGAAGCTGCGGAACGAGAGCGGCCAGGCTCCCGGGAACGGTCTCGGCCCGAGGCCGCCGGGGCCGGCGCGGTGCGCGGTCGTCGTCCGGCAGCCCGAGCAGGTACGCGGTCGCCTCGTCGTCCAGTTGCAGCACGCGCGCGATGGAGCGCAGCACCTGCCCGGACGGGTTCCGGTCGCGGCCCTGCTCCAGCCGGAGGTAGTACTCGGCGCTGATGCCGGACAGCATCGCGACCTCCTCGCGGCGGAGGCCGGCCACCCGGCGCGTGCCGAGCACGGGGATGCCGACGCTCTCGGGCGAGACCAGCTCGCGGCGGGCGCGCAGGAACTCGCCCAGCAGGTTGGCCGGCCCGTCGGTGTCCGCGTTCATGGAGTCCACGCTACGCGGGAGCCGAGCGTCCAGGCTGTCCCTCCCACTACCAGTGTGGACAGGGGCTGGCTGGGCCCGGCCTGCCGGGGAACCATCGAAGGGTCAGCACCCGACCAACCGAAAGGACCGAGCATGGCCGACCAGCGCATCCTCGTCACCGGCGGCTCCGGCTTCATCGCCGGGCACATCATCCTCCAGCTCCTCGGCAGCGGCCACGAGGTCCGCGCCACCATCCGCTCTCTCGACCGCGAGAACTCCGCTCGCGCGGCCCTGGCCGAGGCCGGGATGACGAACGGCGACGCGCTGCACTTCGTCGCGGCCGACCTCCTGGACGACGCCGGCTGGGCCGAGGCGGTGGAGGACGTGGACGCGGTCCTGCACGTCGCCTCGCCGGTGCACCTCGGACCGGTCGACGACGAGGACGACGTGATCGTGCCGGCGCGGGAGGGCACGCTGCGGGTGCTCCGCGCGGCCCAGGGCGCGGGAGTGCGCCGGGTCGTGCTCACCTCCGCCTTCCACGCGGTCGGGTTCGGCCATCCTCCGCTCGACCGCGCGTTCACTGAGGCCGACTGGTCGCCGCTCGACGGGCCGGGGATGGACGCCTACGGCCGCAGCAAGGTGCTCGCCGAGCGCGCCGCCTGGGAGCTGATCGGCGACGGCCCCACCGAGCTGGTCACGATGCTCCCGGTCGCGGTCGTCGGACCGCTGATCGGCACCGGGATGTCGGGTGCGAACCACCTGGTCCGGCGTGTGCTCACGGGCGAGCTGCCCGCGTATCCGGACTTCGCCGTCCCGTTCGTGGACGTGCGGGATGTCGCGGCCGCGCACATCGCGGCGATCACCGCGGAGGGCGCGGCCGGCGAGCGCTTCCTGCTCGCGGCCCAGGAGGACGCCGTGCCGCTCGCGGAGGTCGGCGCGGTGCTGCGCGACGAACTCGGCGAGCGCGCGAGCCGCGTACCCCCGGCGACCGCGCTGCTCCCGGACGCGGCGGTGCGCGCGGCGGCGGAGACGAACCCGGGGATGCGCCCGATGGCGGCTGAGCTCGGGTACCGGAAGAAGGCGTCGAACACGAAGGCGCGGCGCGTGCTCGGGTTCGACCCGCGGGCGTGGCAAGAAGCGGTGGCGGCTGCGGCCGAGAGCATGCTGGCGAAGGGGCTGGCGGAGTGACGCTTCACGGCTCCGCGAGCAGCGACGCGTACAGCTGCTGCGTGGCCGGGCTCGGGGAGACTCCGAGCTCGTCCCGCAGCAGCGAGCGCAGTTCGCCGTACACTCCGACCGCGGCCCCGACATCCCCCTGCCGTCGCAGCGCCCGCATGAGCACCTGGTAGCCGGTCTCGCGCAACGGAGCGATCGACACCAGCCGACGGCCCGCGCGGACCGCCGCGGGAAGCTCGGTGCCGCCCATCTCCAGGGTCGCGACCGCGTAAGCCTCCAGCGCGCGCACGAGGATGTCGGCGAGCGCGCGACGCTCCTCGTCGATCCAGCCGGCCTCCTCGCCGGGCAGGAACTCGCGCTGGGCGATCAGCATCGCACCGGTCGCGGGCCCCCACGCCGTCGCCCAGCGCCCGAGGGCGACCTGCGACTCGGCGCGGTGCACGGCCTGCTCCGCCCACTCCACGTCGATGCGGGCGTCCTCCCCCAGCTCGAGCCGCAGCGCCGACCGTCCCTCCAGCGCGTCGGCGCCGAGCAGCCGCCGCAGCTTCGACACGAGCGGGTTCAGTCCCGCTCCGTGGACGGCGACCGCGCCGGGCCAGACCGCTTCGGCCAGCTCCTCGCGGGTGCAGGGGCGGTGCCGGTTGAGCACGAGATACGCGAACAGCAGCCGTCCCTGCCGCCCAGGGAGGCCGTCCTCCAGCCGCTCACCTGCACGCTCGAGGTGCAGGGTCCCGCAGAGCTGCACCCGGACTCCACCGGACGCCAATGTCATGCCAACATTCTGCCAACGGGCCCTGCGTAGAACTATGAGGGAGGACGAGATGACCAGGATCATCCGGTGCGAATGCGGCTACATCGCCCGCGGCGAGACGGACGCCGAGGTCGTCGACGACATCAGCGCCCACCTGCGGTCCGACCATCCTGCCCTCTTCCAGGCAGTCGCGCGGGAGGACCTGCTCGGCTGGATCCAGTTGGAGTGAGCCGCAAGGAGGCCACCATGAGCTCCACCACCACCCGAGCCGCCACGCGCGACGTGCGCGAGGCTGCTCCCCTCGACCCCGTCCCCGTCGTTGGGCCGGACTGGCTCGAATCCCACCTCGCGGACCCCGGGGTCCGCGTCATCGAGGTGGACGTGAACGCCACCGCCTACGCGTCCGGTCACCTCCCCGGCGCCGTGCTCTGGAATCCGTACGCCGACCTCAAAGGCCCGGACTACCGGCCGGTCGGCGACGACGCGATCCGGGCGCTGTTCGAACGCTCGGGCATCACACCCGACACGACCGTCGTGTTCTACGGCTACGCGCCATCGCTCGGGTTCTGGCTGATGACGCTCTACGGGCACCCGGACGTGCGCATCCTCGACACCTCCCGCGCCGTCTGGCAGGAGGCCGGCCGGCCTTTCACGACCGAGACGCCCGAGGTGACGCCCTCCCGGTATCCGCTGCCCGCGCCGGACGACTCGATCCGGGCCACCGCCGCTGACGTGCGGGCGGCGATCGGACGCCCCGGCGCGACGATCGTGGACGCCCGCAGCGCCGCCGAGTACACCGGCGAGCGCTTCTGGCCGTCCGGGACCCCGGAGCCGGGCGGCCGCGCGGGTCGTGTCCCGTCGGCGGTGAACGTGGATGCCGCCGGCGTGTTCGACGAGCGCGGCCGGTTCCGCGACCGCGACACCCTGGCGGGCATGTTCGCCTCGGTCGCCCCGGACGCCGACGTCATCACCTACTGCACGATCGGCAACCGCGGGTCGGCGGAATGGTTCGTGCTGCGGTATATCCTCGGGCACGCGAACGCGCGCGTCTACGACGGGTCGTGGGCCGAGTGGGGGCACGAGGCGGACACGCCGATCGAGTGAGCGAGGGGCGCGGCTAACCGTCCTTCCGGATCCACCGGAACGACACCCGGCACGCGATCAGCCCCGCTACCAGCCAGATCAGCAGGACAACGGCGATCCAGCCGAGCTGCCAACTGCCGCTCGGCTCCTTCGCCTCGAACGCGGCGGGCAGGAACACGCTCCGCATCCCCTGGGCGATCCACTTCAGCGGGAACAGGCTGGCGATGTTCTGCAGCCAGGTCGGCAGCAGGTTGAAGGCCAGGTAGACGCCGGAGATGAACTGCAGCACCAGCACGATCGGGATGATCACCGCCGTCGCGCTCTTGCCCGTGCGCGGCACCGCAGACAGCGCGATGCCCAGCACGGCCGATGTCACGATGCCGAGGGCGTAGATCCACGCGAAGCGCAACCAGGACTGCGGGTCGGTCGGCAGCGCTACCCCGAACAGCACCCGGGCGACGAACAGCAGCAGCGCGATCTGCAGGATGCTGGTCGCGATGACCTGGCCCATCTTGCCGAGGAAGTAGGAGACCACCGGCAGCGGGGTGCCGCCCAGTCTCTTCAGCGTCCCGTCGCTCTTCTCCATGGCGATGTCGACGGCGAGGTTCTGCACGCCGCTCAGCAGGATGCCGGCGGCGATCATCCCGGGCAGGTAATAGGCGGCCTGGCTGATGCCGCCGCTGCCGTCCGGGGCGGCGCCGACCTTGCCGAGGCCCTGGAACGCGACGGAGAAGATCCCGAGCATGACCACCGGGAAGAGGAACGTGAAGAAGATGGTGTCCGCCTGGCGGAAGTACACGAGCACCTCGTAGCGGATGCGGGCCCAGCCCAGCGCGACCGACGTCATGCGGCCACCTCCTCGCCGGAGGCGCGGCGCCCGGCGGCACCCTCCGTCGCTCCCGCGCGCTCGTCGGCCTCGCGGACCAGGCCGAGGTAGATGTCCTCCAGGCTGGGCCGGATGACCTCCAGGTCGCGCGGCTCCCCTCCGGCCTCGGCGGCGAGCCGGGCGACCAGGGCGGCCGGCTCGTGGGTGCGCTCCTCGTGCGGCGCGCCGGCGGCGTCCCGCCAGCGGACAATGGGGACGCGCGCCGCCGAACCGCCGATCGCGTCCACCGCCCCGATGTCGAGCAGCGCGCCGTGCGCGATCACCGCGGCCCGGTCGCTCAGCTGCGCGGCCTCGTCCAGGTAGTGGGTGGTGAGCAGGATGGTGGTGCCCTCGCGTTTGAGCGTGCGGACCAGCTCCCAGAACTGCCGCCGCGCCTCCGGGTCGAACCCGGTCGTCGGCTCGTCCAGGAAGAGGAGTTCCGGCCGGCCGATCACGCCGAGCGCGACGTCGAGGCGCCGGCGCTGACCGCCGGACAGGTTCCGGATGCGGACCTTCGCCTTCTCCTCCAGGCCGACGGCGGCGATGACCTCCTCGACGTCGCGGCTGCGCGGGTAGTACCGCGCGAACTGGGTGAGCTGCTCGCGCACGGTCACGTTCGCGGCTTCGGCCCCCGACTGCAGCACGATCCCGAGCCGCGCCTTCCACGCGGTACCCGCCTTGCCGGGATCGACGCCCAGCACTCTCGCCTCGCCGCCGGAGCGGTCGCGATACCCCTCCAGGATCTCGATGGTCGTGCTCTTCCCTGCGCCGTTCGGCCCGAGCAGCGCGAAGGTCTCCCCGTCGGCGATCTCGAAGTCGACACCGCGCAGGGCTTCGAACGACCCGTACGACTTGCGGAGGTCGCGCACGACCACGGCGGGAGGACGTGAGCTCATGCGGCAATCATGCCGCGCGCGGGGTGGGGCGCGCATCATCGGGCGACGCCGACGAATCCCGGGCGGAGGCATCGACTTTCTGCGTGAATCGGATCACACTTGCGCTTAACGCGTACACCTCAGGGAGGTTGCCGCAGTGGGTTCACTCATCTACGACTCGACGGTCATCGAGTTCGACGACCGCCTGCTCCTGCACCTCCAGATCGTCATTGTGAACAAGCTGCGGCGGCGCGAGAGCTTCGCGATGTCGTGGCGGGACTCCCCGGACATCGGCGACGGCAGGTCGACCATCTGGCTCGACCCGTCCATCCCGCTCTACTTCAAGTTCTCCGGATCGCGGACGCCGTCGATCAACCGCGACTGGCTGGAGGCTCTCGCCGAGTCGGCCGCCAGCGCGACCGGCCTCGTGGTCACGGGCGAAGACGGCCAGTCCGAGGTGTCCGGACGCGGTGTGGGCTCGCCGCCCGCGGTCCAGCACATGATGGACGGCGCACTCCGCGGCTGACCTCCCCGGCATCGGCGGCTGCGTGGCATCCGCGGCCGCGGTGCCGGAGGCTCAGGCGGCGGGGACGAGTGTTCGGGACCTCGTCCCCGCCTTGGCCTGGGCGGGACGCGCCCGTCCGCGCTACTCGCGCAGCGCCAGGCCGTGCCCCGGCCGACGGTCCGGCGTGAGCGCGCCGTCCACGAACGGCAGCGTGCCGGTGAACACCATCGGCTCCAGGCGGGCGTGGTCGTGGAAGTACTCCAGGTGTCGGAAGTTCCGCGTCGCGCAGCCCGCGTGCGCGGCGAGCTGCGGCGCGCAGTGCGCCGACACCTGCACGCCGTGGGCGGCGGCCAGCCCGCTGAGCTGCAGCCAGCCGGTGTAGCCGCCGCAGCGGGTGACATCGAGCTGGAGGCAGTCCACCGACCCGATCAGGCCGGCGGCGTCGGACGGGCGGTACACGTACTCCCCCGCCGCGATGTCGGCGAACGACCCGGCGCGCACCGCGGCGAGCTGGTCGGGGTAGTCGGAGCTCACCGGCTCCTCGAACCAGGTCACGTCGAATTCGCGCATCGCACGCTCGACGCGCAGCGCCTGGCCGACGCCGTACGCGCCGTTGGCGTCCACGAACAGGCCGACATCGGGTCCGATGGCGCGGCGCGCGACCTCGACGCGGTGCAGGTCGCGGTCGACGCGGGTGCCCCAGGACTCGCCGATCTTCAGCTTCACCCAGCGACACCCGTCGCGCGCCCAGCCGGCCAGCTGGTCGTGCAGCCGCTCGTCGTCGTAGGTCGTGAAGCCGCCGCTGCCGTACACCGCCGCGGAGGCGCGGACCCGGCCGAGGAGGTCGGCCAGCGGCATCCCGAGCGCGCGGGCCCGCGCGTCCCAGAGCGCGACGTCGACGGCCGACATCGCGCAGGCGCCGATCCCCGGCCGGCCCGGGTTGCGGAGCGCGTGCTCCAGGTCGGCGACGATCGCGCCGAGGTCGGTGAGCGACCTCCCGCGCAGCACCGGCGCGAGCTCGTCGTCGACCACGGTCGCGGCAGCAGCCGAGCTGTACGTGTAGCCGAGTCCGGTCACGTCGCCCGCGCGCAGCAGCACCACGGTGAGCGTGGTCTGCTCCCAGGTGGCCGTCCCATCAGCCTCCGGCGCGTCGGTGGGGATGCGGAAGACGCGCGTCTCGACCGCGTCGATCTGCGGGAGGATGCCATCCAGCCGCCCGCTCATGAGCGCTGCCTCACCCGGTCGGAGGCCAGCGCGCGTTCGACCGCCGCGGCCGGGATGCGCTCGGCAGCGCGGCCGGGGCGGTCGACCCGCACCGGGACGCCGCGGCGGGCGCCGAGCTGGAGGGCGAGCACCTCGGCGAGGTGCAGCGGTCGCTGACCCGGGGAGAGCGTGTCCCCGAGCTGCTCCACCTGCGTCCGGCAGCTGAAGCCGTCCGCGATCACGCGCGCGTCGGCGCCCGCCTCGCGGAGGGCCGGCAGCAGCGCGTGCTCCGCCGCGGCCGCCGACACGTCCAGGTGGCCCGCTTCGAAGCCGAAGTTGCCCGCGAGACCGCAGCAGCCCTCCACGGTGGTGGTCTCGATGCCTGCGGCGTCGAGGATGGCCTGATCCGCGCCGAAGCCGCCGACCGCGTGCTGGTGGCAGTGCGGCTGCACGACCGCGCTGCCGCCGACGTGCGGAGGCGACCACTCGGGGGTCCCCTGCAGGAGCTCCGCGAACGACGTCGCCCGCTCCGCGACCACGGCCACGTTGGCGTCGTCGGGGAGCAGCTCCGGCGCGTCGGAGCGGAAGACCGCGAGACAGCTCGGCTCCAGCCCCACCAGCGGCACATCGTCGCCCAGCGCCTCGGCGAGCGCCGCCGCCGTGTGCGCGAGCATCCTCCCCGCCGTCGCGAGCTGGCCGGTCGAGATCCAGGTCAGCCCGCAGCACAGGTGTCCGGGCGGCAGCACGACGCGATAGCCGGCGTCCTCCAGCACGGTGACCGCCGCGCGCCCGATGGACGGGTGGAAGTTGTCGGTGAAGGTGTCCGGCCAGATCATCACGTCGCCGAGCGGCGCGGGAGGCCCGGGCGGCCGGGCGGCGAACCAGTCGGTGAACCGCTGCGGTGCGAACCGCGGAACGGGTCGGTCGGGCTCCACGCCGCCGACGCGCTTCGCGACGCGCGCGACGCCGGGCAGGCGGGCGAGCCGGTTCACGAGGGCGGGGGCGACGCTCGCCATCTGCGCCCAGAGCGGCAGCCAGCCCATCGTGTAGTGCGCGGCCGGGCGCAGCCTCCCGGCGTAGTGGTGCGACAGGAACTCGGCCTTGTAGGTCGCCATGTCGACGTTCACCGGGCAGTCCGTCTTGCAGCCCTTGCATGACAGGCACAGGTCCAGCGCGTCCCCCACCTCGGTGGAGCGCCAGCCGTCGGTGATCGGGCTCTCCCGGTACTGCCCTTCCAGCATCTCGAAGAGCAGCCGCGACCGCCCGCGGGTGGAGTGCTCCTCCTCGTTCGTGGCGCGGAAGGACGGGCACATGACATTGCCGCTGTGGCTGCGGCAGTTGCCGACCCCCACGCACCGCAGCGCCGCGCGCTCGAACTGCCCGCGGTCCTGCGGGTACGAGAAGTGCAGCTCCACGTCCACCTTCGGGCCGTAGCCGACCCCGAGCCGGAGGTTGTCGGTGGGCTGGTAGGGGTGCACGACCTTGCCGGGGTTCATCCGGTCGTGCGGGTCGAACAGCGCCTTGAACCGCTCGAAGAGGCGGACGACCTCCTCGCCGAACATGATCGGCAGCAACGCGCCGCGCGACTGCCCGTCGCCGTGCTCGCCGGAGAGCGAGCCGCCGTATTGTGCGACCAGCTCGGCGGCGCGGCCGATGAACGCGCGGTAGAGCGCGATGCCCTCCTCCGTCGTCAGGTCGAACGGGATGCGGCAGTGCACGCAGCCCTGGCCGAAGTGACCGTAGCGCGAGACGTTCTCGTAGCCGAACTCGTGGAGCAGCCGGCCGAAGTCGCGCAGGTAGTCGCCCAGGCGCTCCGGCGGGACGGCGGCGTCCTCCCAGCCCTCCCAGGTGTCGGGCCGGTCGGGGATCCACGCGGTCGCGCCGAGGCCGGCCTCGCGGACCTCCAGGATCTCTTTCTGGTGCTCGGCGTCGTCGAACTCGCGGTCGGTCGGCACGATCTCGCGCTGCTTCAGCGCGGCGACCATCCGCTGCGCCTTCGCGTCGGACTCGTCCTTGGTGTCGCCGCCGAACTCGCAGACCAGCCAGCCCTTCCCGTCGGGCAGCAGGTGGAGCGCCTCCACGTTCTGGCGCTTGGTCTTCTGGTCCTCCACCAGGACCTCGTCGATCCCCTCGATCGTCAGCGGGTCGTGCTCGGCGATCGTGGGCGCGGCGTCGGCGGCGTCCTCGATGCTCGGGAAGCCGAGCACGAGGAACGTGCGGGTCGGCGGCACGGGCACCAGGTCGAGCTCGGCGCGCAGCACCGTGACCAGGGTGGACTCCGAGCCGACCAGCGCCTTGCCCACGTCGAAGCCCGCCTCCGGCAGCAGCGAGTCGAGGTTGTAGCCGGAGACCCGGCGCGGGATGCGCGGGTAGCGCTCCCGGATCAGGTCGCCGTCCCCCTCGGCGAGGTCGCGCATCGCCGCGTAGAGCTCGGCGACCCGGCCGCCGGCCCGCTGGATGCGCTCGAACTCCGCCGTGGAGGTCGGCCCCGCCCAGAACCGGTCGCCCTCGTAGGTCAGCACCTCCAGCCGGCGCACGTTGTCGACGGTCTTGCCGTAGGCCTGGGCGCTGGACCCGCAGGAGTTGTTGCCGATCATCCCGCCGAGCGTGCAGTGCGAGTGCGTCGCCGGTTTCGGGCCGAACTGGAGGCCGTGCGGGGCGAGCACCGCGTTGAGGTCGTCGAGCACGATGCCGGGCTCGACGACGGCCACGCGCGCGTCCGGGTCGACGGAGATCACCCGGTTGCAGTACTTGCTCCAGTCGATGACGACGCCGTGGTTGGTGCACTCGCCGGCGAGGCTCGTGCCGCCGCCGCGGCTGAAGACCGGTGCGGAGAACTCACGGCAGACCTCGATCGCCGCCACGGCGGCCTCCACCGTGTACGGGATGACCACGCCGATCGGCACCTGGCGGTAGTTGGAGGCGTCGGTCGCGTAGGCGGCGCGGCTGCCGTCGTCGAAGCGCACCTCGCCGTCCACGCGGTCTTCGAGCACACCGGCCAGCGTGCGGACGTCCACCCCGCCGGAGGTGATGACGCTCGACATCACTCGTCGATCTGGTCGAGGAGCTTCTTGGAGGACCGCGCAATGTCGTCGTGGTCGTTCTGGGCGGCCCGGCTCTCCAGCGAGATGACCGCGCAGCGGTGGACCTTGGCGAAGTCGCCGTAGGGGAAGCTGTAGCGGCCCTTCGTCTCCTCGCTCTTCTCGGCGTCCTCGCCGAGGTGCCAGAGCGCGTACTGCTCCCAGCCGTGCTTCTCGATGAACGCGTTCTCCTCGTCCGCGCTGGGCGCGTGCTCGCTCCAGTCGTCACGCTCGTCGCGGACCACCGTGCCCTTCTCGACGAGCGAACGGGCGTGGTCGAGCGCCTTGCGGTTGAGCTTGACGGTCATTTTCGTGCCTCCTTGTCGTCCCGACGCCTCTTATCGGATGGAATGCCCTGGGCCCGCCGAGCGCAAGGGGTTGAACCGATTCGGAGGCGGCGGAGCATCGGAATGGGATCATCCCGCCGAGCGAGAGGAGCACGCGTGAGCCGCATCGAGACGCTGGAGGGCGCCGTCGTCGTCGTGACGGGCGCCAGTGGAGGGGTCGGCCGCGCCGCCGCCGTCGAGTTCGGGCGGCACGGCGCGAGCGTCGCGCTGCTGGCCCGCGGCGAGGCAGGGCTGGAGGCCGCGGCCGCCGAGGTGCGCGACGCCGGCGGCCGGGCGATCACCGTGCCGGTCGACGTCGCCGACGCGGAGGCGGTGGAGGCTGCGGCCGAGCGCGTCGTGAGCGAGTGGGGCCGCATCGACGTCTGGGTGAACTGCGCGTTCTCGTCCGTGTTCGCGGAGATCGGCCGGATCACGCCGGAGGAGTTCCGCCGGACCACCGAGGTGACCTACCTCGGCTTCGTCTACGGCACGATGGCCGCGCTGCGCCGCATGCGCCCGGCCGGCGGAGGGACCATCGTGCAGATCGGCTCGGCGTTGGCGTACCGCGGCATCCCGCTGCAGTCGGCGTACTGCGGAGCGAAGCACGCGATCGTCGGGTTCACCGAGTCGGTGCGCACCGAGCTGATCCACGACCACAGCGCTGTCGCGATCACGATGGTGCACCTGCCCGCGATGAACACCCCGCAGTTCCGCTGGCTGCTGTCCCGGCTCCCGAAGCAGGCGCAGCCGGTGCCGCCGATCTTCCAGCCGGAGGTGGCGGCCCGCACGATCGTCCAGGCGGCCGTGCGGCCGCGGCGGGCGTACTGGGTGGGGGCTTCCACGGTGAAGGCCATCATCGGCAACCGGGTGATCCCCGGCCTGCTCGACCGCTACCTCGGCAAGACCGGATTCGACTCCCAGCAGACCGACGAGCCGCGGCCCGCCGACCAGCCCGCCAACCTGTGGGAGCCGGCCGACCGGGAGGTGGACCACGGCACGCACGGCCCGTTCGACGAGCGGGCGAAGCGGATGAGCGTGCAGGCGTGGGCGTCGCGGAACCGCCGCGCGCTCGGGGCCGCCGGCGCCGCCCTCGCAGGGGCGGCCCTCCTCACCGCGGGGAGCGCGGCCTCGCGCCGCCGGTGACGCATCCGTCCCGCCCAGACGTTGGTCAGGGAGCCCTCAGCACCCGCAAAGCGCGCCCCCATAGGTTGGCCTGACGAACCATGCTGATCGAAACAGGAGGTGCCGGATGCGCAAGTCGGTCGTCGCCCTCCTCGTGACGACCCTCCTCGTCGCCGGCGGGCTGTTCGCGGCCTCCCGGTTCGTGACGGCGACCGCGACCGTCGCCGCGCCGCCACCGCCGTGCGCCGACGCCACAGCGACCACGGTGGCCGGCCGGGCGGTGCCGAAGGGACCGGTCGCCGGATTCTGCGCACCCGAGCTCGCGATGGCCGCGACGATCCTCCAGGCCGCCCGCGATCAGGGCGTCGGACAGTACGGCGAGACCATCGGCGTCATGACCGCGATCGGCGAGTCCGGCCTCCGCAACCTCGACTACGGCGACGCGGCCGGCCCCGACAGCCGCGGCCTCTTCCAGCAGCGGGACAACGGGGCGTGGGGCACGCTCGCCGACCGGATGGACCCGTACACGGCGGCCACGCACTTCTTCCGCCAGCTGGTGCGCATTCCGGGCTGGCAGTCCATGACGCCCACCGAGGCGGCGCACGCGGTGCAGGTCAACGCCGACCCCGGCTACTACGAGCAGTACTGGGGCGAAGCGCAGACGATCGTCGCCGCGCTCGGCGGCTAGCGGATGTAGGAGGAGTCCGGGCCGGTCTCCCCGGAGCTCTCCAGCGGCGGGTCGCGCAGCTCGCTGAGCTCGGCGACGGCGCTCTCGATCGCGTCGAGCGCGAGACGGAGCGGCTCGACCCAGGCGGCGGGGGCACCGGGAGCGGCGGGAGCGGCGGCGGTCGCAGCTCTCGCGAGGCTCGCGCGGGCCCGGCGGATGGCATCCTCGGCGGTCTCCAGATTGTCCATGCCGCCATGGTCCCACCGCCGAAGGCCGTGCGGGCAGCCTGAGAGTCCTGACAGACGACGCGCCCGCCGCCCAGCCCGCGTTCACCTGCGCTTCGCGCCTCTCGCCTGGGATGCCGCCGCCGACACGCCCGAGAGCGCGGCACCGCCGTAACCCTGCATTCACGAACCGTTTGGTTGACCCCCCGAAGAGGGTCACAGCAGTGTCTTCTCTGTGACCCCGCTCTGAGGTCGCTCGCCTTCTCAGCTCCTCCACTCTCGGGAAAGGTCTCGTCCCATGCCTCGCAACACCCCCCGGCGCCAGAAATCCGGCCGGCGCCGCTTCGCCTCCCTCACGACGCGGCAGCGCGTCCTCGCGGTCACCGCGGCCACCTGCGCGCTCGTCGTCCTCGGCGGCGGCATCGCCACCGCCTCCACCATCGCCTTCGGGAACCAGCAGGTCGGCGTGAACTACGCCGGCGGCGAGCAGATCTCGTCCGACCAGGTGATCCAGCCGACCGGGACGCGCCTGATGACGCCGTTCGGCAAGCTCATGGGCTCGACCGTCAGCCCCGACGGCCGCTTCCTCGTCGGCACCAGCGCCGACCGCTCCGTCGACCTCCAGGTCTTCGACCTCAGCACGTACAAGCCCGTCGCGGCGGCGGGCACGCTCGCAGCGACCGCGTTCGCGACCGCAGCCTCCAACGCGGGTTACGGCTCGATGAACTACCTCAAGATCTCGGACGGCACCGTCGGCCAGGAGGGCCCGGTCTTCTCGCCCGACGGCAAGTTCCTGTTCGAGCCGGTCGCGACCGGGATCGTCCGCTACCCGTTCAACGCGGACGGCTCGCTCGGCGCCGGCACGAAGATCGCCATCCCGAACTCGGCCGCGGGCCAGGAGGCGCTGACCGCCGGGATGACCTTCTCCCCCGACGGCTCCACCCTCTACGCGGCGGTCAACGGCCAGAACACCGTCGTCGCGATCGACCCCACCGCCGGCACGATCAAGCAGACCCTCGCGGTCGGCATCGCGCCGCGGCAGCTGACGTTCGTCGGGAGCAAGCTCTACGTCTCCAACGAGGGCGGTCGTTACGCGCTCCCGGGTGAGACCACGATGGGCTCGTACGGCACGCCGGTCCCCGCGAACACCACCCTCGGAACGTCGACGACCGGCACGGTCAGCGTCATCGACACGGCGAACCCGTCGGCCGCGGTCGGCTCCATCCCGGTGGAGCTGCACCCGACAGCCATGCACGTCAGCGGGAACACGCTCTACGTCGTCAACACCAACAGCGACACCGTCTCGGTGATCGACACGCGCTCCGGCGCCGTCGTCCAGACGATCGCGACCCAGCCGTGGGCGTCGTCGAAGACCGGCTACCAGCCGACCGCCGTCACGCTGCAGGGCGACCACCTCCTGGTCTCCCTCGGCAACGCGAACGCGATCGCCGTCTACAAGGTCGACACGAAGGACCCACGCGACCCCGCCGCGCTCATCGGGCTCCTGCCGACCGACTACTACCCCGAGAACGTCGCGGCGGTGAACGGCTCGATCGTCGTCACGAACACGCGCGGGATCGACGCGCGCGGTCCGGGGATCACCGTCAACAAGGGTGCGGGCGTCCCCGTGGTGACCGGGCACGGCACGCACTCGACGACGGCTTCGCTCACGAAGTTCGCGCTTCCGAGCGACAAGGAGATCCAGAAGGCCACGGCTCAGGTGTTCGCGCAGAACGGCTGGACCGAGAACTCCCTCAAGCAGGCCGAGGGCGACCGGAGCGAGAACGCCGCGGCGGTCATCCCGAAGCGTCTGGGCGACCCGTCGGCGATCAAGCACGTGTTCCTGGTGGTCAAGGAGAACCGCGGCTACGACCAGCTCTACGGCGACATGAAGCAGGGCAACGGCGACCCCTCGCTGACCCAGTTCGGCCAGACGGTGACGCCGAACCAGCACGCCCTCGCTTCGCAGTTCGGCCTGTACGACAATACGTACGACATCGGGACGAACTCGGCCGAAGGCCACAACTGGCTGATGCAGGGCGACAACACCGCCTACACGCAGACCAGCGCTGGCGAGTACACCCGCTCGTACGACACGGAGGAGGACGTGCTGGGCCACCAGCGCAGCGGCTTCCTCTGGAACTCGGTGCAGTCCGCCGGGAAGAGCGCGAAGAACTACGGCGAGTTCGAGTACGGCGAGGGCAAGCCGGCCGGCGCGACCTGGCAGCAGTACTACTGCGCCGCCACGAGCACCATGGCCGGCGGCTCGCCCTCCCAGCTGTTCGACCCCTCCATCAAGTGGAACTCGAGCTCGGTCATCCCGTCGCTGAACGCGATCTCCGACCCGAACGCGGCGCCTTTCGACCTCGGCGTGCCCGACATCTACCGGTACGAGACCTGGAAGCAGGACTTCGAGAAGAACGGTCCGTCGAACTTCAACATGGTCTGGCTCTCCAGCGACCACACCGGTGGCACCGCCGACCCGAAGGCGATGGTCGCCGACAACGACCTCGCTCTCGGCAAGATCGTCGACGAGATCTCGCACTCGCAGTACTGGAAGGACTCCGCGATCTTCGTCGCGGAGGACGACAGCCAGGACTCCGCCGACCACGTCGACGGCCACCGGGCGCCCATCCAGGTCATCAGCCCGTATGCGGTGCACGGGAAGACGGTGAGCACCTACTATTCGCAGATCAGCATGGTCCGCACGATCGAGCAGATCCTCGGCGCGCAGCCGCTGAACCAGAAGATCGCTGCGGCGACGCCGATGGTGGACGCGTTCACGAAGAAGCCGGACCTGACCCCGTACACCGCGGTCGCCAACCAGGTCCCGCTGACCGAAGGCGTGGCGACCAAGCCCGCCTGCGGCTACGACACCCTCGGTCAGACGGGAGCCGCGGCCGACGCGGTGAACGCGCAGGCCGCGAAGGACGCCGCCGTGCCCGCCTCCGAGAAGTCGGTCGCCGCCGAGTGGCAGAAGTGGGCCGGAAAGCAGCACTTCACCGGAACGGCCGGACACCCGGCCATCCCGGACTACGACAACCCGCTGCTGATGAACCGCTACACCTGGTACCAGACCAAGCACTGGACGTCGCCCTACCCGGGTGACGCGAAGATCTACGGCCCGAACGACGTCCCTGGCATCGCCCCGGGGTCGACGAACCACGACGACCAGTAGCCGTCGCAGACGCGGACGCCCCCATCCTTCGCGGATGGGGGCGTTCGTGCGTTCAGGGGGTTCACGGGTTCTCGTACGTCCCATCCAGGCGCGCCCGCGCGATCACGTGGCCGTTCATCGCTCGCACGACATCGCCCAGCCCGAACGAGGCCGGGAGGTCGAGCCGGTGGTCCACGGCGAAGAGCTGGAAGACGTAGGTGTGCGGCCCGTGCGACGGCACCGGCATCGGCCCGTGCCAGCCGCGGGAGCCGAGCGACCCCCGGCCGTAGGCGATCCCGTCCGGTGCGCCTTTCCTCGCCAGCGCGCCTTCAGGGAGGCCGCCGAGCGCCGGGTCGATGCCGCGCGCGATGGTATGGACGGCGGGTTCGGCGCGCGGGGCGTCCGGGTCCTCCACGACGAGCACCAGCTCCTCGGCGGCGACGGGCGGCGCCGTCCACTCGAGCGCGGGAGACAGGTCCTGCCCGAGCAGCTTCCCGCGATACTGCGCCGGGATCGGCGCGCCGTCGGCGAAGGCGGGGCTGGTCAGCACGAACGACTCCGGGGCCTGCAGCCCCTCCCGGAGCCAGGCGACCTTGTCGTGCCCGGCACGCCGATCGCGCAGTGCCCGTCCGATGGGGTTCGGCATGTGAGCGGCCTTTCGACGGGAGGGTGGGATGGTCAGCCTAGAGCACGCCGCTCAGATCGACGCCCAGCTCCCGCGCGTGCTGTCCAACAGGAGGTCGCCGAGGCCGGCTGCGGCGAACGCGGCCGTGACGTCGTCGGCGCTCTCGGTGAAGTGCGCCCAGCCGTCGGTGTGCGCGGGGAGCACGCGCGGCCGGCCCAGGAGGGCCGCAGCCTCCGCCGCCTCCGCGCTCGTGAGCGTGAGGAAGCCGTCGACCAGCGGCGTCCGCGCCGCACCCGCGAACAGGACGGCGAGCTCGATCGCGGGGAAGCGCCGGGCGATCTCGGCGACGAGCTCGAGGGAGGCGTTGTCGCCGGAGATGTAGACCGTGGGCGAACCGTCCGCCTCCAGGACGAAACCGGTCACGGGACCGGTGGCGGCCTCCGTCCCCTCCGGGCCGTGCCGGGCGGGGACCGTGGTGACGGTCACCCCGCCGATCACGACGGACTCCCACGGTTCGAGCCCGCGGCACGAGGCGTCCAGCCGCCCGGCGGCGAGAGGCGTGGTCACGACGAGGGGCGCCGTCCTCAGATACGCGCGGCCGCCGTTGTCCAGGTTGTCCGGGTGCTGGTCGTGCGAGAGCAGGACCGCGTCGACAGGCCCGAGGTCGTCCGGTCGGAGGGGCGCGTCCGTGGTCTTGGTGAGCACCCGGGAGCCGATCGGGTACTCGCCCGCGCGATCGAAGGTCGGGTCGACGGCGAAGCGGGCGCCGCCGAACTCGACCAGGAGGCTGGGGCCGCCGAGGGAGAGGATGCGGGGGCGGCGGGAAGCCGGAACGTCGTGCGTGGAAGTGGTCACTTCCCCATCGTAGAAACCATCGGGGATGCCTCAGGTCCCGATCTCCCACAGTGCCGCGACGGGGAGGCCCCACAGCCTCTCCGAATATCGGTATCCGGTCTGACCGGTATTGAGGACGATCCCCGCGACGAACCGGTCACCAAGTCGGTCGCGTAGATAGCGGAGGCCGCCGAAGTGGTCCGTCTTGAACGTGCTTCCGGACTTCACCTCGATGGCCAGAACCCTGCCGTCGGCGAGTTCGACCACGATGTCGACTTCGACTCCGCTTTTGGTCCGATAGTGGAAGAGTTCGAACTCCTCGTCGGACCACGCCTGCTGCTTCAGCAGTTCGCCGACGACGAAGCCCTCCATCAGCCCGCCGAAGTGCTGCGCCCTTCCGTCGACGGGGGTGAGCTGCGCTTCGGTCACGCGCGACAAGCGCGCAGCCAGGCCGGAGTCGGTGATCGTCCCCTTCGAACGTCCCGTCTCGCGGGATGTGAGATTGGGCGTCCAGGGCGGGAGCAGGTCCACCAGGAACAGCATCTCCAGCGTGTCCAGGTACGAGGTGATCGACGTGGGCGGGATGGCGGCGTCCTGAGCGAAGCGCGCCTTGACCACTTCGCCGGACTGATTGGCCGCGATGAGGCGCAGAAGACTCTTCAACCGCATCGGGTCGGATATGTTGATCAGCTCACGCGCATCGCGACGCACGAGGCGGTCCACGTAGCCGTCCAGCCAGACACGGCGCAACCGAACGGTCTGATCGTAGGCGTTCGGATACCCGCCCGAAACGACCATCCGCGCATAGTCATCGCGGGTCACCTCCGATGTCTGGTTCGCCCGGAGAGCGCCGCCGAGAGCGGCCCGCACGAAATCCTCGCGCTCTCCGCGGAGCTCACCCTGCGAGAACGACCTCAGCGAGACCGATACCGCACGACCGGCGAGACTGTCCGTCGACCGCCGAGAGCGCAAGAGGTCGCTGGACCCGGTCAGGATGAAGCGACCAGGACGCCTGTTGCGATCGATCGACGCCTTGACGGCGAGCGTGAGTTCGGGGTGACGCTGGATCTCATCGATCACGAGCAGGCCGTCGCGATTCTGATCGACGAATCCCGCCGGATCCTCGATTGCCGCAGCCCGCGTCTGTTCGTCGTCGAGGGTGAGAACCAGTGCGTCCTTGCCGCGGGCGAGCTGGCCCGCCAACGTGCTCTTGCCGACCTGACGTGCCCCTTGGATGACGAGGGCAGGAAAAGCCCTGGCGATGGAGTCCGCGAAGGAGAAGACGTTTCGATCGATGAGGGCCACGCCACCAAGCTACCAATCGATCGTAGAAACGGCCACGCCATCATCGTAGAAATGGCCACTGGTCTGTCGTAGAAATGGCTTGTCGTTGATCGTAGGAATGGCCACTGATGGACCGTAGAAACGGTCGCCGCAGCGCTACAGTCCGTCCCGCACCCTCCCCCGCTCCCGCACCAGCCACACCACATCCCGCCCGAACGACTCCCCCAGCAGCGCCAGCGCCGCCGCCACCAGCACTGTGGTCACCCCCGGGAGCACCCCCGTGCAGGCCGCGGCGAGCGCCACCCCCGCGTACGCCGTCACCACCTTCCGCCAGTACCGGTACGGCAGCGGCGCCCGCAACCACGGCAGCAGCCGGCCCGCCACCGCGAACCCGTACCGCAGTCCCCCGATCGCGAGCACCCAGATCCCGAGCGCGGGCGCCACGTGGACGCTCAGCACCAGGAGCAGGAACGCGTCCACCTCCATGTCGAAGCGCGCGCCCAGCTCGCTCGTGCTGCCGGTGCGCCTGGCGACCCAGCCGTCGACCGCGTCGAGCGCCAGGGCCGGGATCACGAGGCCGACCAGCAGCGGGACGGGGACCGGCGAAGCGAACGACGCCACCACCAGTCCCGCGATCAGCCCGACCAGCGTCGAGCGCATCGAGGTGACGATGTTCGCGGGGCCGAAGCGCTCCGAGCGGCGGCGCTGGAGGCCCCGGACCAGCAGCACGTTCGACACCAGGAGGTAGGCGGCTGCAGCCGCCCAGCCCGACGCGGGCAGCGGTGTCATCCACCACTCCACCGCGAGCAGCCCGATCAGGAGGGCGACCGCCAGGCCCGCGCCGGCCCAGCCGACCGCTGCGAGTTGAACCCTTTTCACGTGAGCCTCGTGTCTCTGGGGAACGGCGCCGTGTGCTGCCGCATCTTGCCTTAACACGCAGGGTGTGGGCGGATGGTTCAGAAGGGCCGGTCCATCGGGAGGCCGCCGCGAGAGGAGCTGGACGTGCTCGAAGCCACCGCGTTCTGGATCGAGGAGCCCGGCGTCGGCGCCCTGCGCTCCGAGCCGCTGCGGGAGCCCCTCGACGGGGAGGTGCTCGTCCGCACACTGCGCACGGGCGTGAGCCGCGGCACCGAGGCCACCGTGTTCGGCGGCCGGGTGCCGCCGAGCCAGTACGCGCTGATGCGGGCGCCATGGCAGGAGGGCGACTTCCCCGCGCCGGTCAAGTACGGCTACCTCAACATCGGCATGGTCGAGCAGGGGCCAGACGAGCTGGTCGGGCGCACCGTGTTCACGCTGTTCCCGCACCAGTCGGCGTTCGTCGTCCCGGCGGCGGCCGTGTTCCCGGTCCCGGAGGGCGTGCCCGTCGAGCGCGCCGTGCTCGCGGGCGCGGTGGAGACCGCGGTCAACGTGCTGTGGGACGCCGCACCGCTCGTCGGCGACCGGATCGCCGTGATCGGCGGCGGGATGATCGGCTGCTGCGTCGCACGGCTCGCGCAGGGCATCCCGGGCGCAGAGGTGACGCTGGTCGACGCCGACCCGTCTCGGCGGGACGTCGCCGAGCGGCTGGGCGTGGACTTCGCCGAACCGGACGCCGCCCCGCACGACCGCGACCTCGTCATCCACGCCAGCGGGTCGGAGGCCGGACTGCGCCTCGCGCTGGAGACCGTCGTCGCCGAGGGCGAGGTGATCGAGGCCAGCTGGTTCGGCGACCGGCCGGTGACCCTGATGCTAGGGGAGGACTTCCACTCCCGCCGGCTCACCCTCCGGTCGAGCCAGGTCGGCGCGGTGTCGCCGCGCCGCCGCGACCGCCGCAGCACGGGCGACCGGCTGACGCTCGCGCTCGAGCTGCTGCGGGATCCGGCGTTCGACGCCCTGCTGACGGGGTCGTCGTCGTGGCGGGAGCTGCCGGAGGTCCTCGCGCGACTGGCGGCCGACCCGGGCCCCGAGCTCTGCCACAGCATCGATTGGAGGAACGCCTGATGCCGTTCACGGTCACCGTCCGCGACCACCTCATGGTCGCCCACAGCTTCACCGGCGAGGCGTTCGGGCCCGCGCAGCGACTGCACGGCGCGACCTTCGTCGTGGACGCGACCTTCGGCGCCGACGACCTCGACGCGGACGGCGTGGTGGTCGACATCGGCCGCGCGACGGCCGTGCTCGCCGAGATCACCGGCTCGCTCACCTACCGCAACCTGGATGCCGAGCCCGCGTTCGCCGGGATGAACACCACCACCGAGGTGCTGTGCCGGGTCATCGCCGACCGCTTGGCGGACGCCGCGGCCGACGGATCGCTCGGCCGGGCCACCGGGCTGACCTCCATCGCCGTCACCCTCCACGAGTCCCACATCGCGTGGGCGAGCTATTCGAGGCCGCTGTGACCGACGTGTTCTTCGTGGTGCCGGACACCATCGACGACCCGCGGCACGTCAGCGGCGGGAACCGCTACGACCAGCGCGTCCGCGACGGCCTCCGGGCCGAGGGGTGGACGGTGCACATGCTCCTGGTCACCGGCCGCGGCACGGGCTGGACGGCACGCGCCCTCGCCGCGCTGCCGGAGGGCGCGCTCGCGCTGGTGGACGGACTGCTGGTGTCCCGGGAGCCGGAGGCGGTGGTCGCGCAGCGGTCGCGGCTGCGGATCGTGGTGCTGGCGCACATGGTCGCGGCGGCGGCACCGGAGGACGGGATGCGCGACGACGGGGTACCCGGCGACGGGCTGCTGGGCGACCGGGACCTCGCCACCCTGCGCTCCGCGCGCCGGATCATCGCGACGAGCGCGTCGACCCGCTCCCAGCTCCTCGAGCAGGACGCCGCCGACCCGCACCGGATCGTGGTCGCCCACCCCGGCGTCGACCCGGCCCCCGCGACCACGGCCTCCCCCGACGGCGGCCGCCTGCTGTGCGTCGCCGCGGTCGCGCCGCACAAGGGGCAGGACCTCCTGCTGCGCGCCCTAGCGGGCTTCGCCGACCGCGACGACTGGACCTGCACGCTCGTCGGATCGCTGGAGGTCGACCCCGACTTCGTCGCGGCGCTGACCGCCGTGATCGACGCCGCCGGCCTCGCCGGCCGGATCCGGTTCGCGGGCGTCCTCGACCCGCGCGCGCTCTCGGAGGCGTACGCGCAGGCCGACCTGGTCGTGCTGCCGTCGCGCAGCGAGAGCTACGGGATGGCCGTCGCGGAAGCGCTCGCCCACGGCGTCCCGGTGCTCGCCACCGGCGTGGGCGGCATCCCTGAGGCGATCACCCGGGAGGACGCGGCGATGATCGTGCCGCCGGACGACGCGTGGGCGTTGCGCGTGGTGCTGCAGCAGTGGTGGGCGAACGCGGCCCGGCGGGACGCGCTGAAGGCGGCCGCACTGGAGGCGCGGGAGGCCGGCCGCCGGTGGGAGGACACGATCGCGGTGGTCGCATCCGCGCTGCGAGAGGCCGCGCTCGACGGCCTGCGCACGGAGGCGGTGCCGTCGTGAGCGGCGTCCTGGAGGTCAGTGCCGACTGGCTCGCGCTGCGGGAGGCGGAGGACGGGCGCGCGCGGTCGCGGCGGCTCGCGCGCCTGGCCGCGGGACTCGTCGGCGACGCCGGCACGCGCGGCCGCCCGATCACCGTGCACGACCTCGGCAGCGGCACAGGCGCGATGATGCGCTGGCTCGCACCGCAGCTTCCCGTGCCGCAGTTTTCCGGGCCGCAGCTTTCCGTGCCGCAGCTTTCCGGGCCGCAGCGCTGGGTCCTCCACGACTGGAACGCCGACCTCACCGCGCACGCGATCCGGACAGCGCCTCCCCGCGACCGCACCGGCCGCCCCATCACGGTCGACTCCCGCGTCACCCCGCTCGACCGACTCGCGCCCGCCGACGTCGCCGGCGCCGACCTGGTGACGGCCTCCGCACTCCTCGACGTGGTGACCGCGCAGGAGGCGCACGCGATCGTGGACGCCTGCCTCGCCGTCGGCGCGCCCGCGTTCCTGCCGCTCAGCGTGACCGGGGACGTGGAAGTGCGACCGTGGGATCCGCGCGACATCCGCTTCGCCCGCGCCTTCAACGAGCACCAGCGCCGGGAGATCGACGGCCGCCGTCTGCTCGGGCGGTACGGCGCGCCGATCGTGCGCGGGCTCTTCGCGCGCGCGGGCTGGCACGTCCGCACGGCGCTGACGACGTGGCGGCTGGACCGTCGCGCCCCGCTTCTGGGCGCGTGGTTCGAGGGCTGGGTGGACGCGGCGACAGAGCAGGCGGAGGCCGACCGCGACCGGGCTCTGCTCGACCAGGCCGCGGGCTACCGGGAGCTGCGGCGTGAGCAGCAGCGCCGCGGCGTGCTTTCCGCCGTCGTGTACCACCTCGACGTCCTGGCGTGGCCGCGATGACCGTACGGCTGAACGGAGCGGAGGAGACGACGACGGCAGCGCCGCGTCCCCGCCTCACCGCGCGCCCCTGGCTCCGGATCGCTCTCCGCGTCCTCGTCCCCGTCGCCATCCTGATCGCGATCGTCGCACGCGTCGGAACCGGCCCCTTCCTGCACGGCCTCCTCAGCCTCGACGGGCCCACTGTGGTCGGCGCGTTCGCCCTCACTGGGCTCGCGACGGTCGCGGCCGCCTGGCGCTGGCGGCTGATCGCCGCGCGGCTCGGCGTCGGCCTGCGCTGGTCGACGGCCATAGCCGCGTACTACCGCTCCCAGTTCGTGAACACGGTGCTGCCGGGCGGCGTGGTCGGCGACGTCCAGCGCGCGATCGACCACGGCCGGACCGCCGACCGGATGGGAGCGGCCGCGCGGGCGGTCGCCCTGGAGCGGCTGCTCGGCCAGGGGGTGCAGGTCGTCCTCGCGGTCGGTGTCCTCGCCGTCGTGGGGATGGAGTTCGAGGGCCTCCTGCTGCCGGTGCTCGGCGTCGCGCTCGCTGCGGTGATCATCGGAGGCGGCGTCGCGGCCTTCGCGAGCGGGCGCGTCCGGCGGGCTCTGATGCACGAGTGGCGGGAGGTCCGCGAGGGCCTCGGCTCGGTGTCGGTCTGCGTCCGGGCGGTCGTCGCGTCGGTGATCGTCTGCGCCTGCCACCTCGGCACGTTCGCGATCGCCGCCGTCGCCGTCGGCGCGGGCATGCCGCCGCTGCGCCTGCTCGCGCTCGGGATGGTGGTGCTCCTCGCGGCGTCCATCCCGTTCAACCTCGGCGGCTGGGGCCCACGGGAAGGCGCGGCCGGATGGGCGTTCGCGATGGCCGGCGTCAGCGCCGCGGCCGGCGTCTCCGCCGCGACGCTGTACGGCGTGCTGGCGTTCGTGTGTTTCGCCCCGGCGGCGCTGATCGTGCGGTTCACGGCAGCGGCGGGGCGGAGGAGGATGCGGGCATGAGCGACCGACCCTATGTGACCGTGAGCTGCGCCGTCTCCCTCGACGGCTACCTCGACACCGCGCGACCGCCGAAGCTCGCGCTCTCCAACGCCGCCGACTTCGACCGGGTGGACGAGGTCCGCGCGCGGCACGACGTCATCCTCGTCGGCGCACGCACGGTGCGCCGAGACAACCCGCGGCTGCTGGTCCGCAGCGCCGAGCGGCAGGACCGGCGGGAGGCCTCCGGGAAGTGCCGCACGCCGTGGAAGGCGACCGTCACCTCGACCGGCGACCTCGACCCGGGGGCGAACTTCTTCACGCTGGGCGACACGCGGAAACTCGTCTACTGCCCGCGCGGTGAGCACGCCCGCCTCACCGACCGGCTCGGCGAGGCCGCCACCGTCGTGCCGCTGGGCGACGACGTCCGGATGGCCGACCTCCTCAGTGACCTCGGCGAGCGCGGCGTCCGCCGGCTGATGGTGGAGGGCGGCGGCCGGACGCTGACCCAGTTCCTCGTGGACGGACTGGCGGACGAGCTGCAGCTCGCGGTGGCGCCGTTCTTCGTCGGCGACCCGGACGCGCCGCGCTTCGTCGGCGAGGGCGCGTTCCCGTGGACGTGCGACAACAGGGCGGCGCTGGTCGAGGCCCGGCCGATCGGGGATGTCGTGCTGCTGCGGTACGCGCTCTCGGACCGGTTCGGGGGGTTCCCGTGAGCGGGTCGCTTCGGGGGCGCCGGGTCCGGAGTGCTGTCGCAACCGCACTGTCCCCTTTCGCCACCACCCTGGCCGCCCTCGTCCTGTTCCTCGCCGCGCTCGCCCCCGGCCTGGTCGCCTCCGACTCGGCGCTCGCCCTGGTGCGCGTCCCGCTGGAGTGCGTCCTCGCCCTGGCCGTGCTCGTCCTGCTCCCGTGGCGGTGGGCGCGCCGCACGCTCGCGATCCTCGTCGCGGTGCTGCTCGTGCTCGCGACGATCGTCGCCGCGCTCGACCGCGTGTTCGAGGCGACGGTCGGCCGGCCGTTCGACGTCGTAGCCGGATGGTCCGAGCTGGTGGACGGGTACGGCGTGGTCCGCGACTCCGCCGGGACAGCGGGGGCGATCGTCCTCCTGGCGCTCGCCGGGCTGGTGGCGGTCGCGGCCGTCGTCGCGGTCGCCGCCTCCCTGTTGCGCCTGGCGCGCGTCCTCACGCCGCGCCGGCGCCCGAGCCTGATCGCGGCGGCCGCCGTCACCGCCGGCTGGCTGGTGCTCGCGCTCGCCGGCGTGCAGCTCGTGCCCGGTGAGCCGGTCGCAGCGGCGGACGGGCTCTCGGCCGCCGCGTCCTCGGTGAACCAGGTGCAGGCTGCGGCGCGCGACCAGGCCGTCCTCGACCGCGCGGCGTCCAGCGACCGCTTCGCCACGCTCCCGGCCGCCGACCTCCTGACCGGGCTGAAGGGCAAGGATGTCGTGATCGCCTTCGTGGAGAGCTACGGGCGGGTGGCGGTGCAGGGAGCCTCGTTCTCGCCGGGGGTGGACGCCGTCCTCCGCAGCGGGAACGCGGCCCTCGCCGCACACGGCTACACGGAACGCAGCGCCTTCCTGACGTCGTCCACGTTCGGCGGGATCAGTTGGCTCGCGCACTCCACCCTGCAGAGCGGGCTGTGGATCGACTCCCAGCGGCGCTACGACCAGGTCACCGCCGGCACCCGTTTCACCCTCGCCGCCGCCTTCCGCAAGGCCGGCTGGCGGACGATCAGCGACGTGCCGTCGGACTCGAAGCCGTGGCCGGGCGGGACGTCGTTCTACCACTACGAGCAGGAGCTCAACGCCACGAACGTGGGCTACAGAGGGCCGATCTTCAGCTATGCCCAGGTGCCCGACCAGTACACCTGGGCGTACTTCCAGCAGCACGAGCTCGCCGTCCCGCACCGGCCGCTGATGGCGGAGATCGACCTGGTCTCCTCGCACACGCCGTGGACGCCGCTGCCCAGACTGCTGCCCTGGGACCGGCTCGGCGACGGCTCGGTCTACGACCCGCAGCCGGCCGAAGGCCTCCCGCCGAGCGTCGTCTGGCAGGACCCGCGCCACGTGCAGCAGCTCTACGGCGAGTCCATCCAGTACACGATGGGCGCGCTGACCTCGTTCCTGACGACCTTCGACGACCCGAACCTCGTGCTGATCGTGCTCGGCGACCACCAGCCGGCGACGATCGTCAGCGGCCCTGGCGCGAACCACGACGTCCCGATCAGCATCATCGCGAAGGACCCGGCCGTCACAGCGCGGATCGCCTCGTGGGGCTGGCAGCCCGGGCTGCTGCCGTCAGCCGACGCCCCCGTGTGGCGCATGGACGCCTTCCGCGACCGCTTCCTCACGGCCTACGGCCGCTGATCCCGTCCCCACGATTCGGCACGAATGTCGCGTTTCGCGCTTCGATTCCGGACATTCGGCACGAATCGCGCGCCGCGATTCGCGCGTCACGCGTCGGGCGCGGATGGGAAGGAGCGGCGCGCCAGCAGGATGACGAGGAGTCCCGCGACCACCAGCGCCGCGCCCGCGAACGGCAGCCAGCCCAGGCCGGGTCCGGCGAGCACCGCGGCGCCGACCGCTGCGCCACCGCCGATCCCGATGTTGGCCGTCGAGTTCACGAGCGCACCGATGACCTCCGGGGTGGCGCCGCGGGTGCGGATCGCCGCCGTCTGGAACACCGACGCGACGCCGCCGAAGCCCGCACCCCACACCACAGCGGCCGCCAGCACGCCGGCGAGCGCCGGGAACGCGAACCCCACTCCGACCAGTCCGACCGTCACCGCGGACAGCAGCGTCAGCACGGTCGCCCGCGGCCGCCGGTCGAGGGTCACCGCCGCGAACCACGTCCCGACGAGCCCCACCGCGCCGATCCCGAGCAGTACCGGCCCGACCCCGGCGACCGGCAGTCCGGCAGCGAGGAGGATCACCGACACGAACGTGTAGACCGTGAACTGCCCCAGGTACACGACGGCGTTCGTGGCCGAGACGATGCTCAGCCGCACCCGGCGAGCGCCCGCGCCCTCCCCGACGTGCCCGGTCCCGCCTCCCGGGACCGCCGGCAGCAGCACGGCGACGAAGACGACCGTGACCGCGCACACCGCGGCCAGCACGCCGAACGCCGCGCGCCAGCCCAGCGCCGTGCCCAGGGACGTCGAAAGCGGAACCCCGAGCACGAACCCGGCCGCGGCTCCCGCGGTGACCAGCGCCAGCGCCCGCCCCGTGAAGGCGGACGTCACCAGCCGGGACGCGTACCCGATGCTGACCGAGAAGAACAGCGCGTGCGCGATCCCGCCGAACGCGCGTCCCGCCGCCAGCACGCCGAAGTCGGGCGCGACCGCGACGACGAGGTTGCTCACCGTGTAGGCCACCAGCGTCGCCTGCAGCAGCCCTTTGCGCGAGACCCGCGAGGTGGACAGCGTCAGCGGCACCGCCAGCACGGCGACCATGAACGCGTAGACCGTGACCAGGAGCCCGGCGACCGGATCGGACACGCGCATGTCGTTCCCGATCGCCGGCAACAGCCCGACCGGCAGCATCTCGGTCGTCACCGCGAGGAAGGTCGCGACCGTCAGTGCGACGACTCCGCCGGCCGCCTCGCGCACGGTGCCCGGGCTCCAGTCCGACGCGTGAGGCATGGTTGCGATGCTAGCCCCGCCCGGCCGATTGAACCGATACTGAGCCTCGTTCGTGTTCCCCATGAGGCCTTCGGCTGCGGAGGCCAGGAGACGAAACGGAAGCGGGAGTGCCATGACCCAGAGCATTCAGAGCAGCCAGGGGCCCCTGTGGCTCATGCGCATCCTCAGCGCGATCGTGCTCGTGCTGATCGGCGGTATCCACCTGTTCCTGATCTTCGACGGCGTCGGCGGACTGCTCGGCGTGCTCTTCGTCCTCAACTCCGTCGCGGCCTTCGTGCTGGCGATCGGGATGCTGGCGCTGCGCGGCGCGTGGCTGCGGCTCGCCACCACGCTCAGCCTGCTGTTCGTCATCGCCAGCCTGGCCGCCCTGCTGCTCGCGCTGACGGTCGGCCTCTTCGGCATCCGCGAGGTGTGGACCTTCACGCTCGTCCCGGAGACCGTCGTCATCGAGGCGATCGGGATCGTGATCCTGGCGGTCACGTCGGGCGTCGCGTTCCGGAGGCCGCGGGTGGCGTGACGGCGTCGGCCGCCCCCGCCGGGACTACCATCGCCTCCGACGCGCGCCCTTCTCCCGGCGCGCAGGAACGGAGCGACATGGCCGACCTCACCCTCACCCGAGAAGGCGCCACGCTGAGCTACGACATGGAGGGCGACGGCCCCACGGTCCTGCAGGCGCACGGGCTCACCTCCAGCCGCGACGCCGACCTGGACCTGCTCGACCTGCGCCCGCTCGCCGCTCGCGGTCGGCGCCTCGTCCGCTACGACGCCGCCGGCCACGGGCACTCGGCCGGCCCCGACGATCCGGAACGCTACCGCTGGACGGCTCTCGCCGACGACCTCCTGGCGGTCCTGGACGCGCTGGGCGAGACCGGGCCCGTGGACGCCGTCGGCATCTCGATGGGCACCGGCACGATCCTCACCGCCGCCGTGCGGCACCCCGAGCGCTTCCGCCGCCTCGTGCTGGGTCTGCCGCCGACCGCGTGGGAGACGCGCCCCGCGCAGGCCGGGATCTACCGGCAGATGGCCGACCTGCTGGAGACACAGGGCTGGGACGCGCTCATGGGCCTCATGGCGGCCTCGACGCTGGCGATGCCGCCGGTGCTCGCCGAGCGCGGCGTCACCCCGGAGCCGCAGCTGCAGCCTGCGACCGCCCCGGCCGTGCTGCGCGGCGCGGCGCTGTCCGATCTGCCCCGTCCCGGCCAGCTCGCGACGCTGCGGATGCCGGTACTGCTGCTCCCCTGGGCGGGCGACCCCGGCCACCCGCTGTCGACCGCCGAGCGCCTGCACGAGCTGATCGACGGCTCGGAGCTGTTCGTCGCGGAGAACGCCGCGGACGCAGACACCTGGCCCGAGCGGGTGGAGGCGTTCCTGAGGTGAACGGCGGTCGACAAACGGGTGACGCGCGGGGTGAACCGGGCCGGGACCGGTTGACGCTTTGCGCTCATCCGGATACCGTCTCGCTTCATGAGCCGTCCGCCGTTGACCCGCACCGCCGTCTGGCGGCGTGAGCGCGCCTGCGTGCCGCTGGTCAAAGTCGACGAAGGCACGGCGGCGCGGGCGGTCACGGCACGCGTGAACGAGCTGGCCGCAGCGCGGCGACGGCTTGCCCGGCGCACGCGCCGCGCCGCCTGAGCGGCTGTCCGCTCACTCGCCTGCCGCGCCGCTGTCGCGTTCCGGCCGACCGGGCTAGGTTCGTCCCATGCGGAAGATCGTGGTCTACGAACTGGTGTCGCTCGACGGTGTGGCCGAGGATCCGAACACATTCATCCCCGACTGGGACGCGGACATGGACGCCAACCTCGGCGCGGTGATCGCCACGCAGGACGCCGTCATCCTGGGCCGGCGCAGCTACGACGAGTGGGCGCGGTACTGGCCGGGCAGCGACATCCAGCCGTTCTCGGACTTCATCAACGGAGTGACGAAGCACGTCGCGACGTCGGCGCCGCTCGAGCCTGCATGGTCGGGCGCGTCGGCGATCGAGGGCGACGTCGTGGAGTTCGCGCGTCGGCTGAAGGAGGGCGACGGCGGCGACATCGGCGTGCACGCCAGCATCTCGGTCACGCAAGCGCTGCTGACGGCCGGGGTCGTGGACGAGCTGCGGCTCGTGATCGCGCCCGGCGTCGCCGAGGGCGGACGGCGGCTGCTGGAGGGCGTGCCGGCGATGCGGTTCGAGACGATATCCTCGGCCGTGTCCTCGACCGGCTACCTCATGCTCGGTTACCGGGTCCTCGGCTGACGCATTCGTGCCGAATGTTGCCTCCGGCGCCGTTAATCACGACATTCGGCAGGAATCGGCCGGCGTCGATCGCTACGCGGCGAGGTGGAAGGTGGTCGCGAAGCGGGTGAGGAGCGTGCGCGGCCCCTGGAGAACCTCCACCACGCCGGCGTCGATCGCCGCCTCTGGCGTTAGCTCACCCGAGATGAGCCGCCGGATGTCCGGCCCGCTCGCGAACGCCAGGTCGGCGGGCCCGTCGCCGCGGGTCACGGCCAGCCGCGGCCCCTCCACCTGGATGAGGAGGCCGTCGTCCCCGAAGCGGGCGCCGTAGGCCGTCGCCGGCAGCTCGGCGGCGACCTCCGGCTGGAACGCGGTACGCAGCGAGATGGTCATGGAGTCCGGCGTGATGATCTGCTCCGCCCGCGGATCCCCCAGCGTCTTGAACCCCCAGGCCCCGAACGCGAGCACCACCGGCTCGAGCTCCCGCCCGTAGGGGGTGAGCTCGTAGAGGACGATGCGCGAGCGCGGGGCCCGGCGGATGACGCCGGCCGCCTGCAGCTCCTTGAGCCGCGCCGCCAGGATGTTGCTCGGGATGCGGGGAAGCCCCGCCGCGAGCTCACCGTAGCGGCGCGGCCCGACGAGCAGATCGCGGACGATCAGCAGCGCCCAGCGCTCCCCGACGAGCTCCAGGGCCCGGGTGATCCCGTCGTACTGCCCGTAGTCGCGTGCGACCATCGGACCTCAGGCCTGCTGGTTCAGGTACGCCTCTGGGCCCTGCTGCGCGGCGACCGGGTCCATCCAGCCGAACTCGAGGATGTTGCCGTCCGGGTCGGCGAGCTGGCGCTGGTACATGAAGCCGTAGTCGGCGGCCGGACGCTCCTCCACGCCGCCGGCGGCGATCCCGTCGGCCACGGTCGCGTCGACGAGCTCCCGGCTGTCGAGCATGATCGAGGTCGACGCGGACACGGTCTTCGAGGGCTCGCCGACCGGGCGGTCGGAGAAGGTCTGGAAGAACTCGCGCGTGACGATCATGAAGTAGTTGTGGTCCTCGTCGACGACGACGCACGCGGCGTTGTGGTCGCTGAAGAGCGGGTTGATGGTGAAGCCGACGGCCTGGTAGAACGCCTTGGCGCGCTCCAGATCGGTCACCGGCAGGTTGACGAACATCATGGACATCGTGGTCCCCCTTTTTTGTGTTCGGGTGTTGATGTGGACCATACTTGCAAAAAACAAGTGGGTTAGTCAAGGGGTGAATTCGAGGGACGGGGCAGGACTCCATCAGCCGCGAGGTGGTAGTTTTGTCCCTGTTGCGCCCCGGGACTATTCGATCTGATCGGACTCCCGGGGCTTCTTGCATCTCATAGGGTCGAGCGATGGATCCGCACGCCATTCCGGCCTTCGCCGCATCTCTGAGCGAGCCGCGATTCCGGCGGTATCTGGACCGCTACGACGGGCAACGCCGGCTCGCCATCCGGCTTTACGCCTGGAACATCGAAGTGTCGACTGCGTTCTGGGGACCCATCGGGGTGCTCGAGATCATGCTGCGGAACAGCATCCACGATGCCTTGCGCCACGGGCGTTCAGATGCCTGGTGGAACGACGGCGTCAATCTGGCGCAGCGCGAGGCTTCGGTACTCCGAGCGACGATCGATCACCTGCTCGGTCGAAACAATGGCCAACCGACCCCTGATCAGGTGGTCGCCGCATCCACCTTCGGATTCTGGGTCGGTCTCACCGGACCAGGCGTGCCCCGGGACCGGCTCTACAGCTACGAGACCGCTCTCTGGCAGCCAAGGCTTCGGCATGCGTTCGGGAACCTCGGCGGAGTGAGCCGCAAGGAACTTCACGCTCAGCTCGACGGCATCAGGAAATTCCGCAATCGCATCGCGCATCACGAGCCAATCTATGGCATGAATCTGGAGAGCATGCGGGACAAGATCGTGCAGTGCGCGGACTACATCGATGGCGACGTTTCCGGCTATATCGCCGGAAGCCACCGCATCGACGACGCTTTGGCCCGACAGCGGGAGGTCGTGACCTCCGGCCGGTGCGTCATCTAGCCTCGTCCCCTACTCCGTCAGCCGCCGCACGGTCAGCGCCTGCTCCGCGAACCCCACCGCCCCGTCCCGGTCGTGCAGCACGGACCGCGTGATGCCGAGCCCGGTCGTCCCGAACACCACCTCCGTGTCCAGCCCGAGCCAGCCGCCGGACGGCGCGCGGTGGAGGTGGATGGTCAGGTCGACGTTCGGGAACATCCACCGGGTCGGGTGCTCGCGCACCGCCACGCCGTTGGCCGTGTCGACCAGTGTGATCCAGGCCGTGACCGGGTCGACCGGCACGCCCTCGATGAGCTCGCAGCCGGTCGAGAGCCAGACGGTGGCCCGGCCCGCCTCCGGCGTGCGCACGGCGCGGATGTCGAGAGATGCGACGTAGCCGCCCGGCCACGCGTCCGTCATCGGCCAGGGCGTCGCCGACTCGGGCGGCGAGAGCCGGCCGGCGGCGCCGCCGGCGACCTCGGCGGTGTCGAACGCGGACAGCAGCCAGGCGCGCGCCTTCACGGCGGTGCGCCCGTGAATGACGGCGGTCGCCTCCACCAGCTCGATCGTTCGACCGGGGCGGATCGTCTCGACGGACAGCTGCACCTCGTCCAGGGCGAGGAAGCCGAGGATGTCGAAGCTGATCCGCGCGAGCTGCAGCGTCGGGCCGTCCGGGTTCGCCGCGTGCCGGAGGATCCCGTGCGTGATCAGGCCGCCGAGCGGGCTGAAGTGCATCTCGTCGTCGGCCCACGCGCCACCGGCGTGCGGGGTGGGAGTGAAGGTGTTCTCGGTCCGTTGCACGAAATACGCGGCGGGGACGGCGGTGTCGGCGTTCATCCCCTCCAACGTAGGCGCAGAGAGCCGTTTCGAGCGAGACTGGAGCGTATGAGCAGACACGAACGCGAGCGGGAGGCCGCCGCCGAGGCCCAGCAGCGGGCGCAGGCGGAGGCCGCGATGGAAGCGACCGAGACCGACGACACCGCGGTGGACGCGGACGAGACGCTGGAGTCGGAGGAGGAGCCCCAGTAGGACGGCCGAGCACTGCGGACTCAGCCGGCGTGGCCCTGCACGAACCGTGACGTCGGCGCTCCACCCTCCTCGGTGCCCCGGAGGTCCGCGTCGCGCACGAGCGGCGGGATCGTAGGGTCGTCGGGCAGCTCGATCGTCGCGGCCAGCCGGAGGTCCTGGGAGGACGCGCCGACCTCGATCGTGAACGCGCCGCCCTCGCGTCGCCACAGGCCCGTTCGCCCATCGGGGCGGGTCGCCGCGGCGTCCCAGTAGGCGAAGTCCCGGCTCACCAGGTCGAACGAGACCGTGACCGTCTCGCCCGGTTCGAGCGCGACCTTCTCGAAGCCGCGGAGCTCGCGCACCGGACGGTGCACCTCCGCCTCGGGGTCGCCGACGTAGAGCTGGACGACCTCCGCTCCCGCGACGGCGCCGGTATTGGTGACCGTGCAGGTCACCCGCACGAGGCCCGACGCTGCGTCGACGACCGACGCGTGGAGATCGCCGTACGCGAACTCGGTGTACGAGAGCCCATGCCCGAACGGGTAGCGCACCGGTCGGCGCAGCGCGTCGTACCAGCGGTAGCCGATGAAGACACCTTCGCCGTAGACGACGGTGCCGCGCTCGCCGTTCCAGTTCGGGAAGCCGGGAGTGTCCTCGACAGCGAGCGGGAAGGTCTCGGCGAGCTTGCCGGACGGGTTGACCCGGCCGAACAGCACGTCGGCGACGGCGCTTCCGACGGCCTGGCCGCCGAGCCAGGCCTCCACGATGGCGTCGACGCGGTCGTGCCACGGGTCCATCGTCACCGGCGAGCCGTTCGACAGGACGACCGTGAGGGAGGCGCCGGTGCGGTCGCGGAGGTCGGCCAGCGCCTCGATCAGCGCGATCTGCTCGGCGGGGAGGTCGAGGGTGAACCGGTCGTTGGCCTCCTGCTCGTGGGAGAGCGGGAGGCCGGCGAAGACCACGATCGATTCGGCCGGGGCGGCGAGGGCGACCGCCTCCTGGACGAGCTGCAGCGCGCGGTCGGACAGCGGGCCCCGACGGAGCCGCTGCACCGACTCCGCGACCCGCAGCTCCTCGACCAGGTACTCCGAGCGGCGCGCCACGGCGGGACGATCGACCGCGGCCGAGACGCCGTGCGCCCGGAACACGGCCGCGTTGTCGTCCTGGTACGCGTTCTTCGGGACGTCGACGTACCCGGGCGCGTAGACGACGCGCTCCCCCGCGATCGCCCGGATGGCGTCGAGCGGCACGTCCACCCGTGTCGGGTCGACCCCGGACGAGCCGCCGCCCTGGATGCGCGCATGCTCGGCGAACACGCCGACGACTGCGATCGTGCCGCCGGCCTCCGCGAGCGGGAGCATGGCCCCCTCGTTGCGCAGCAGAGTGATGCACCCGGCCGCGGCCTCCCGCGCCAGGTCGTGGTGCGCGGACGCGTCGAGGAGGTCGAGCTGCGCTGCGCTCAGCCGGTCCCCCGCCGTATGGCCGAGGTCCATGACCGGGCCGTTCACGAGGTCCGGGCCCGGGAACGTGCGGGCGACCAGCTCCAGGACCCGCCGGGCCGACGCGTCGACCACGGACTCGTCCAGCTCGCCGGCGCGGACCGCGGCCACAACCTCCGCGACCGTCCGGCCGTGCGTCCCCGGCATCTCCAGGTCGAGACCGGCGCGGAGTGCGGCGACCCGGTCGTGCACGGCGTCCCAGTCGGAGACGACGGCGCCGGTGTAGCCCCAGTCCTCGCGCAGCACCTCGGTCAGCAGCCAGCGGTTTTGCGACGCGTGCACGCCGAACAACCGGTTGTACGAGCACATGACGGTCCACGGCTCGGCCTGGCGCACCACGCGCTCGAAGGCCGGCAGGTACGTCTCGCGCAGTGTCCGCTCGTCGGCGACGACGGAGATGCGCGTCCGCTCGATCTCCTGGTTGTTGGCGGCGAAGTGCTTCAGCGACGCCCCGACGCCGGCCGACTGGAGGCCGGCCACGTACGCCGCGCCGAGCTCACCCGCGTGCATTGGGTCCTCGGAGAAGTACTCGAAGTTGCGCCCGCACAGCGGAGACCGCTTCATATTCACGCCCGGGCCGAGCACGACCTGCACGCCCTCCGCGCGGGCCTCCGCGCCGATCGCGGCGGCGACCCGGCGCATCAGGTCGCGGTCCCAGGAGGCGCCCATCGCGGACGCGGTCGGGAAGCCGGTGGCCGGTACCCAGACCATGTCGACGCCGGTCTCCTTGCGGAGTCCGTGCGGGCCGTCGCCGACCTCGATCGCGGGGACCGGCGCAGGGAGGCCCGTCCGGTCGATGGCCTGGGTGAACCAGTCGTCGACGCCGGAGAGCAGCGACGCCTTCTCCTCCAGGGTGAGGGCGGCGAGGACGTCGTCCACGACGAACGGAGGGATCTGCATTGGGGGCCTTTCAGAAGCCGGGAGAAGAGGGAAGCGGCTCAGGTCGCCAGGAAGTCCTCGGGGTGCTCGTGCCGGATGCGCGCGATCAGCTCGGGCGTCACCGCGACGCCGCCCTCGGCGAGCGCGTCGAGCAGGACGCCGTGCAGCGGCGACTCGGAGGCGACGGTGACGCGGGCGCCCGGCGCGACCCGGCCGAGCTCGGCCACGATGGCCTCTCGCATCGCCGGATGCTCGGAGGTCGCGACCGACCCGTTGAGCAGCACAGGGAGGTCGCCCGCCGCGAGGTCCGCGCCCACGCTCCGGGCGCACCAGTCCGCGTACCGGACGAACGCGGCGGCCTGGTCGTCCACGATCCCCTGCGCGACCTCGTCGCCGTCGCCGGCGAGCGCGAGCACCAGCCGGGAGGCCCTCCACAGCTCGGTCCCGTCCAGTGCGCCGAAGCGTCGGGTGAAGACGTGCCGGAGCTCGCCGGCGTCGGCCACGCCGAAGTGCTCGCAGAGCACGGACGTCAGGCGCGTCGCCGGCCCCAGCCCCATCCACTCCTGGCACGCGGCCTTGAGCGCGCTGTTGCCGAGCCCTTGCCCGCCGAGATCGTGGAACACGTACCAGCCCGAGCACTGCTCGCGCCCGTCCGCCGACCGCGCGGCGATCGCGGGCCCGGTGCCGACCGTGATCGAGAGCCCTACGCCGGTGCCGTCGATCAGGCGCAGCGACGCGAAGCCGTCGTTCTTGACGCTCCAGCCACCCAGCCCGGGCAGCCGGGCGGCGATCCGCTCGTCCCAGAACTCCGCGTCCTCCGGGTAGTCGACCCCGGCGAGGCGGAACGCCGCAGATCGGATGTCCGCGACCGCCGCGTCCGCGGCCTCCAGCGCCGCCGCGACCGCGCTGAACACCGCCGTCTCGGCGACCTCGATGCTGGACGCCCCATAGATGTCGCCTCGGCCGCCGCGACCGCGGCCGAACACGATGCCCGAACCGTCGACGACGATGGCGACCGTCTTGGAGTTGCCCGCGTCGACGGCGAGGTACAGCGGCCCGGCGTCCGCGCGCTCCGCCATGCTCAGCGCAGCAGCCGCTCGGGCAGGTACGCGCGGTGTGCGTACGCCATCTCGTCGTAGAGCTCCTCGGCGACCCGCAGCGTCGGCACCATCGGGTTCGCGGCGAGAGCGCGGACACCGTCGGCGCGCGTGCCCTTCCAGGCCGCCTCCGCCGCAAGGTACTGGTACTCGGCGAGCTGCTGCACGAGTCCGCGGACCGCGTGCGGCAGCGGCTTCTGCGGCAGCGGGGTCACTCCCGAACCGTCCACGTCGCACCACATCTCCACGACCACATCCTCGTCGAAACCGGGCAGCACGCCGCCGGTGTTCGGGAGGTTCACCGGCAGGCGTGCCGGCGCGTCGTTGTAGTACGCGCTCATCACGTCGATGGCGAGCTCGAGTTCGTGGATGCCACCGCGCGAGCGACGCGGGTCGAGCTCGGGGACGGCCGCCTGCGACTGCTCGTCGTAGTGCTCCCAGTAGCCCGGCAGCGCGGCGAGCAGGTCCTCGGCGCGGGTCGTTCGTGCGCCCTGCAGCTCGCGCAGGATCTCCTCCCGGAAGTAGTAGTACTGGAAGTAGTCGGCGGGCACCGAGCGCATGGTGACGGCGAGCTGCAGCATCCGCTTCTCCAGCGTGCCGAGGGTCGGGTCGTCCTTGCGGGCCTCCCACGCCGCGTCGAGCAGCGGCACGAGGTCCTGGCCGTCGTAGGTGTGCTCCGTCGACCAGCAGTTGTGGTTGACGCCCGCCATCACCACGTTCGCCCGCTCGGGATCGAGCCCGGCGGCGCGCAGCACGGTCTTCGGGAAGACGATCGGGCCCTCGCACATCGACCAGATCGTCCGGTCGGTGAACCGGGTGACCGCCTGCGAGACGATGTTGACCGGGTTCGTGTAGTTGAACAGGATCGCGTTCGGCGCGACGGCGTCGAGGTCGCGGATGATGTCCTCGTAGATGTGGATCGACCGCAGCGCCATGAAGAACCCGCCGGGGCCCTGGGTCTCCTGGCCGATCACGCCGTGCTTGAGCGGGATGCGCTCGTCCAGCGCGCGGGCGGCGAAGTTGCCCGGGCGGAAGCTCGACAGCACCGCGTCCGCGTCGGTCAGCGCCGCGCGGCGGTCCGTGGTCGACGTGATGGTGATGTCGAGGCCCTTCGACTGCGCGATCTTCTGACCGATGGTCTCGACGGCCTTCAGGCGCGCGGCGTCGACGTCCTGGATGACGATCTCCGAGCCGTCGAACTCCTCGCCGTGCTCGAGGATGGACGCGATGGTGCCCGCACCGCGGGACGATCCTCCGCCGATGTAGACGAGCTTGATGGAAGCCATGGGTGTGAGTAGAGCCTTTCTGGTCGGAGAGGGGAGGTCAGCGGGTGGTCTGGAGCAGCCCGGCCGCGCTGCGGTCCACGAGGAAGCGCGCGTCGGAGCATTCCGACAGGACGGTCGCGGGCCAGTCGGGCTCGTAGGAGTCCGCAGCGGCCAGCCGGCGCACGGTGTCCTGCTTGTGCTCGCCGGTGACGACCATGACGACCGAGCGGGAGAGCTCGCGGATGGTGGCGATGCCGACGGTCACGCCGAACCGCGGCGCCTCGTCCAGGCTGCGTAGCGTCGGGAAGGTGCCCAGGTTGTCGCGGCGGGTGTCCTCCCCGAGCGGGACGACGCGCGTCACGGTGTCGGCGGCGGCGCCGACCGGGTTGAGCGCGACGTGGCCGTCCGACGCCCCCGAGGCGAGCAGGAAGACGTCGATGCCACCGGCGGCGGCGAGCGCACGGTCGTACGCGCCGGCTTCGGCGGCCGGGTCCGGGAACCACAGGTTCGCCTCCGGGATGCGGTGCTCCGGCGTCGCGGCGGCGTTGAGGAGCCCGAGGATCTCGCGCCGCCCGAACCCGACGCAGCTGTGCGGGAGGCCGGGGTCGATCGCGCGGAAGCCGTCGCCGGCCTCCTCCACGTACTCGTCCATCAGGGCGACGACGACGTGGGAGAGGTCGAGGTCGCGCTCGGCGACGAGGGCGGCCAGGTTCGAGTAGGTGGCGATCGGGCTGCGGCCGCTGGGGCAGCCGAGGATGAACGTCCGCCCCTCGGCCGCAGCCTCGGCGATCGCGCCGGCGAGCTGGACCGCGGCCTCCCGACCGACGTCGTCGGCGGTGTCGAGGATTTCGGGCGCGATGCGCATGGGTACTCCTTTGTTGCTTCTGGTGCAGTGGAAGTCGGGAAAAGCGGCGCCGGTCACTCTTTGAGAGCGCCGTTGAGCACGCCCCGGATGAAGTGGCGCTGGAAGAACGCGTAGAGGATCAGCACCGGCAGCGCCACGATGAGCGAGCCCGCCGCGAGCATGTTGACGTCGAGGGAGTGCTGACCCTGGAAGACGCCGAGCGCGAGGGTCGCCGGCTGGATGCCCGGATCCGCGATGAAGACCAGCGAGAGGAAGAAGTCGTTCCAGGTCCACATGAACGACAGCAGCGCGAGCGTCAGCACTGCGGGTCGCGAGATCGGCAGCAGGATCTGCCAGAGCATCCGCCAGCTGCGCGCCCCGTCCATCTCGGCCGCCTCGATCAGCGACTTCGGCACGGCCCGGAAGGTCGCCCGCATCCAGAACACGCCGAACGGCACGCCCATCCCGATCTGGATGATGATCAGGCCGAGCCACGAGTTCGTCAGCCCGAGCGACTGGAACGTGTAATAGAGCGGGATGATGAAGACTTCGGCCGAGATCATCAGGCCGAACAGGATCAGCGGGAAGATGACCTTCTGCCCCACCACGCCGAGCACGCCGAACGCGAAGCCGGAGAGGATGGCGAGCACGGTCTGGCCGAGCACCGCGCCGATCGTGATGACGGCCGACGCGATCATGGCCGAGCCGAAGTTGCCCGTGTTCCAGGCCGTGACGAAGTTCTCGAAGTGCGGGTTCAGGAGGTCGATCTGGCCGCTCCGGCTCGGGCTCAGCGCGGTGAACACGAACCAGACCACGGGGAAGAGCACGAGGATCGTGACGAACGCGAGGATGGCGTGGTTGAGCGTTCGCTCGGTGCGCGAGATCATGCGTCCTTCTCCTCGGAAAGCCGGGTGATGACGAGCGCGACGCCCAGGCAGACGATCGCGATGACGATGCCGATGGCCGCGGCCATGCCGACATCCGGGTTGAGGAACGCCTTGCGGTAGAGGATCAGCGCGGGCGTGGTGGTAGAGGTGCCCGGGCCGCCCTGCGTGGTGATCCAGACCAGGTCGAAGGCGCGCAAGGCTCCTGTCACGGTCAGGGTGAGCGCGACGGCGACCTGGCCGCGGAGGCTCGGGAGCGTGATCGAGAAGAACTCCCGGATCGGGCCGGCGCCGTCGATGCGCGCGGCCTCGTAGAGCTCGGTCGGGATGGCGGCGACGCCGGCGACGAACAGCACCATGCAGAGGCCGAGGGCGGTCCAGGTGCCGATGACGCCGAGCGCGGGGAGCGCCCAGTTGAAGTCGCCGAGCCAGTTTTTGGCGAGGTCGCCGAGACCCACCGCGCGGAGCGCCTCGTTGAGCGGGCCGTCCGGACCGTAGATGCGCTTCCAGATCACGGCGACGACGACGCTGGTCAGCACCTGCGGCAGGAAGAGCAGCCACCGGTAGACCCCGCCGCCGCGCAGCTTACCGCGGCCGAGGAGCGCGGCGGAGAGCAGGCCGAGCGCGATCGGAAGGAGGGCGAAGAAGACGACCAGCACGAGCACATGGCCGAGGGACTCCACCAGGGCCGGATCGGTGAAGAACGAGATGTAGTTGTTCAGGCCGACCCAAGTGGCGTTGGTCACGCCGTCCCAGCGGTAGAAGGAGTAGTTGACGCTCTGCAGGATCGGGACGATCACCACGAAGCCGTAGAACAGGAGACCAGGGGCGGCGAAGGCCAGCCCGAGCCAGCGGCGGCGGCGCACCCGCGGCGTCAGGGTGCGCCGCGGGGCCCGCTTCGGCGTGCTGCGGCCGGCGGCCGCCGGTGCAGCGGCCGGGGCCTCCGGCCCTGTCTCTTCTCCCCCTCTCCTCTCCCCCCCCCCAACAAGCG
>NZ_JBXAPS010000006.1:0-24715 GCF_058806435.1 Leifsonia sp. GW821-FHT13C09 | reverse complement strand
GGGGGCCGGGGGCCGCCGGGGAAGCGGCCGGGGCCTCCGGCCGCTCCACCACCTGGGACGAGGTCATCCCGTCAGCCCTGCTTCCGCGTGGCCTGGAAGGCGTCGTAGTCCTTCTGACCGGCCGCCGCGAGCTGGTCGGGCGTGACCTGGCCGGCGTAGAGCTGCTGGAGCTGTCCGCCGATCGTGTCGATCATCGACGGGGTCGACCAGTCGAAGTAGGGCACGTAGCCGTTGCCCTTGTCGAGCGCCTGCTGCGCCGCGATCTCCGTCGACAGCTCCGCATTGCCGCTCGGGGTGCTGAGACCCGAGTGCAGCAGCGGGAGGAAGCCGTGGTCGACCGCCAGCTGGGCGGTCGTCTTGGACGCCATGAAGTCGAGGAAGGCCGCCGCGGCGTCCGGGTGCTTCGACTTGGCCGAGATGGACAGGTTGGCCGCGGTCGAGCCGGTGCCGACCACCTTGCCGCCGTGCACCTGCGGGAGCTGCACGTAGCCCATCGTCTGCTTCTGCGCGTCCGAGAAGCCGAGCGAGCCGGTGTACTCGAAGCGGAAGGCTGCCTTGCCGTCCATGAACTGGGCCTGCGCGTCGGCGTACTGGATGCCCGGGTAGTTCGAGGTGAACCAGCCAGCGTCGGCCCACTTCTTGACGTCCTTGGCCGCGTCGGCGATGCCCGTCGAGGTGATCGGGACGTTGTCGGCGGAGTAGACGAAGTCGCCGATGTTCTTCGAGGTCCCGTAGAGGTCCTGCGTGGCGAAGAGGATCGAGGTCGCCGAGCCCTTGTCCTGCGAGCCGTAGGCGATCGGGGTGATGCCCGCGGCCTTGACCGCAGCGGCGTCCTTCTCGAAGTCGGCCAGTGTCTTCGGCACCGGGAGGCCGAGTTTGTCGAGGATCTCCTTGTTGTAGTACAGGCCGATCAGCGAGGAGCGCGCCGCCGGGGTGGCGTACAGCGATCCGGTGCCCATCTGCTTGCCGTCCGGGGTGAACTCGAGCTGGCGGGCGATGGTGTCCGGGATCTCCTTCTTCCAGCCGTACAGGTCGGAGTAGGCGTCCAGGTTGAGGATGCGGCCGCCCTTGGCGAGCGTGCCCATCGACTGCCAGCCGTTGTTGACCAGCGCGATGTCCGGACCGTTCGGGTCGGCGAGGCGGAGGTTGAGGGTGTTCATCACCTGGCCCCAGTCCTGCGTGGTGCGCTTGATGGTGATGTTCGGGTGCTGCTTCTCGAAGTCCGTGACGACCGAGTCCATCCACTTGCCCTCCTCGCCCTGCCAGAAGTCGAGGATCTTGAGGGTGACGGGCTTGCCGGAAATGTCCTTCGAGACCGCGTGCGAGGAGCCCGCGGCGCTGGAGCCTCCGGGTGCGCACGCTGTCAGGCCCAGGGCCAGTCCAGCGGTGAGCGCGAGCGCTCCGGCGAGGTGCCTCTTTTTCATGCGAGTCTCCTTTAACTCGAAAGCAGGGGTGACGCCGAGATCCGGCGCGAACCAACCGTAACCATAACCAAACCAGATAGTCCATTTGAGAACGAATTAACAGCCAATGGTCGAACTGGTATGGTCACCAGTGTGAAGACCCCGACGATCGCAGAGCGCGTCACCCGCGAGCTCAACGCGTCCCTCAACCACGGCGTGTACCCGCCGGGCACCCGGCTGCCCGGCGAACGACAGCTCGCCGAGAGCCTCCATGTCAGTCGGAGCACCATCCGCACGGCCCTGGAGGATCTGGAACGTCAGGGCCGGATCGCGCGCTCGGCGCAGCGCGGCTGGTTCGTCCCGAGTCCCACGGTCGGAGAACCGCCGAGCACGCTGCAGAGCTTCAGCGAGATGGCGCGGCTGCGCGGGCACACGCCGACGGCCCAGGTGCTCGACAAGAGCGTGCGCTCGGCCACCATCGACGAGGCGGAACGGCTCGGCATCGTCGCCGGGGCCGACGTGCTCGTGCTGGTGCGCCTGCGCGGGATGAACTCGACGCCGATCTGTGTGGACACCAACGTCATCCCACTGTCGGTCGCGGCGCCGCTCGTGGAGGCCGACCTGACCGACGCGTCGCTGTACGAGTCGCTGCAGACGCTCTGCGCGGTCGACATCTACCGCAGCGCCTACAGCGTCCAGGCCGACGCGGCGACCGCCGACCTCGCGGGGCTGCTGCACATCGCGCCGGGGAGCCCGGTGCTGATCGGGCGGGAGATCGCCTACGACCGCGCGGGCGGGCCGGTGCTCCTCGGGCTGAACACGTACCGCGGCGACGCGTACCGGTTCGAGGCGGACCTGTACCGGGCAGGTTAGGAGGCGCCGGGCCGGTGGGGACCCTCAGCTCCCGCGGCCAGCGGATCCGCGCCGTACTCCTCGCGATAGCGCCGCACGAACACCGCCTCCGACGAGAAGCCCCACTGCTTCGCCACCGCGCACACGGTGGCCGGGGTGCTCGAGAGCTGGTCGTGGGCTCCGTTCAGCCGCGATCGCCGCAGGTAGGCGGTGGGGCCGAGGCCGTCCGAGTGCGAGCGGAACGCGAGCAGGAGTTCGCCGGTGGACGCGCCGGCCGCGTTCGCGGCGTCCTCGATCGTGATCGGGGCGGCGGCGTGCTCGCGGAGGAACTGCGCGCCGACGCGGAAGACGCGCGCACGGCGTTCGGCGGAGACACGCAGCTCGCGCCGGTCGCCCACCAGCCGGAAGGTCTCCAGCGCGGCGACCGCGAGCTGGCGGTACGTGGTCGCCCGCATCGAGTCGTTCGAGAGCGCGCCGGACCGCCACTCCCGGCGGGCGACCTCCAGGGCCGCCAGCCAGTAGGCGGCGCGTCGCTCGTTGACGGGCCGCGGGCCGTCGAAGTGGAGCTCGAGGTCGTCCTGTGCGTAGAGCAGCCGGGCGGTGCTGGTCAGCGCGGGCACATCGAACGCGACCGCACGGCCCTGCGTGTCGGACATCCGGTGCACCGACTGCTCGCCGGGCTGGAAGATCACCGGTTCGGCCGCGAAGCTTCCGGTGTCGTCGCCGATCTCCCAGCCGCTGCCCGGCGTGCCGGTCGAGATGAGGAGCACGTCGGGGTCGACCACGCAGCGCAGCTCGCCGAGCATCACCGCGTCGGCGAGGAGGAAGCGGCCGTCGCCGACCACGTGCTCGGCGAAGCCGGAGAAGCGGCGGCCGAGGTCGACCCGGCCGTAGTGGCCGGCCAGATAGGCCTGCGTCTCGTCGCGGTCGCGCGAGCGGAACCGGCGCTCGAAGAACGTCGCCGACAGATGGTCGTTCGGGGATCCCATCGGCGGGAACCTCCTCCATCCGGGCGGGCCGGAGCGTTCGCGAGAAGATTTGAGGGGTCCTGCGTACCCGAAACGCAGGACCCCTCGACGGGCGCCCGACACCCGAAACTTCGGGAGCCCGTCGGGCGGAGGGACCACTGGGGGCGGGCCCTCCCTGGGGGGGAACTGGCGGAATCGTCTTCCTGCGGAGAGTATACGTCGAGATTGGAACTTTAGTCCACGCTCTAGTTCCACGAATTCGTCGTCTGTCGGTACGATCGGAATCGGAACGAACGCGCGTACGCGCGGAAGAAGGTGAAGGATGCCCGTCCCGGGGGTGTCGGAGGTCCGGCAGACGCGTGTGCTGGCGCGCGACCGCGCGTACGAGGCGCTGAAGACGGCGATCCTCGACGGCACGATCCGCCCCGGCGAGCGACTGGACGACGCCGAGCTGCGGGCCTGGCTCGGGATGTCGAAGACACCGATCCGGCAGGCGCTCCACGCGCTGACGGTCGAAGGATTCGTGGAGACCGCCGCCCAGTCGTACACCCGCGTGGTCGAGCCGCGGGCGGAGGACGCCGTGCTTCACCTGCAGACCATCGGCGTGTTCGTCCTCGGCGTGCTCGACCTCACCCTCGACCGCCTGACCGACGACGACCGGGACGCCCTCGTCGCGGACGTCGACCGATTGATCGCCGCGCTGGAGGCTGCCGATCTCGAGAGGTCCATCGCAGGCTCCCAGCAGTACTACGGCCGCCTGATGGCGTTCTGCCCGAACCGCGTGCTGCTGCGGCTGGGCGAGCGGACCCTCGCCGCTCGCGCCTTCTACGTCGGCGTCGCCTATCGGGCGCTCGGGATCGACTGGCCGGAGGCGGCGCAGGCGTACGCGGCGCTGCGCTCGGCGCTCGCGGCGGCGGACTGGCGGGGCGTGGCCGCGGCGGAGCGGGAGATCTTCCGCATCGAGCCCCTGCGGACCGCCGAGGAGGGCCGATCCTGATGCCCGTCCCCCGCTCCCCCGAGAAGACCGACAGCCCGCGCGAACTCGTCCGCGAGCGCGTCTACGCGCAGCTCAAGGAGGCCATCCTCTCCGGCGTGCTGCTGCCCGGCGAGCGCCTGGACGAGTCGGAGCTGCGCGGCTGGCTCGGCGTCTCCGGGACACCCATCCGGCAGGCGCTGCACACGCTCAGCCTGGAGGGACTGGTCGACACGGCGCCGCAGTCGCACTCCGCCGTCATCGCGCCGCGGCCGGAGGAGGCGCTCGACACCCTGCAGACGATCGGCGTGCTCGTGACCGGCGCGACCATCCTGACCCTGCCGCACCTCGGCCCGAGGACCGGACGCGGCTGGCCGCACTCGCGCGGGAGGTGACCGCGGAGCAACGGCGCGGCGACGTCCCCTCGATCACGAAGGCCGCCGAGGCGTACTTCGGGTCGATCGTGCAGGCGTGCCCGAACCCGGTGTTCATCGAGCTCATCGCGCAGACCGGACCGTCGCTGAGCTACCACGTCACCGTCACCTACCGTGCGCTCGACGCCGACCTGGGCGAGCTGGCGCAGGAATACCTGGACCTGTCGGCGGCGCTGCTGGCCGGGGACGACGAGCGGGTCATCGATGTGACGAAGCGGATCTTCCGAATGGGGAGCCGGCGGCCGTAGCCCCTCGCGGAGCGGGGTGACAGCCGGCTGCGCCGTCGGCTCCCTGCGGCCTAGGCTCGGAGCATGGCTGAGAACTCCCGTCCCATCGCCCTGGTCACCGGAGGGTCGCGCGGCATCGGCCGGGCGATCGCCGCCGAGCTGGGCGGCACGCACCACATCCTGGTCGGCGGCAGGGACGCCGCAGGCGTCGCGTCCGTGGTGGCCGAGCTGCCCTCGGCCGAGCCGTTCGTCGCGGACCTGACCGGCGACACGCTGCCCGCCATCCCGGAGCGGCTCGACGTGCTCGTGCTCTCCGCGGGCGTGGAAGACGGCGGCACCATCGCCTCGACGGACGATGCGACCTGGCGGCACGTGTTCGAGGTCAACGTGTTCGCCGTCGCGGCGCTGCTGCGGGCGGCCCTCCCTGCGCTCCGCGCGGCCGGCGGGCTGGTCGTCGCCATCAACAGCGGGTCAGGTCTGAGCAGCGGAGCCGGCGGCGGCGTGTACTCGGGCTCGAAGTTCGCCCTGCGCGCGCTCACCGACGCGCTGCGGGAGGAGGAGCGCCCGAACGGCGTCCGGGTCACGAGCATCCACCCAGGCCGGGTCGACACCGACATGCAGCGGGCGCTCGTCGCCCGCGAAGGCCATGAGTACGACGCGGCGTACACGATCACGCCGGAGATGGTCGCGGCGACCGTTCGCGTGGCCGTCGACCTGCCGAGCACCGGGATGGTGGAGGCGCTGACGGTGCGCCCGGTACGGCGGCGCTGAGCCCCGCCGTACTCATCCCGAACCGGGGCTTTACGATCCCCGAACATTCCCCGACGAGGCTGGACTCAGCCGGGAAACCCCCGGCCGCTCACCTCTGAACGGGAGAACCATGTCCAGACGATCCATCGGCATCATCACGGCGGCGACCGCGGGAATCGCGTGCGCGGCCCTCATCGGCGGTCCGGCGCTGGCCGACACGCCGACCCCGACGCCGACTCCCTCCGCCTCGCACGCCCCGAAGACGCTCGCGCAGCTCCAGGCTGCCGGCGCGAAGGCGACCAGCGATCGCGAGACCAAGCTGACCGCCGCCATCGCCAAAATCAATGCCGACAGCCACCTCAGCTCGAGCGACAAGTCCACGATTCTGGCGACGCTCAACACCGACCTCGCCGGCATGAAGTCCTCGGCCTCGGCCATCGCCGCCGACACCTCGACCACGCAGGCGGCCGCCGACCTCAAGAAGGTCTTCACCTCGTACCGCGTCGACGCCGTCGCCCTCCCCCAGGCACGCCTCGCGTCGGAGGCCGACCGACTCACCGGCGCCACCATCCCCGCGCTCACCACGGAGCAGTCGAAGCTCGCCGCTCTGCTCTCCGGCAAGGACAAGGCCAAATCGACCTCCGCGCTGCAATCCGACCTCAGCGACATGAGCGCCCAGCTCTCGACCGCGTCCCACGACGCGAGCGGAGTCGCCGCCGCGGCCCTGGCGGTGACGCCGAGCTCCTACGACGCCAACCACTCGGCGCTGTCGTCGGCGAAGTCGTCGCTGGCGTCGGCACGCGCGGCCGTGAAGAAGGCGCAGGCGGACGCGAAGGCGGTGCGGGAGGCGGTGAAGAAGTAGGCCGGGCCCGCTGACCAGCCCGTCACACCTCGACCGCGCCGGCGACCTCCCACTCGGACACCAGCAGCGACCACAGCTGCTTGTCGTAGAACTCCCCGCCAACGGGCCAGGCCTCGCGGAGGACGCCTTCCAGCGTCATCCCGAGGCGGCGAGCGACGGCCGAGCTGCGGTCGTTGTCGCTCCGGCAGCGCCACTCGGCCCGGTGCATGCCGCGCTCGTCGAACGCGTAGGCGAGCAGTTCCCGCACGGCGCTCGTGATGTGGCCGTGGCCCTCGGCAGCCGGCTCCAGCCAGCAGCCCACCTCGAACCCGCCCGTGGCCGGGACGAACTCGACGAACATGACCCCGCCGACGAGCGAACCGTCCGCCCAGATGCCGTAGATTCCCGCGCCCTCCCGGGCCGCGCGCTCGGCGTAGCGGCCGAGGGTGGCGCGAGCGCCGGCGATGTCCTCGGTGACGAACGAGGGCCCCACCCATGGACGGATGTGCTCCCTGGCACGATCGAGGTGCGCGGCGAACTCCTCCGCCATCCACGGCTCGAGCGGGCGGAGCTGTGCGCCGGAGGCGAGCGTCTTCGAGAACATGAGGGACACGCTACAGGCGCGGCGCGGCGAAGCCGTCAGCGCAGCGCGCGCAGGTCGAACGCCCACATGTTGACCGTGATCGGCACGCCTTTCGGGTACTCGGAGTCCTCGACCCCGGTGTTCACGAAACCCACCGAGCGCGCGAGCGCGTTCGAGGCGGCGTTGTCCACGCGCGGGAAGGCGAGCATCGTGTCGCGGTCGGCCCGGGCCGCCGCATGGTCGAGCAGGAGCCGCACGGCCGCCCCCGCGAACCCGCGGCGCTGAAACGGCACGAACACGAACCAGCCGCACTCGTACACGGCTTCGCCCTGATGCTCGATCTGCCAGTAGGCCGCCGCGCCGACGGCTCGTCCGCCGCATCCGACCAGACCGTGAACGGCGCGATGGTCCCCTCCGCCTGCCCGCGGAGGAACCGCTCGTGCCGGCGTCGGACGACGTCCTCCCCCTGCGGGCCGCCCAGGAACACCGTCATGTCGGCGGCGTTGTTCCTCAGCTCGACAGCAAGGTCGGCCTCGGTCCGCGGTTGCAACCGCACTCGGTCAACGCCCACGCCGCGACACTACACGCGGGTCGGCGAAGCCCGCACGGGAGGGCGCGAACCCGCGAACCCGCCCCTAGAACCGTCCGCCCCGCCTCAGGTGCCGCGGGCGCGAGTCGGGGTCCACGACGATCCGATAGAGCGGTACCGCCCAGAGACGCTGCAGCCTCGTCACCGGTTCGATGCGGTGCCGTCGCGCCTGGCCGCGCGGGCGCGGCGAGCGTCGTCCCGAACGGTGCCAGCCGTCGAGCGCCTCGCTGCTCTCCGCCCAGAGCGCCAGCCCGTCGGCGCCGTCACCGAGCCGGGGGTCATCCGGGTCCAGACCGAGGTGCTCCGCCCAGAGCTGCGTGCGGAGGTCGCGCGCGACGTCCCCGCCGACGATCGCGCAGGTCAGCTCGCTGTCGGTGGTCCAGGAACGCAGGTTGAAGTTGTCGGAGCCGCACGTCATCCAGGTGTCGTCCACGATGCAGATCTTCGCGTGCACATAGATCGGCGTGCCTGCCCCGTTCTCGAGGTCGAACACCCCGACCCGGCCGGGCGCCGCCCGCCGCAGCATCGAGACGGCGCGATGCTGGCCGAGGCGGCCGGGAGGCCCCGAGACCCCGCCGTCGTCGTCCGGGTAGCGCGGCACCACGACGATGACCTGCAGCGCCGGGTTCGAATGGAGCGCCTGCGCGATCGCGGCGACGACCTCCTTCGACCAGAGGAACTGGTCCTCGATGTAGATGAAGGAGCGTGCACGCGCGAAAGCCTTGAGATAAGCGCGCGCGATGCTGCGCTCCCCCTTCGGAGCGAACGGGAACGGCGGCCGTTTCGGTGCGTACGTCCGCAGCACCTGCACGGCGAGCTCACCTGCCGCCGGGGGCGGCGGGGCCGCCTCGGGGAGCGGTTTCGGATGCCGTGGCATGTCGGCAAGACGCTGCACGAGCATCCGGTACGGGTTGCGATGGTCCAGCGGGTGCGGATCGTTCCAGCGTTCGGCGAACGTGTCCAGCAGGTCACCCACGACGGGCCCGCGCAGTTCGAGTGCGGCGTCGTGCCAGGGCGGACGTTCGCCGTAACGCGGGTCGATCTCCAGCGCTTGGGGGTCCCCGGCGTGCCGGATGTCGTCCCGGCGGCTGTGGCAGAGGTCGAGCCCGCCGACGAACGCGATGTCGCGCGCCGGGTCGTGCGTGTGCCGGATGACGAACAGCTTCTGATGGTGCGACCCGAAGGCACGCACCCGCTGGTCGAGCAGCACCTCGCCCCCGGCGTCGTTGATCTCGCGGCCCAGCAGTGCGTTCGACAGACCGCTCATCCGTCCGCGGATGCGCTCCCCGTGGGAACGCCACACCAGGCCGCGCACTTCGACGCCCGCTCGCGCGATGTCCGCCAGCAGCTCCCCGATCGTCGGGCCGCCCGGCAGCAGCAGTTCGTCCTTGTCACCGCGCCAGTCGGTGAAGAACACCCGGTCGCCGGGCTCCAGCGCCGACAGCTCCTCGTGCAGCCGCGCGAAGTAGGTCGCGCCGTGGACGAGCGGCCGCACCAGGTTGCCATCCGACCAGGACCCGGACCCGGAGGGGCCGGCCTGCACGGCGGACGCCGAATTGCCCCGCTCGGCTCGGCTCAGGAACCATTCGGAGGCGTCTGTCGGCACGGTACGTACTGTACGCCGCGGACGCCGCGCTTCTACGGGCGGCCGCATGCCGTGTCGGTTCACCGCGGCCGCTCCCGCGCGCCCTATGCCTGCGCACGCCCGCGGGAGCAGAATGGTCCCGTCCGAGCCGCACGTCGAGACAGGGAGACCATGTCCGAATCCGCCGCACCGCGCCCCACCCCGAGCCCGACCGACACCCTGCGCCGTCGCTCGCGGGAGGCGCTCTCCGCTCTGGCCCTCCAATTCCTGCTCGGGATGGCCGTCAACCTCATCGGCGATCCGAAAGGCACGTTCGCGGCCGTCGTGGACACGATCCTCGTCATCCTGCACATCCTGGTCGCGATCGGCCTGGTCGCGGTCAGCATCCGGGTGCTCCTCGCCGCACGCAAGGCCGGTGTCGGCCGGCGCTTGGCCCTCTGGGGTCTCGTCGTCATCGTGATCACGTTCCTCGCGGGCGTCGGCACCATGGCCTCCGGAAGCGAGTGGGCGTCGTATGTGATGGCGGTCGGATTCCTCGCCGCGGCGGCGCTGTACGGCGGGACGTTCTTCGCGTCGTACGGGATCGGGAACACGTCCCGGGCGTAGCGGTCGAACCCGCACCCCGGGCGTGTCGTAGACTACCCGGGTGTTTCGGCTCATCGCGTCTCCGCCCGTCGGGCGTCTGGAGGTCGTCGGCGTTCTCCCCGCCGGCGTGAGATAGCCCTGCCTCTCTTCCCGTGATCCCGCGCGCCTTCTTCGGCGCGCTCCCGCTCCCCTCGGGCGCGCCTTCGCGCCCCGGCCCGGCCCTTCCGCGCCGGCCTCGCGAGCACCCATCACGCCGGATCCGTCGCCGTCCCGGCGTCGCGCGGTCCGCAGAACAGACAGGACATCCAGCCATGCTTCCCCTGAACGAGCAGCAGCTCCGCTCCTCCTTCGTCAACGCCTCCCAGCGCGAGCGCAAGGAGCTCACCCTCCCCGACCTGGCGAACACGCGCTGGGACGACCTCGACTACCTCGGCTGGCGTGACCGCAAGAACCCGAACCAGGGCTACGTGATCGCGGAGGTCGACGGCGAGCTCGTCGGCGTCCTGCTGCGGAAGGCGGACGGCGGCGTCCGCAGCCGTCCGCAGTGCTCGTGGTGCGAGGACGTGCACCTGCCCAACGAGGTCGTCTTCTTCATCGCCAAGCGCGCGGGCGCCGCGGGCCGCAACGGCAACACGCTGGGCACGCTCGTCTGCGCGGGCTTCGAGTGCTCGGCGAACGTGCGCAAGCGGCCGCCGCTCGCCTACGTCGGCTTCGACGTGGAGGCCGCCCGCCTCCAGCGCATGGACGTGCTGCGGGAGCACGTCACGACGTTCCTCCGCCGCGTCGCCGAGGGCTGACGCCCGGAGGCTACGGCCTCGCGGACGCCGTCAGTGCTGTCAGTGCTGAGGAAGCGTGATGGCGCCGGTGTTCGTGAGGCCGTCGACCTCGGCGGCGATGCTGAGGTCGGTCTCAGGAAGGGTGCGCTCGATGTGATCGCGGAGCGAGCTCATGGGGTGATTCCTATCGTGCTGTGGGGGTAACCGTGAAATCTTCCGCCATTCAACCTGAGAAGAGGCAGAACGCCCGGGATTGAATGGCGGTATCGTCGCGGCATGTGCCGGAACATCCGCTGCCTCCACAACTTCGAACCGCCGACGACGGACGACGAGGTCCGGGAGGCCGCCCTCCAGTTCGTCCGCAAGGTGAGCGGCTCCACGCGCCCCTCCCGCGCGAATTCGGCCGCCTTCGACCAGGCGATCGACGAGATCGCCGCGGCCACCCGCCGCATGCTCGACCAGCTCGTCACCAACGCTCCGCCGAAGAGCCGCGAGGCCGAAGCGCTGAAGGGCCGCGCGCGGCACGAGAAGCGGATGGAGCGGGAGGTGCGGATCCGGACGGCTGGGTGACGCCGCCCGCTCACTGAGCCGCCGGGACCGCCTCGGGGACCAGCCACACGAACCCGTGCGCGCCGAGGGTCAGGCCCTCCCGGAGGTCGTAGCCCTCTCCCGTCACGAGATCCGTCCACCGCGCACCCTGTCCGGCGAGCGCCCACGCTTCGACGCGCTCCGGGTCGTCGCCGAAGTTCGCCAGCACCAGGAGCGACCTGTCTCCCTCTCCCGGGCGGAGGTATCCCAGGACCTTCGGATTCCCGGTATCCAGCGCACTGAGGTCGCCGCCGCCGAACTGACTGTTCCGGCGGCGGAGCTCGATGAGCCATCTCATCCGCGCGTACAGCCCTCCGGCCGGCGTCGAGGCGTCCGTTCGCTCCGCATACAGCTGCGACGGATAGGCCGGCCGGCCGACCCACCGGGAGTCGTCCGACCGCCCCTCGACCTCCAGCTGCGCGTAGTCGTTGAGCTGGCCGACCTCGTCGCCCAGGTAGATCAGCGGGATCCCGCCCGTCGACAGCGCGAGGGAGTACGCCAGCAGCACCCGGCCCGGTCCGCCCGCGTCGCCCGACTCGTACCCGGCCAGCGAGGCGGTCGTCCCGGCGACCCGGCTGTCCCCTGTCTTCGGGTTGAACTGGAAGGCGGCGCCGCGCGCGAAACTGCCCTCGAAGCGGCCCGTGTAGTAGTCGTTGAGGAACCGGCGGTGGCCGTACGGGTCGATGCCGAGCCGCGCGGCGTCCTCGTCCGCGAACGTCCAGCCGATGTCGTCGTGGCTGCGCACATAGTTGACCCACGCGGTCCCGTCCGGAGTCCGGTGCCGCTCGGCCAGCGCGCTCTGGAGCATCCGCACGTCGCGGGTCGCCATCGCCTCCCAGGTCAGCGCCATCTGCAGCGGGTTGTAGCTGAGCTGGCATTCGTCCGGGCGCACGTACGAGAGCACATCGTCCGGGTGCACGATCGCCTCCGAGAGGAAGACCATCGCCGGCGCGGCGATCCGGCAGACGGCGTTGAACGCCTGCAGCAGCAGGTGCGCCTGCGGCAGGTTCTCGCTGGAGGTGCCGAGCTGCTTCCAGATGAACGGGACCGCGTCCATCCGCAGCACCTCGACGCCGAGGTTGGCGAGGAAGAGCATCTCCCCCGCCATCGCCCGGAACACCGCCGGGTTGGAGTAGTTGAGGTCCCACTGGAACGAGTGGAACGACGCCCACACCCAGGTGCCGTCCGCGAGCTGCACGAAGGACCCCGGGTGGTCGTCCGGGAAGATCTCCCGTGTGGTCTCCTCGAACCGGTCCGGCTGCTCGCGCGAGTCGAACATCCAGTAGTAGTCCCGGTAGACCGGGTCGCCCGCGGTCGCGCGACGGGCCCACTCGTGGTTGCTGGCGGTGTGGTTGAAGACGAAGTCGACGGCGAGCGAGATGCCGTTCGCCCTCAGCGCCTCGCCCAGCCCACGCAGGTCGTCGATGGTGCCGAGCCGCGGGTTCAGGTCCCGGTAGCTGGAGACCGCGTAGCCGCCGTCCGAGTTGCCCTCGGGAGTGAGGAACGGCGGCATCACGTGCAGGTAGTTCAGCCCGAGGTCCCGGAAGTAGGGGATCCGCTCCTGGAGCCCCGGAACGCCGCCGGCGTAGAGGTCGGCGTAGCAGACACCGCCGAGCATCGCGTTGGACTGGAACCAGTCCGGCTGCTCGGAGCGCCGGCGGTCGAGGTCCTTGAGCTCGGCGGAGCGCTCCCGCCAGGACGTCCCGACGAGCTCCAGCGTGCTCGCCAGCGCCTCCGGCAGGCCCGGATGGTCGCCGTAGATCGCGCCGAGGAGGCGGCGCAGACGCTCCCCCTCCACCGCGAGCCGGTGGTCGAACTCGCGACGTTCACCCTCGATCGTGCTGCTTCCGATGCTCACGTGACCCACCGTAGGGCGCGGCATCCGATCGACCAAGGGGTTCTCGTCGCGCCGACGGAGCGCGATGGAGGGTCGCTCGGGGCTCAGACCGTGCGCGGCGCCCGGGCGGCGTTGGCCTCGAGCTCCTCGCGGTTCTGCCGCACCACGTAGGCGGGGCGGTCGCGCTCCACGCGCCAGCTCTCCGAGAGCGGGCCGAGGTGGACGGTGTCGAAGCCGAACTCGTCGTAGATCGAGGTCACGAGCGCCGCGGCGTCGTTGTGGTCGCTCGCTGTGGCGAGCGCGCGGCGGTTCTCGCTGCCCGCCGGCGACCCGGTGGTCGCGATGTCCCGCGCCATGATGTGGTTGAAGCCCTTCGCCACGCGCGACTCCGGGAGGTGCGCCTGCAGGAGGCCCGAGGTGGTCGCGGTCCCGTCGTCGAGCTCGGCGATGTGGCCGTCCCGCTCGAAGTAGTAGTTGTTGGTGTCGATCACGACCTTGCCGGCCAGCGGCTCCACGGGCACGTCGCGGTAGCGGTGCAGCGGGACGGTCACCACCGCGAAGTCGCCGGCCGCACCGGCCTCCGCCGCGGTCGCCGCCGTGGCCGAGGGGCCCAGCTCGGCGACCAGCTCCGCGAGCGTCTCCGGCCCGCGCGAGTTCGCGATCGTGACCGTGTAGCCGCGCTGGATGAAGGTGCGCGCCAGCGCCTGGCCGATATGTCCTGCTCCGATGATTCCTACGTTCGTCATGCCGGGTGCAACCGATGGGGCGCGGGAGAATTCCACGAGGCATACGCTGTCGCCATGCACCGCGCGACGCGGAGGTCCATCGGCCGCACGCGCGCCCGCCTCGGAGCGGCCGCGCTGGGGAGCGTGCTGCTGCTCTCGGCCTGCACAGCGTCGGGGCCTCCGTCCCCCGCGAGTTCGCGCGCGACGAGCACCCCGTCGCCGACCCGCCCGACGCCGTCGACGTCGTCCACCCCGGTCGCCGTGCCGGTGCCCGGGATCACGTCGTGGTCGTCGTACCACGCCGGCCCGGCGCGCACCGGGGCGGTGATCGCCGGAGCGTCGCTCGCCTCGCTCACGCGCGCCTGGTCGGCGGACCTCGGCGGCGCGGTGTTCGGCCAGCCCGTCGTCGCGGGCGGCCGGGTGATCGCGGCGACGGAGACGAACCGGGTGGTCGCGCTCGACCCGGCCACCGGGAACGTCGCCTGGTCGGCCTCCCTCGGCGCGCCGCTCACCGACGTCGGCTCGGCCGCGGGCTGCGGCGACATCGACCCGCTCGGGATCACCAGCACCCCGGCCGTGGACCCCGCCACGGGGACCGTGTACGTCGTCGGCGAGGTGAGCACCGGCGGCGGCGCCGTGCAGCACCGGCTGGAGGGCTTCAGCGTCGCCACGGGACAGGTGGTGCTCTCCGAGGTCGTCGACCCGCCGCTCCCGGCGGGCGAGAACCCCGTCCACCTGCTCCAGCGGGCGTCGCTCACGGTCGCGAACGGGCGGGTCTACGTCTCCTATGGCGGCAACTACGGCGACTGCGGGGCCTATCACGGCTGGGTCGTCGGCGTGAACGAGACCGGCGCTCCCGCGCTCGTCTCGTTCGAGGCGGCGCCGGACGGCCAGGGCGGCGCGATCTGGCAGGGCGGCGGAGCTCCGGCGGTCGACGCCGCGGGAGACCTCTACGTGTCGACGGGCAACTCCAACCCGGACCCGCCCGCGGGCGGACCCGATCCCATCCAGTATGCGGAGAGCGTGGTCAAGCTGTCCCCCGACCTGAAGCCGCTCGCCGCATTCAAGGACCAGGGCGCGGGAGCCGACGACGACCTGGGGACGGGCAACCCGGTGCTCCTGCCCGGGGGCCTGCTGTTCGTCGCCGGGAAGACGAACGTCGGATTCGTCCTCCGCCAGTCCGACCTGTCGCAAGTGACGAGCATCAGCGGGATCTGCGGCAGCGACCCCGACGGGGGCGCCGCCTACGACCAGACGACGAACCGGCTGTTCGTCCCGTGCAGCGGCGGCGGCATCCAGACGGTGGACCTCGCCTCCGGCCAGCGGGGCCGGCGGCTCCCGGGTGCGAACGGAGCGCCGATTGTGATCGGTGGGACCGTCTGGGCGGTCCAGTACCCGGGCGGCGCAGTCAGCCAGTTCGACGCCGCGAGCGGCGCGCTCCTGCAGCGGCGAGCCGCCGGCGACTCGGTGCCGCACTTCGTGAGCCCGAGTGCCGGGCTCGGGCTGCTGCTGGTGGGGACGGAGTCGGGGGTGGTCGCGTTCCACGGCGGCGGGTGAGTGCCGCGTCGGCAGGAGCGCGCCGCGACGTCGGCTCCGGATACCTCACGACCGCCCCGCGACCGTGATGAAGACCGCCAGCGATGCGAAGAACGTTCCACCAGAGAGGTGGCCGAGCCAGCGGTCCGCCCGGCGACGGCTGGGTGCGGTTCTCGGTCATGACGCTCCTTCGCCTCGGGGACGGAACTCTACCTCGTCCGGCTCTTGATACCTAGAACTCCCATGCCTAGAATTTCTAGGTATGGGGCACGATCGAATCAAGGGGAATCTCGACCTCCTGCTGCTCGCCGCTCTCGCCGCCGGCCCGGCGCACGGCTACGAGCTCACGGCGAGCATCCGGGAACGCAGCGACGGCGAATTCGTGCTCGCCGAGGGCACGGTCTACCCGGCGCTGCACGGGCTCGAGTCCCGCGGACTCATCACGAGCTCGTGGGAGGTCGTCGGCGGCAGGCGGCGCCGCGTCTACGAGCTCAGCGGCGCGGGGCGGGAGGCCCGGGATCAGCAGGCCGCCGACTGGCAGCGCTTCGCCAGCGGCATGAACCGAGTGTTGGGAGCATCCGCATGACCAGTGATCGCATCGACGCCTACCTCGACGACATGCTCGACCGGCTGGAGGGCACCCCGGCCGAGCGCCGGCGGATGCTCACCGAGGCCGAGACGCATCTGCGCGACTCCGCGGACGCATACCAGCGCGGCGGCATGGACGCCGACGCCGCGCAGATCGCGGCGATCGACGCCTTCGGCGATTCCCCGACGATCGCACGCGCCGCCAACCACCGCCGACCGGCCGAGCTGGTCACCGCGTGCGTCCGGGCGGCCGCGCAGCTCGCCGTCTACGGCTTCGCCGCGATCGGCCTGGCCACCCTGCTCGCGCGGGCGCTGGCGCTGGTGACCTCGACGCAGTGGGTCTACGGCGCCCCCGCCGGCTATCGGTTCACCGCAGCGCAGTGCGCGCACTGGCTCGCCGTCCAGCCCGGCGCGACCACCTGCGGCACCGCGGCCGCACTGGAGAGCTCCGACGACTCCTTCCTCTTCATCCTCGCGGCCGCCGTGATCGGGCTGATCGTCGCAGGCGTCATCCTGGCCGCTATGCGACTGACCCGGCGGCGTCCGCTCCGCGCCACGGCGCGCCTGCCGCGCTCCGTGGTCACCGCGATCGGCGCGACCGCGTTCCTCGGCGCCGGCCTCGCGCTGCTCGCCGCGGGCGCCGCCCACGGCGTCTCGCGTGTCGCCTGGGGCCAAGGCGTGCTTTATACAGATGGGGCCGTGGCGGTGATCTTCGGGATCGTCTTCCTCGCCCGGTTCCTCGTCACGATCCGACCGGTCCGGACGTCCGCAGCATGACCCGGACACTCACCGTCGTCCTCAGCGGTGCGGTCGGAATCGGACTCGGAGCCCTCAGCGGCCGAATCCTGTTCGGCGGGTCAGCCTGGAATCTGATCCTCTGGGCCATCGTCGCGGTCGCGATCGGCTTCCTCGCCACCGACCGGCTCACCGCTCTCCTGGCATCGGGCGTCTACGGCTACCTCCTCTCGGCCGTCTTCCTCTACACGGCCAACACCGGCAGCGCGCCCGTCGCCCAGCGCATCCTCTTCGCCCTCGCGCTCGCGCTCATCGGCCCGCTCTGCTCCATCGCCCTCACCGCGCTCACCCGGCTCCTGTACCGGCCGAGCGCGCGACGACGTCGCGAACCTCGAACGGAGCCACGACGGTAGCGTCCGAAAGCCGGCACCCCGGCTGTCACAGATCGCCGAGGCCGAATGCGGAACCGTCGTGCTGGTCCGGGAACGGCTCGTCGTCTGCTTCCTCCTCGACGACCTCGATCCGGATCGCACTGCTGGCCGTGACGAAGACTTCGCTGACTCCGTTGGGAGAGAGGAACGGCACGAACGCGCCGCCCGCACGCGCGGCCGCCACGATCGCGGCCTTGCTGGTCCCCACCTCCGCGACCGGGCGGTAGAGGATGCCGTCGACCCTGAAGAGAACGAGCACGCCGCGCCGCCTCCCCTCACGATTGAACGAAACGGTACGCGCGCGGCGCTCGATTACCAGCGCTTGCGCGGGCCGTTCGCGCGTGCAGCCCGAAATATTCGGCTGCACTCCCGGGTTCGCCGTGTATGGTGGTCGGAGTTCGACCCGGGGGATTCGTCCCGTCCGTCGGACGTGATCACGCGTTTCCGATCGTGTGACCGAGACGGTCCCGCATTCAGAAACCGGTCCTTCCCATCCGGGTGTCGCGTGCGGGGCCGCCTTTTTCCGAACTCTCACCAGGCGCGCAGAAAGCACTGACGACCAACACCGATCTTCTCGTCCGCAGCATCGTCGCCCGCGGCATCATCCCCGCCTCCTTCGAGGCGAAAGGACTCACTATCATCAGCACTCCGCGGCCCCCGGCCGCACTCACCTGGCGCCAAGCCGACGACACCGTCTGGGTCGCCACCGCATACGACGAGTACGCCGGCATCGCGGAACTCCACGACGGACGTTTCCGGGTGCTCGACAGCCGTTCGCACGCCGTCGGCGTGACGCCGACGCTCGCCGAGGCGGAGACCCTCCTCCGGCGCACCCCACCGCACCGCGTCCGCCGCGGCGCCCACCACCGTCCGCGCCGATTCGGGCGCGGCGACCGGAGCCGTCCTCACGGCTCTCAAAGAATAATGAAGGAAGAAAAGATGCCCACTGGCACCGTCAAATGGTTCAACTCGGAAAAGGGCTACGGCTTCATCGCCCCGGATGACGGCAGCGCCGACGTCTTCGCCCACTACAGCGAGATCGCCTCCAACGGCGGCTACCGCAACCTCGACGAGAACCAGAAGGTCGAATACGACCTCGCTCAGGGCCCCAAGGGTCCCCAGGCCGCGAACATCCGCCAGGCCTGATCGGTGCGGTGCCCGGTCGCGAGACCGGGCACCGTTTCCACAGCGGGGCACCGACGAACACTCAGCCTGCGCGCCTACGCTTGCGACATCTCGGGCATCCGCCCACACCCTCGGCTGGGAAGTCGTCACGACACAGCGGAGGAAGTATGACCGCATCCACTCTCGGGCCTGTGCTGAAGACCCGGCCCCGGTCGGAGACCCGCGCTCCGGTCACCAGCACGTACAACGAGCTGCTCGGGCGCGTCCGCAGCGAGGGCCTCCTCGAACGCCGGCGCGGCTTCTACATCGCCATGTTCGCCGTGCTCACCGCCGGCCTCCTCGGCGCGGCAGCCGGTTTCGTGCTGCTCGGGGACTCCTGGTTCCAGCTCCTCATCGCCGCCGCGCTCGGCCTGATCTTCACCCAGTTCGCGTTCCTGGGTCACGAGGCCTCCCACCGCCAGGTGTTCGCCTCCGGCCCGACCAACGACCGCGCCGGCCGGCTCATCGCGACCTGGCTGGTCGGTATGAGCTACCAGTGGTGGATGACCAAGCACACGCGCCACCACGCGAACCCGAACACCGAGGGCAAAGACCCCGACATCGCGTTCGACACGATCTCGTTCACGGTGGAGGACGCCGCCCGCCAGCGCGGGCTGCTCGCCGCGATCACGCGCCGGCAGGGCTACCTGTTCTTCCCGCTGCTCCTGCTGGAGGGGATCAACCTCCATGTCACCTCGATCCGGTCGCTGCTCGCGCGCGGACCCGTCGAGCGCCGTCGCAGCGAGTTGGTCGCCATCGGGCTCCGGCTCTCGATCTTCGTCACCATCGTGTTCCTGATGCTCCCCGTCGGGATGGCGTTCGCGTTCCTCGGGGTGCAGCTCGCGGTGTTCGGCGTCTATATGGGCGCGTCCTTCGCACCCAATCACAAGGGCATGCCGCTGCTGCCCGCCGGCGCCCGGGTCGACTTCCTGAACAAGCAGGTGCTGACCTCCCGCAACATCCGCGGCGGCTGGACGATGAGCGTCTTCATGGGCGGCCTCAACCACCAGATCGAGCACCACCTCTTCCCCAGCATGCCCCGGCCGCACCTGCGCCGCGCCCGCGAACTCGTCCGGGAGCACTGCGCGGCCCACGACATCCCCTACACGGAGACGGGCCTCGTGAACTCGTACCGGATCGTCATCCGTTACCTCAACCGGGTCGGACTCGCCGCGCGCGACCCGTTCGACTGCCCGGCGGCGCAGCGGTACCGGCGTGCCTGAGGAGCCCCCTGCCCTCTCCGGGGCGTCTGTCAACCGGCTGCGCAGCATCTCTATGAGAGGACGCTGAAGGGGTGGAAGTCCCGGTTTACGCAGTAGTGGTGCCGCACGAGATCACCCCCGAGGTGCTCGGCGTCTTCTTCGAACTCGCCGAGGCGGAGGCCGCCGCCGAGGCGGCCGAACAGTTCGCGGTCGTCGACCGGGCCGTCCTGCATGCCTGACAATCGGCTCCGTCCCGTCGCTTTCCCAGGTGACCTGGGTCAGACTGGGGAGACACCCTCCGGTTGACGTGAAGCCTCGCTTGGCAACCGATTCTTTGCCCCCTTCCGGACAAACCGAGGAGGGAAACATCATGGGCTACCTCAGCTACGAGAACCACGAGTACCAGTTCGAAGACCGGACTCTCGCGCACCTGCACATCGTCATCGTCAACAAACTCCGGCACGGCCAGAGCTTCGCCATGTCGTGGAGAGACTTGGACGAGGTGGGCGGCGGACGCACCAGCATCTGGCTGCACCCGTCCAGCAACCTGCGCTTCCACTTCGACGGCTCCCGCACCCCGGCCCTCAACCGGGACTGGCTCGCCCAGCTTGCGGACTCCGCGGAGAGTTCGCGCGGGCTGATCATCGAAGCGGAAGAGCGCGCGCCGTTGCGGGTGCTGGAGACGGCGTGACGTCACAGCCCCGTGGCCGCGCGGGTTAGGCACCGCACGACCGACTCCGGGACGGAAGACCAGGTCGACGCGGAGCCGGAGGCGCTGTGGCGACTCGTCACGCCGGGCCTCCGCACGGGAGGGGCGGGCTAGCCGATCCGCCGCGCGTGGCGTACTTATTTCCCCGCTCGGACGGATCCCGACCGGGCAGCGGATCGGGGCCCGGCAAGGAACGGGTCGATCGCCGCCCAGGTCGCGTCCGGCGCCTCCAGGTGCGGGAGGTGCCCGGCCTCGGGGATCTCCATGAACCGCGCGCCGGGAATCGCACGAGCGACCGCCCGTCCGTAGTCCGGTGTGGCGATCCGGTCGCTTTCGCCCCACACCACCAGGGTCGGCGCCTCAACGTCGCCGAGCCGGCCGAGCAGCTCGGGGTCGCTCATCCCGGCACCGGCGATGGCCGCCATCGTGCGGCCGTTCGCCTCCTGGGCGGCACGCTGCGCGTCGGTCAGGGAGGCCGGGTCCCGGTAGCCGCGGTCGGGGTCGTACCAGGCGGCCTCGGCGAGGCCGCGGGCGTCGAGGGCGAAGAAATCCGCGATCGGCTCGCCCTCGACGACCGCCCCGACGCCGTCGATGTCGACCACAGCTCCGATGAGGCCGGCGTAGCGCGCATCCGCCGCGGCCTGCAGCGCCATTTCGAGCGCGATCCACCCGCCGATCGAGGAACCGACGAGCACGACATCGCGCTCACCGCCGGCGGACAGGAGGTCGAGGTAGTGGGCCGCGAGGTCCGCGACCGAGGCGACGGAGGCGTGCAGTGGCGCCCCGTCCCATCCGGGATGGGTCGGCGCGAGCGCGTGCATGGTCGCACCGAGGTGCCCCACGAGGGGAGCGACCGTCTGCGGTCCGCCGCCGCCGTGAAGCACGAGCGCCGTTCGCGACGCGGGGTCGCCGGCTTGGAGGACCGGCACATCGTCGAAGATCATCTTCCTCGCTCCTGAATCAACATGTTTATTTAATGATGTTGATACGATAGCACCGTGACGACGAACCTGGAAGTGCTCGGCCAGACGATCAAGCGCGCGCAGTACCGGAACCACCGGACGATGGATGCCGCCCTGCAGGACGTCGGCATCACCCTTGTGCAGTGGGACGCGCTGCGCGCCATCGACCGGATGCCGCACGCGTCCGGCCACGACCTCGCCGCCGCGACCTTCCAGAGCGACCAGTCGTTCGGCACCCTGGCGAACCGGCTCGTCGCACGCGGTCTCATCATCCGGTCGGCGGGCCGCGGACGACGGATCGAGCACGCGCTCACCGACGAGGGACGCGCCGCCCTCCAGGAGGGCCACCGGGTGGCGTCCGGGGTGCTGGACGAGCTCTTCGCGCCGCTCGACGAGGATCGTCGCGCGGCACTGCTCGACGCGCTCCGGGTTCTGACCGCGGATGCGTCGCCGTCCTGACCGTCGTCCCGGCGGCGGACGACGCGGCCTCTACCGCTGGAGCCCGCGCGGGCGTTGAATGTCGCCTGTGTTCGATTGGGTTCTGCTCGCCGACCTCGGCACCGCTGTCGGGACCACGGCGCTGGCGGTCGCGACGTTCGCCTCGACCCGGTCCGCCAACCGCTCCGCCCGGGTCGCCGAGCGCGCACTCCTCGAAGGGATCCGCCCCATCCTGCTTCCGTCGAACTGGTCCGACCCTCCCCAGAAGGTCCGGTTCATGGACGGCCGGTGGCTGACCGTGCTGGGCGGCAGGGCGACTCTGGAGATCACCGATGAGGCCGTGTATCTCGTGATGTCCGTGCGCAACGCGGGCGCCGGTGTGGCGATCCTGCACGGATGAGCCGGCCTCAGAGGAGTGCGCCCGCGATTCTCGACGCGGCGGCCGCGAGGGCTGCCGCGATCAGTTCCACGTCTTGCTCACCGGTGATGTAGACGACGGCGAGCGACGACGGCGACCCGTCCGGCAGTCGCAGCGGAACCGCCACGGAGGAGAGGCCGGGGATGATCTCGTCGCTGCTGACTTCGTACTCTTTCGGCGGGAAGGCGGACGGTTCGAGCTGCGAGCGGATGACACGGCCGGGGGCGCCGCGATCGACCGAGTGCCGGCTTCCCGGACGTTGCGCGACGGTCGCGTCGACTCCACGTGGCTCCGCCGTCGAGAGCGTCACCGCGGCCTCGCCGTCGAAGGCGACCACGAAAGCGGTCATGCGCAGGTCGTTCGCCAACTCGGAGAGCACCGGCGCCGCGGCAGCCTGCAGGCCGCGGGCGACGTTTCGAGCGAGCGAGGCCAAGCGGACGCCGAGCCGAAGTTCGCCGGCCGCCGTCCGGACGACGAAGCCGTGCAGTTCGAGGGTTCGGACGAGCCGGTACACCATCGAGCGGTGCAACCCCATCTGCGTGGCCAGCTGCGCGACGGTCACCGGCGTCTCGGCGTCACCGATGAGCTCCAGGACGGTCAGGCCGCGCGCCAGAGTCTGCGAAGCACTCGTTGCAGTCGAATCCGGCATCGGGGCCTCCGTCTTGTCCGGCAAGGAACGGCAGAGTATCCTTGTAGCTATTATTAGATCCCTGTCTCGATTATAGAGAATAGCCGGATCGTTGTTCAAGGAGGAATAACGTGCAGATCCACTACCGCGGTTACCAGTCCGGCGATCCGCGGATCAAGCCGGCTGCGGGGTACGGCGTCGAGCGCCCTCTCGACGTACCGGATGAGCTGGACGTACTCGTCGTGGGAACCGGCCCTGCGGCGGCCGTGGTCACCGCCCAGCTGTCGCGCTTCCCGTCCATCAACGCGCGGGCCATCGAGAAACGCCCCGGGCGGCTGGAGGTCGGCCAGGCGGACGGCATCCAGGCGCGCTCCGTGGAGACCTTCCAGGCGTTCGGCTTCGCCGGCGAGGTGGTCGAGGAAGCGTACCGGAACGTCGAGATGTGCTTCTGGAAGCCGGACCCCGCCGAGCCGTCCCGGATCGTGCGGGCGTCCCGGGCGCCCGACGACGCGACCGGGATCAGCGAGTTCCCGCACATCTACGTCAACCAGTCGCGCATCCTCGACTACTTCCTGCGCGACGCCGAGCGCGCGCCGGGACGGATCGTGCCCGACTACGGCATCGAGTTCGTGGACTGCGAGATCGACGCGGACGCCGAGTACCCGGTGAGCGCGCGGATCCGTTACTGCCACGGACCGCGCTCCGGCGAGGAGCGCATCGTGCGGGCGAAGTACCTGGTCGGCGGCGACGGCGCCCGCAGCAGCGTCCGCACCGCGCTCGGCCACCGCCTGCACGGCGACGCGTCGATGCACGCCTGGGGCGTGATGGACATCCTGGCCAACACCGACTTCCCCGACATCCAGGTCAAGTGCTCGATCCAGTCGCACGACGCGGGCAACATCCTGCTCATCCCGCGCGAGGGCGGCTACCTGGCGCGCATGTACGTGGATCTGGGAGAGGTCGACGAGGCGAACCCCGGCGCAGTGCGTGCGACTCCGATCGAGGCGATGATCGCCAAGGCCAACCGCATCCTGCACCCCTACACGCTCGACGTGAAGGCCGTCACCTGGTGGTCGGTCTACGAGGTCGCGCACCGCATCACCGACGGGTTCGACGACGTGCCGGCCGAGCTCAGCGGAACGCGTCACCCGCACGCCTTCATCATGGGTGACGCCTGCCACACTCACTCGGCCAAGGCCGGGCAGGGCATGAACGTGTCCATCCAGGACGGCTTCAACCTGGGCTGGAAGCTCGCGGCCGTGCTCGAGGGCCGCGCTCCCGAGGAACTGCTGGACACCTACGCGGCGGAGCGCAAGGTCGTCGCGCAGAACCTCATCGACTTCGACAAGGAGTGGTCGAGCATGATGGCGCGACCCGTCGACGACTGGGAGGACCCCTCCGAGCTGGAGAACTGGTACGTGAAGACGATGGAGTTCCCCGCCGGCTTCATGACCCACTACGCGGAGTCGCTCATCACCCTCGGCACCGAGCACCAGGAGATCGCGCCCGGCTTCCCCGTCGGCAAGCGTTTCAAGTCCGCCGAGGTCATCCGGCGCGCGGACAACCGCTGGCGGCACCTGGGCCACTTCCACGAGGCGGACGGCCGCTGGCGCGTCTACGTCTTCGCCGACGACGCGGCCCCCGCGCTCAGCGGGACGCCGACCGCCGACTTCGCCGAATGGTGGGCCACCGCCCCGGCCTCGCCCCGCGTGCGGTACACGCCCGCCGGAGGCGACGACGACGCCGTCTTCGACACCAAGGTCATCTACCAGCAGGACTACACGGAGGTCGAGCCCGGCGCCGTTCCCGCGGCCTTCAAGCCGGCCAAGGTGCCGTACGGCCTCCACGATCTCAACCAGATCTTCTCGGCGGGCCACGGCCGCGACATCCACCGGGACCGCGGCATCGGCACGGCGGGCGCGCTCGTGATCGTCCGCCCCGACCAGTACGTCGCGGCCGTCCTTCCACTGACCGCCCGCTCCGAGCTGACGGAGTTCTTCGCCCGGCACATGATCGAGCCCGACGTGAAGCTGGCCGACTCCGGAAACGACGCGACTCAGGACGTCGAGATCGGGCAGCGCGTCGACCTGAGCGCCCTGAGCGAGTGACGCAGAAGCGGGGGGGGGGGGGGGGGGGGGGGGGGGGGGGGGGGGGGGGGGGGGGGGGGGGGGGGGGGGGGGGGGGGGGG